>NZ_JBWQOH010000008.1:0-160968 GCF_056591695.1 Parashewanella sp. 2304DJ23-3
AATTAACGGGCTGAAAATTTTTGGCTATAATTTGCGACGAAGGAGCAAAGCCAAACATTTTGCAGTCCTGTTGAATTGCTTGTTAGGTATGATGCTAGTTAAAACCTATGTAACATTTAGGACCGTAACCCCATATGCGTACAAATTTACTATTAGCCTCAAATTCAACACCGATTTGTTGTAGTGAGTTTAGTATTTCTGTTTTTTTACACACATTTGTTTCAACTAAGCCACCATTACATACTTTTTGGTTGAAAACTTCATATCCAATATCAAACCATTCTACTGAAATAAATGGAAAAGGTAACCGATAAAGCCAATCATTTTCCCAATTGGAAATGTAACCTGAAATGTCTTTTGAACGATTTGCTACAGTCCAATTGTTTTCCCTGAAACAATTTAGAACTTCATTCCATTTTGTATTGTTACATAAACCAACTAACTGCCTTTTTTCTATTAACTTTTTCAATGAAGGAATAAGGTTTTCATTTTCCGAGGCATCAGCCATTGGTAAAAGGCTCATATAAATACCTAACAGCTTATTAGAGGGAAAAAGTCCTCCTTTTACTCATCAGACCTTTCCCTTTAAAGATTTTTAATTTCACAACTATAAAACATTTGATACAAATATTTCAATAACTTATCAAAATCAACTAAAAGGACTTATCAGTTGAAAGCAGGATTTTTTCCTTTTTTTGTCCTGAAAACTGGAATTTATTTAACACTGTGATTTTATACAGCGGAAATTATTGTTTTTAAATTAAAATATATTCAACTATAAAATCTAATCTATCACGAAACTTTCGATGATACTTTTGAGTTAAAGTTCTAAATCATTTTGGAGAAAAATCTACTTATAGACTACTCCAAAGAAATTTGCAGGCTGCGATGACTCCCCTACTGAAGTTATTCAAGAATATCTGAAATGCTTAGCTTCTTATGGGCGGCTCAGGGGCAAGAGGGGGAAGCTGCTGGAGGCTTCCCTTTTTGGCAGTGTGGAGTGCAACTCCACGACTTTGAGACTAAAGTAGAAGTTTAAAATAAATAAAGTGATGTAATCACATCGCAATATCAACCCTGACACTATTCTCCAAATAAACCACTCTCACCCTATCACCAGCCTTAAAAGGCATTCCAGGATCAAGGTCTTGAACAATCATGACGCTCTTACCATCATCTTGTTTGATCATCATTTCAATCAGCTTATATTCACGGTATCTTGGTTGACTACTCTGCTGGTTAGCAATACTACCACCAGCAATTGCACCTAAAACAGTTGCAATGTCTCTTCCGCTACCTTTACCAAATTGATTACCAATCACACCACCTAACAAAGCGCCACCAAACGTCTTCCAACCACTATTTCTATCTTTAATGATCTCTTGCTGAGTGATATTTCGAATTGAGGTAACATCACCATAAACCACTTCTTTAACAGGTTGTGCCTTGTTACGGTTGTACGGACCAGAAGCAAAGACTAAGCTTGAAAATAAACACAGTAAAATGAAACTGCCGAGTTTAGGTTTTATCATAATCAATTTTCCGTTAATTTATATATAAGAACTACATTACTCTAAAAACATGCATTCGTTAACTTTTCTCACTGAATCTGATCATAGCTTTCCTGATCCGAGTTTAGCACTCGCTGAACCAAACGGGCTTTTAGCTATTGGTGGCGACTTATCTCCAGCTCGATTAATTGCTGCATACCATAACGGCATTTTTCCTTGGTTTGATGATCAAGACCCCATTTTATGGTGGTCACCAGATCCTAGAGCTGCGGTTATCCCAGGACAACTTCACATCAGCAAAAGCTTAAAAAAGTTTTTAAAAAAATCGGATTGGATGATCACAATTAATAACGATTTTAAGTCTGTAATTCAACATTGTGCCAAGCCTAGATTAAAACAAGAAGCCACTTGGATTACACAAGATATACAAGATGCTTATTATCAGCTCCACACCTTAGGACAAGCACATTCAATAGAAGTTTGGGATCAAGACCAGTTAATTGGCGGCTTGTACGGTATTGCTGTAGGGCGAGTATTTTGCGGCGAGTCGATGTTCCACACTAAAACCAATGCATCAAAAGTCGCAATGGTTTATCTTCAAGAATTATTGCTCGAATTTGACTACGCTTTAATAGATACACAAATGATGAATCCTCACCTAGAGAGCCTTGGTGCTAGAATTATTTCAAGAAGTGACTTTTTAACTTTGTTAGCCAAGTTTAAAGCACAACAACCAAAACAAGGTTGCTGGCAAGCTAGAGTATTTCGTGAAGGGGGAGTTCGTGAATAATAGAACTACATCGACAGAAGAGCTGATTTATTTCGGCTTAACTCACCCATTTGATTGCAGCTACCTTGAGGGTAAGCAAGAGCAATTATTAACGCTCACAGATTACGAGATTGATCTTTCTCTCTATGAACGGTTATTAAGTTTAGGCTTTCGACGAAATGGCAGCGCTATATACAAACCCCACTGCCCTGCTTGTGCTGAGTGTAAACCAATTCGGATTAATGTTGATGAGTTCAAACTATCTAAGCGCCAAAAAAGAACGCTAAAAAAGAATGAGCGATTCACTTGGAAGTTAGCGGATAAAAATAAAGAAGTATATTTTAAGTTATATCAAGAATATATTGAGGCCAGACACTTTGACGGCCCCATGTATCCTGCAGATAGAAATCAATATGAACAGTTTTTGCTTTGCTCTTGGTTGCCTGATTCATTTGTAGAAATTTACGATGGCGATAAATTAATTGGAGTTGCTGTTACGGATGTTTTAAAAAACTCTGTCAGTGCCATCTACAGTTTCTTTGATAATGACTATGCCGATTACTCATTAGGCAGCTATATGATTCTAGTACAAATTGAGTTAGCACAGAAAACGAATAAGCATTATGTGTACTTAGGCTATCAAATTGATGAATGTCGAAAAATGAACTATAAAAAGTTATATCGCCCTTATGAAGTACTTACAGATCAAGGCTGGCAAAGACACAATTAATCTTGTGGTTTTTTAATGCTGCCCTTTACAGTTTGTATAAATTGGGGCATGATACGCGCAATTTTTATATTTGAAGGTAATGGGATAATAATTTAATGGCGAAAGAAGACAACATTGAGATGCAAGGCACAATCCTTGAGACTCTACCAAACACTATGTTTCGTGTAGAGCTGGAGAACGGTCACGTTGTCATTGCGCATATTTCTGGAAAAATGCGTAAAAACTATATTCGCATTCTTACTGGTGACAAAGTTACAGTGCAATTGACTCCTTACGATTTAACTAAGGGACGTATCGTCTTCCGCGCACGCTAATCTAGCAAGAATATATTCCATCTATTAAAAAACCCGGTTATTGCCGGGTTTTTCTGTTTAAGATACTCGTAATATCTATTTAGTAACTGCTTTCGCGGGTGATTTTGATTCAATCACAATTTCACCATCTTTAGCATCTACTGTTGCTTTACCACCAGACTCTAGCTCACCGAAGAGAATTTCGTCAGCTAATGGGCGCTTGATCAAATCAGTCACAACTCGTGACATAGGACGAGCTCCCATGTTCTTATCGTAACCTTTTTCAGCGAGTAAAGTTCTTGCCTCATCGGTCACAGTAAGTACAACACGCTTATCATCAAGCTGAGCTTGCAATTCAACCAAGAACTTATCGACAACTTTAGCTATAACAGTCATATCTAGGTGATTGAACCAAATAATGCCATCTAACCGGTTTCTGAATTCTGGTGTAAACACACGATTGATTTCATCCATCGCATCATCACTTCTATCCAATTGTTGGAAACCGATAGATTGCTTAATGGTTTCTTGGACACCAGCATTCGTAGTCATCACCAAGGTTACGTTTCTGAAATCGGCTTTACGGCCATTGTTATCCGTTAAAGTACCGTGATCCATAACTTGTAATAGCAAGTTATAAACATCAGGGTGTGCCTTCTCAATTTCATCCAATAAGACAACGCAATGCGGCTGCTTGATAACAGCATCCGTTAATAGACCACCTTGTTCATAACCCACGTAACCTGGAGGCGCACCAATTAACCGAGCAACCGCATGAGCTTCCATATACTCCGACATATCAAAGCGTACGAGCTTCATGCCAAGGCAATTTGCTAGTTGGTTGGTTACCTCTGTTTTACCTACACCTGTTGGCCCTGCGAATAAGAAACTACCAACGGGCTTTTTCTCTTGTCCCAAGCCGCTACGAGAGAGTCTAATTGCTGAACTTAGGCTCTCAATCGCTTTATTCTGGCCGAATACTACCATTTTAAGATTACGCTCAAGGTTCTTGAGTAAATCTTTATCTGATGCGGTAACCGTCTTCTCAGGGATACGTGCGATTTTGGCAATGATTTCTTCAATTTCGAATTTGCCAATCGTTTTCTTTCGCTTCGTTTTCGGTTGCATCGCCATACGAGCACCCGCTTCGTCAATCACATCAATGGCTTTATCAGGTAAGTGGCGATCATTGATATGTTTAGCGGATAACTTAGCTGCAGTGCTTAAGGCTTCTTGAGTGTAACGAACGCTGTGATGATCTTCATATTTGGTTTTAAGGCCTTTCAAAATCAATGTCGTTTCAGCCACACTTGGTTCATTAATATCGATCTTTTGGAAACGTCTTGCTAACGCTTTATCTTTATCAAAAATGCTCTGGAACTCTTGGAAAGTCGTAGAGCCCATACAGCGCAAGTTGCCACTTGATAATAGAGGCTTCAACAAGTTTGAGGCATCCATTACACCGCCAGAAGCTGCACCAGCGCCAATGATGGTATGGATTTCATCAATAAAGAGAATGGCATGCTCATCCGCTGTCAGTTCTTTCAATAAGCTTTTAAAGCGTTTCTCAAAATCACCACGATATTTAGTACCTGCGAGCAGAGCTCCCAAGTCTAATGAATAAACCGTCGCATCTTCCATCACTGTCGGCACTTCTTTTTGATGGATGCGATAAGCAAGACCTTCAGCGATGGCGGTTTTACCCACACCAGCCTCACCGACAAGTAACGGATTGTTCTTTCTTCTACGACATAAGGTTTGAACGGTTCGTTCAATTTCATTATCACGACCAATTAACGGGTCAATATCACCCCGCTCAGCCATTTTATTTAGGTTTGTCGTATATTGTGCAAGAATACTTTTCTCTTGCTCAGTTTCCGTTTCAGAATCACCCGCTTCAAAACTGATTGACTCAGGCTCACTATCCGACTTAGTGACACCATGAGAAATGAAGTTAACCACATCTAGTCGAGTAATATCGCAACGTCTAAGTAAATAAACGGCTTGTGATTCTTGTTCACTGAAAATCGCAACCAGTACATTTGCTCCAGTGACCTCGTTACGACCAGAAGATTGCACATGGAATACGGCACGTTGAAGAACACGCTGAAAACCTAATGTAGGCTGCGTATCTTTATCTTCACCTGTCTCAGCCATCAGCGGCGTAGTTTGCTCAATGAAGCGACTGACTTCATCTCTAAGGCGATTAATGTCTGCACCACACGATAGTAAAGCTTCTTGAGCGGACGGGTTGTCCAAAAGCGCGAGCAATAAATGCTCTACTGTCATATATTCGTGCCGAGAATCTTTAGCTTGCTGAAAAGCTGAATTCAATGTCACTTCTAAATCTTTGTTCAGCATAGGCACCCCCAAAAAAATAACCCGATACTCTTAGCGTAATATATTTTCATATTTTCTCTAGCGTACAAAGCAAAGGATGTTCATTATCTCTCGAAAATTGATTCACCTGAATAACTTTAGTCTCTGCAATATCAAAAGGATAAGTGCCACAAATGCCTTTTCCTTGATGATGAATAGTTAACATTATATCTGTCGCCTGCTGTTCATTCTTGTTAAAAAAAACTTCTAACACTTCGACAACAAAATCCATTGGCGTGTAATCATCGTTATTTAAAACGACCTGGTACATAGAAGGCGGGGAAAGTTCTGTTAAAACATCATCTTCCACAACTTCTGCACTACCTAATTTGCTCATTACTGGTTAAACCTCTTTGTAGAAACCATGTCTAATCTACATTGTTTGACATGCAACTGTCATTATCACAGTTTATATGTTGTATTTTTGTTAAATTTATCTTGACATCTTATAAATATCATCACATTCTGGTTGCCGAACGTAAATACCTTTATGTTCATTTAGTTTTTACTATCTTACCGAGAAGTAGACAACAGAAGGAAGTGGAAGTATGGCAAGCGGAACTGTGAAGTGGTTCAACAACGCCAAAGGTTTTGGGTTTATCTGCCCAGACGAAGGCGGCGAAGATATTTTTGCACATTATTCAATCATCGACATGGATGGATATAGAACTCTTAAGGCTGGACAACCTGTTGAATATCAAGTTGAGCAAGGCCCGAAGGGTATGCATGCTTCAGCCATCACACCTGTAAAATAAATAATAACTCTGCTTGTCTATTCGGTTTCGATTAAATAAAGCGGTTGAATGGTGTATTTAAAGAATAAAAAGGAAGCTCAAATAGCTTCCTTTTTTAATGCCTATCAATTGATACAAATGAAGGTTTTAAACTTGAGCCATTAACCTCAACAGCTCAAGTTCAATTTTATCATTTATCCAATCAACGCATTTAATGTAGCGCTTGGGCGCATAGCTTTACTTGCCAAAGCTGCATCAGGGCGATAGTAACCCTTTAAGTCAACAGCTGGGCCTTGTGCACCATTCAATTCAGCAATAATCGTTTCTTCATTGGCAGTCATCTTCTCAGCCAACTCAGCAAATGCTTGTGCAAGTTCTGCATCTTCAGACTGTACTTTAAGTGCTTCAGCCCAGTACATCGCTAGATAAAAGTGACTACCACGGTTATCAAGCTGACCCACTTTACGTGAAGGTGACTTATTATTGTCTAAGAATTTACCAATTGCACCATCTAGCGTTTTCGCTAGAACCATTGCTTTTTCGTTACCCGTGTTTTGGCTTAGGTGCTCTAGAGAAGCACCTAACGCTAAGAACTCACCTAATGAATCCCAACGTAAGTGACCTTCTTTCTCAACTTGCTGCACGTGCTTAGGCGCACTACCACCAGCACCAGTTTCGAATAAACCACCGCCATTCATTAGTGGAACGATAGACAGCATTTTTGCACTTGTACCTAACTCAAGGATTGGGAACAAGTCAGTTAGATAATCACGTAACACGTTACCTGTAACTGAAATCGTATCTTTACCTTCCTTAATGCGCACTAACGAGAAGCGAGTCGCTTCTTGTGGAGCCATAATATGAAGTTCAAGGCCAGCTGTATCGTGCTCTTTAAGGTACTCTTCTACTTTGCTGATTAACTGAGCATCATGAGCACGGTTTTTGTCTAACCAAAAAACAGCAGGAGTCTGGCTCAAACGTGCACGATTCACCGCTAATTTAACCCAATCACGGATAGGCGCATCTTTAACCTGACACATTCTGAAGATATCGCCTTGCTCAACATTTTGAGTCATAAGCGTATTGCCTTCTGCATCAACAACCGTCACAACACCTGCGTCAGCAACTTCGAAAGTCTTGTCATGGCTACCGTATTCTTCTGCTTTTTGAGCCATCAGGCCTACGTTTGGTACAGTACCCATCGTTGCTGGATCAAATGCACCATTTTCGATACAGAATTTAACCGTTTCATCGTAGATAGTTGCATAGCTACGATCTGGGATCATGTATTTAGTGTCTTTTTGCTCGCCATCAGGGCCCCACATTTGACCGCTCGCACGAATTGCAGCAGGCATAGAAGCATCAATGATGATGTCACTTGGTACATGTAAGTTTGTGATGCCTTTATCAGAATCAACCATAGCTAATGCAGGACGATCGGCATATACAGCTTCGATTGCTGCATTGATTTCGGCTTGCTTATCAGCTGGAAGGTTTTTAATTTTAGAAACAACATCACCAAAGCCGTTATTCGCATCAACACCAAGTTGTTCAAATTCAGCAGCGAATTTTTCAAATACTGGCTTGTAGAAAGCTTTAACCGCATGACCGAAGAAGATTGGATCAGAAACCTTCATCATGGTAGCTTTTAAGTGAAGCGATAAAAGTACATCTTCTTGCTTCGCTTTCTCAATTTCAGCTTCAAAGAAGCTCACCAATGCTTTTTGGTTCATTACAGCTGAGTCAATAACTTCACCAGCCAGTAGGTTGATACCAGATTTTAATGTTTGCTTAGTGCCATCAGCTTTCGTTAATACAACATCAACAGAAGTTTCATTAGCAACAGTTACTGATTGCTCAGTGCTGAAATAATCGCCGTTAGACATGTGCGCTACGTGAGACTTAGAGTCTGAAGACCATGCCCCCATAGAATGTGGGTTTTTCTTGGCGTAGTTCTTAACAGCATTTGGTGCACGACGATCAGAGTTACCTTCACGAAGTACTGGGTTTACCGCACTACCTTTAATTTTATCGTAAGCCGCTTTGATCGCTGACTCTTTGTCATTTTGTGGCTCATCAGGATAGTTAGGTAATTGATAACCTTGCGCCTGTAGCTCAGCAATACAAGCTTTTAGCTGTGGGATAGACGCACTGATATTAGGCAGTTTAATGATATTTGCTTCTGGCGTTTTCGCCATTTCACCTAATTCTGCTAGCGCATCAGAAATGCGTTGGCTTTCAGTTAAGAATTCAGGAAAAGTCGCAATGATACGTCCAGACAAAGAAATGTCACGGGTTTCAACATTTACATCAGCAGCGCTGGTGAAACGCTTAATGATAGGTAACAGAGAATGCGTTGCTAATGCTGGTGCCTCATCTGTCTCTGTATAAATAATTGTTGGAGTTTTATCTTTCATTTCTCGTCCTATAGATATGGATAGAAGTTAAGTAACTGACCATAAATTCTCTTACATTTTTTGACATCCAAGTTTACCGCTCTATCGCGTTGCAATTTCGGTTACATAGCTAAGGCTATGCGCCCTACATTGCGCCTTGTATACCAGCAAACCTGAAAGCCAAAATTCTGAAAAAACTTATGGTCAGCTACTTTATTGTTAATTTTTATAAGGGTATGGGTGCGTCGCAAATTCAAGTAAAAATGTGACAACTTGCCGATTTGAGAAGCATCATAAATGAATTTATGAATTCATTACAAATTCCCAAGCTGCGTAAACCCTAGTAAACTGTCAACCTAAGCAAACAATTAATACTAATTATGGTAATTGGTATAAGTAATTAATGGATAGCTTTTGACTGAAAATAGTTTCAAAAATCGTTCTAAATGGCATAAAAACGCCCCCAAGCGCTCAACAAATCACCAAGGCAGTCACAAACATAAGTTTCAAAATAAGAAAACTGTTTCTGCTGAAGATAGAAAATTAGTGCTATTTAACAAACCTTTTGATGTTCTTTGTCAATTCACCGATGAAGAAGGTCGAAAGACGTTAAAAGATTATATTGATGTTCAAGGTGTATACGCAGCAGGCCGATTAGACAGAGACAGTGAAGGACTATTGTTACTCACCAACGACGGTAAACTGCAAGCTAAATTGACGCAGCCCAACAAAAAAACCTTCAAGACCTATTGGGTGCAAGTAGAGGGTGCTCCTAGTGAAGCAGATCTGGATAAGTTACGCCGAGGTGTCGAACTCAAAGATGGATTGACCCTGCCAGCCAACGTTGAGTTAATGGAAGAGCCTGATATCTGGCAAAGAGTACCACCGATACGTGAACGCAAAAATAAACCTACACAATGGTTAAAAATCAGTATTTGTGAAGGTAGGAATCGACAAGTTCGTCGTATGACAGCCCATATCGGTTACCCTACGTTAAGATTGGTACGCTATAGTATAGGACAGTACACTTTAGATCATACCGCTCAGCCGATTGAGCTTGGCAAATATATCGAAGTTAATCCTAAGCTGTAATCATTAAAGGTGAATCAATGACTGAACGTTTTAAACCGAATGTAACGGTAGCAGGTATCGTTGCATGGAATGACAAACTGTTAATGGTAGAAGAGGTTATCGATGGTAAAACGGTTTATAACCAGCCAGCAGGGCATTTAGAAGCCAACGAAGGTCTTATCAAAGCTTGTGAACGTGAAATAATGGAAGAGACAGGTATTGCAACTAAAGCGCTTTCGTTGACCAGCGTTGACCAATATCAAGCTAAAGAAGATCTTCAATTTTTAAGGTTTACGTTTCATTGTATTGTAAATCAATACGGGGTAACCATAGACCCACCGACACCTAAACCACAGGACCCTCAAATTGTTGCAGCGCATTGGATGACGTTCGATGAAATCAAGGCAATCGAAGCACAATTAAGAAGTCCGCTTATCATTAAAACGATAAAAGATTATTTTGCAGGAAACTTGGCACCATTAAAGTGTCTATCTGCTGATTTTTTATAAGCTTCTCATCGCTATTCTCGTAGCTCAAATACTTTAGCCGTGATAGAATGCTGCGCCTATTAATACTAGGCGTATTTTGCATTTCTAATTTGGTTTTAAAGTATTTATGACATCTGAAAATTCCACAAATCATGATAAAAAAGTCATCGTTGGTATGTCCGGCGGTGTAGACTCTTCTGTTTCTGCTTATTTGCTACTTCAGCAAGGTTACCAAGTTGAAGGTCTTTTCATGAAAAATTGGGAAGAAGATGATACCGATGAATACTGTGCGGCAGCTGAAGATTTAAAAGATGCTCAAGCTGTTTGTGACAAACTTGGCATCAAACTTCACACCGTTAACTTTGCATCTGAATATTGGGACAACGTTTTTGAGTATTTCCTTGAGGAGTACAAGGCAGGACGTACACCAAATCCTGACATCATGTGCAACAAGGAAATAAAATTCAAAGCGTTTCTAGATTTTGCTGACGACATACTTGATGCAGATTACATTGCGATGGGACATTACGTTCGTCGCCGTGATGTTGATGGCACGACTCAAATGTTACGTGGCGTTGATGGAAACAAAGATCAAAGCTACTTCCTATATACTCTCGGACACGATCAAGTTGCCCGCAGCCTTTTCCCTGTTGGTGAATTAGAAAAACCTGAAGTACGTAAAATAGCTGAAGAACAAGGCTTAGTTACAGCATCTAAAAAGGACAGTACCGGTATTTGCTTTATCGGTGAACGCAAGTTCACAGATTTTTTAGCGAACTACTTACCAGCACAACCGGGTGACATCGAAACTGTTGATGGTGAAGTAATCGGTCAACACCAAGGTTTGATGTACCACACGTTAGGTCAGCGTAAAGGCCTTGGTATTGGCGGCCTGAAAAACAGCAACGAAGATCCTTGGTATGTTGTTGATAAAGAATTAGACCGCAATGTACTTGTTGTGGCTCAAGGTGGTCACCACCCTCGCCTAATGTCAGTTGGAATGAAAGTGAATCAGTTGCACTGGGTAGACCGAAAAGGCCCTGAAAATGGTTCAAAGCTCACCGTTAAAACTCGCTATCGCCAAACCGATGTTGCTTGTTATATCACTTATATCGATGACGAAACCATTCGAGTCATGTTTGATGAACCAGTCGCTGCAGTAACACCAGGTCAATCTGCTGTATTTTATGACGGTGAAGTTTGCTTAGGTGGCGGTATTATCGATGAGTTAATCAAGGACTAATTCATGGATCAGCAAAGACAAGAAAAAGCAATGGCGTTTGCGGGCATTTTGAATGCCCTGTCTTTAGTTCAAAAAATTGCTCGAACCGGCGAAATGGACATTGAAGCCACAGAAGCTTGCCTAAGCAGTATTCCGGTTACCAACCCAGATAGCATAGCCGATGTGTACCCTCACAAGTCTGTTCTCGAAAAGGGTTATAAACTTACTTTGCAACAGCTTGGGGACTCTGACAGTAAGGATATCGAGATCACCCGCTATCTTGTTGCTGTTTTATCTTTAGAGCGCAAACTGGCTAAATCCGGCAATATGTCACAGCTGGGTGAAAGAATTGGCCAGCTCGACCGTCAATTAGTGCACTTTAAAATCACTGATGAACAAATAATCAAAAGCCTTGCTAGCATCTATGTTGATTTAGTCAGCGTACTTGGTCCGAGAATTATGGTGGCAGGTAAACCAGATATTATTAAGCAAACTTCCACCCAAGAGCGTGTACGAGCCTACTTGTTAGCAGCTATTCGTAGTGCTGTTCTATGGCGCCAATTGGGTGGAAAAAGAAGAGAACTCGTGTTTCAACGTAGAAAACTCGTTGATGCCGCAAAATATAATTTACAGAATTTATAAAAAGAAAGTCACTGGATGCCCGCCTTCGCTGGCATGATAGTGAAAGAACCCCCTACAAAAAACTAGAGTTCATCAAGGAGCTTATAATGGAACTTTCCGCACTAACTGCTATCTCTCCTGTAGACGGTCGCTATGGCAGTAAAACAGTTGAGCTAAGAGAGATTTTCAGTGAGTTCGGTCTTACGAAATATCGTGTTCAAGTTGAAATTAACTGGTTAAAGTTATTAGCAAACTGCAACGGTATCGAAGAAGTACCTTCATTGAGTTCAGACGCTATCGCTCGATTAGACAGCATTAAAGATAATTTCAGTGCTGATAATGCAATGCGAGTAAAAGAAATTGAGCGTACCACAAACCATGACGTTAAGGCGGTTGAGTACTTCATCAAAGAACAATTCGCTGATAATGCTGAACTGAATGCAATCAATGAATTTGTTCATTTCGCTTGTACTTCTGAAGACATCAACAATCTATCCCATGGTTTGATGCTAAAAGAAGCAAGAGAACAAGTTGTTGTGCCTTATTGCGAAAAAGTGATTTCAGCAATCAAACAGATTGCTAAAGAAACTCGCAGTATTCCATTAATGTCTCGTACTCACGGTCAACCGGCTTCACCTTCTACGCTTGGTAAAGAAATGGCAAACGTAGTTGTACGTCTTGAGCGCCAACTAAAGCAAATTAAAGCCATTGAATTGATGGGTAAGATTAACGGTGCTGTTGGTAACTACAACGCTCACTTATCGGCTTATCCAACGGTAAACTGGCATGAACTTTCAGAAAAATTTGTAACGAGCTTAGGTTTAGAGTGGAATGCTTATACTACTCAAATCGAGCCACATGATTATATTGCTGAGCTATTTGATGCAATTGCACGTTTCAACACAATCCTCATCGATTTCGATCGTGATATCTGGGGTTACATTGCTTTAGGGCACTTTAAGCAACGTACTATTGCCGGCGAAATTGGTTCTTCAACCATGCCACACAAGGTTAATCCAATTGACTTTGAAAACTCAGAGGGCAACTTAGGCATTGCGAATGCTCTAATGCAACACCTTGCAGCTAAGCTTCCAGTTTCTCGTTGGCAACGCGACCTAACTGACTCAACAGTATTAAGAAACTTAGGTGTTGGTATTGCGCATTCTGTTATTGCATACCAAGCGAGTTTAAAAGGTATCAGCAAACTGCAAGTCAACGAAGAACACCTTCGTGATGAACTTGATCACAACTGGGAAGTATTGGCTGAGCCAGTGCAAACCGTGATGCGCCGTTATGGTATTGAAAAGCCATACGAGAAGTTAAAAGAACTCACTCGTGGTAAGCGTATTGATGGTGAGCAACTTTCAACGTTTATTGATGGTCTTGAATTACCTGAGGACGTGAAAATTGAACTCAAGAAAATGACTCCAGCTAACTATATTGGTCGTGCTGAAGCCTTTGTTGATGAGCTGTAATATAGCGTCGTTTTCTCTATAAGCCGCTTTATTAGCGGCTTTTTAGCTATTTCTGCTTCTAAGTTCTCTTACTTTTGTTAAGTAATCAGATAACACATCGCGTACATGATCAATTGAATGCTCTTTGAAACCAAGCCATTCGATTAATGAAGTTTTAGCTCCAATGATGTGCCGCTGCCCGCCTTCATTACTTGACGGGAGAAAGTCGTTTAACCTCGATAATATTTCACCTTGAACGGTAAATACTAGCGATAGGTTATCAAGATCATGAACCTGAGTTCCATTTGAATTTTTTTTAATAAAACGCTCAGCTGTTTTATCGCAAACAGATGCAGGGTTAAATACAATAGAACGACAGCCTGAAACTTTCGAACTGGCTAAAGCAAGCCCTCCTCCCAAAGAGTGCCCTACACATACAACCTTTTCTTTTCCTACTGTTTGTGTAAGTGTCTGCGTTAATAGCATTGCTTTTTCGTAAGCCGATGATTTGAGAGCTGCACCTTGCTTTACACTCTGCAATAGACCTGAAGCGTTATCCGTTCCCCGAAAAGATAAGTAATATCGATTTAGGGTTGAGTCATAAAAAAGCCGATAGCAAAAACCAGACTTGGGGTTACTTTCTGGTATATCAGATAAATCAACGCCGGTATTGGTCGTTCCATCCAAATTTCTTTCAACTTCTTTAAACGTTTGAGAAGCGTCGAGTTCGTTAGTTCTGTAACTGAAGTGAGCTAAATCTGCTGCAAGACCCAATTCTTTATCAGAAAATACATCAAGTAGATCAACCCTAACAGGGGCCGCAGATACGATACTTTCATCAGTTGTTTGCGCTTCTACATGATAGCCATCTATTAAGAGCTCAGCTTTTGGTGGGGGCTTAGGAATCGCTTTATCAACCTGTTCCCAAAAATCATCAGAGAGCAGATCTGCAGCTCCTTTTTTAACGGAATAGTCACAGGAATTTAGAGTGACAGAGGCATCAGCCTTCCCTGTATTCATTGCTCCATCAACTGAACTTCCAACAACCGTTGATCCAGCAATAATAGAAGCTGGTCGAGTTTGCTCGAAAGAGGAAGTGAGGCCCATTACATTCTGATAATTAATGCATTTGTGAAAATAATACGGATTAAAACGCCAGAAGTCAGGAATCATTAACTATCTTATATCAATTAATTTTAGTTCTATTGCTAATCAATGAGTTACATGGCATTTATAATTAAAAATTAATATTATTGCCTTCGTGTTGCTGAAATTTAGATTTTAATTTGCATTATTTCCTAAAAACAAAATCGATTTTGATCACAAGTATTGCTAAAATTTGATAAACGCAAAACCAAATGGAAATCGTAAGGTGTCGAGTAGTACCAACAAGGACTTAGAATCTGTCGTTTTATGTCATTCTTGTGATGTTGTCGTTTCTAAACGTGCGCTTCCTGTGAGTGTCCGAGCCTTGTGCCCTCGTTGCCATACAGCCCTTTATCATGCTCCATTTTGCACCATAAACGGTTTATTAGCTTTATGCATCACAGCACTGATATTGTTAATCCCTGCTAACTATTTTCCCATTTTGGAACTTCACTTTCTTGGCAGTGTCAGAACCTCTACGGTTTTTGAAGGCGCAAATGCCGTTTTAAGCCAAGGCTTTTATGTCGTTGGGATAGCTGTGATACTTGCCGCTATTGTTGCGCCCTTATTTTTCGTTCTCTCTATTCTCTCGCAAACATTAATCATCAAGTTTGCTATGGATAATATATTTGCAAGAAATGCATTCAGGTTTTTACTCAAAAAGCATAATCTCATTAAACAGTTTTCGATGCCTGAAATATATATCATCAGTTTGCTGGTGACCTCGTTCAATTTAGGTGATTTTGCTGATGTTTATTTTGGTATAGGGACATTTTGCTACACCATGTTGTTCATAACGATGATTTTTATGCAACGTGAATATGACATAGAACATATGTGGAACCACCTTCATGACTAAAAAGGTGGAATATACTCAAGGCAGTGAACTTGATTTGTTAATTTGTCACACATGCAAAAGGGTATGTCATCGTACGCTCAATAATTGTGATAGATGCGGCACTGAATTACGAGATAGAGATCACTCCAGTATCCAAAAAGCCTGGGCTCTATTAATCACAGCGGCAATCATGCTGGTACCTGCTAATTACTATCCAATCAGTATCATTACAAAACAAGGTAAAGAAACTGAGGATACTATTTTTACGGGGATTCTTCATACCATCGACTTAGGCATGATACCAATAGCCATTATTCTATTTATTGCCAGTATTCTCGTACCATGGTTGAAAATATTGGGGTTAATTACTTACCTTTCAGCCATCAGTTTTAATTTACCACTTCCTAAGCGTGTGCTTATGAAAGGTTTTCATATCATTGAATGGATTGGGCGCTGGTCTATGCTTGATCTATGTGTAATTTCATTAACGGTTGCTCTAGTTAATATGGGACAGCTGCTTGATGCTCAAGCAGGCCCTGCTGCAACACCTTTTGCTCTAGTAATTTTATTCACCCAGTTGGCGGCCAAAGTGCTTGATACAAGATTGTTGTGGGATAAAGTGGAAACGGAACATGATTCAAAGCGAAACTCCTAAAATAGTAAAAAAGAAACTTTTCTCCCCGATCTGGCTGTTACCAGCGGTAGCATTCCTTTTGGGAATTTGGCTTCTCGTCAAAGGAATAAAAGATGCAGGAACTGAAGTTAAAATTCACTTCCCGAATGCGACTGGTATTGAAATTGGTAAGACACTTGTCAAATATCAAGGGGTAAACGTTGGTAAGGTTACCGATATTGAAATTGACGGTTCACTTCAAGGTGTCATTGTAACCGTTAATATGAACTATCGTGGGGAGCCTTTTTTAAATGAAAACTCTCAATTCTGGTTAGTCAGCCCTAAAGCCAGCATTACTAAGATTGAAGGTCTAGATACGCTATTTTCTGGCAATTATATTGCAATAAAACCCGGTGATGGTGTTCGTAAATTAAAGTTTGAAGCAAGCCTAGAAGCACCACCGATAATGCCTGCAAGCGAAGGGATGCTGATCACTTTATATGCGAAAAAATTGGGTTCAATTGATATAGGCTCTCATATTTTCTACCGTCAAATTCCTGTAGGTAATGTGGTGAGTTTCCGCTTAGATAAGAGTGATCAAGTTGCTATTAGCGTATTTGTCGAAAAGCAATACGCTTATTTGATTAAGAAGAACAGTCATTTCTGGAATACATCTGGCGTTAAAGTTGATGCATCTCTTTCTGGTATTAAAATCAACGCTGAAAGTCTAGCCTCTATCATTGCTGGCGGGATCAGTTTTGATTCCCCAGGCGATAGTAAGCAAACAAACTCAGGTGCCACTTATACTTTGTTTGACACTGAAGAAGAAGCCGTTGGCGGGCTCAATATCAAACTAATAACGAACTCAGCGGATAGCATCAACATCGGTACTAGCATTGAATATCGTGGTCTAACCATGGGCAATGTAACTAAAACCGAATTAAAAAATGGCAAAATAGAAGTAGAAGCTCAGATTTATCACAGATACACTCACTTACTCTCTGATACCTCAAAGTTTTGGACTGCAGGTGCACAAATAGGCTTAGATGGCATTAAACACGCTTCAAGGTTAGTTACTGGTGCAGTAATTAGTTTTCTTCCTGGTCAAGGCACAACAAGCGCTTCAGAAACTGAATATACACTTCTTACCGATGAACCAGACGAAGCTAAAGCACCATCATTTAAATTTACGATCAATAGTGATGAGAACTTCGGTTTGAAAGATGGGTCTGCAATCACATATCGTAATATTAAAATTGGTAAAGTGAATGAAGTTTCCCTAGCGAAAGATCTCAGCCACGTAAAATATTCAGCTGAAGTTAAACCTGAATTTCGCAATTTAATTAATAAGGCCAGTTATTTCATCCCAAAGCCTGCATTGAATATCAGTGCGAACCTAAAAGGTGTATCGGTAAAAACAGGCGATCTTGCAAGTGCTTTAAATGGTTCCATTGAATTGATTGGAAAACAATCGAACCAAGAGAATTCATTAACGTCATCTCTACATCTTTATCAGTCTACCGATATTGCGAGTGAATCAGTTATCGAAGCAAACTCAATCGGTTACAACCTGATATCTGCTGAATCTTATGGGCTTGAAAATGGTTCGCCCATCTTTTATAAAAAAATGCGTATTGGTCAAATTCGAGCAGTAAAATGGCTTTCCGATACTGATAAATTTGAAATCAAATTAGGCATCAATAAACAGTTCCATTCTCTTATTAATAATAAGACCGTATTTTGGCGTAATCAGGCAGCTCGTATTGATGCCGGTTTGAATGGTATCAAAGTTGATATTGCACCTCTAAGCGGTCTATTACAAAGCAGTATTAGCCTTGGGTTACTAAAAGCATCTCCCGCAACGTCTAGCCATATTCTGTACGACTCTAGTGAGCTTGCGATTGCACAAGCAAAACCTATAACCATTGATTTTTCAGCGAAATCGAACTTAAAGGCTAACGCCCCTATCTCATACCAAGGGTTTGAAGTTGGTAAAATCACGAGTGTAAGGTTAAACAAAGATTTAGAATCAATGACAGCCACGGGATACTTGCAAAGCCAGTACGCCCAGTCGTTCACTCGTTCAGACTCTACTTATTCTCTTGTTAACGCAGAAATCTCATTAGCTGGTATCAAGGCTCCTGAAACTATACTTACAGGCTCTTATGTCTCTGTAGTTCCCGGTGTTAGCAAAAATGACGCAGACAATTTCAATGGGAAGTTAAGTAAAACTCCTTTTTCTGATGCACCTAAAGGCGCCTATAGAATCACTCTCGTCAAGAGTGAATTGGGATCTATAACTAAAGGCACTCATATTTTCTTTAGAGGTATTCCTGTCGGCCAAGTTGAGACTTACCACTTAAATAAACATGGTAATAATGTGGAAATAGAAGCTTACATTGATAGCAAGTTTGCGAAATATGTTAATCAGAGCAGTCAATTTTGGGAACGTTCAGGCATTAAAGTTGATGCAGGGATATTCTCAGGCTTACAAATTGATACTGGTTCGCTAGAAAATATACTTGTTGGTGGTATTGCTGTTGTTACAGAAGATAAAACAACTTCATCAAATCATCTCGCACCTCAAAATACTTTCACACTGCACCCTGAAGAAAAATCAGGATGGAATGATTGGGCGCCAAAACAATAAGTACTTAAATCTACGTTTGCCAGTCGGATGTGTTATCTGGCTGGCAAAAATACAGCTCATACTCATTACATAAACCTACAAATTCTTTTGCCCCCCGCACTTGAATACAATATCTTGCACTCATTCCATACGATTAAAGTCCCAACAAGAGTTTGTAAGCCACTGTTATAAATGTTAATTTTGATAAAAATGTAGACAAGAATGCAAAATAAGGAAGTGTCATGAAGTTCGAGCAGTCTAAGTTTCAAGATTATTTTTCAAGATGTTATGAAGGTTTTATTTACATTATTTATTTCTTAGCTTTTGCATTCTTTTTTAAAAAGGTATTTTCATTCGATATTGGCCTTATAGAGAGTCTCATTGTTTCAGCTCTCGTCACAATTTTTACATTTACGTATATCTATTTTAAATTTAATGCTGGATCGCATTCATTAGAGATCACTGATGAAAAAATCATATTCAAAGACGATCAATATGAAACACACATTAAACAAGCCGATTACCAAGGTTATCGAATTACTCGCTTCTTACCGCACAGAATCGAAATTAAGAACAAAGTTTATGGCGAAACATCATTTAGTTATTACGCCTTTCCACCAGAACAGCGCCGGCAGATTTTTAAATTACTCGATGCATATTAAAACAAAAAAAGCCACTGTAATTTCAGTGGCTTTTTATTTGGCAATATCAATAACGTTTATAAATCTGCAAGTGCTTCTTTACAAAGTTCGGTAATACGATCCCAATCACCTGATTCCATTGCATCTGTAGGAGCAATCCAGCTACCACCAATACATTCAACATTGGGTAATGCTAAATAATCTTTATAAGAATCAGGTGTAATTCCACCTGTTGGGCAAAAACGAATATTAGAAAGTGGGCCAGAAAAAGCTTTAAGAGCTTTAACACCACCAGATGCTTCAGCTGGGAAGAACTTAAAATGCGTGTACCCTAGATCCATTCCCTTCATCACTTCAGAAATGCTGGCAACACCAGGGATTAACGGAACACTTCCTTTCATCGCAGCTTCTAATAAATGCGTTGTTGCACCTGGAGTAATGATAAATTCAGAACCTGCATTAACCGCATCTGCCAACTGTTCTTCATTTAATACTGTTCCGGCACCAACCATTGCGTCAGGTACTTCAGCTTTAATTTTTGCAATTGCGGCTAAGGCACATTCGGTACGAAGCGTCACTTCAAGAACTTTGATTCCGCCAGCGACAAGTGCTTTAGCCAAAGGGACAGCATGCTCAATTTTATTGATAACCATAACAGGAACAACTGGACTGCAAGCAAATACTTCTGCAGGTTGAATTGACCAATTATTTTGTTTAATCATTCTCGATTCCTTAATAGTGTTCATCAATAGCTTGAGTAGAACGAGCGCCCGTTTCAGGGCTACTTAAGTTTGCTCTCAAGGCACCAAACAGCTCACGTCCCATTCCATAGCGTGAACGTTGTAAATCAATCTTTTCAGCTTCACGGTTAGCCAGTGTTGTTTCATCAACCAACAAGCTTAAGTCACCAGTAATGGCATCAACACGAACTAAATCTCCGTCTTGAATTTTACTAATTAATCCACCATCAATTGCTTCTGGAGTTAAGTGAATTGCGGCTGGCACCTTACCTGAGGCACCAGACATTCGGCCATCAGTGACTAGAGCTACTTTAAAGCCTTTGTCTTGCTGTGAGCCTAATAATGGAGTCAATTTATGCAGCTCAGGCATACCGTTGGCTTTTGGTCCCTGTCCTTTAACAACAACGACGCAGTCACGGTCTAAGCCGCCGTCATCGAAGATTTTTTGAAGTTTATTTTGATCGTCAATCACCACTGCCGGCGCTTCTACAATACGGTTT
The DNA here is from genome assembly GCF_056591695.1 of Parashewanella sp. 2304DJ23-3. Lineage (NCBI taxonomy): Bacteria > Pseudomonadati > Pseudomonadota > Gammaproteobacteria > Alteromonadales > Shewanellaceae > Parashewanella > Parashewanella sp. 2304DJ23-3. The sequence goes on from NZ_JBWQOH010000008.1 coordinate 20,776, forward strand.
TGTTCTTGTACTGCAGAGACTTTAATAACAGCGCGGCCTAAATTGCCTTTCATAAGCTTCAAACCACCATTGGGTTGAAAAGCATTTTCAACTGTAGTTAATACTTCTTTATCTAGGCTTTCAGTTGGACCATCGACCCAAGTTAACTCACCATCGATGATTTTTGGTTCTTTCGTATAAGTACGTAAACCTTGCCCTGCAACAGTCTCAACTTCCTCATGGAGCATGCCATTATCAAGCAACTCACGAATTAGATAAGCCATACCACCTGCAGCATGGAAATGATTAATATCAGCGTGACCATTCGGATAAACACGAGCAAGCAGTGGTACCACATCAGACAGTTCAGAGAAGTCATCCCAATTCACAATGATGCCAGCAGCACGTGCAGCAGCAACAATGTGCATGGTTAAGTTGGTTGAACCACCTGTTGCTAATAGCGCAACGATTCCGTTTACAATCGATTTTTCACTGACAACTTCACCAATTGGCGTGTATTGACCGCTATTTTCTGTCAAACGGCACACTTGTTGTGCTGCTTTCTTGTTTAACGCTTCACGCAACGGATCATCAGGATTAACAAATGAAGAACCGGGTAATTGCAGCCCCATCACTTCGAGCATCAATTGGTTTGAGTTAGCCGTACCATAGAAAGTACAAGTACCAGCACTATGATAAGATGCAGACTCTGCTTCGAGTAGTTCTTCCCGCCCAATAAGCCCTTGTGCAAACTTTTGTCTAACTCGTGCTTTTTCTTTATTTGGGATACCTGACTTCATTGGCCCTGCTGGAACAAATAACATTGGTAAATGACCAAAGCTCAATGCACCAATCAATAGTCCAGGAACAATTTTGTCACAGATCCCAAGTAATAAAGCACCGTCAAACATATTGTGAGATAGACCAACGGCTGAAGCCATGGCGATGATCTCACGGCTCAATAAACTAAGCTCCATACCAGGCTGACCTTGAGTCACACCATCACACATAGCTGGTACACCACCTGCTACTTGTGCAACACTCCCAATTTCCTGGCATGCTTTTTTCAGCAATTCGGGATAATGTTCGTATGGCTGATGTGCTGACAGCATGTCGTTAAACGCCGTCACAATACCAATATTCGCTTTGTTAAAATGCCTTAGGGCATTTTTATCATCCGGATTACATGCTGCAAAACCGTGGGCAAGGTTACCGCAACTCAATGAGCTGCGATGCACGCCTTGTGTTTTTGCATCCTTCAATGCTGCAAGATATTGAGCACGCGTTGTTTTACTGCGCTCGATGATCCTATCAGTGACAGACTGAACTACTGAATGCATTTTGCCTCCTTAGGCACTCCAATACACATCTACAGGGGCTTTGTGTTGAGTTAAAACCGCTCGTATTGGCATTGTATAAATGTCATTGTCTTTTAATGCTTGACGATAAACCGTCAGCTTTTGCTCTCCAACCAAATGCAAAAAGATTTGTCGGCTGGATAAGATTCTTGATTTTGTAAATGTAATACGCTCATGTGGTGCAGAGCTTGGTGTTACAGCAGCGATAGCATCAGGCGTGGTTAATGCATGTTCCAACTCGGCTCTTTCTGCACATGGGAACCATGAACAGGTATGACCATCATTGCCCATACCTAGAATCACCACATCAAATCGTTCAGAGAAATGCTGCAGCCTGTCTGTTGCCATTTGCACACCTTCAGCAGCCGTTGAAAACATGTTTTTCAACCCTGTAAATTTAGCGGATGCGGCCTTATTTTGTAATAAATGCGCTTTTACTAAAGCTTCATTTGACGCATCCGAATCCGCATTAACCCAACGCTCATCAGCAAGCGTGATATAAACGTCAGACCAATCGATGTTTTTTGTATTTAACAGTTTGAATAACGGCACTGGTGTTGAACCACCAGAAACTACTAAACTTGCCTTACCACGTGAATCAATGGCTTCTTGTAATAATGTTGCGATTTTCTCTGCCAACTTTTCTGCAAGTTGATCAGCATCGTCAAATGATTTAAACACTGCTTCTTTCATTTTATACGCTCTACTCGTCCCATGAACGACCGTCTTTACTAATTAAGGCTACCGATGCTACCGGTCCCCACGAACCTGCTGGATACGGTTTCGGTTTTTCACCACTCTCTTCCCACGCATCAATGATTCCATCTACCCAGCTCCATGCTTGTTCAACCTCATCACGGCGTACGAATAAAGCCTGATTTCCTAACATTGCTTCAAGCAGCAAACGCTCATAAGCATCAGCGATACGATCGTTTTTAAATGTATCTGAAAAACTTAAATCTAACTTTGTTGTTTGCAGGCGTTGCTTTTGCTCTAGTCCTGGAACCTTATTCATCATCTGAATCTCTACACCCTCGTGTGGCTGTAGACGAATCGTCAGTTTATTAGGTGGTAAGTTACGGTAACTTGAACGATACAAGTTATGTGGTGGGTTTTTGAAATAAACTACAATTTCTGAACTCTTAAATGGCATGCGTTTACCACTTCTTAGATAGAAAGGTACCCCAGCCCAACGCCAGTTATCGATATCAACTCGCAGTGCAACAAAAGTTTCTGTATTTGATGCAGTGTTAGCCCCTTCTTCCTCAAGGTATCCTGGCACTGCCTTTCCGTTTAAGAAGCCATTGCTGTATTGACCACGAACGGTATTTTCAAAAACGTTGTTCTCGTTAATACGACGCAGTGATTTAAGCACTTTTACTTTTTCATCACGAATACTGTCAGCACCAAGATTAACGGGAGGATCCATTGCAACTAAAGTCAAAACTTGTAGCAAATGGTTTTGGATCATATCTCGCATTTGGCCAGCTTTATCAAAATAGCCCCAGCGGCCTTCAATACCAACTTCTTCTGCAACCGTAATCTGTACATGATCGATCGTACGGTTATCCCATTTTGACGCAAAAAGTGAGTTAGCGAAACGGAGTGCAATAAGGTTTTGAACGGTTTCTTTACCTAGGTAATGATCAATACGGTAAACTTGTGATTCATCGAAGTAGGCAGAAACTTGGTTATTGATGATTTGCGAGGATTCTAAATCGTGACCAATTGGCTTTTCTAATACAACACGCATTTCAGGGTTGATCAGGTTCTGCTCTTTAAGACAACGGCAGATATCACCAAAGATGGCTGGAGGTGTAGCAAAATAGTTCACCATGACTCGTTTTTCTGGTTCTAGAATGTCATGGAATTGAGCATAACCTTCAACCTCTTTGAAGTTGGTACCTATATAATGACAACGTTCAACAAAACGTTTCACCGTTTCATTACACAGTTCTTCTTTAACGAAGGTATTTAAGGCTGTGGTCACCAGCTCGTGGAATTGTTGCTGAGTAAAATCATCTTTAGCAACACCAATAATGCGAGTTTCAGAGGAAAGCAATTCGGCTTTATCTAGTTGATATAAAGATGGCAGTAGTTTTCTTCTTGCCAAATCACCCTTAGTACCGAATAAAACAAAATCACATGCTTTAGCTTCTGATGCTTTTTTGCCCATTACGAACGACGCTCCTATTGTAGGGTTCAGACTTATTAATATAGCTAATCAATATGTCTTATCTGTGACCTTTAGTTGATTATCCAATTAAGATCATAAGATTTTGTTGTAATATAACAACAGAATTTGTTAAATGCACCTGTAAAATGCAAATTAGTCATTTTTATGTTGTAGCCAGTTACAGTACAAATCTGCTATTCTTTTTGTAGTTAACTTACTGTAGATTGAGTAAACTTTTCAAAATTGACGTAAAAAGTGACACCCTGCATCCTGATTTGATTCAATATGACGTGTGATCAATCGGGTACAAAACCAAAAATAAAATTACAATCATTAATTAGAGCGGACACACGCCTATGAACACTCTAGAAAAGGTTCAAAAAAGCCTCATACACTTCAGTAAATCTGAGCGTAAAGTAGCTGAAGTCATTCTTGCTTCTCCACAGACTGCAATTCATTCAAGCATTGCCACACTCGCCAAGATGGCTGACGTGAGTGAGCCTACCGTCAATCGATTCTGCCGTAGGTTGGATACAAAGGGCTTCCCTGATTTTAAATTACATCTTGCTCAAAGTCTTGCAAATGGTACACCTTATGTAAGCCGTCATGTTGAAGAAGATGATTCACCAGATTCTTACACGACAAAAATCTTTGAATCTTCAATGGCTTCCCTTGATACAGCTCGTCAAAGCCTCGATATTGGTGCCGTAAATAAAGCTGTTGATATGCTGACTCAAGCTAAAACAATATCTTTTTTTGGCCTGGGAGCTTCTTCATCTGTAGCACACGATGCACAAAACAAGTTCTTCCGTTTTAATGTACCGGTTATGTGTTTTGATGATGTGTTAATGCAACGTATGAGTTGTATTAACTGCAATGAAGGCGATGTTGTGGTTTTGATCTCTCACACAGGCCGTACAAAGTCTCTGATCGAAATAGCTAAACTCGCCCGTGAAAATGGTGCTGCTGTCATTGGTATTACAGCTCGAAATTCACCTCTCTCAGAAGAGTGCACATTGGCCGTAACAATGGAAGTACCTGAAGATACAGATGTTTTCTTACCAATGGCGTCTCGTTTAGCTCAGCTTGTTATTATTGATGTGCTCGCTACTGGCTTTATGTTACGCCGTGGCCCTCGTTTCCGTGAAAACTTACAGCGAGTAAAAGAAGTTCTAAAAGAATCAAGAACTACGAAAGATACCATTTTGTAATTGGCTATCTATTTACAGACGGCGAGATCATTTTAAGCATCTCGCCAACTTCCTCTCAAAAATTAGCTGTTCATCACAAAAATTACTGTTTCTTATATCTCATTTTGGTGTAACTTTCCTACATATTGTTTTTTTCTTTGGTAAACTAGCTCTAGTTTAAGAATTCATAAATAGATACAAATCGGAGTATCCCATGTTCCGCAGAACTAAGATCGTTACTACTCTTGGCCCAGCTACTGATCGCGATGATAACCTTCGCAAAATCATTATAAAAGGCGCTAATGTTGTCCGTTTAAACTTTTCTCACGGCTCACCAGAAGATCACTTAGAACGTGCTAATCAAGTAAGAAGTATCGCGAAAGAACTAGGTAAGCAAGTTGCTATTTTAGGTGACTTACAAGGCCCTAAAATCCGTGTTTCTACATTTAAAGACAATAAGAAAGTTCAATTAGACTTAGGAAAATCATTTGTCCTAGATGCTGAACTTGAAAAAGGTCTTGGCGACGAAAACCAAGTTGGTATCGACTATAAGCAACTTCCTGAAGATGTAAGCATCGGTGATATTCTAATGCTTGATGATGGTCGTGTTCAGCTACGTGTTGAAAAAGTTGAAGGCCGCAAAGTTCACACGACTGTGACAGTTGCAGGTCCTCTTTCTAACAACAAAGGTATCAACAAGCAAGGTGGCGGCCTTTCTGCTGCAGCACTTACTGATAAAGATAAAGCTGACATTATTACAGCAGCAGCAATCAAAGTTGATTACTTAGCCGTTTCTTTCCCACGTACTGGTGCTGATCTTGATTATGCACGCAGTCTAGCAAAAGATGCTGGTCATGAACCAATGATCGTAGCAAAAGTTGAACGCGCTGAAGCCGTTGCTACTGACGAAGCAATGGACGATGTCATTAAAGCATCTGATGTTGTTATGGTTGCTCGTGGTGATTTAGGTGTTGAAATTGGAGACGCTGCACTTGTAGCGGTTCAAAAGAAACTTATCCTACGTTCTCGTCAATTGAATAAAGTAGTTATTACTGCAACTCAAATGATGGAAACAATGATCACTAGCCCAATGCCTACTCGTGCTGAAGTTATGGACGTTGCTAACGCAGTTTTAGACGGTACTGATGCTGTTATGCTTTCTGCTGAAACTGCTGCTGGTGACTTCCCTGAAGAAACCGTGATTGCAATGGGCAATGTTTGTGTCGGTGCTGAAGAGCATCCAAGCATCCGTGCTTCTAAACACCGCTTAGACCAAGAGTTCACAACCATTGAAGAAACAATTGCGCTTTCTACAATGTATGCTGCGAACCATCTAAAAGGCATCAAAGCAATTATTGCTCTAACTGAGTCTGGTGAAACTGCTAAGCTTATGTCTCGCATCAGCTCTGCATTGCCTATCTTCGGTTTATCTCGTCATCCTCAAGCTCTTGCGAAAATGGCTTTATACCGCGGTGTTATGCCAGTTGAATTTGATTCAACTCAGTTCAAAGCTGATCAGTTAGCAAAGAATGCAGTTGAAGAGCTTAAAGCTGCTGGCTACCTGAATTCAGGTGACATGGTGCTTATGACTAAAGGTGACGCAATGGAAACTGTTGGCGGCACAAACACTTGTAAAGTACTTGTAGTAGCTTAGTAAATACTTTCTTGATAAAAGGTGTGTGTATTCAATACTCACACCTTTTTTTGTGCCTGAATTTTAGATTAGTATTCAACAATGGATAAAAAATGGTTTCACACTTATCGAATTGATGCTGTTATTGTATTGATTGGGATCTTATCTTTTGTTGCTGCACTCAAGTTCATAAATCTAAAAACAGACGCTCAAAATGCTACATAAAAAAGTTGGAATGTTATGTTTATTATGAAGCACCAAAACCCTTAAGTGACAAACCATTAATTGGTTACGAGCCTTGTAAATGATAAGAGCACAAGAAAGTGCCCTTAACCGATTTGAAAGCATATTATACGACTATCGCTAATTGCTGATAATCGTTCACAAAATTTTCAGACAAATTTTCAGCTTCTTTAATAAATTGATCGGCAGCATCATGAGTCGCTGTCGGGTTTGCTGCGATAAGTTGTTTATGCTCATCTTGGTTCATTGTTGCATGAATTTCTTCGTGCTCAATAAAGCCTCTACTAGCTCCTGCATCAAGTTGTGCTAAACGCCCAGTAATTACAGGTTGATCACTTTTAAACTCAACACCGTAGCTATCTTTGTATTCTGAGATGTGATTGGCAGCGACTTTCTGCAACACTTTAATGTGCTTCATACACTTAGTGAATTCGGAATCGCTGATTGCCTGATCTTCAGCAACCAGCAATTTAGCAAAACGATACGGGTGAGCAACGAAACCAGAACCAACAGCTAATGATGCAATAATCGGCGTTGTTATCACTGACGTCTGAAACCATTCCGAAAACTGTTTATGATCTTGTACTAGACTGCCTGGAGTTGTACGGCTCAACCATGCCTCTTTAGCTTTCTTCAGTACTTTAGTTAATCTTGAGCGTTGAATAATGTAATCTATCATACTGGCAATTCGAGTCAAAATGCCTGCAACGAGCCCTATAATGGTTCCTGTTCCAGAAGTCGCATCTCCCGCCGCTTTCAAACCAATTGTAGTAGTCGTAATTGCTAAGCCACCAACAGCTTTTGCTGCACCGATGCCTGAATGTCTAGAAAGTGCTTTGGCAATAACAGAAGGGTGACCTCCTAGTAATTCAACCCCATGTCCAGACCATAACTGCTCAATGAACTCTTTTGATTTTAGAATTCCACCACGAAGACCGTCATAAAGGTCGACAAAATTATTCACATAACCCAGACCAGGAACAACATCGGCCAATGAGCCTGCAAACTCTGAAACTAGCCAAGTTCCCATTTCAGTAACCCACTCAAGCCCGTGTAGCGCATCCCCATATGTGAGGCGAATCTTATCCAGCATCTTCTGAAAAAACTCAGCGATCATTTGCTTGAGTTTATCCATCTGCTCGCTCATCTTTCCAATGCCTGATGAGACAGCTTTACCGACCTTAGATTCCTTAAATAACTCTGCTTTAGCTCCTATCCCACTCTTAAGTTTTCTTCCTGCTTGGGTAAAATTCAGAAGATACTGACAGCCATCTTTAATATCACTTACGGGAGTAACGCCACTGACAAAGGTTCCAAATAAATCAGTATTAAAGGATGCAGCTTTCTCGACTTCCAAATTGCCTAAAAAGTACACCACTCCTAGGCGGGCATCTTCAATTTCTTGCTGTTGTACACCAATTGCCGTATTACTCGTTTTACCAAAAACTTTATCGGCAAAGTGTCTAATTTTTCTTTTACTAATTTTTACTCTTTTCATGCGCTTACTCCCCATACGATTGATATTGATGACTCCATCAATCGGAACGACACTACAATGTAAACTATTTTGAATAAATCAACCTTTCAACAAACCTTTAATTTATTGAAAGCTTAATCAATAATTAGTCACAATTTTAACTTTGTCTGAAATTAATTTCATCAGGTTCAATGAAAAGGAACTTTTAATTATTTATAACGACCGAATTATTCGCATTTTTAATTCATTTTCTCTTATATTTATATAATATAAATACTTTCACCTATAAGCGGTAAAAACAAATTTTAATTAGAACACCTTATAAATATCACATTCCGCTTCACAACCACCTGACTAGGCTCACATTTATACAAGTACAATAATAACTTTAAACGTAAAAGAAATTAGACCAGAAAGAAATATAAATAAAGCAAAAACTCTATTAACCAATAATCAGAAATTTACTATGTGCATCATATTGAATTAGTTTGATTTATTAAACCAAGAACAGTTAAATCGAGTTTAATAATATTTTTGTATATTTTAAATAATGATTTATATAGAACAATAAAATCTATGAATTTATCAAAATAATTGAACATCTACTCTAATTTCAGCTTTATCTTTACGCCTCTTAACAAAATAAATAGACATAAAAAAACCACCGACAAGAGTCAGTGGTTTTAGATACTTTTTGCGATGGCTTTTTATTTTGTTATTTTTTGAGCATGCCGCAAAAAAGCTTAGTCAAAAGCTACTTCATCATCAACTTCAATTGGTAGAGAGTCAATTACGTCATCTTTAACTTGATAATAAGCACTTTCATAATCATGTAGGTCCATAACTAACTCCAACTTTTTTAGTAACAGCTTTGTGGGGTATCAGAGGTATGCCTTCTTCAAAACGAATTGTCTAGACATAACCTTATTGCACCGTATCGTGCGGGATGCATGTTACCAAAAAAGCCCACGATAGTTACATAAAACTTTCAGAAATGTTTGTTTTGATTTTCATACCAATCAAGCTAACTAGAGGCCGTTCCCAATTAGTCATCTCGATTTGTTACTGCCTAAAACTGGCAAAATCGAGGCACAAAGATAGAAGTTTAGTGAGCTAAATGAAAGATGAGTAACAAAAAGTTTACCACCTTTAGGCGTAACCCGTAGGGCTGCGTACATTTTTCGTTTCTTCTGTGTTGCCGAATGCTTATGTAGAGCAACTACACCTCACATTCGTCGTCTTGAATAAACAAAAAATCTACAACAGCAAATCGAAATCGTTAATTGGGAACGACCTCTAGGGTTTCAGGCCTAAAACATGTAACTCAAACAGAAAGACTTTCAGAATTTTTGTAATAAAGCACTTTCAAGGCTCTATCACTATCTACATCAATAAATGCATCAGGATTGTCTAAACGAGAGATAAATTCGAGCTGAGGGACAATGTCGTTTACTTGCTCTTTCAAATAATTTTCATCTAATTCAGGAGCGTTCAAACATAAAAGTAATTCACAGTCATCTGCCATTAGCTCAGGTAATCTCTTTAATAACCGAGAATAATCCTTTGTTGCGATAAACGAGCCTTTTTGATTACTCGGAGGATCAGCAATGATCATATCGTAAGGACCATTCTTTTTCAGCTTACCCCATGATTTAAAAATATCGTGTCCGAGGAAACTTGCACTCCCTTCTAAACCATTCAAATGATGGTTTTGCTTACCGATTGATAGTGCCCCTTTGCTCATATCTATATTGACCACTTTTTCAGCGTGACCTAATAATGCGACCACGGAAAAACCACAGGTATAAGCAAACAGGTTTAATACTTTCTTGCCCTGGGCATTTTGTTTTACCCAGTTTCTACCATTCGACATATCAAGGAATAAACCGTGGTTCTGCCCTCTCAGTAGATGAATAAGATATTGAGCGCCATGCTCAGTAACGATATGCTTTTCTGGAACATCCCCTTCAATGACTTCAGTCTTTGTTCCCAAACCAGAACGATATTGAAAAACTAGGTTTAGTGGCTCATTACTGAGTGCTTGCCATCTGTTTTTTATTGCAACGACAGCAGTATTTAAATCGTCATCTGTTAGCGTTTTAAAACTTGTAAGAAGTAGGACAGGAGAAAACCAATCCAAGCATAAATGTTCGCACTGTGGATAAGCGCCGCCACGGCCATGGAAAAGTCTATTGGCATCTTGGGTTAGCCCCATACCAGAAACAACATTGAGAAATGCCTGCATTTTAGAGAAAGTCTAATTGCGAAAAAATGCAGGCATTATATGTAGCTGTCATTAAATATTCTAACGTTTTTTGTCACCCTGCTCCATTGTGCTCCCACAACCTATACAAAGAGAGCTCTATGTTTCGCCTTGCGCATTGCTCGGCTATTGAGCGCTATTCTGATTTATCCTCGACCACTTCAGATGTCGCTTTATCTTCAACATCATCAGCCAATAGATAAGCAAGCCAATTACCACTTTCGCTCGATTCAAGGCCTATTTTAACAATCATAGTCAAAGGAACTGATAACAACATGCCAACAGAGCCCAACAGCCACCCCCAAAAAATTAAAGATAAGAATACGACCAGAGTCGATAAACCGAGTCCTTTACCCATAAACCTTGGCTCGATGATATTCCCCATTACCATATTGGTCGCTAAATATAATGCGGCAGTACCACCAGCCGCTGTTGGGCCAAGTTGAATTAATGCTAACGAAACTGCAGGTATAGCGGCAATGATAGACCCAATGTTAGGTATATAATTAAATAGAAATGCAACTACACCCCACAATAATGCGTAATCTACGCCTATGATTGAAAGGCCGATACCAACAACCAAACCCGTCGCCAAACTTACTAAGGTCTTAATCACCATGTATTGATTCACTGACTGCAGAAAACGATCAATCTGTTTGATGCGCATTTCAGGATCATCAAGGGCAAAGTGCAACTTTTTAGGGAATGACTCAGCTTCAAACAACATAAAGACCACAGTCAATATAATTAAAAACACATTCGCCATAACATTCCCAACACCAGAGAGCATATTGGTTGTCATCGACAATGCCACTCCGGGATCAAAGTAGTTAAGCACTTGCTGTTTAGATATTTGAATATTAAAACTTTGAAGTCTATCTATCACCCAAGTAAATTGCTGTACAAGCTGCTCTCGATATTGAGGTAATTGATTTGAGAACTCATTAATTGAACTGCCTACAATACTTGTTAGCCACATCCCCATCAAGACGATAAAGGCGACTAACACGATGACAGAAAGCCATTTAGGAACCCGGTATCTAGACATCATTTTGATTGCCGGGTTACAGATCACGGCAATAAAAATTGATAGTACAAAAGGTACTACAATCGAACTTGCGGCTTTTATTCCTGCAAGCACGATGACTAAACATGCAAGAATGATAAAACTCTTTACTGCGGTAGTATTTTGATCAAATCGTGGCATAGACACTTCCCTGAATTAATTTACGTCATGATCTTATCTTGCTCTTTTTAAGTATGCAAAATAAAAAGCCTACTATAATTTGCTTACAAAATAAGGAATTTACTTTTGGCTTTAAATTATTGTGGGATTAAAGCAATGAAAATACTCATCACTGGTGGCACTGGTTTTATAGGACGACAACTCGTACCTTTGTTAAGCACTCAGCATAAAATTACCGTTTTGAGCCGAGATACCAAAAAAGCGATTGACGTTTTGGGCGAGATTCCAAGAATCATTAACACGCTCGATGATTTTGACAATCTTGATCACTTCGACATAATCATTAATCTCGCTGGAAAACCGATAGTTGATAAACGTTGGACAGATCAACAAAAACAACAGCTTTGCCAAAGCAGATGGGAGATCACATCAAAGCTGAGCGAATTGATTTCCAAAGGTGAAAAACCACCAGCTTGTTTTATTAGCGCTTCTGCAATAGGATATTACGGCGCTCAATCCTCGTCTCCAATAGACGAATCTGCTCGGCCTAATAATGAATTCACTCATCAGTTATGCCAAGAGTGGGAAAGGTTAGCACTTTTATCACAGTCTGAATTAACCCGAGTTTGCATCATTCGTATTGGAATTGTATTGGATGCAAATGGGGGGGCCCTGTCTAAAATGCTGCCTCCGTTTAAACTCGGCTTAGGAGGACCAATTGCTAGTGGCAAACAAGGTATAAGCTGGATACATCTTCGTGATTTAATCAGAATTATTCAGCACTTAATCGCAGAATCAACATGTAAAGGCTGCTTTAATGCTACAGCCCCAAACCCAGTCAGCAACCTGATTTTCAGTAAAACGCTAGCAAAACACCTAAAACGACCGGCAGTATTACCTATGCCGAGCTTTGTTTTAAATCTTGCCATGGGAGAGATGAGCAAGTTACTCACTGAAGGACAATTTGTAATACCACAAAGGCTTATTGATACTGGATTTGAGTTTAATTACCCAACCATCGATAGAGCCTTCAAACAAATTACAGGCTCCCACTAAAGTCGTACAGTTTTAGCGAGGGTCAATGATGGGGACTTTATGCCACATAATATTGTCGTAAATCCAATATACTCTTTTGCTGTCGTTTTACTTTGCTTGATTGTTGGTCAAACATTAAACTCTAAAATATCAGTTTTAGATAAATACAACATTCCCTCTGCAATTACGGGTGGTATTGTTGCTGCAAGCTTCATCACTATTCTTCATTTTTTGAATTTCAATATCAGTATGGATGTCCCTTTACAAGAGACATTTATGTTGATGTTTTTCTCCTCTGTCGGCCTTAATGCTAATTTTCACAAAATATTATCTGGCGGAAAAAATATCGGTCTTTTTTTGCTCTTAACGACTGTATTTCTCATTTTACAAGATGGAGTAGGTGTAAGTTTAGCCAAAATGCTGAACCTCGATCCAATATACGGTTTGGTGGCGGGTTCTATTACGTTGTCAGGTGGCCACGGTACCGCAGTAGCGTGGGCTGATGTCTTTCAAGAGCGATATGGTATTGATACACTAGAGCTTGGTTTAGCGGCAGCCACTTTTGGTTTAGTCGTAGGAGGGCTCATTGGTGGACCACTCGCTCATAAAAGAATATCCAGTCTTAACCTTAAATCAACAGATGTAGTGCTAGAAGAAGATATTGAGACATTTAAAAACGAAGTATGTCCAACGAGTACACTCTATTCTGCATTTTTACTTTTCTTGTGTGTTATAGGCGCTACTTACTTAAAGGATGCTGTAGAAGGATTGGATATTGGGTGGTTGAATTTACCTAAGTTTGTTTTTGCATTATTTAGCGGCATAATCATTACCAGCCTTTTGGAACTAAAACCCAAATATCGATTTTCTGAACACTCAATGGATTTTGTTGCAGAAATAAGTTTATCTCTATTTCTATCAATGGCTTTAGTAAACCTTCAACTCTGGAAAATTTTTGATCTTGCTCTGCCACTGCTAATCATTTTAGTCGTCCAAACCATAATAATGGCTCTTTTTGCATACTGGATAACATTTAAAGTCATGGGTTCAGATTATGATGCCGCCGTTATTTTAGGTGGACAGTGTGGTTTTGGTTTAGGTTCTACACCAACAGCCGTAACCATTATGAACTCTGTCGTATCTCATCATGGAGTATCCAAAAAAGCATTCTTGGTCATTCCAATTGCAGGCGCTTTTTTTAACGATCTTATTAATCTTTTTGTCATTGAAGGCTATTTACATTTTTTTAGGTAGTGTTGTTTCTCAAGGGAGTATTTAAGCCACGGCTTACCGCTTTCTTGGTAACAGGACTCAAACCTCATTCCGAGCTTTTTGATTAAAGCATGAGATGCTTGATTGCCGTCCATAGCCCTTGCAACGATAGTGTTTAAGCCAAATGTCTGAAACCCTAACTTTAAACACAAATCTGCAGCTTCTGACGCATAACCTTGCCCCCAGAATGCGCGTTTAATCCGAAAGCCGATATCCACATCTTCTGTTATACGACATTTCCTAAGACCACAAAAACCGATATATTGATTGCTGTCTTTTAAATACACAGACCAACGACCAAACCCATTTTCATTATAGTGTTGGTAATTATCAATAAACCGCATTACTTCGAGCTTGTCTTTAAACGGGCTATCGCCAGTGTATTTCAGAACAATAGGATCATTATTTAACTCAAAGAAGCCATTAACATCATTTTTTGAAAACTCTCTTAACTCCAGTCTTGTTGATTCTGCAATAATCATGTTGGCCTTTCACATTGCTTCAAATGTAGCTTTGTGAGCAAAAATGTTAAAAATAAATGAAATAGGTTTACGAAGTATATCGAGAGTGGTTGATGATATATAGAGTTGAATTAACGTTTAAACTTTAATAAGTGGCCTCTAACGGGTTCAAAAGAAGAGCCCTCAGAATGAAAGTTTTCTGAAGTACAATCAAAACCATGGTTATGCATATGCTTTATTAATTTTCCTTTGTGCCCTCTTCTAGGGTCAACAAGAATCACTTCACTATTAGCTTCAGTATGCTTATTAATGAATTGTGCTAAGGGTTCAATCGAAAATTCATCGTAAAGCACATCACTGCCAATGATCACGTCGAACTTACCAAAATCATGATCATTGTCCGTCCAGTCTACTCGATAATACTTGAGGGCGTTCAAACCATTAAGTTTGATATTTCGATCTAAAAATTCAGAAACGGCTGGATGGTAATCAGAAGCGGTTATGTCTGCTTTACGTTTGTTTAATAAAAGGCTGGTAAGCCCTATCCCGCAACCTATTTCCAAAATCCGTTTATTCTTTATTTCGTAATTTTGCATAAAATCAGCCAACACGATACTTGAAGGCCAAACAATCCCAAAAAGAGGCCATGACGCTGAAGAAATACCAAGTTTATCAGCTTCTCCTTTTGGATCATGGAATTGATTTCTATCACGTAAAGTACACAGATGGATATCTGTGTTATCGAATTCAAGGGTTTGGTAGCGCAATCTAAGAGCAGCCATACATTATATGTATAGCACATAAATTCTAAATCTCTTAACAATAACGGTTAACACACTGATAATAAATGTTTTAAGGCATTCAACTCATTTTACGCCATTGAAAATATTTTTCATCTGCAATGGCCAGCATTTCATTATCTTCGAATGTATCACCGTATGCGTAAATTGTATTGAAGTCGTTAATATTAAGCAGCGCATTAATTCTATTGACCTTTTCATGACGACTGCAATCTGCACCTAGGTAATTCCCCGTTAAAGCTCCATCTTTTATTTCAAGATTCGAACATAACAATTCTAAATCGTGTTGCTTACACCAGTGAGCTAAGTAAGGGTTAAGGGATGCTGAAACGACAATAATCCTATCAGCGTTATCTCTGTGCCATTTGATTCGTTCAATTGCTTCTTGGCGAAGTACTGTCGAAATATAATTTTCAGCAAACCTTCTGCCTTCTTCGAACACTTCTGTTTCGCTTCGGCCTTTAAAAACATAATGCGCCACTTTAGGCCGAGCTTTATGTGCAGGGATGAAACCAAGTTTATATCCCACTATTATGGGAGCTAAAGCTAGCTTTCCAACAATTTTTCGCTTTTTAGGGGTAGTTTGTTTAATAAACTCTGTAAACGTATCAGCAGTCGTAATGGTGCCGTCAAAATCAAATAGGGCTAAATTCATTCTTGAATCACAACGTATTTATCTTTTTAAATACAAGCTAAATAAAGTCGTTGAAAATGTAAATGCCTGATGCTCTATTCCCGAACTGAAGTAGAGATTTTATTTACCACAAAAGCGATGAATATGCTGGCAAAAACTTTGTAAAACATAATGACTGCAATGGAAAGTATTTCACTGGAATTCAGTTTTATTATATACATCATCAATGGTATACAAACAAAGCTGACGAAACATTCGGCCACAAAACAAGAAAGAAAATAACTGCAAAATCCAGTGACTTTTCCCTTCATGAGAGCAAACAATCTGAAATTGATAAAAACTGCAATGTAAACAACTATGAGTGCAATAATAACCAATCCCCAAACCAACTCCCTATCGATGAATTTATGGTCGTCATAAGAATTTATAAAACTAAACCCGCTTACAGTGAGTCCTAAAAAAATCAAAATACCACATCCTATAAGGATCCCTAATCCAAACTTTTTACCAAAGATATGATGAGCTAGATTGTTTAGATTGAAGACGAGAGGAAACAGCAACAAGCCACTAGAGAAAAATGCAATTCTATTTGAGATAAACAAAGGCTCAAAATCGAAAAACAGAAATGACGCCGCCAATGCACAAAATAGACATATGACACTTATGGCGACTTTTGCAATTAAAGAACCTTTTGTGCTGCTTTCTTGATAATTAACTGTGCTTTGTGACTGAGGCGCTTTCATATTGACTCACTAAAAGTAATGAGTCTTTATTTTATTGAAATAGATAAATTTTGCTTAGAGCTATAAAGCGCTCTGTCAGCCTGTGTTCAACCAGTTCCATTTCTAACCTAAATAAAAAACACCAAACTTATGCTTGTCTAAATCACGAAAGTACGCCGCATAAACCCCAGGTTTTCTTTCACCAGGTGTACCATCGCAAGTTCCCCCTAGTGCTAACGCTGTAGCATATACCTTTTCGACCATGTTTCGAGATTGTGCTTTTAACCCAACCATACATCCATTGCCATTTGAAGCAGCTTTTCCATTTTGAGGAATACAAACCGCAATACCGACAGGAAACGCTTCTGCTTTCCATAATATTGCTCTGTCTGTCTTTTGGCACAGTTTAGCCTCAAAGTGGTTAAGTAATTCATTATAGAAGAGCTCAGCTTTAGCTAAATCATTAGGGTCTGTTGATCTTTCGTGATTGTTTTTGCAGCGATAAATTGGTTATTTTATGCAAGGCAGCGCTTGTGCGGTTTGGTTATTCCAAATAAACAAGCGATAACGCAGTAGAAATGACCAATTTGCGCTGTCTTCGATGCTTTTTAGCGTTCACTGTTCTGTGTTGTGACCAGCTCACTTAGATGACTAAGCTTCACTGCTCACGCCTTGAACAGATAAACGCTAAAATAGCACAAAATTTAATCCTGAAAGATCAACAGACCCTAGTACCCAGTAAAACATTACTTATCATTATCTTTCCCTAATATTTGAGCCCTACTCGCCATGGCGGATTTAACCTGTTTTCACCGGCCCAATATAGTTTAATTTTATTACCAGAAGGATCGCATAAAATCGCTTCTCGCCATAAATACCTTTCATCTAACGGCCTCTGGGCAAACTCAATACCTCTACTTTCTAGTTCATCGACCCATTCATCGAGTTTTTCGTGTTCGAAATAGATTACTGCACCATTACTGTAATCATCCGTTTCCAATGATAATGAAAACGTTGCATTACCTTCAGGACACTGAAAACGAGCATAATGAGGTGTATCGACAATTTGAATAAAACCTAGCTTAAGATAAAAACTCACAGCTTTAGGCATATTAGATACGGGCAGTGTAATTTGGTTAAGATTCATGTCAGTCCTTTTAGGCTATATCTCTAGGATGATTAATACCGTCAACAGTAGGTATTTCACCTAACTCACCTAGATTAACGCCTTTAATACAAGCCACATTAACACCAAATAAGTGGGGGTTAGATCGCCGTTGATGATGCGTATAGATACCGCATTTAGAGCAAAAGAAGTGCTGAGCTGTATGAGTATTAAACTGATACAAGGTGAGGTATTCATCGCCTTTTGTGACTTTTAAATTTTCCAGTGGAACAGAAGCAACGATAGCCCCTCTTCTACTGCACATAGAACAATTGCATCGTCGGAGTTCTTCTAAACCATTAGGTAAGTTAAGCAACAATTGAGCTTCGCCACAATGACAGTGTGCTGTGTGAGTATGTTTAAAATCCATTTCATTACACTTTTATCAAAATAATGTTTTAACTTAATAAAATATAAAGAAATATTAAAGTGCTAATTTTCAAAAGCCTCTGGTCTAACCTGACCTTAAAATACTGATGAGGCTGTGATATCTTAGAATTATGTTTGCTATTACCACGGAGAAATAATGAAAGTAGGCATTGCGTTAGGCTCTGGTGCTGCAAGAGGTTGGGCACACATTGGTGTTTTAAAACAGCTTCAATCCATGGGAGTAAAAGTCGATGTCATTGCTGGTAGTTCCATCGGCTCGTTTGTTGGGGCTGCTTACGCAACTAACCATCTAACAGAACTGGAAGATTGGGTAACCCACCTTAATTGGAAAGAGCTTTTATCTTTTGTTGATATCAACCTTTCAGGTGGCCTCCTGCAAGGCGATAAACTGATTAATTTTTTCCGAGAAGTTGGCATTTGCTCTGCCATTGAAGACTTACCTTGTCATTATGGTGCAGTGGCGACAGAGTTTGGTACAGGGCAAGAAATTTGGCTGAGAAATGGCCCTGTTTTGGACGCAATAAGAGCTTCGTGCACATTTCCGAGCTTATTTAATCCTGTACTTCATGAAGACCGATGGTTGCTAGATGGAGGTCTAGTGAATCCTGTTCCGGTATCGCTTTGTCGAGCTCTTGGTGCAGATGTCGTCATTGCTGTTGATTTAAATACGCAACTTGTTGGACGCCACGCACTCTTTGAAACTCCAGAACCAAAAACGGATGATACAGATGAGAAGCGCGACCTCGGTAAAATTGAAATCGTAAAAAATTGGCTGACACCCAATTTGCATAAAAATAAAGATGAGCATCCTGGATTACTGGAAGTCATTACCGCTTCAATTAATATTATGCAGGACCGAATCACTCGTAGCCGCATGGCTGGTGACCCACCAGATATTTTATTATCACCGAGAGTCAACGATATTGGCATGTTTGATTTTAGTCACGCACAAGAAGCGATAGATGAAGGCGTGATAGTGACACAAAATGCACAAAAAAGAATCATGGACTTATGCGGCATCAAAGAACAAATTCATGATTACGAGATATCATAAATTAACCATCTTGTAATAATGGTCATTAACAGTTTCGACGAAGAAATAACTTATTGAGGTGAACATGGAAACGCTACTCACTTGGCTAGACGCCAACTCACAAAACCTGTGGGATTTATCCGCAAATATTATTATTGCTTTTATTATTTTATTTGTAGGATACAAACTGGCTAAATACCTTAAGAAAAAAGTCATCAAATATAATGAAAAAAAGAAAATGGATGCTGCTATCAGTATCTTTCTTGCCGACATAGTCTTCGCTGGCATCATCGTTTTAAGTTTTATAAGCGCTCTTTCCAATTTAGGTGTTCAAACATCAACCTTTATTACAGTAATCGGTGCCTCTGGTTTAGCCATTGCATTAGCACTTAAAAGCTCTTTAGCAAATTTGGCTTCTGGCGTTCTAATATCGGTATTGCGTCCTTTTAAAGCTGGGCACTACATCGAGGCTGCAGGAAAAGCTGGTACCATCAGAAAAATTGAACTGTTTTATACTGAACTCAATACTCCTGATAATAAAATTGTGCTCATCCCGAACTCACAAATCTGGGGTTCACCTATCGTTAACTACTCAAAAGAAGACACTCGAAGAATTGATTTAGTGATTGGTATTAGCTATGACAGTGACCTACTGAAAGCTAAAGATTTACTCATTCAAATTATCAATGATGATGGTCGAATCCTAAAAGAACCTGAATTCAAAGTTGCAGTATCTGAACTGGCTGATTCAAGCATTAATTTTATTGTAAGACCTTGGGTTAACGCAGACGATTACTGGAATGTTCGTTTTGAATTACTTGAAACGATAAAACTGGAGTTTGATAAGGCAGAAATTAATATTCCATTCCCACAAATGGATGTTCATTTAAAAAACTAAGTAAAAGGTAAGAGTGTGTCCTATTGTAGAACACACTCAATGAAGAGTTAGTTAACCTTCAATGCCTTTACTGGTAAGGAATTCATCGTAGCTACCTTTGAAGTCCTGAACGCCTTTAGGTGTCATTTCTAAAATACGGTTAGCAAGTGACGAAACGAATGCACGGTCATGACTCACAAACAGCAATGTACCTTCATACATCTCAAGTGCATTGTTTAACGATTCAATGGATTCCATATCCATGTGGTTCGTTGGTTCGTCCATCACTAAGACATTTGGCTTTTGCATGATAAGCTTGCCAAACATCATACGGCCTTTTTCACCACCAGAGAGCACTTTTACTGACTTTTTAATGTCATCAGAACCAAATAACATTCTGCCTAAGTAACCACGTACTGATTGATCATCATCTTCTGGTTTACGCCATTGACTCATCCAGTCAAACAATGTCATGTCATTAGCAAACTCAGCTTCATGATCCTGTGCGTAGTAGCCAATATTAACGTTTTCAGACCATTGGATTAAACCATCTTTCTGTGGCAAATCATGAACCAAAGTTCTCAGTAAGGTTGTTTTACCAATACCGTTCTCACCAAGAATGGCTACTTTTTCGCCCACTTCAACAATTAAATCTAATTTATTGAATAGCAACTCATCAAAACCGTTAGAAAGTTGCTCCAGTACCAACGCATTTCTGAACAATTTCTTTTCTTGTTCAAAGCGAATAAACGGGTTTACACGGCTTGAAGGTTTAATCTCATCAAGTTTAATTTTATCGATTTGTTTCGCACGAGAAGTCGCTTGCTTCGCTTTAGAAGCGTTAGCAGAGAAACGAGCAACGAACGTTTGCAGCTCGGCAATTTGTGCTTTTTTCTTGGCATTATCAGACATCATTTGCTCGCGAGCTTGTGTCGCTGCCATCATGTACTCATCATAATTGCCTGGGAATATCTTCAACTCACCATAATCTAAATCAGCCATGTGTGTACAAACTGAGTTTAAGAAGTATCTATCATGCGAAATGATGATCATTGTGCTGTTACGTTGATTCAGAACTTCCTGTAACCATCGGATTGTATCGATATCCAAGTTGTTGGTCGGTTCGTCGAGAAGCAGTAAATCAGGATCAGAAAACAGTGCTTGTGCTAGCAGAACACGTAATTTCAAGCCCGGTGCGATTTCAGACATCAGACCAAAATGAGTATCAACTTCAATACCTACACCCAAAAGAAGTTCACCTGCACGAGATTCGCACGAATAACCATCCATTTCAGCAAACTGCATTTCTAAATCAGCGACTTTAATACCATCTTCTTCCGACATTTCTGGAAGTGAGTAGATGCGATCACGCTCTTTTTTGACTTCCCAAAGTTCAGCATGTCCCATCACAACAGTATCAATCAGCGAATATTCTTCATACCCAAACTGATTTTGGCTTAATTTACCCATACGTTCATTAACATCAATGGATACATTACCTGATGTTGGTTCTAATTCACCCGTAAGGATTTTCATGAATGTTGATTTACCACATCCATTCGCTCCAATTAAACCATAGCGATTTCCACCGCCAAATTTAACAGAGATATTTTCAAACAATGGCTTAGAGCCAAATTGCATTGTGATATTAGCTGTTGTGATCACGCTTAATTTCCAGATATGTAAGTTTGAACTGGCGAAGTGCCATAATTTTATGGGCGGAAGTATACGCTTTAATCAGCTATTCCACCAGATGTTACAATAGGTCTGCACAATTTCGGCTTGCAACTGTTTTAAAAACAGGCGATGTTAAATCAAAGAACGCATAAAACTTCAGTTAAACAAGCTAAAGGAAAGCCAATGAATACCCTACAAGTTTTTCCTCCGAATCAAGCTCTGGCTGAAACAGCAAATATGGATTCCGCTAGGTATCAACAACTTTATCAAGAATCCATTTTAAACCCTGAGGCTTTTTGGGGGGAACACGGCAAAAGATTAAGATGGACTAAACCCTACACCCAAGTCAAATCGACAAACTACGATATAGAGTCGCTCTCCATTGAATGGTTTTATGATGGACAGCTGAATGCCTGTGACAACTGCCTAGATAGACATTTAGATGAAAATGCCGACAAGGTAGCCATCATTTGGGAAGGTGATGATGCGAATCAACAACAAAGAATTACTTACAAACAACTGCATCAAAAAGTCAGTCAATTTGCCAACACATTGAAAAGCCAAGGCGTAAATAAAGGTGATGTGGTCACCATTTACATGCCTATGATTCCAGAAGCGGTGATCGCCATGCTGGCTTGCGCTCGAATTGGCGCTCCACACTCAGTGATTTTTGCGGGTTTCTCACCAGATGCCATTGCAGCAAGAGTCACTGATGGAAACTCTAAACTCATCATCACTGCTGATGAAAGCGTTCGTGCCGGCCAACATATTCCATTAAAAGAGAATGTTGATGAAGCAATCTCACTCCTTGATGACTCAAAGCAAGTTAAGACCGTAATTGTCTATCAAAGAACAGGAGCCAATGTTGAATGGAATACTGACAGAGATGTGTGGTGGCATAATGCAATTACCAATCAATCATCAGACTGTCCTGTTGAAATCATGGATGCTGAGGCACCATTATTTTTACTCTATACATCAGGTTCAACTGGCAAGCCAAAAGGCGTTTTACACACAACCGGTGGTTATCTTGTTTACGCATCAATGACGCATGAATACGTTTTTAATTATCAGCCAGATGATATTTATTGGTGTGCGGCTGATGTTGGTTGGATTACAGGCCATACCTACATGGTTTACGGGCCTCTAGCTAATGCAGCGACCATTATCCTGCATGAAGGTGTACCTAACTATCCATCACCCGCGCGTTTAGGCGAAATTATTGACCGCCACCAAGTTAATATTCTCTACACATCACCAACGCTTATCAGAGCATTAATGGCAAAGGGAGAACATCACTTTGATGCATATAATGGTTCAAGTTTAAAAGTAATTGGAAGCGTTGGTGAACCCATCAACCCAGAAGCTTGGCGTTGGTACTATTCAAATATAGGCAAAGACGATTGCCCGATTGTAGACACTTGGTGGCAAACTGAAACCGGTGGCGCCATGATCACACCACTGCCTTATGCAACCACAACGAAACCCGGCTCTGCAACTTTACCCTTTTTCGGAATTAAACCTGAGCTGGTTGATAACGAAGGCAATGTGCTTGTCGGTGAAGCAGAAGGCAATTTAGTCATTACTGATTCTTGGCCGGGACAAATGCGAACCGTTTATGGAGATCATGAGCGCTTTGGTCAAACTTATTTCTCAACCTTTAAAGGCAAATATTTCACTGGTGATGGCGCACGCAGAGATGCCGATGGGTATTATTGGATCACAGGTCGTGTCGATGATGTCCTCAATGTGTCAGGTCACCGCTTAGGTACAGCTGAAATTGAAAGTGCATTAGTGGCTCACCCGAATGTCGCTGAGGCTGCTATTGTCGGGTATCCACATGATATCAAAGGACAAGGTATTTACGCTTATGTCACGTTAACTCATAGCAGCGAACCGACCGAAGATTTAATGCGTGAGCTCAAAAAGTATGTCAGTAAACATCTCAGTCCAATTGCCGTCCCAGATATTATTCAGTGGGCTCCAAATTTACCTAAAACCCGTAGTGGCAAAATCATGCGTCGTTTTTTACGAAAAATTGCAGCGAATGAATTTGAACATTTGGGTGATACGTCTACTTTAGCTGATGCTTCAGTTATTGAAGAATTGATAAAAAATCGAAAATAATACTAAAAAATCAACTCCAGTTGCTTGGTCTAACTTAAAACACCAAGCAACTGTAATTCTTCTTGATCAAACCCCGTAATATCTTGAATTAAGATTGATCGCTTTCTCACTAAACCCTCTGCAATTTTGGAAGTTTTTTGACCAAAAACAGGAAACAACATTCTAAAATCAACAACATTCTTTGAATAGTCTCGTATCGATACAAGGTTACTTCCTGCGCATGATTTATCAAGGTTCGAGAAATGTTCCATAAGTAGTCGTTTTGCATCAGCATAGGATCTTAAAAAGTCGTTGGCTGAAGATTCATCAGACACAAGTACAGAATAATGTTTCTCGAGTTGTTTTTTAACCTTTTCAGAGCTTTGTGGAATTGAAGTGGTCGATAATTTATTTTTTTGTATAAAATTAAGAGACATTTCGATATATAGCTTCCAGACAGGGCTTGGTGTCGAATCTACACTTTTAAACTCCGTCATATAATCAAAATATAGTACTTCTCGAGTGGCTTCAATTTGTGGAGAAGCAATTGCACAAGTCTGACCCGACTGAGTGACTGTAGCTTCTGATATATGAAGTTTCATCCATTTACTCATCAATTCCTCATACAGTAAAGCATCACATTTTTTCTTTCGTTTGTTAGATATGTGGCATCTGATAAATTTGTACCATTCGTCTGCAAATGCGAATTCTTGTTTAGAAATTAATTTATGATGAATGGTGAATTGTTGGAATAATTCTGAATTTGCATCACCTATGCCTTTCCATGAAATCGTTGTATCTCCTGTCGATGTTTTTCTTTCATCAAAAAAACGCTCGAAATGTTCTCCCAAGTACCCTTTGATTCGAGAGATAGCTACATAGTTGTGGCCATCAGTAAGCCACTCAGCCGTTTTTAAATCAGCCAGAAACAGTAGTGTTTCGCCATAGGCCGATCTCCCAGGTGATATGGGGGTTTTTGATATCGATTCATTTAGTTTTATCGCCATTGGGTGCGATACTATCGATTCCAGTCGGTTCAAATGAGCCTCCTTTAATGCCATTTGAAATAAAGGTAAGCTCAAATGCATTATTGGCCTAAATAACAACTACTTATTAAAACCTTAAAAAATCCCGCATTGAATGTACAGTTAACCATTGATTATTTATTGTTCATTAAACTTATACTACAACTTATACCAATTACTGTAATTGGTATTATTAAAATACTGATTCAGCTATCATCAAAAATTAAGGGAACATATGGCGCTTTATGATAAAGTTCAGCCATCTTAACTTATCTAAATAACTCGTTTGAAACTAAGAGATTACCAACAAGACTCTGTTGATGCCGCTATTTCTCATTTTAGAGATTCAAAGAATTCAGCAGTTATTGTGTTACCAACAGGCGCAGGTAAAAGTATTGTCATTGCTGAATTGGCGCGAATAGCCAAAGGTCGAGTTTTAATTCTGACTCATGTGAAGGAGTTAGTTGAACAAAACGCTGAAAAGGTAGGTTTACTTACTGTAGATGCCGACATCTATTCTGCAGGCTTAAAACAGAAACAATCTTCAGCAAAAACGGTTGTTGCCAGCGTCCAATCAGCGGCACGAGCACCAAAACAATTTTCTGAACCATTTTCATTAGTCATTATTGATGAATGCCATCGAGTTAGTCTGAATGAGAAAAGCCAATATCAAATGCTATTGGCTCATTTAAGAGAAGTTAATCCGAGTATTCGCTTGCTTGGTCTTACTGCAACGCCCTATCGTCTTGGTCTTGGTTGGATTTATCGAAATCATTATCACGGGAAAGTGGGAAATACTGAAAATCCAATATTTGAAAGATGCATTTTCGAGCTACCGTTGCGCCCATTGATTAAAAAAGGTTATTTAACTCGACCGAAGATGTTAGATGGTGTATCAGCACAATACGACTTCAGTATTATCACGCCGACTGAAAATGGCGAGTACAACGAAGCAAAAGTTAATTCCATTTTGTCTCGCGCAGGTAGAGCAACCAAGCAAATCACAAAGCAGATTGTTGAGCTAAGCAAAAGTCGAGAAGGCGTAATCATTTTTGCTGCAACCGTGCGGCATGCACAAGAGGTATTGTCATATTTAAGTGAAGATGATGCGGTATTGATCACTGCTGATACTGCTACAGAAGATCGTGATAAATACATTAAACAGTTCAAAACGAAACAATTTAAGTTTCTTGTGAATGTATCAGTGCTGACTACAGGCTTTGATGCTCCGCATGTGGATTTTATTGCAATATTACGCCCTACTGCTTCGGTGAGCTTATTTCAGCAGATGGTTGGCCGTGGACTTCGTCTAGCAGACAACAAAGACGATTGTCTTGTTATTGATTATGCGGCGAGTGGCTATGACCTGTATTTTCCTGAGGTTGGTCAAGCCAAGCCAAACTCAAAATCTGTTCCCGTTCAAGTTCACTGCCCGGTGTGTAATTTTGCTAATACATTTTGGGGAATAACCGATAATGACGGTGATTTAGTTGAACACTTTGGTCGTCGCTGTCAGGGCTTAATTGAAATTAATGATATAGAAACCCAATGTGAGTTTCGATTTCGGTCTAAATCTTGCCCAGATTGTGGCAGTGAAAATGATATTGCAGCCAGAGTTTGCCAAGTATGTGATTCGACCTTAATCGATCCAGATAAGCGCTTAAAGCAAGTGCTGACCAATCAACATCATCACTTATTCAAAGTACAAGATATGCTATTGCTCGCTGAGGGCTCAATTTTAAAGGTTCAATATATTGATATTGAAGGTAATGATTTTGTCCGCAAGTTTAAGATGGAGACTAAAGGCCAAATTAAAGCATTGTATGCTCTGTTTGTATTTCCACACACAAAAACACCCGGTGTATTACACACTCAATATCAGAAACCTGAGCAAATTATTGAAGAAGTGGATAAATTTAGAAAACCAGATTTAATACTGCTTAAAAAGAACAAAAAATTTTGGCAATGGGTGGAAAGTTATTTTGATTATTCCGGTCGTTATCAGATAGAAAAAGACATGTAATAAGAGCTGTGATATAAAGCGGCTACAAAAAGTGAAAGGACAAATAATGAAAGTTACAATTTACGGCCGTTCAGGCTGCCCTTACTGCACACGAGCAATTCAAATTTCTGAGCATTTAACAAAAGCTAAGCAAGACTTTAGCTTTGAGTATATTGATATGATTGCTGAAGGTATTTCTAAAGAAGCGTTAAGCGAAAAATTAAATGTTCCTGTGCGCACAGTACCTCAAGTATTGGTTGATGGTAATCATGTTGGTGGTTGCACTGAGTATGAACAATATTGCCGTACAAACAATTTAATCTAGCACTAAAAATTCTTATAAAGCTCAGCGATAATGCTGAGCTTTTATGTGTAAAACTTCTATACTCAATTCATCATTCCAAAATTTCATTACCATGATGAATTATCAACTTGCAGTTAGATTATCAAAGACCTTTATAGCACTCTCCATTGGTCTATTTGCTTTTATTGTTGGTCTAGATAATATCTTGGATTTTAATACCAACTATCAATTTGTTATACATGTTCTATCTATGGACACCTTTCACCCTTGGTATGACGGCAAAGAAATTGAATGGCGAGCGATTACCAATGAATCAGCACATATTTTCTTTTATTGGGTAATCATTTTGTTCGAGATTGCCGCTGGAATCATTTGCCTTACTGCATCAGTAGTTATGTTCAAACATATAAAGACTGATAAATTTAAAAATGGAAAAGCCATATTTTTGATTGGCGGTACTGTTGGAATTGCCGTCTGGTATTTAGGAATGGCTGTTATCGCATCAGAATGGTTTGCTATGTGGGCGAATAAATGGACTGGGCAACAATCTGCTTATAACATCTCAATGGTTATACTCATAGGTATGTGTTATATATCCTTTAACAATGAATAAGCTATCGCTATCATTCATTTGTATTTATCTAATAGATAAATCAGCTTGATATTTTGGGAGCATGAACAACATCATCTGTTGATTGATATTCACTATCGGCTCCTTCTAATCCTAGCACCTGTTTCCAAAATGGTCTCTTATCGACTTCTTTGGTTGTATATTCCTCTAATAAAACAGGTCCTTTCAACTCTGGAGCTTCAACATTTCCCTCATGTTTTAACCTATCTCTTAGTCGACTAATCAAATTGGCAATCTCAGCTCTTGACTTCAAAACTAAGTTCTTCACCTCTATAGTTCCATTGCCAATTTCAGAACGATGCTTATCAATATCATCAATTATTTGAGTTTGAATGTTATAAATAGTTTCCAAATAATCCATATTTCGTTGACTGAATGCGCTTTGTGATCTTCTTTCATAATGACGGAGGATAGTTTCAACTTCTGAGCGGAAACCTTTTGCAGCAACTAAATGTAAAACCGATAACCCTTCCTTATTCTTTTTAGTTGATATGATTCCTTGCTTTGTAAATCTATCCACCGCATGGTCATTTCCAAACTCTGCAGAGTGCATAGTAATGTCATTGCCTCTTTCATCAGTTGTAACAAGCTCCTTAGTAACTTCAATCCCAACTAATTTTCTATATTGATGTATAACGTCACGATACTTAGCCGTAATTCGTTCGCTCCCTGCTTTACCAAACTTTTGACATACTGAATCAATATGATGAAATGCGTTCTTGTTACCCATAACAGAAAATAATGGTGGTCGACCTTTATTGTCTTTTATACTTAAATCAGGCTCTAATGACATCACATAATCTATAATTTCAGGATGTCCCCCTTCTATTGCGGCATGTAAAACTGTCTTCCTATCTTCTTTACTTTGAGTATTAACATCTAAAGCTAAATCACCAGTTAAAAATTGCTTAACTCCATCAATGTTACCAGAACGAGCACAATTATTGACTAAATCAGGGAGTAAATCTTTAGCGGTATTCATATGATTATTTCTAATATCAGCATTAGCTCCTAATCTCATCAAGATAGTAGCTTCTTCTAAGTTACCTTCATCAATCGCCTTATGGAGTAAAGTTCTTCCATCTTTAAATGGAGAATTAATATCAAAGGCAAATGGCTCTCTCATTAACTGTTCTACCAGCTCATAATCCTTTTGCAAAAAAGCCAAATGCAGCATGGTAGCTCCTTCAAGGCTTATCTTTTCAATTCCCTCTAAATAGTTATATCTTTCAAGCTTATTAATAAATTCTGACTTCTCACCTCCAGCAACCATTGCCAAAGAAGTCTGCTCTTCTTGTTTAGGCTCTACATTTGTTAATTTCAAAGCTGAGTTTATATTTTGGCGCTCCCGAGCTTCTCTTTGTGCATCAGACTCTTCTTTTCTTTCAGGTGTTTCAACAGTAACTTCAGGAACATCGCCATCAGATTCAGAGCGTGCCTCTAATTTAAAGCCATCTTTGCTATTTCCTGATAGATCAGAATAATATTTTGCTCTTTTTGTCTCTTGACTCGATAATTTAGCGCTTACTCTTTCTATAATTCCTTTCAAAAATTTTACAGGTTGTCTGATCAGTGATCTCAAACTCGATGGTTTTTCATCTGAAGGTTTAGCGGTAATCCATAAAGGATTACCATCAATAGGCCTATGAGTGATTCCCCTATACTTTTGTGGAATTTTCTCATAGAACTCATTGAACCCTTTGTACTCGATTGCTAATTGAAGTGGAGTTAAGCCATCTTCATTCTGATCAGTCAACATTTTATAATATGAAGGAATTTTCATAAGTTCATTCAATGTTTCAAAAGAACCAAAACGAGCACAGTAATGAAGAGCACTATTTCCTTTTGCGTCAACTTGATTTGCGAAACGAGCACCAGTTGCATCTGACATTATTCTTACCATCTCAGAATCATTAAGCATGCAAGCTTTTAAAAGTGGAGAACATTGGCTAACAGGATCAACCTTGGAAACATCAGCACCAGCTTTGATCAATTTTCTAACAGCATCCTCACTCAACCGTTTTTCCGAACCTTTAGGTTCACCCACGCTCTCCATAAGAACTTGATCTAAAGTTGATTTAGGAAACATAAGTTTCAGTTCCTCAACCGAGCACTTGTTTATATAATCCGGCTTACGTAGATCTTCCTTTGAAGCGACATGAAAATTAAATTTTGATACAAGCATGCTATGTATTCGTGATTTTGTAACTGCATCTTTAACTTCACGATCTAAGCGAAGGAGCATTTCACGGTCTTCGCATTTTACAACTACGTCGAACAGATCGTTATTAGACATCTTCTTTAAGTCTATAGCTTGAGCTATTTTTTTCTGAATAGCTTCATCAATTTCATACCTAGTTTGTCCATCAACTAATTTCACTAACACATGTTCAGATAATGTTTTAGAAATCTCAAAAGCATCCTCAGGTTTAACACCACCCACTACATGAGATACAATTGCTTCCCCCAAACTTCTTTGCATAGTTTGTAATTTATAAATTTTTTGCTCTAGCTCTTTTGTCCTTTTAAAAGTCTCAGCGCCTCTCGACCCACCTGAAGCTTGCTTCAACTGTTCTGAAACTTCCTTCAATTGATCTGAAATACTTTTAGCTATGACTTCGAGCCCTACGTCATATTGCTTAGCTAAATCATCCCAATCAAAACTTAGTTTTTCAGTACAAATTCTTTTGAATCGGTTTTGTTCTGAACACCTAGGGTCAAAGAGAGCTTCATTGAGTAGTTGCAGCTTTTCTGTCAAAGTGAACTCTTCAATGCTTTCGTTGATCAATCGAGCAAACGCTGATGAAGTTTGCAAGTCTGCTAACATTTCCTTAGGCGTTACTCCAATATCTTCTGCAAATGAAACTCTTTTATCACTGCTACTTTTTAACCAAGAAAAATCTTCATTACAGCCAAATTCTTTCTTTTGTGCACTTTTGAACAGCTTTTGTTTAAGTTCACTTTCTACATGGTTTCTTTCTTCAGTCGTTAGCTTACCAGTCCCTTCAAGTTTATTTGTGAATTCAACAAATTCTTCCAACGTTTTTACTTGCTTAAGCTCATCCATACATTTATGGTGATGGTAACCTTCAAATTCCTTTATACATTGATCAAACTGAAGGCTTAATTGCTGTTTTAATGTTGACTCCGGCATTTTAGAAAGTACTAATTTATCAAAAGCTAACGCATCATCGACTGTTGATATACTTTTAACTAATTTCTGTCCTTCATACATTTGCATCGAATCTGGTAATGATTTGAAGTCAAAACTCTTGAAGTCTTGAATTTGTAACTCCCTTTGCCTCCCAGCATCATCAACAACACAATAAGCACCTGCATGTACTTCTAGGTTACATTTATGCTCACCATTTCTAGTGAGAAGAAAACTTCGACACGGAGCTGCACCTTCGATGGATGGACAGTAGCTTTGTAATACAGCTTCAGGGGGGTGTCCTTGACATAGAGTTGCAAATACTCTTTGAGCTGAAATATGAAGTTTGATTTGTTCAACTATTTTTGAATGCTCTGCTGAAGGTATTTTCGCAACAGATAGTTTTGGCAAGAATGATTGCATTCTGTCATCGCTTAACCCTAGTTCTCTAGCAACCGCTTTTGTTTTTTCCGTACAGCGATCTTCAATAGATTTTTGTAGAGAATTAGTAACATCACAAAAAGCTGTCTCTAGTACTTTTTCATAGACATCTCTCTTCCCTTCAGCTTCAGCATGAAGAAGCATTACAGGAAGAGACAAAGATGTGGACTGCTTTCCTTCAGGTTCAAATTCACCTTGCTCAATAAAAAACACAAATTGTTTTAGGGCATCTTGCTTTATCTCGTTAGGAATACCTTCATTAGACAACAGCTCACAAAATTGAACAAATAGTCGGCTATGTGCTTCCAACGGGCGAGCAGGAAAACCAGCTTGTACTTGTTTAAATGCAGAATTGTAGCTTTGCTCAATCAAAGAGGCTTTGTGAGGGGGCACTTGTAAAAGCAATTTACTAAAGTGGTGTTCAGAGCGAGCCATTGAGCTTAAATGCTGTTTTGTTTCAGAATCTGGTAAATCACCTAAGTTTGGTTCTGAAAGAAATACACTGGATGAGTCTTGATGGCTAACATTGGGAGATTTATTTTCAGCAATTCGTGAATGGGATGGTTCAAAAGGTTTTGGGGCAACACCAACACGCAACAGTAAACTCTCTGATGCTCGCTCAGCATGAGAGGTTTCTAAAGCATCAATCTGAACACTTTCTTGAAATTGGTTTGGTTCAAGAAATGATAGACTACTTTGATGCGATTCTTGAGAACTGCTTCCAGTTATTCCACCCATAAACTATTTTCTCTGTGACCTTACTTCAAACATGACGTTATCTATAACTACATATAATTATAGATAACGAGTGGCCTTAATTGCAGTTAATTCGAGTTAACATTCAAGAAAGTTAAAGTTCATTATGGTCTTTAAAATTGCATCTTCCTCATACAGAGGTATAATTCTCTCTTTGCGGTATTTTCTTTTACCGAGCTTCCATATCCTGAGTTAACTAACCTTAAGGTCATTTAATGATTAACCATTTCAGCGTTCTTGGCATTAAGCCAAATGCTAAAGATGATGAAATTAAAAAGGCTTACAAGCGCCTTTCCAATAAGTATCACCCAGATAAACTTATCAATGCTTCTGATGACGAAAAGGAAGAAGCTGCTGCTTTACTTCATCGAATTCAAGCTGCTTATGATGTTTTGTCAGACTCAAAGTCACGAAAAGCATTTATCAATGATTTTAAAAACGTAGTTGTTAAAAATCCAAATGAAGCCATGAGTGAGCTTTGGAATAGCTACTTTTAATGTATATATAGAGTTTATTAATGAGCAACAAATTAGATTTAGCGTATGTAAAGCAGTTGAAGCAAGACGCATGGGAAAATATTGAGTCATACCAAGACCCTGACACTCCAGATGCTTTGAGCGGTTATACTAATCAAATGAAAAAAGTACTGTTAGCAGATCCTGGCATGCTGTCTTCATTACCAGAGTATTTACCTGTCGCACTATTCGGAAATGTACGATTTCCAGATTCAGTTCATCAACAATGGAAAACTTGGATAGGTGAGAATATCCTGCCAACTTGGGATGAATTTAAGATCAGTATTGCGTTTAACAATGAAGATATACCTTTAGTTAAAGCTGTAAGAAATCACTCTGAATCACTGCTCATTCAAAGCTGTGCAGTACTATTTATGTTAATGATCGATGATACCGTTTCTCAAACAGATGAATCTGAGTCTGATTTTGATGAATATGAGAGTGAATCTGACGATTATTCTGACCAATACGATGCAAACGAGGATTATTAATGAACAGTCTGATAGAACTAACAGCTGAAGAAATTAAGCAACTCGCTGACGTAGAGCCAAAAGAAGCAAGTAAAAAGTTTGAGTTGGTCGCAAATACGATGAATGACGAACAGCTCGTTGAAGTCATTGAACAAATGGATATTGTGACGCTAACTCAAATAAACAGTGAACACGATATTTCTTGCCCTTCAATTATGTCTGAGTTGATGACTCCTGAGCAAATCAGAGATATCGTTTGTCAGCAGCCTTTGTATTGGGAAGAAAAGATCAAAGCTAACGCAGACGAACTTGCAACTCAAACCTTTGATTTCTTAACTTACTTGATACGTGTGCAACCAAATGCTGAAAAACAAACTGCTATTTTAGAATGTTTAGCTGAAGAGCCAGCAGCACTATTTTATTTATCGATTCCATTTATTGAATTGATTCTAGCCCCTCAGGAAGGTGACCTATCAAACAACATCGCAGACGTATTTGATGATGAAGATGATGGTACCACAGTTGGATACACGGATAGAACTGAGAGCGAAGAAGCACTCAGTCTAGAGATTGATGATCCAAAAAGCTTACTTGCGTTAATTAAAGAATTAGCTCCAGACGTTGAAAAGGCCATCAAAAGCTTATTACGCAATCAGTCTTCAAATTGGCAAGTCGTCATCGGTAAATTCGTTTCAGAAGTGGTTACTCAAGCTAAAGAAAAGAACGAAGAGCAAGACGAATACTCAGAAGTTGATGACATGTTCAGCTTTCTTGACTAAGAGGTCATAAATGCAAATTGTATTACGTGACCCGAATCAGGGTCCTTTTCTTCTTAAAGCACTGAGATTTGCAGCTGAAGAAGAGATTTTATCTGAAACTGAACTCTCCGATATCAAGAAGAAAGCCATTTTGATGAGTTTAAAGTTGGCAGATAAGTTCTATAACAAGTACAAAATGCACTTGTTAGAGCAAGCAGCTCAAGATGTTATTGGCGTAGCTAGCTTAGGGCTGATGGCATTAGCCAATCAAGACCAAGTAAAAGCAATATTATTGCTCAAAAAACCTGATGGACTCGTAAAGTCGTTTCAGAAAGGTTGGACGATGCTTGCAACGGTGAGCAAGTATAAGTTAATCAACATCAAGTCAATCTACGGTGAAGTTGAACAACGATTACTTGAAACCGTTTCTTGCCCTGCAGATCATGACGAGTGGGCAGGCTGGGATATTTATCAAGATGCTTTAAAAGAACATCAAAAAGAACAAGCAGCTGAAGCGGTAAAAAGTTTATTTTTCTTTAACCCTGTTTATGACCCAATTGAATGCCTAAGTATTGAAGAGATGTTTGCTGAGGCAATCGTTTATCAAATTCTTTGCGGTGGACAAGCTAAGGTCAAAAAAGGCCTTAAGAAAAAGTTACCTGAGTTAGAATTTGAAGCGGCTTGGTTAAAAGAAGACTTTATTAAAGAGTTGATTGAAAGAAGCCTTGAAAGCTTACCAGAGCAACTTCAAGAGACCATTCGTACCGACTTGAATCGCCACTTTGCCAGTTCAATTGTAAACACAATCAAATTTGCTCAGAAGTATCGAGAAGAAATGATTAAAGGCGCAACGCCTGAAAAGCTTGAGCGAATGGAGCATAAGCAAGGTATGGTTGGATTAATTGGCTGGCCTATTGATCCCTTTCTATAATCTATAGCCAAAGTCATTTTCATACTTTACCGAACATAAAAAATCCGATAATAAATATCGGATTTTTTATATCTCTATATTTTTAATTAGGTTTTACAGTTTCTTAAAATCATTTACATTGATCGCAGCTAAACGCATTTCATCAGCCTGTTTAAGTTGCTCATACTCATCTTGATTAATTACCTCATTTTCAAGAGCAGTATCAAACAACATCATGCCTCTCAGTTTACGTTTAACTTTGCCTTCTTTTTGAGCTTCAGCGATTTTCTTAAATAGGTGACGACATTCATATTGAGCTAAGAATGCGTTTTCGACTTCTGCTACACCACCATTATCGCCCTCATAACTTGTGCTTAAGAACGTAATTCGTTCTCTAGCAGGGCTTGGCTGTTGCATTGCAGTTGCCAAACTTGATGCTAAGTCATCAGATGGCAGCTTAAAACGATTTCCTAGTGGGAAAATCACAGCTCTTAATGCCCAAGCAACTGGCTTATTAGGGAAATTACGAATCGCATCTTGCATCGCTTTAGCAGCCAAATGCAAACGCTCTTGCATCACATAATGCACAACTGGCAAATCATCTTGTTGATGACCATTATCTTCGAACATTTTGAGTGTGGCGGAGCCTAAATATAATTGACTTAACACATCACCAAGACGTGCAGACAACATTTCCTTACGCTTTAAATCACCACCGAGAATCAGCATGGCAACGTCAGTAACAAAAGCTAAAGCAGCTGATATACGAGTCATATCTTTATAGTATTGCTGCGTTTCACCCGCTACAGGGCTTGAAGCTAATCGGCTCCCCGTTAATGCATGACCAAAAGCTGAACCGGCGTTTCTAAGCGCATAACCAATATGACCCATCAATAATTTATCGAAACGGTCTAATGCAGCAGACTTATCTTCCATCATCGCCGTTTCCATTTCAGGAATAACATATGGATGACAACGCGTTGCACCTTGACCAAAAATCATCAAAGAACGAGTAAGGATGTTTGCCCCTTCAACCGTAATGGAGATCGGCAGCCCCATGTAACCATGACCCAGATAGTTTTTAGGTCCGAGCTGAATACTTTTACCTGATTGAATATCCATAGCATCATTTACGACTTTACGGCCCAGTTCAGTCATATGATATTTAGCTATAGCTGTTACAACTGATGGTTTAACCTTTAAATCAATACCTGTGGTCGTTAACCGTCTTGCTGCTTCAAGTTGATAAGTGTTCGCAATGATTCTTGCTAACGCTTCTTGCACACCTTCAAAACGCCCAATGGATAGACCAAACTGCTTACGCACATAACTGTAGGCTGTTGACGTTTTAGTGGTTAAGTGACCTGATGCTGTTGCGAGCGCTGGCAACGAAATACCGCGGCCCGCTGACAAACATTCAACTAACATTCTCCAGCCACGACCAGCATATTGTGGGCCACCGATTATCCAATCCAATGGAATGAATACGTCTTTACCATGCGTCGTACCATTCATAAATGCCAGACCCATTGGATCATGACGATCTCCAATCTCAACACCTTCATGACTTGTCGGAATTAAGGCACACGTAATACCCAATTCTTTTTTGTCACCCAGTAAATTATCAGGGTCACGCATTTGGAAAGCTAAGCCTAGAACAGTGGCAACTGGTGCGAGTGTGATGTAACGTTTATTCCAGGTTAATGATAAACCAAGAACTTCTTCACCTTCGAACTCACGACGACAAACGATACCAACATCAGGAATACTTCCTGCATCACTACCAGCCTCTGGGCCTGTGAGAGCAAAACATGGAATTTCTTTACCTTCAGCTAGGCGTGGTAACCAATGGTTACGTTGCTCATTAGTACCATAGTGAGTTAATAGTTCCCCTGGGCCAAGCGAGTTAGGTACCATAACGGTAACCGCAGCACTGACGCTTCTTGTTGCCAACATAGATACGATTGTCGAATTAGCATAGGCAGAAAACTCTTTACCCCCATATTTTTTAGGAATAATGAGCGCAAAAAAGCCTTCTTTTTTGAAGTAATTCCAAAGTTCTGGCGGCAAATCACGACGTTTTTGAACAATATCGTAATCGTCCATCATGCTGATGGCCGTCTTAACTTGATTATCAATAAATTCTTTTTCTTCTGGATTTAGTTGTGGACGTCCAAAGTTATGTAGCGTGTTCCAGTCAGGCTTACCTCTAAAGAGCTCACCTTCCCACCACACATCGCCCGCTTCCATAGCTTCTTTTTCTGTGTCAGATAAAGGTGGAAGTACTTTCTTAAAAAAACTGAAGGCTGGTCGTGTGACCAACTTCATCCGCAAATTTCTAACGCCGAAGATAACGGCGATGATTACAATTAGCAGTACTACAATAGTCATAGCAAAACCTTTTGCCAGTTAGTTTGTTTTAGCCACTGGAACTGATACGCCAGCGGCCATGTAGGGAATCATTTTTCTTATCACGGCTTCAATGTCATTCTTTTCATTAAAGTCTGACTCTGCAATTTCAACTAGTGCATTCGATGACGCCATAGTGAAAACGACAGTTCCTAACGTAAAGTGTAGTCTCCAAAACATTTCAGCGGCAGGAATATGAGGTGCACAAGCTTGGACAGCATGAACAAATTTCATTAAAGGCTCTTGATAATGTGTCGTGATGAACCAGCGTAAGTGACCTTGGCTTTCAAAGTATCCTCGACCTAAAAGCTGAAGAAAATTACTGGTACCTTGTTCATGCAACTGATTCATATCAAGCAGAGGCTGAACTAAGCACGAAAAAACATCGTCAAGAGTAGAGTTTTGTTTATCTAAGCTTCCAATTGCTTGTGAAGCTGTTGGCATAAACAAGTCTAAATATCGTGCTAAAACAGCACGAATTAGCTCTTTCTTTGAACCGAAGTGATAATTGACTGAAGCCAAGTTAACTTCTGCTTTGCTGGTGATAAGTCTTAAGGAAGTTTCAGAAAAACCACGCTCTGCAAACAGCTTTTCAGCGGCATTGAGAATTTTGGTTTTTGTGTCTTGTCTTGTTGCCATTCCATGACCCATTCTTTATTTTAAACACTCGTTTAAAATTACTGCTTAAATCCTCTAAAGTCAATCAAGATCACAATAATAAAATCAATCTCAGTGACTTGTTACTCAAATTTAAACTCATGCTACTACGATGCAAATTTGGTTAATTTTAGGTAAACTAGAGGTCGTTCCAAATTAGTCATTTCGATTTGTTACTGCTTAAAATTAGTAAAATCAAGGCACGAAGATAGAAGTTTAGTGAACTAAATGAATGATAAGTAACGAAGAGTTTACTAATTTTAAGCGTAACCCGCAGGGCTGTGTATATTTTTTGTTTCTTCGGTGTTGTCGAATGCTTATGTAGAGTCACTACACCTCACATTCGTCGCCTTGAACAAACAAAAAATCTACAACAGCAACTCGAAATAGTTAATTGGGAACGACCTCTCAATTAAACAGGAAGTCATAACTGATGAAATTCTATAACCAGAGACCAGCAAAGTTGTCTCTTGTTATTGCATTAGCACTTGGTCTAAGTGCGTGTGGTAATGAGCAAACAGCCCAAGCTGACACTAAAAAAGTAGATGCGAAACCAACAGTAGCTGATGGTAAAGCCTTTATTAACGATGCAGAGCAACAATTAGCCGATCTTTCTGTTGAAGCAAGCCGTGCTGAATGGATTTACAGTAATTTTATTACTGAAGATACTGCTGCCCTAGCCGCTGCAGTAGGTGAAAAATACACAGCTAATTCGGTTAAGTTCGCAACTGAATCAGCAAAATATGCAGGCCTACCTTTAGGTGCTGTAGATGAACGTAAATTAAATGCGTTAAGAACAAGCCTCGTATTACCAGCACCTTTAGATCCTAAAAAGAATGCTGAACTTGCTCAAATCAGTGCTGAACTGAACGGTATGTACGGCAAAGGTAAGTACTGCTTCCAAGATGGTAACTGCATGACGTTACCTGAACTATCAGCAATTATGGCTGAATCACGCGATCCTGCTAAACTTCTTGAAGTGTGGAAGGGTTGGCGTGAAATCTCAAAGCCTATGCGTCCATTGTTTGAAAATGAAATCAAACTGGCGAATGAAGGCGCACAAGATTTAGGCTTTAAAGACCTTTCAGAATTATGGCGTAGCCAATACGACATGGAACCACAAGCATTCTCTGATGAGTTAGATCGCTTATGGGGACAGGTAAAACCTTTATACGATTCATTGCACTGTTATGTTCGTGGCGAGCTGAACGAAAAAT
Source organism: Parashewanella sp. 2304DJ23-3 (assembly GCF_056591695.1). Classification (NCBI taxonomy): domain Bacteria; kingdom Pseudomonadati; phylum Pseudomonadota; class Gammaproteobacteria; order Alteromonadales; family Shewanellaceae; genus Parashewanella; species Parashewanella sp. 2304DJ23-3. The sequence goes on from NZ_JBWQOH010000008.1 coordinate 59,699, forward strand.
ACGGCGATGATGTAGTAGGAAAAACCGGGCCAATACCAGCTCACCTTCTTGGTAACATGTGGGCACAAAGCTGGGGTAACATTTACAATGAAGTTTCTCCAAAAAATGGCGATCCAGGGTATGACGTAACCAAACTTCTTGCTGATAATAACTATGACGAAAAGAAAATGGTTAAGCAGGCCGAAGGATTCTTTACTTCTCTAGGCTTTGAACCGCTACCAGAAACATTTTGGACTCGTTCTTTATTCACTCAGCCACAAGATCGTGATGTAGTTTGTCACGCTTCGGCATGGGACTTAGATAACCTTGATGATATTCGAATCAAGATGTGTATCCAAAAGACAGCTGAAGAGTTCACTGTAATCCATCATGAATTAGGTCACAATTTCTACCAGCGTGCCTATAAAAATCAACCGCATATCTTCAAAGGCAGTGCAAACGATGGTTTCCATGAAGCGATTGGTGACACTATTGCGTTATCAATTACACCTAAGTATTTGAAGCAAATTGGACTACTAAACGAAGTTCCTGACGAGTCAAAAGATATTGGTCTTCTACTTCGTCAAGCTCTTGATAAAGTAGCATTTATGCCTTTCGGCTTAATGATTGATCAATGGCGTTGGAAAGTATTCAATGGTGAAATTAAACCATCTGAATACAACAAAGCTTGGTGGGAGTTGCGTCAAAAATATCAAGGTGTTCAGGCACCTGTTGCACGTAGTGAAGCTTACTTCGATCCAGGTGCGAAATACCATGTTCCAGGTAACGTACCATATACTCGTTATTTCTTAGCACACATCTTACAATTCCAGTTCCATAAAGCATTATGTGAAATTGCTGGTGATGAAGGTGCCGTTCACCGTTGTTCTATCTACGGTAGCAAAGAGGCTGGTGAGAAACTGAATACGATGCTAGAAATGGGTTCAAGTAAACCTTGGCCAGAAGCGCTTGAAGTCGTAACTGGCACTAAAGATATGGACGCAAAAGCCGTTCTTGATTACTTTGCACCACTTAAAGTTTGGTTAGATGAGCAAAACAAAGCCCAAAACAACCAATGCGGATGGTAATAAGTAAATGATGTAAGTCTATAAGCCCACTCCGTTGGGCTTATGGACTTTTGCAATCTGACACACTTTGTAAATATTAATTTCTATTGCAAAGCGGCTGTTTGGCTTATAGTGACACTAATTTCGATTTTCAAAGATTATCTATGCGTTTTTTTCTTGTTTTTATTAGTCTTTTTTTCATACCAACCATTGGTTATGCTCACGATAAAAGTGAAATAAATGAAAAGATTAATGCCACTTACAGCCATTTTATTAATGCATTCAAACAACTTAATGCAGACCTGATTCAACCTGTATATAACAAAACAGCGATTTACATTCCTGAACAAAAAAGTGATGACTTAATTATAGGCTCAGAAGATATCGACCTCATTTATCAACGTTTCTTTAATCGCATTAAGCATAAAAATGCAAAAGTGAGTGTTGGCTTTAGAATCATTAGTCGTGATATTTCATCTGATAGAGCTACCGATATCGGTTATTATTTAATACGGTTTATCCCAGCTGATCATACTGAACAACCAATTTCAGAGTTCTCTGGTAAATTTTTAGTGATCAGTAAACCGACGAAAAATGGTGACTGGCAGTGGATTACTGAAATGAACAATAAGGCCAAACCGGCATTTTATTTTGGTGCAGAGTCTAAACCTGGGTTATTTTATACTGATACGAAACCTTTAAAACTGATCAAGAAATGACAAAGTCAACACATTGCCCATGTGGTTCTGAAAAAGAATATCAAAACTGCTGTCAGCCTCTTCATTTAAAGAAAGCTGTAGCTCAAACCCCAGAACAACTCATGCGTTCCCGCTACACCGCTTTCGTCTTAAAAGAGTTTCAATACCTAATGGATACCCATGCTGAAGATTTTTGGCAAGCGAGAAGCGTAGAAGAGCTTTCTAAACCTCCTCACCCTGAGTGGATTGGTTTAAATGTCATTAACTCATCAGAATCACAAAATACAGGTACAGTAACGTTTATCGCTTGGTTCAAAGCTGATGGGCAGCTCGATGCTATTCATGAACAATCTAATTTCCAAAAAAGAAACGGACTTTGGTATTACACAGATGGTGAGCATTTAAAAGTACCCACCCCTAAGCGCAATGATTTATGCATTTGTAATAGCGGAAAAAAATTTAAGAAATGTTGTGGGGCTTAAAATATGAATACGAAGAGTAAAGTGTGTTTAGTAACAGGTGGTAGCTCTGGTATCGGAGAAGCTATTTGTAAGCTTTTCCAAGAAAATAATTATTTGGTTTTGAACTTAGACATAAAGCCTGGTGAGTTTGGCGAGTACAATCACTGTGATATGTCTAAGTTTGATGAAGTAACCCAATGCGTTGAAGACTTATCAAATAAATACAATATCGATACCGTTATTTTAAATGCTGGTAAGCATATATCTGCCAATATTGAGAATACCTCTGAAGCTGATTTTGATGCATTGTTCAATTTGAACGTAAAAGGTGCTATTGCCACAATTAAGGCCGTAATACCCAATATGAAAGCAATGAATCATGGTAATATTCTGCTTATTGCATCCGATCAAGCGCTTATTGCGAAGAATAATTCATTCGCATACAACCTAACTAAAACAGCACTCGCATCGATAGCGAAAACTACGGCACTAGATTATGCACCATTTGGCATTCGTGCCAACGCCATCTGTCCCGGTACAATAGAGACCCCGCTCTACCACTCGGCGATTAATAGATACTGTGATGAGTCAGGAGCAAACAAAAATGAAATTCATAAAGAAGAAGCGGCTTTACAACCTGCTAATCGTCTTGGGCAACCTGAAGAAGTTGCAGAATATGCGCTATTTATAGCTTCAGATAAAGCCAAGTTCATTACCGGTAGCTTACAAGTCATTGATGGTGGCTATACAACTCAGTAGCCTAAACTTAGCGAAAGTAATTACAAAAGACCTTGTGCTTACAAGCTTAAGTGCAAGGTTTCTTCTATAGCATCTTCCAATTCCTCATTTACAGAATCCTCTAAAAATTTATTGAATTCAGCTTCACGAAGTGCAGGACTATACAAAAAGCCTTGTGCCTGATGGCAATTCTGTTCACTTAAGAAATGCTCTTGTTCTTTCGTTTCAACACCTTCAGCAGTCAATGATAAATTCAATGCTTTTGCCATTGCGATAATTGCACTCACAATCTCTCGGCTCTCTTTACTGACGTTAAGATCTGATATAAATGAACGATCAATTTTCAATTTTGAAATTGGGAACTGTTTTAAATAACGCATCGAGCTATAACCAGTACCAAAGTCATCAATCGCTAACCCTACTCCTAATTCAGATAATTCATGGCACAAATTCGTTGCAAAGCGAATGTCTTCCATTAACTCTGTTTCAGTGATTTCGAGTATCAGAGATTGAGGCTTTATTTGGTAGCGATTCAATAGCCCCCATACTTGCTCGAACAAGTTTCCGCTAAAGAACTGTCTGGCCGACACATTAACATGCATCGTGAGCTCTCGATTATAATGCTGCCATAAATTCAACTGACGACAAGCAGCCTCTAAAATCCATCCACCGATTGGTACTATCAATCCCGATTGCTCTGCAATATCAATAAAACTACCTGGGTATAACACGCCTTTTTTCGGGTGATGCCAACGAATTAACGCTTCAGCACCTGTATATTTACCCGTTTTTAAATTTCTTAATGGTTGATAATAAAGTTCAAGCTGTCGATTTCTTACCGCTGTATGTAAATCGCGTTCAATTTCATTATCTTCTTTAAATGCATTCAACATAGTATGGTTGAATACTTGAATTGTTTTTCCCTGTTTCTTTTTCGCTATTTGTAGCGCAATATCTGCACTAGTTAATGGAGATACCAGCTCAACAACTGAGGCAATATCAACAACAGCAATAGCAGGTTTTGGATCAATGGTATCTCGATGGATTTGCGCTGGGGCTCTTAAATGTTGATAAAGTTTATCGGTAAACGATTCAATGCTTTCATCTTTTTGATCATTAATAAGCATTCCAAACTCATCACTTCCTACTCGCGCAATTTCCTTTGCTTTGTGGATTTCAGCTAAATGACGTAACCGTCTGGCCATTTCCTGGAGTAATGCATCTCCCTTCTCATGACCATAAGTGTCATTGAAACTTTTAAATCCAACAAGATCAATGAGAAATAAATGCCCTTTATTGGTAGCTTCAAGTTCCTTATTAAAGTGAGCTCGATTATATAACCCTGTTAGAGCACACCGCCACGCTCTAATTTCTAGCTCTTCTTGGTATCTGTGCTCCTCAGTGCAATCTACACTGGTCATTAAAGCAAAATGATTACCACGGGCAGTAATGAAAGGCGAACAACTGTAGCGAATCCACAAACTTTTACCATCGGGTCCTTTTAACTCAACCTCATCGGAAATAGTGTGCCCTAAAATAACTTTCTCAAGCTGTTTTCGACCATACTCTGGTTTTTGCTTAAATAAGAACAAATCCCAAACAGGTTGACCAATAAAGTCTGAAGCTTTCTGACCGGTTCTTTTTCCGTAAGCATCATTTACAAATTCCACGTTTTCCGTGTGTAAATTCACGAGCATGGTAACCTGAACAGACTGTTCAGCAGCGCATTTAAATAAGGTTAAAAGTTCGTTTTGCTCATAACTATTGTGAGTAGCAAGAGTTAGAGCAAGCTGATCGGCTACTTGGCAAGCGATATATATTTCACTATCACTCCAATCTCTTTGTTCATGTGCTCTTTCAAGGTTCAGCACGCCTTCTAAACGTCCATTAATTCTAATCGGCACATCTAAGAGTGATGCAATATCGAAGGGTTCTAGATAAGTTTTACGTATTTCATCAACTCGATGGTCAGCCTTTGCATCGTTAACATCAATGTGCCGACTATTTTTAAGAAGCTCTAAATACTCTGGATAAACATTACATTCAACAGTATTGTCATTCCGTAAATTTGAAAGCGGCCCCTGATTTGCTAACAGCTCAAAACGATCTTGCTCTTCTGCTAATAACCAAACGCTCACAGCAGTAAGATTGAGGTTATTTAAGAGTAACTCAGTTGCGAACTCTGACGTTTTTGTAAAGTCACCATTTTGTTTTGGCTTAGAATTCACAATTGATTCAACAATATGTTGATACTTACGGCCTTTCACGTATTTCCCTTACATTTGCCTAGTGGCAACAATGTTTATTCTTTTTGTTTTGATTGAGCAGAATACTCGAAACAGTAATTAAAGTCCTAACTTCTGCATTTGAAAGAGCATTTTTTCAACGGCAACCTCAAACTCAAGCTTTAAAATCAAGCTGTGTTCGCTTTTATCGATGGAGTACTTTACTGTTTCAAATTGTTTCTGAGCTTCATTTGCAAGTGTTTTTGCTTCTGAATCTGCTTGCTCTGTTAAATCGAACTTTATTTCTAATACGTTATCTTCTTCATTTATCACTGCACCAATGTCTAATGTAGAGCCACATGTGGTGCAGTTATCATTGATGTCTAAATTCTGTGCTTCTTTAATCGATTTCATTTTCATAACCCAAAAAACAAATTTGGCACATTATATTTGAATGCTGGTTCCGAATTCCTGACTTAGATCACGCCGTCTCAATCAACTTTGCCATCGTTCTTTGTTGTTGAAGTTGATCGATAAAAGCGGGGTTCTTGTTCTTAGGCTTAACTTCTTCAACGTTCTTGTATCGGTTAATTGTATGCAAATCGCAATTTTCCAAAACTCTTTGAATCGGTGAGGGTAATTCGCCTCTAAATACAAGCGGTTCAGGACTCATAGACTCTCGTAAGCGAAATTCGATGTGGCCTTGTGCGTGAAAGACTTCACTGTGCTCTTTAAATTCAGTTTCAGTCGAAAGGTCTTCTTCTAAATGAGTTTCGTGCGGGAGTTCGAAATGGTCTCTAAGATCAATGTCGTTTATTAATTCAAATTGAGCCATATCTCGTACATCTTGTGAGAGCAAAGCTAAAATGAGTGCAAAGTCACCGCGACAATTAGTTTCGGTCGCTTTATTTAGCGATAAACCAATGTCGAGTTCATTTTTTAACACTCGCTCAATTTGCATAAAAAACCATCAAAACAACTACTTCTAATCAATTTATCGGCAAACAAATCGATTACTTTAATTTTTTTTAAATTCTCTCTTTACATGGTTCTAAATTCTGACTACTATTGCCGCCGCAAATTGAGGAGGGGTTCCCGAGTGGCCAAAGGGATCAGACTGTAAATCTGACGGCTCTGCCTTCGAAGGTTCGAATCCTTCTCCCTCCACCATTTTGCGACAAAAATTGAATAAAAATGCACCGGAGGGGTTCCCGAGTGGCCAAAGGGATCAGACTGTAAATCTGACGGCTCCGCCTTCGAAGGTTCGAATCCTTCTCCCTCCACCATTTTTCATTCAATATCTCCAAGATGGAGGGGTTCCCGAGTGGCCAAAGGGATCAGACTGTAAATCTGACGGCTCTGCCTTCGAAGGTTCGAATCCTTCTCCCTCCACCATCTTTTAAGTTTAAATTTCTCTATATTTACCGCACAATTTCTTATATTCTCTTGCTCATTCTCAGTGGATGGATTTTGCAATATGAGTAGCAAGTGGGTTAATAACGCCATAAAAAAAATTGATGCAGACTTTCAACGAAGTGCAGATACTCATCTCATCAAACTTGATATTCCATCTTTAACAGGGATTGATTTATACCTTAAAGATGAAAGTACTCACCCTACTGGTAGCTTAAAACATCGATTAGCACGTTCTCTGTTTTTGTATGCACTCTGTAATGGCTGGATTAAAGAAAACACAACAATTATTGAGTCATCTTCAGGAAGCACTGCAGTATCAGAAGCATACTTTGCTCGATTGCTTGGATTGAAATTCATCGCAGTAATGCCAAATTCAACAGCGAAAAGAAAAGTCGAACAAATCGAATTTTACGGTGGTGAATGTCACTTTGTTGAACATTCAAGTGAAATTTATGCAGAATCAGAACGTTTAGCTAAAGAACTAAACGGTCACTATATGGATCAGTTTACTTACGCCGAAAGAGCCACCGATTGGCGTGGAAATAACAACATTGCTGAGTCGATCTTCTCACAAATGGAAAAAGAGCCTTACCCTATTCCTAACTGGATTGTTATGAGCCCCGGTACTGGTGGTACCTCAGCAACTATTGGCCGCTTTATTCGTTATCAATGCTTGGACACTCAACTGATGGTTGTTGATCCTGAGAATTCCGTTTTTTTTGATTACTTTCACTCTAGAGATAAATCCCTAACATGCTGTTCAGGCAGTAAAATTGAAGGTATTGGTCGACCAAGACCTGAGCCATCTTTCATCTGTGGTGTGATTGATGATATGCGAAAAGTACCTGACGCAGCTTCCATTGCTACAATCCACTGGTTAGAGAGGCTTATTGGAAGAAAAGCTGGGGCATCTACAGGTACTAATCTTTACGGTGCATTACAAATTGCCATCGAAATGAGAGACAAAGGTGAAAAAGGCTCTATTGTTACTTTACTTTGTGACTCTGGGAATCGTTATTTAGATACATACTACAATACAACTTGGATTGAAGAGAACGTGGGTGAACTGGAAGAGTTCAATCATTTTTTAAGTAATATTTAGAGACCATATACGGCCTCTAAGGCGTGTCGATCTTTCCTAATTTTTTTCAGCGATAAATTGGTTATTTTATGCAAGGCAGCGCTTGTGATGTTTTCTCATGCTAAATGAGCAAATGATAACGCCGCAGATATGACCAATTAACGCTGCCTTCAATGCTGAGTTGTAGGCGGCTATGTATTTATATGTATTGATGAGACTGCTGCAACCATTGCTTGATTCAATTCTTTCAATCCACTTTGTACTCCTTTCATGCTGTTACTAACATTCGCTGCACATTTAACAGACACTGAGTTTGCATGGATTTTACTTGACTCATATTTCCGCTGAGCATTTATTAACATCGAAACTAAAAAGTCATGAACTTTTTGATTATTCTTGATTTTAGTTTCTATATTTGAATCATTGGATTTCAACTGAGCTTGAATATCACTCATAGAAATATGTTTATTAGAGTTCGATATCGACGTTAAATCAGACATTATCATACTCCTGTCTTAACTAAATTAAGCCAGATTTATCTAAAAACTGACTTAATTGGAGAAGTGCTGAGGTTAACCTTTTGCTGAAGGAGTGCTACCTGCATTCATACCTGAAAATGCTTGCATCAATCCTTGAATAAAGCTGCCCATTTCACTTTGAAGATCTTGTGAGCCCTTGGCACCTTTAATTGCTGCATGCTTCGCAGCATTTGCATTTGCTTTGCCAGCTAAAGACATGTCTTTCTTTTGATCTTTTTCAACTTCAAGAAGCATTGTCATAAATTGTAATAAAGCTTCAATTTCTTTTTTTAGCTTGTCATTTTTCTTCGCCACGTTGTCCATTGTATTTGATGTATCAACGCTATCATTTTTACTTGGACCATCAACATTATTTACTGTTGAAGTATTTGCATTGCTTGCTGAGCTTACACTAGTCATAATTTCTACCTCTTGATTTTTTGCTTACCTTAACTATAGGTGCTCAAAATAAATACGATATTGTTAAAACAAAGGTTCTTTCTGCAACTGGTATGACCAGCCAATTAGTCACCTGCACTCGCAACAGCGACTGAAATTGCACTCATCAAATCAGCAATACTCATATGAAGTTTTTGGGTACTTTTCTGTGCTCCATGAGTATCCGCAACTAGCTGAGGAATTGTTAATGGAACTGCAGGTGCTAAGGTTTCAGTATGGGTTTGCAAGTGACCATTACCATCATTAGTAATATGAATCATCGTATGGCCTACAATATAAAACCGATCTGCACCTGCGTTCCCCTTATTAATTTTTTGTTTGATCGCTTCAATCATTTCTTGAGGCGTCAAACCAGCAAGCTCAAGCTCACGATTCATTTCTTCTTTAACTTTCTTATCAATCTCTTTACTTGTGTCATCTTTCGTCAAATTATTCATCATCAACAATAACTGCTGCATAGAATAATTTATGTTGTCATTTTGATGACAACATTGAGAAACTCGGTGAAAGTTGTTTGAATTGTTACTTTGCGATTTGCTTTTGTCAGGCTTAAAAAGCTGTGAGCAATTTCCAACATTGCTCGAATTAATGCTTAAAGACATTTTTCTATCCTCCGAGGGATTGAACTACTGTAAGAATAGAAAAATGAAAATAACAGTTATATCGATAAGAAATGATTTATACAAGAAAGTGGTAAGACCAAGGCTGTTTTTAAAGATTAGTCTATATTTAAGTATTTATGGGTTTGTACGGACAAACGCCAATTTCTCTCAATACACACCTTCATTGCCAGTTCAGTTGCCCTTGGTTTTTGACTAATAGGTTGTAAGCAAACCGTTTTATTTTTGAGATTAGTGTTACCTAAGAGTTCATCTAGCTCGTCGATATGACTTTGCTTGGCAATGGGGTGTTTGATTTCATTGGCTCGGCTCAATGCTTGTTGTAAAACTTTATAGCCACCTTTCATATTGATTTTAGGTGACACCGTAACGTAGGTTTCAGTGCTACAAAGAACTTCAAACGTTCCGCTAGTTTCAATCTGAGTTAAATATCCGGCCTCATGGAGCTTTGTTGTAAGTTCAGTTAAATCATGAATACAAGGTTCTCCACCAGTAATCACTATCAATTTTGCTGTGAACCCCTTTTCCTCAAATGCATTAATCAAGCTTGCAGCATCATGTTCAGCCCACCTGCCTACGACACCATCAACTTGAATTACCAAGTCCTTATCGACTTTATTTTCAGATAACACATCCCATGTCTGCTGAGTATCACACCAACTGCATCCAACTGGGCAGCCCTGTAAACGAACGAAAATCGCAGGAATGCCTGTATGGCTACCTTCTCCTTGAATCGTTTCGAAGACCTCATTTATCGGATATTGCATATAAAAAACCTGAAAATAAAAACGGGTTGCATTTATAGTGGATTTTATCAGAATCTGCAACTCGTTAAGGCGTGATCTCTTTCAAGTTTATCTAATTTCTATGATTATGAAATTTTCAACGGTTTTCATTACACAATGGCTGAGCTAAACTGCTTACCTAATTAACCTATTTGTAAAGAAATCATGTCTAAAGCAGTAATTGTTTTCAGTGGTGGTCAAGATTCTACAACTTGTTTAGTTCAAGCCTTGGTAGAATATGATGAAGTTCATGCAATCACCTTTGATTATGGTCAACGACACAGTGATGAGATAGAAAGAGCAAAATTGCTGGCTAAAAAGTTTAATATCGCGAGTCACAAGGTTATGGATGTTTCTCTACTTAATGAACTGGCAATTTCCGCTTTAACCAGAGACTCTATTCCTGTATCACATACTCTTATGGATAACGGTTTACCAAATACTTTTGTACCAGGCAGGAATATCTTGTTTTTGACTTTAGCGGGCATATACGCCTATCAGCTTGGTGCAAAGACAGTGATTACTGGTGTATGTGAAACAGACTTTTCTGGTTACCCCGATTGCCGAGATGAGTTCGTTAAAGCAATGAATTCAGCATTGAAGCTAGGCATGGAATATCCGCTCACCATCAAAACGCCTTTAATGTGGCTTGATAAAGCCGAAACTTGGGCTTTAGCCGATAAGTACCACGAACTTGAAACTGTTCGTTATGAAACACTCACTTGCTACAATGGAATCGTTGGTGACGGCTGTGGTGACTGCCCTGCATGTGACTTAAGATCAAATGGACTTAATGAATATTTAAACAACAAATCAGCAGTAATGGATTCTCTGGAAAATAAATCTCGTGCAGAATTGGATTAACAAGTACTTCGGACAAACATTCAGTTTAGGTATGGGGATCACTTTGATCTCCTCCCTACTCTTTTTACTTAACATCTATACCCCTTCAGTCGATCATTATCTTGTTTATGATAGAGAGCTCATTGCATCTGGAATGTATTGGCAGCTGGTAACGGGAAATTTACTTCATTCAAATATTTGGCATCTATTGCTCAATCTTGCTGGGCTTTGGGTCATCCTGTCCATTCATGCCATGCACTATACAAGAAAACAGATATGGCTTTTATTTTGGCTTTTTTGTTTACTAGAAGGTGTTGGTCTATATTTGTTTTCCCCAAAATTAGAGGCATATGTTGGTTTATCAGGGATGTTACATGCCTTATTTGCATACGGAGCCTTATGCGATATTCAATCTAAGTTCAAATCAGGTTGGTTATTACTTTTGGGAGTAATAGCTAAAGTTGCACATGAACAAATCTACGGTGCAAGCACAGAAGTAACTGAAATGATTGGGACCAGAGTAGCGACAGAGTCTCATTTAACCGGAGTTATCATTGGAGTCATAATTGCTATCATGTTTGTTTGCCTTCAACATGGTCGAAAGCAGCCTAAAACATGAACAATAAATAATCACCTCAAAATATTATTTGTGCCAAAATACATGCATATTTCTTTTAGGACTGCGCATGGCTTCAGCATTACCGTCTAGGCCTCAATTCGAATTTATATGGGATGCAAATAAAGCCCCGGCACTGAGTTGGAATACACTCGACTTTGATCGTTTTACTTCTGTTCTAGGCAGTGATTGGAAAGAGTTAACATTTTCTTTAACTGTTGCGGATAGTACAAAAAAGACCTTTCGAATTGAGCCCTTGATAGATAATAAGCAAACAGATAATCATCTTTCAGTCATTAAATTTCATAATAGCGATAAGCCAGACAAGCAGATTAAAGGCCTATTTTTTAATGACAGTAACATACAAAAATATGTTGCTTCACAACTTGAAGTACACGATACCCCTCCACCAACTCAAGTTGCATATGAAACAGTTTTTAAAGTCAGTAATATATGGCCACACGTTACAGGTAAAAAACCTTTAATAGTATTCGACTTCGACTTTACATTGATTTGCGACTATACCGACTACGAAGCTGAGGATTGTGAATACGACATCGCACTTATTGAAGAAGACTTAAATGAACAACTCACTAAAGGAAAAGCACTTCATCCTGAAATGAAGTATGTGTTGATTACAAATACACATGAGCTTTACTTTGAAAGTAAATTCGCACTAACTGAAATAGATGCTTCCCTATTCGAAGAGCTCAAACCAATGAAAAAATGTCTTCTAAAAGCTCCAAGGCTGAATGAATTTCTATTAAACTCAAAATATACCTTCGATCAGATTATTATCGTAGATGATAATGAAAGTGACTTGGAGAACTTGGCTGATATGTGTGCTCAGCATAATATACCAGCTGTGAAATTACAGTTTTTTGGTGGTATGGATGATAAAATCGCCCACTTGGCAAAAATTAATGACTCCACAAAGCACTTACCAGAGGTTGAGCAACTTGCTAAATTTATCGAGCGCTGCCCTTGTTATAAACAATTATTGGATTATTTTAATGAGAATCGGCCTCAAACAAATTCTGATGAAGCTTAAGAAAGCCACTATTTAATAAAACTCAAGCAGAATGATTTCGCTCTTGCTTACTATCTATCCATGCCACCCAAGCAAAAATTGCAATAGACGTTATATACGTCCCCACTAATACCCAAGTAAACCAATGCTGCATAAACCATCCTAATATCATCCTTGATAGTCTGAGTATAGTTGACATTTACCTGTTCTATGAATACTTTGTGATAACTGTCATGGAAACAGGTTTTTACACTAGGAGTGTGTAAGTGAATATCATTGAAACGGACCGACTTTATATTCGAGAATTTACATTGACTGATGCCGACTTTATTTTTGAACTAATGAACACTGATGAGTACATAGAAAATATTGGTGATCGAAACATTAAGACAAAGAATTGTGCAGAAAACTTTCTAACCGATAAACTGATTAAGAGTTATCAATTACACGGCTATGGTTTATTTGCAATCATTAGAAAGGATGATGACACCATTGTCGGTATGAATGGTTTCGTTAACAGAGAGACGCTTCCACATACCGATATCGGTTTCGCCTTTTTACCCCAGTTTATGGGCAAGGGCTATGGTTACGAGTCTTCACAAGCATTAATGCAATATGCGGAATCAAATCTAAAGTTATCGCCAATTTTAGGGATCACGTCTAAAACAAATGTAGCGTCTCAAACTTTATTAAAAAAAATAGGGCTTCGTTATATTGAGTCAATTACACTCGATGATGAAGATGAAGAAATCATGCTATTTAGTAACCGAGTTAAACTTAATGATGAATAAGATGGTTAAGTATTGTATTTCAATTTTTTGGCTTCTAATTTCTACATTCATTTATGCGCAAGAACCATTAACGATAGATAGACAGCTCCCATCAAATATACAGTTCAACTTTGCTAACCCAGACAACATTCATCCTCAAAGAAGCGACTTTGAAGTCAAGAGTGCAATTCCAATGAGCTCAGAAGACGGTCAGCGTTGGGTGTTATTGACCATCAACAATTCAGCCAATGGAAACAGAACACTTAATCAAAGACATTTATTGGCAACGTTAGCTGATGGGAGTAAAGTTAAACCTGCTGAGTTTTCCCAACCATTCAAAGCAGGGGAAACCCTATCGATTTCAGTATACTTTACTAATAGTAGTTTTCCGATTATTTTGGTCACTTCCAATCCCAACTAAGGGACGCTGCATGTCTGAACACGGCTTATTTATTGATGTTGAACGTACAGAAAATCACATCTTTGTCATTTTTAATGCCATTGGAAAACTGACGCATGAGGATTATCTTAAAATCACTCCTATGCTCGATAATGCTCTAAAAGACATATCAAGTCCCAGTATTGATATCCTTCTCAATGCTTCACAACTGGAAGGCTGGGAACTACGAGCAGCTTGGGATGACGTAAAAATTGGAATTAAGTATGCGGGTAAATTCAATAAGATTGCGATAGTTACTCATAAGGATTGGCTTGAAGTCAGTACTAAAATTGCCAATTGGTTCACCGCAAGTCAAATAGAAACATTTGAGTCAGAATCATCTGCGATAGATTGGTTGAAAAGATAAAGTTGAAGACTACTTTATCTAAAAGTAAGAGACTGTAAATAAATCTGTGTAACTGTCTATTCTTTTAACTATCAATAAGTAAGGATAGACAGTTATGAATACTAAAGAGCTAGAAGCCTTTGCTAAGGCGTCCCACAGCATGTACTTAAAACACATAACTTGTGGGAGCACCTAACTACTGCAGCTTAAACATTTTACTCTACGGGTGACAAACGTTATGTAACTCTAAGTTTGTACCAACATCTTTATTTCTGTCTGCTTTAGCATCATCATTTCTCAATTGAGTTAAATGATCCAAGTAAGCTTGGTCAACATCTTGAGTAATGTATTTACCATCAAACACCGACGTTTCAAATTGTTCAATATCAGGGTTTTCCAACTTCACTGCGGCTACGAGATCCGATAACTCTTGGAAAATAATGCCATCGGCACCAATGATTTTTGCAATTTCGTCCGTTTCTCTGCCGTAAGCAATCAATTCTTCAGAAGTCGGCATATCAATGCCGTATACATTAGGAAAACGTATTTCTGGAGCCGCTGACGCAAAATAAACTTTCTTAGCTCCAGCCTCTCGAGCCATTTCAATAATTTGCTCTGAGGTCGTGCCACGAACAATTGAATCATCTACAAGTAAAACATTTTTGCCTTTGAACTCTTGATGAATAGCATTAAGTTTACGGCGGACTGATTTCTTGCGCTCAACTTGTCCAGGCATAATAAAAGTACGCCCAATATAACGATTTTTTACAAACCCTTGACGATATGGAAGCCCAAGCGTATTTGATATTTCTAATGCGACATCACATGAAGTCTCAGGTATTGGAATTACAACATCGATGTCGTGTTCATCCCATTCACGCTTAATTTTCTCACCCAGTTTGGTACCCATATTAATGCGGCTTGCATAAACGGATGCTTTATCAATCGTTGAATCAGGACGAGCAAAATAGACATACTCGAAAATACAAGGCGCATGTTTTGCGTTATGAGCACATTGTCTTGTATGAAGATTACCTTCCAAATCGATATAGACAGCTTCACCTGGGGCCACATCACGGATAAGTTCAAATCCAACAGCGTCAAGCGCAACGGACTCTGAAGCAACCATGTACTCTGTGCCAGTTTCAGTTTCACTCTTACCGAGCACTAGAGGTCGAATTCCAAATGGATCACGGAATGCCACAAGGCCTTGACCGATGATCATAGCAACAGCCGCATAAGCGCCACTTACTTGCTTATGTACTTGCTTAACCGCACCAAATACTTCATCAGGAGTCAAAGAAAGTCCACTAATATGCTGCAACTCATCTGCGAGTAAATTAAGAAGAATTTCAGAGTCCGAAGTCGTATTAATGTGGCGGCGTTTACGTTCAAGAGTTTCGCGTAATTCAATGGTATTAATTAAGTTACCATTGTGAGCAAAAGCAATACCAAAAGGCGAGTTAACGTAGAAAGGCTGTGCTTCTGAAGCACTAGAACTGCCCGCTGTTGGATACCTTACATGCCCAATACCAGCGTTACCTTGTAAGCGTTGCATATGCTTAGCTTCAATAACATCTTTTACTAAGCCGTTTGCCTTTCTCAGCCTAAAGCCGCCATTATCTTCAGTAACGATACCAGCTGCATCTTGTCCACGATGCTGAAGAACAGTAAGTGCATCATAAATCGTTTGGTTAACCGAAGATTGGCCAACTATTCCAACAATACCACACATGGGTAAGTATCCTCATTTTAGATGTTCTAAATCAACCGCTTACCTGACGTTGTATATTGTTATTTCATCAGTTTACAGTTGCTTTCATTTATATATTTTGGGGTACAAAGCTTGAGGTTGTTTCTATGTAGTTAAAAAACCACTGGATAACAACACCAAATTCAGGGATCAACTTAGATGCACGCCACCATTCCGTTGTAGGAGCACTGGTAAACGCATCCATAAAAAACAGTAAGGCACTGACGATTAAGGCGCCTCTGATTGCGCCAAAGACAAGACCGAGAACTCTATCGGTTCCTGATAAACCGGTCTTGGAAACTAATTGCCCTAGTAGGTAATTTAGTAAGGCGCCGAGAATGAGGGAAACAACAAATAAGATAGCGATAGCAACGCCGTTTCTGACTAACTCATCTTGTAACTGAGTTAAATACACAGCGAGATCTTTATAAAATTGACTGGCAATAAAAAAGGCAGCAAACCAAACAACAAGTGACATCGCTTCTTTAGCGAACCCTCTCACTAAACTGATTATTGTTGAGAGCCCGATAATGCATAAAATGGCATAATCAATCCAAACCATTTTTTGGTAAATCCTAAGTTGTTTTTAGTCGGCGAGATTTTAACAAAGGTTTAAACATTTCTCACCCCTGCAATTAAGATAATTGTCTGTAAAAAAGATAAGTGTTATTGATCTACAGGATCAAAGTTCACTATCTTCCCTTTCAACTTAGTCAACTTTTCAATATCTTTCTGCATATTTTGCAGTTTAGACTTAGAAATATTGGGACCAACAAAAACTTTAGTTAAACTTTTATCCACAGGCTGTTTCGGAACAGTATAAGCCGTAAAACCATTTGTTCTTAACTTTTTCACAAGTGCATTAACATTAACGGCGTTATTAAAACTGCCTAGTTGAATGGTAAAACCCACTTCAACTTGCTTTATTTTTGTCGATTGAGTGTCTTTCTTTATAACTTCTGTTGATGCAGTGGAATTGCTTCTTTTAACTTCTTTTTTAGCTTGAGGTTTAGAAGTCACCTGTTCTCCAGAACTTTCTTGATCAATGTTTGGCTCAACAGGAATATCAACGGTTCCAAGAATTTCATTTGTAGAACCTGTTTTAGTAAAAGATGGCCTTAAAGGGATTTCAGTAAACCCCTCTTCTTTCTGGGTATTTTTACCATCCAATAAATCGGGCAAAAAAATAACACCCAATGCCACTACAACAATGGTACCAACAAGACGGTTATGGAATTGATTCGACACTGACTATCCTTGTTTTAACTTTTTAAAACCCGCTACAGTGTAAAATGAGCCAAAGACAATTACCACATCATCATCGGTAATTTTTAATTTTAAATTGGCCCAAGCGTCATTTAAGTTATGAAAACAATTGATATTTTGTTTAGAATCGAAGCATTCCGCAAGTTCTGAAGACTCTGCACCTCGACTGACATCAAGGCTGACTAAATTCCATTCAAAAAAGTCAGCTTGTAAGCATTGGATTACCGACTGAATATCTTTATCTTTTAACATTCCACATAATGCAAAAACTCGCTTACCTTCGAACTTTCTTAATTGTGTTTTCAAATACTGCGCAGATTGAGGATTATGAGCTACATCCAAATAAACCATTGGCTGTTGAGAAACCAATTCCATTCGACCAGGTAAACTTGCTTGCTCTATACCAGTTTTGATCACTCCATCGGTTAGTGTAGGGTCAAACATTAAGGCTGTTTGAATCGCTGTAACTGCATTTTGCAATGGAAGTTGTGGAGATGGGATGTTGTTGATAACTCGAAGTCCATTGAAGTTCCAACTGCTATTCTCATCAAATGAATTAAAATCAACCCCCACAAAACACGTACTCGCACCTATCTCTTTTAAACTTAGTTTCACAGCATGAGGCACTTCAGGCTCACCAATAATCGCTGGTCGGTCTTTGCGACAAACACCCACTTTCTCAATACCTACGGACTCTCTTGTATTACCTAAGTATTCTTGATGATCTAGACCGATTGACGTAAGAACGGCAATATTTGCATCAATCATATTTGTTGCATCTAAACGCCCACCTAATCCTACTTCAAGTAATACAATATCGACGGCTTGCTGTTTAAATACATACAATGCCGATAGTGTTGAATATTCAAAAAAAGTTAAGGTGATTTCTTTACGAGCTAACTCGATTTGCTTAAAAGCTTCAATTAACTGTTCATCAGTTGCGTTGGTATTATTAACTCTTACACGCTCATTGAATTTTAGTAGATGAGGAGAGCTATAAACCCCAACATGATAGTTTGCATTTAAGAAAATCTTCTCGAGAAACGCACACGTTGT
This sequence comes from Parashewanella sp. 2304DJ23-3, assembly GCF_056591695.1. NCBI lineage: Bacteria > Pseudomonadati > Pseudomonadota > Gammaproteobacteria > Alteromonadales > Shewanellaceae > Parashewanella > Parashewanella sp. 2304DJ23-3. The sequence continues at coordinate 77,865 of NZ_JBWQOH010000008.1, forward strand.
ACCTTTACCGTTTGTACCTGCCACCGTAATAACTTTGGTTTTACCTAAATCGAGAAGGTTAAGTCGTTTCGCAACCTCACGGACTCTATTCAGCCCCATGTCGATTTCAACTGGGTGCTGACTAATAAGGTAATCAATCCATTCTTCAAAATGCATTTTGTTTTCCATCATTAAAAATTAGTCTTCTAGAAAGAGAGGACCCATTGGTGGTTTCGGTAAATTGAACTCTTTAGGGTAAGTGACATCAACCAAGTATAATCCGGCCGCTTTCGCCGTGGGGGCCGCTTGATTCCTGTCTTTTAAACTCAACAATGTTTTCATCCACGTTAAAGGTTGTCTACCCATGCCGATTTCAAGTAACGACCCCACAATATTGCGTACCATGTGATGTAAAAAAGCATTTGCAGCAATATCAATAACAATAAATTTACTGTGTCGTGAAACTTTTACATGGTGAATGTTACGAAAGGGCGTATTAGATTGGCACTGTATCGCTCTAAAACTCGTAAAATCATGCTCGCCCAGTAAATCTTGCGCAGCTTGATGCATCAAAGTTTCATCGATATCACCATGATAATGACTCACACCATGACGATGAATTCCTGGTCGGAGATTATCATTATAGATGATGTATCGGTACCGTCTGGCAGTGGCCGAGAAACGAGCATGGAACCCATCATCAACTTCTGTCGCCCATCTCACCGCAATATCATTGGGCAAATTAGCGTTAATACCTAAAGTCCACGCTGTGATCGGACGCTCAGCTGTAGTTTCAAAATGAATCACTTGTCCAGTTGCATGAACTCCCGCATCCGTCCGACCTGCACATTGAATCTGAATAGGTTCATTAGCAATTTTTGATAACGTTTTTTCAAGCTGAGCTTGAACAGAGTCGACTTCTCTTTGACGTTGCCAACCGAAATAACGGTTTCCGTCATATTCTATGCCTAATGCAATACGCATAACTAACCTAACTAAAAAATTTTGCCGCATTTTATACGACTTCAAAGTATTAATTCAATTCAGCTGACATCATTTCACGCATTTTAAATTTTTGGATTTTTCCGGTGACCGTCATAGGGAACTCTTTAACCAGTTTGATATATTTAGGTACTTTAAAATGAGCAATCCTATTCATTAAAAAATGTTCCAATTCTGAATGTTCTAATTCAACATTTTGCTTTAACTTCACCCATACACAAATTTCTTCACCATAATAATCATCTTCAATGCCAAATACAGAAGCATCTTCTATGGCAGAATGTGCTAAACAGTGGTCTTCGACCTCTTTAGGATAAACATTTTCTCCTCCTTTAATGATCATATCTTTAATTCTCCCTACCACTTTTACATAACCTTCCTCGTCCATCACTCCTAAATCACCGGAGTGCAACCATCCATCTTTATCAATAGCTTCTGCTGTTTTCTCAGGTTCATTCCAATAGCCTTTCATCACACAATAACCCCTAGCACAGATTTCGCCTTTCTCGCCAATACTGCAAACTGCTCCGGCATCGTTAATGATTTTAATTTCTGTATGCTCTGCCGCTCGCCCTACCGTCGAAACTCTTTTGTTGAGTGGCGTGTCCGTCATTGTCAGATGGTTCAAAGGGCTACTCTCTGTTTGACCATACCCACCAAGTAACTCTGTCATATGCATTTTATCAACCGCACTTCTCATCAAGGACTCAGGACACGGCGCACCAGCCATCGCCCCTGTTCTCATACTCGTAAGGTCAAACTGAGAAAACTCATTTTGAGCTAGGATAGCCACAAACATTGTCGGCACACCATGCATCGCAGTACATCTCTCTTTGTCCAATGCTTCGAGTGTTTTTAATGGTTCAAAAGACTCACTTGGAAACACTGAACAAGCACCAACTGTCATACAAGCAAGGTTACCTGTTGTCATTCCAAAACAATGATAAAGAGGCACTGGAACACACAGCTTATCTTGGGAAGTAAAATTCATGCCTTTTGCTGTAACTAACGCATTGTTTAAAATATTATGGTGCGTCAGTGTTGCACCTTTTGGGTTTCCGGTAGTTCCTGAAGTAAATTGAATATTTATCGGATCATGACAGTTTAAAGTGCCCCCTAATTGTTGAAGAGAATGAACTTTATCGTCAGTTAAATCACCATATAAATGATTAAATGAGAGGAAGCCTCTATGTGTATCCACACCAATATTAATCAACCATTTAAGGTGCGGCAGTTTTTCAGAATTTAATTGCCCTAATTCACTTTCCTCAATTTCAGGCACCATACTCTTTAACATGGATATATAATTGATGGAATGAAAGTGCTCTGAACATATCAATGCTTTGCATTCTGCAAGATTTAACGCATATTCAAGTTCATACTCTCGATAGGCCGGATTTACACAGACCATAACTGCGCCAATGTAAGCAGTAGCATACTGAACTAACACCCATTCAATATTATTAGGCGACCATATGCCTATTCTGTCTCCAGGCCTAATACCAAGTTCCATTAATCCAAGTGCGACGGATTGTACTTTTTGTAAAAGTTGTTGATAGGTCCAATGGATATCCTGATGACGAACAATTACAGCAAGTTGGTTAGGATATGCTTGTACCATTCGGTCTAAATGATGGCCAATGGTATGTTCTAAAAGGGGAAAAGAAGTGGGACCAACAAGAAAGCTACTTTCTAAAAGCGCTTGATTACTTTGAGCTTGGGGCATATTAACTCCATAACGACAACCATTTCGTAAAGAGTAATCCTTTTTAACTTAACCAAAGCTGAAAATAAAAATCACCGAAGTGATTTACTCCATGTCCTCTGCAGTAATCAAGCTTTGATGTTTTCTCATTGACTCAAACTTTTTGTATTCCTTAGGGATCAAGTGTGAGAAGTACGAAGAGGTGTAATACAATACATTTGCAGGAACAACTCGGCATTTTAGATCTTTATGCTGCTTTAAAAAACCAGTGAAGTCATGATATTGAGGTAATAAAGCGAGCACTCCAATCAACACCCCCGTTACGATACTTATCCCTGTTCTTGTAGGGTACTTATACTTGCTTTCATAACTTATTTCAGCTTGAGAAATCAGGAAACTTGGAAATACACCCAATAAAAACATGTGGAGTAAGAATGGAACTTTTATTTCGTTTAGAAAACCATTGAACCCAGAGTTAGTAATATGCTGCATCAAACCACTGCCTATAACCGTACCATAATGACTCATAAAAAAACTGGTAGCAGCAGCAATAAAAATAATGCACACAGTTGCAGGTTTTTGTATTTTTTCAAAGCTAATTAAAGAAAGCGCTGCATAGAAGGTAGCTATCAAAGCTATAACAAATGCAAAAACAAAATAACCTCCCTCCAGACTCAATACATGCTCTTGTGTCAGTAAATAATGCCATAACAATGGGTTATAAAATGCTGCGAGACCTATAGCTACCAAAAGATTTAGCCTAGAAACAGAGACGCTGTATTTTAAATCTAAAAAATCAATCACTTGCCGTACAGCCGACGGCTTATAAACCAGCTTATTCTCAAGTGTGTGCATAATATGCTCGACAGAAAATGGGGAGTTATAAAAGTATAGGATATGGCTTATGAATCTAACGTGAACGCTAAATGGCGTCTTGTTAATGAATAGACTGTTAACACTAATCACCTTGTAACTTATTGTTGTAATTCAAGAAAATAAAGGTTAAAAATAATAATAATTCGAAACGTTAATCAATTAACCACTAGAAGTTAATAAAGGAGCGCTATGGACTGGCCAAACTTTCACCTTTTCTGTCGATATATGTCAATCAAGAGACAAAAACAGGTTACTTGGGAAGATGCAAAATCTGATTTTTTTGACCGTTATAAGCCTAATACAGAAGCCAACAAAGTTTCAGATAGTATTCTTCAAAAAGTCTCAAACCTAGAACACACTGTTCAAATAAAAGCTCTAGAAACCTACGGAACACTAAGTTTTCAATCTAAACTGTCAAATACGATTAAGTCCAAAGAAAAAGTTCATTATCATTTAAGTCTGTATTTTATTTTCATGATGATTTGTATAGGTAGTAATACATTCATAGTCCCCCAATTCAAAGAGATTTATTATGTTTCTGGGGTTGAACCTCCCGTCACGCTTTTTTTTCAGTATTGGCTATTTTTTGTAGTCGCTCTATCTATTGCTGCCTTGTGGAGTACTATCAGCTTTTGGCGCTGCAATAAGCTTCACCGTCAACTCATGAACGCAAATCCAAACTGGTTTGATGCCTTATTAATATCTAAAACCTCACTCAAAGCCTTAAATGAACTTAATCAATTATTGCTGATGCCACTAGACATAAAGGAACACACTTTTACAAAAAAACTGTTCGAGGATGGACTTAACCCGAGCACTGAACTGCAAATTCAAATTAATAACAAACTTGAAGATTTGAACTCACACCTTGTTAAACGGCACAACTTCATCCATCGAGTTTTTGTCTCAGTATTAATTTTTTGTATTGCGGCAATGATTCATGGCCTTTACGAACCAATTTTTAGGATGGAAACCATAGTTGGATAGGATATGAAAAAATAAATGGATTTACACTAATTGAATTAATGATTGTGGTTGCCATTATTGGCATTCTTGCTTCTGTGTCGATGCCTAGGTATCAAGATTACTTGCAAAAAGCTCATATGGTTGAGCCTATTCAGTATGCTTCTAACATAAAGAAATCGCTAGAGGAGTATTATCTCTACCACCTAGCTTTCCCATTAAATAATGAGATGGCATCATTGCCTGCGCCAGACAAGTTAATCAGTAATAAAATAACAAAAGTTGAAGTCATGAATGGGGCATTTCATATCCACCTTGGAAATAAAATGCCAAAACCACTACAAAACAAAATCGTAAGCTTCAGACCTGCTGTTGTTATTGGTAGCCCATCGAGTCCGATATCTTGGTTATGTGGTAACTCAAAACCTGTCAATGGAATGGAAGCGATTGGTGAGAATAAAACGAATGTCGACGCTAACTTTCTGCCAATGGAATGTAGTCAATAATAAAGAATGCGTACCTTGACGTTAATTAAGGTACGCAAATCCACATTACTGCAAAATCAAATAACACACTACCGAGATAACAATTGCCATCATCAAACTCAAGGAAGCACCTTCTTTCACCATCTGCTGAATTTCAATTTTGCCTGTACCATAAACAATGGCATTGGGCGCCGTTGCAACGGGTAACATATAAGCACAGCTCGCTACCATCGCCGCAGGGATCATCAATACTTCTGGTTTAACACCTACACCAACTGCCGCAACAGCAAGTATTGGCATTAGGAGTGTTGCCGTTGCAGTATTACTGGTAATTTCAGTCAGATAAACCACAACCAAGCAAATAAGCGTCATCAAAGCAAGTAATGGAATATTGTCTTTCGCAGACAACCAATCGCCCAACATTTCGCTTAATCCAGATGCAGACATACCTTTCGCTAAAGCAATACCACCAGCAAATAACAACAACATGCCCCAAGGGATTTCTTTCGCTGTATCCCAGTCGAGTACTCGACCGCCTTTGCCATTCGGCGTAATAAACATCGCTACCACAGCAGTCAGTGCAACTGTGCTATCACCTGCTAAGTCAATTTGGAATAGTTCAGACCAGCCACCAAATGGGGCATGACGCGTTACCCAAGCCAAAATAGTCACAGCAAAAATCAGGATGGTTCTTTTTTCTTCACTGCGCCACATTCCCTGTTCGGGAAGTTCAACTTTGGCATTAAGAGTCACATTTCGAGTTAACCAGAGCGCCATTAACGGAATTGCGATAACAACGATTGGCACCCCTACTTTCATCCATTCTACGAATTCAAATGTTTGGCCTGTATATTGCTCATAAATGCCCATAAAAATCACATTTGGTGGGGTACCAATTGGTGTTGCAATCCCTCCTGTGCTTGCGGCATAAGCAATACCTAAAATGAGTGCAACAGAAAGTTTAGGGTTATCGATACGACTTAAAATAGCTAGAGCAATTGGCAGCATTATCAGTGTTGCGGCTGTGTTTGAAATCCACATACTGAGAAATGCTGTTGCGAGCATAAAGCCAAACACAAGCCTCTTAGCACTGGATACACCGACAAAATTCACCATATAAACAGCAAGCCGTTGATGTGCACCGCTTTTTTCTAGCGCCTTTGAAAGCATAAATGCCGCCATTAACAGCAAAATAACATGACTTCCAAATGATGAAGCTACCGTCTTATGATCGACAATGCTAAAAAGAGGAAGTAGTGCAAAAGGCACGAGCGAGGTTGCTGGGATTGGCAGAGCTTCGGTAACCCACCAAATAACGGTTAACACTGTAATGCCTGCGGTGGCGGCTGGAGCGAAATCCATTCCTCCAAGGGTAAGAAGCCAATAAAAGGCCCACGCTAATGCTGGGCCGATGACAAGAAAATGGGAACGGGTCAGTTTCATAATTGTTATTATTTATCGTTAATTATGAACTAAGGTTATCTGACGTGTTAACGACCGTCAATCATACGCCCGATACTTCCGAGTACTGAGCCTTCACCTTTATCACTTCCACCCGATGAAGGTGCACTTGCAATGATTCTATCTGCCATACGTGAGAACGGTAAACTCTGTAACCAAACACTACCGTGTCCCGATAAGGTTGCTAAAAATAGACCTTCACCACCAAAGAGCATTGATTTCATTGAGCCTGATTTTTGAATGTCATAATCAATACCAGAAGTAAAAGCGGCAATACAGCCTGTATCCACTCTCAGTGTTTCACCATTTAGCTCTTTACGAATCAAAGTACCACCAGCATGAATAAATGCCATACCGTCACCTTGGAGATTCTGCAGAATGAAACCTTCACCACCAAAAAAACCTGCACCTAAACGTCGGTTAAAGCTCGTACTGACTTGGGTACCTAGAGCTGCAGCTAAAAAGCTATCTTTCTGGCAGATTAGTTCGCCGCCAACTTCAGCTAGATCAATTGCAAGGATAGTTCCAGGGTAAGGCGCTGCAAAAGCGACCCTGCGCTTTTCATAGCCTTGGTTAGTAAAGTGAGTCATAAAGACGCTTTCGCCAGAAAGCACTCGTTTGCCAGCTCTGAACACTTTGCCAAAGAATCCGCTATCTGGATTAGATCCATCGCCCATTTTAGCTTCAAAGTTAATATCTTGTTCCATATAAGTCATGGCGCCAGCTTCGGCAACAACTGTCTCTTGTGGGTCAAGTTCAACCTCAACCAGCTGCATATCATGACCTTTGATTTCGTAATCGACTTCGTGACAACGGCGCATTTTTATCCCCTTAAAAAATCCGTTTCTATTTAAGTGGATTTACCCTACATTAAACGATGTTTTTTTCAACAGAAAACTTGTTTCTGAGTTTTACAATTGGAATTCATCAAGAATGAGCTGAGTAAACAATTGCCCTGCTCGACCAAGTGGCCTACTTTGTGTCGATACCAATTGTGGTGTAAAGATATAACGACTGCCACCAACAAAATCGACTTCGACTAATTCACCACTCTCTAATTTATCTTTTGCTAAAAAATCCGGCAACCAACCAAAACCTAAATCTTTAAGAAGTGCTTCACGCTTCATAATAAAGCCTGAAAGGTAAAACACTTTATCTCCTTGAAACTGCATTTCATCTCGATGGTTATTAGACGGAGCTGAATCTTCGATGGTAAGTTCTACGTGCTGCTGTAACTCTAACAGTGATACTTGGCTTTTATTGGCAAGCTCATGATTTTTGGATGTCACTAGAATATTGGTAATTTCAGGCAATGGAATGGGGTTAAGCTCTGGCCCTGTGCGGTAATCCTTAACCAGCATTAAATCAGCTTTATCGGTTTCGAAACGATGTTGCACTCCACCGAGGAATTCTACATTTAACTGTATCTTAGTTGGAATATCATGATCTGCTAGCTTTTTGAGCGCCCTCATAATCGGTGGCATAGGTAAAGCACCATCGATGACGAGCTCTAGCCGTGGTTCCCATTCTTGACTAAATCGATTTGCCAAACGTTCAATGTTCGATAACTGTTCGATTAAACGTTGTCCTTCTTTTAAAATTACTTCACCTTGAGGGGTCAACTGTGCACGATATTGCTCGCGGCTGAACAGCTCGACTCCAAGATGTTGCTCTAACTTTTTTATTTGATAGCTCACGGCTGACTGTGCTTTGTGCAATCTGTCTGCTGCCTTTGCAAAGCTGCCTTCTTCAACAAGAACTTGCATTACTTTAAAAGCTTCAATGTCAATTTTCATAGCGCCCTTACAAACCATCTATTTTTTAGATTGAGTCAAGCTAATTATTATTCTTTTTTTTGTTTGAATATGCAATTAAATTGCTAAGTAGATCACATTTTTGAGTGAGGACTTACAGATGCCATTTTATGTAAAACAAGGCCAAGTACCGCATAAGCGACATATCACCTTCGAAAAAGAAAATGGTGAACTGTATCGTGAAGAGTTATTTTCAACTCACGGCTTTTCAAATATCTATTCTAATAAATATCATCACAATATGCCGACAAAGGCATTATCCGTTAACCCATATCATGTTGATCATGGTTTAGGTTGGGAAGACTCGCTGATCCAAAACTATAAACTTGATTCTAAAGACGTGGATAAAAGTGGTAATTTCTTCAACGCAAGAAACAAGATTTTTTTCAACTCTGACGTTGCAATGTATACCGCTAAGGTTACAGAAGATACTGCTGAGTTTTACCGTAACGCTTATTGCGATGAAATTGTATTTGTTCACGAAGGTGAAGGTACTCTTTATAGTGAATACGGGACCTTAGCCGTTAAAAAGTGGGATTACCTTGTTATTCCTCGTGGTACCACCTATCAGTTAAAATTCGATGACTATGAAAATGTACGTTTATTTGTCATTGAATCTTCATCAATGGTTGAAATACCAAAGCATTTTCGTAATGAATATGGGCAACTTCTTGAATCTGCACCTTATTGTGAACGTGATTTACGAACACCTGAGCTGCAAGATGCTGTTGTTGAGAAAGGCAATTTTTCTCTCGTTTGTAAATTTGGTGAGAAGTATCAAGTAACCACACTCGAATGGCATCCGTTTGATCTTGTTGGCTGGGATGGCTTTGTTTACCCATGGGCATTTAACATTACTGAATATGCACCTAAAGTCGGAAAAATTCATTTACCACCTTCAGATCACTTAGTATTTACTGCACATAATTTTGTTGTTTGTAACTTCGTACCTCGTTTGTACGATTTCCATGAGAAATCGATTCCAGCGCCTTATTATCATAATAATATCGATAGCGATGAAGTGCTTTACTACGTGGACGGTGATTTTATGAGTCGAACAGGTATCGGTCCTGGCTATCTAACATTACATCAAAAAGGTGTACCACACGGGCCTCAACCAGGCAAAACTGAAGCCTCTTTAGGTAAAAAAGAAACTTACGAATATGCAGTAATGGTCGATACCTTCGCACCATTACATTTAACTGAACATGTACAACGATGCATGAGCAAAGATTACAACCGTTCTTGGATAGAAGATTAGAACCAAAAAGTTATCTAAGACGTACCACATACTAAATTGAGGACAAAACTATGGCTAGCGAACAAAATCCACTTGGATTAATGGGCATTGAGTTTACTGAATACGCAACACCTGATACAGATTTCATGCATCAAGTATTTAAAGATTTCGGTTTCTCTATGCTTAAAAAACATAAAGAAAAAGACATTCTTTACTATAAACAAAACAACATCCATTTTTTACTCAATAAAGAGAAAAAAGGATTTTCAGCTGAATTTGCTAAATCACATGGACCTGCAATTACATCTATGGGTTGGCGAGTAGAAAATGCTGACTTTGCATTTAAATCTGCTGTAGAACGTGGTGCAAAAGCTGCGGATGACTCAGTTAAAGATTTAGATTATCCAGCGATCTATGGTATCGGTGATAGCTTAATCTACTTTATTGATGTTTTCGGTGAAGAAAACAACATCTATAACAACGATTTTGTTGACCTAGAGAGTCCTGAGCTTATTCAAGAAAAAGGCTTTATGGAAGTCGATCATTTAACCAATAATGTTTATAAAGGCACAATGCAACATTGGGCTGATTTTTATAAAGATATATTTGGTTTCACCGAAGTTCGCTATTTCGACATCAACGGTGCTCAAACAGGGTTAACTTCATTTGCACTTCGCTCTCCTGACGGTAGCTTCTGCATCCCGATCAATGAAGGTAAAAATGATGATAAAAACCAAATCGATGAATATTTGAAAGAGTATGACGGCCCAGGCGTACAGCACTTAGCGTTCACCAGTCGTGACATCGTAGCATCTCTTGATGCGATGGAAGGCTCTTCAATCAAAACGCTAGATATCATCCCAGAGTACTACGACACTATTTTCGATAAGCTTCCACAAATCACGGAGGATCGTGATCGTATAAAACATCATCAAATTCTGTGTGATGGTGACGAAAACGGATACCTTCTACAGATTTTCACTAAAAATCTATTTGGCCCAATCTTTATCGAAATTATTCAACGTAAGAACAACTTAGGATTTGGTGAGGGCAACTTTACTGCTCTGTTCGAATCTATCGAGCGCGATCAAATGCGTCGTGGTGTGCTTTAATTTCAATTGTTTAGCAGAGCCTTGTGCTCTGCTATCTTTTCATCATATCAATCAAATCTGTTGTTAGTGGCCTTCTAATTGGATCTCTAAGAAATAACAACACTTCTTTTTGACAGCTTGATTTTATATTTTCTTTAACCCATTCAATAAAATACTTTTTGTTAGAATCTATCATTAATGAATTGCCAAAATTGCTTTGGTTAAGGTCAGCGTTAATAGACCTTGCAATTGCTGGTGACATGGATTCACACATCATCACCATTACCGCATATCTTTGTAGCACCAGAGCACGTTTTAATCTTTCTTCATTATCCTTTGCTTGCATTACCCACTCTTGCAAACCTTTTGGGGCTAAATGTTCGTCTTCCATTTTATTTTCATAATCCCCAAACTCATTTCCAACTAAGTATTTCCAACCTGTAAACCTTATTGGCCCACCATCTTTAGCACACAAAAGATTATGATTAGAAATATTTTTGAAGTGATAACCTCTCTGGTGGACATCTTTTACCAATCTTAAAAATGGGGCTACTTGCGCTCTTTCTAATTTATGATCTGAACGACAATAGAATTTTTTAACGTCCCGACCACCATACTCGGATATAACTTTATCCTTATCAACGATCCACGATCTACAAATACATTCTTTGTGTTCTTTAACAACATCCAGCCTTTTCTCCATTTGTTTTTTATCTTCAGTACTGTACTCCCCTCTTGATTTCCTTAATGATACGAACTCATTATTTTTTCTAACTATACGCTCTTCTTTTCCAATCATAGAGTACGTAGGTGTTTCAGCAGGTTCATAAACCACAAACTGGGCTACTGGTTCAGGAGAAGAATCTTCACTTTCGACAGAATCAGGTTCCAGTGAAGGGCTAAGTTCATAATACGTCTTACCACCCAGTCCAATTGCTCTACACCCAACACTGGTCATATGAGCAGGTGCTCTTTTTAAATCTTGTTCAAAAGATTCACATGTTGATGGGTGATACCAATACTCATTCTCTTTATGTTCACTCTTATATAAGTGAACAGCTACTCTTCGACTTTGTGTATCAGCGTCCCAAGCTGCATGTTCTTCTCTATTATCATGGGGGAATGCCATTGAGTAGTCTGGAACAACTTCATCAGTAACAATTCTTATATGACCTTCATTAACATTATCTTTCTCATATTTCCATGCAATGGCCATTGAACCACTTCGCTCTCTTCTTGCTGAAGGTTTCTCAACAACTATTTCATTTTCTTCCCCTTCTGAGGGCTCTAAAGGTTCGATATCTAATTCTTCATCTAGTTCTGCTAAGAACAATTCTTCCTCATTCGAGAGAATTGCGCATTGATTGAAACCTTCAGTGGCTTTCTGTGTCCCCTCATGTTTGTGTTCTTCAATTTCATCTTGAACAACGTGAATACCGTTAGGATTGTTATCAGACGCTCCTACTGAGGCAATACCTGTTTCACTAGGTGTAGTATGCTTGAAACTACCATAATCTATAGAAGTTCCACCCTTCAGGAAGCTTTCTTCAGTGATATTTTTAGGGCATCTTTTTAAAAGATAATTATCTTGGAGGAACTCCTCTTCGTTTAGAACATCCTTAATACGTGAACTGGTAGTACCTAATGGCCCACGACGTAAAAATGAAAAGAGACAATAAAAAAAGCCAGCTTTTGAATCATTCTGCTCCTGAACATCTTCTATTTGGTTGCCTAGTGCCCCTTTTCCAATGGTCACATCAAAGTGCCTGTTATTAATGGTTAGTTTATATAGGTTTTGAGTTGTTTCACTTACTGAGACAGATTGCTGTCTCAAACCTTCTCTAATGGCACCTTTAAAAATTGGCATAGTCATAAGTAATGCCTCAAGCATCTTTTAGTTTCTTTAAAATTACAGTCAAAACCACTTATAAATTGAGTGTTTCCTCAAAGATTCACGAAGATTAATTTCTAGGAAATAAAAAAGCCGAGCAAATTCAGCTCGGCTTCAATTATGTAAAAATAGCTTTTAATCATTGTCATGAAAATGATGTTCAGACATTAAATGCCCTAAAACAGTAGACTTAGTTTTAAGGTAATGTTCATTATATCGGTTCTTACCCACTTGCAGTGGCACTCGTTCGGCGACTTCGACACCAAAGCGTTGCAGTGCGTTCACCTTACGTGGGTTGTTCGTCATCAATTTGACTTGGTTTATACCTATTTTTTCAAGCATGGGTACAATCATGTCATAGCGGCGCAGGTCAGCAGCAAAACCAAGCTTTTCATTGGCTTCAACGGTGTTAGCACCTTGATCTTGAAGCTCATAAGCGCGAATTTTATTGATCAAACCAATACCACGACCTTCTTGACGAAGGTAAAGAATAAACCCTTGGCCAGCCTCTGCAATATGCTGCATTGCTGTTTGTAATTGAAAGCCGCAATCACACCTTAAACTGAATAAAGCATCACCAGTTAAGCATTCTGAGTGAACTCGGCCTAAAACCGCTTCGCCTTTTGACCATTCACCTATGGTTAAAGCAACATGCTCTTTACCTGTTTCCGTATCTTCAAATCCATGCATAGTAAACACTCCATAAGGAGTAGGTAATTTTGAAGATGCAACATATTTTACCGACATGAAAAAACCTTAAAAAAACTCAAATTGAAAGGTTAAAAACCATTTCTTTATTTTAATTATATCGTTTATTTTGCCTTTAAAACTCTTTAGGCGCATAACCCGTCATTTGTGTTAAACCCATTTCACGGCCTAACGCTGTCATTGGATGAACAACAACAAGCCCTTTAACCGACTTTTTTAGCTTCCCTAAGTCAGCCTGTTCTTGTTTCGTTAAGGTACGATTAAAGGCTAGCGAAGTAATCTTTGAGCCTTCTTTGCTTAACTGACGAGAACTCTGAGATTTTACTGAATTGATTCGTTTAGTAACGGCTGCAATTTCTTTTTTAAATTGCATGGCAACGGCTTCGTCACCTCGCCCTTCTGCTGCAGATAATTTACGACGAAACTTATCTAATTTGTTGTTAAGATCTTGCAGCTCTTGTTTTAAATTCATTTTGCGACCTTGGCATCTGATTTAGATCAAATGCAGAAATGATTTTTTGAAAGTGCGAATATTATAGCAGTAACTCGATGAAACAAGTTACTGCTTTGTGTGGAAGATTTAAGAGTATGAGTTCAATGTATGGATAATTTGATTACTGCTGCCTCTAAACCGTAAACTGGGATCAGCCAGTTCATTTTCAAATTTTCCATCAACAACGACATCTAACATGCTAATAACTTCTTGCTGCTCAAGCGTTAGCGCATTCAAGGTGTAACCTGTCCACAACCAGATGTCTTTATCCGGGCATTCTTTTTTCACTCTTTTAACTAGCGCTTTAATTGCAGGTAAATTAGACGGCAACAGTGGATCGCCGCCACTTAAACTTAACCCTCTTCGTTTTATACGTTCATCTTTGAGATCATCAATAATTTTCTGTTGTATTTTAGCATCAAATACATGACCCGAATCGGGATTCCATGTAGATTGGTTATAGCAACCACGGCATTGATGAATACAACCAGAAACAAACAGAGTAGCTCTTGTCCCTGGTCCATTAATCACATCTACAGGATAGTAGGCGTTATAATTCATAGATGTTTGACTCTTCGCTTAACTTCTTCTTGTTTACCAAAATTAAACGGTCTTGCATCTGGACTGCCCAAATAACCACACACTCTTCGGGTTACCGATACTCTGCTCGGATCATGATTTCCACATTTAGGGCAAGTAAAGCCTTTACTGGTACATTCAAATTCACCTAAAAAGCCACATTCATAGCACTCGTCGATGGGAGTGTTCGTCCCATAATAAGGGACTCGGTTATAGCTGTAATCCCAAACATTCTCTAACGCTTCAATGTTATGCTGCATATTTGGGTATTCGCCATAGCAAATAAAACCACCATTTGCGATGAGAGGGTAAGGCTGTTCAAAATCAATTTTATCGTATGGGTTTACTTTCTTTTCAACATCTAAATGAAAACTGTTGGTGTAATACCCTTTATCGGTCACACCTTTTACAATACCAAATTCTTTTACATCAATATGATGAAAACGACTGCAAAGGTTTTCACTCGGCGTACTGTATAAGCTAAAGCCATAACCTGTTTCTTGCTTCCATTGATCAACAGCAGTTTTTAAATATTCAACAATGGCGATGGCTTTTTCACGTAACATTTCACTGTCATAAATATGCTCATCAGTGCCATACAGTGCATTGATGGCTTCATGTAAACCGATATAACCTAGTGAAATGGATGCTCGCCCGTTTTTGAAGATCTCAGTAATATCATCATCTGCATGAAGCCTAACGCCACATGCCCCTTCCATATATAAAATCGGAGCAACTTTGGCTTTAACACCTTTTAATCGGTCAATTCGAGTATCTAATGCTAATCGGGCCACATTTAAGCGCTCATCCAATAAACGATAAAACTCAGCTTCATTATTACCAGATTCTAAGGCAACCCGAGGTAAATTTAAGCTCACAACACCTAGATTATTTCGCCCCTCATGTTGCAGTTGACCATCTTGCTCATAAGCACTTAAGAAGCTACGGCACCCCATTGGCGTCTTGAAAGAGCCTGTAACTTCAACAACTTTGTCGTAGTTAAGAATATCTGGGTACATGCGCTGACTAGCACATTTCAATGCCATTTTCTTAATGTCATAGTTGATATCTGTCGGCTTGTGATTAACACCGTCACGAATCGCAAATACTAACTTAGGGAATACCGCTGTTTTTCGGTTCTTACCTAAACCAGCAATCCTTACCTTCATGATTGATTGCTGAATTAATCGTGATTCCCAACTGGTACCAAGGCCAAAACCAAAGGTGACAAATGGCGTTTGCCCATTAGCGGTATGCAATGTATTTACTTCGTATTCAAGCGACTGAAATGCATCGTGACATTCTTTTTCTGTTTGTGCTTTTGCATAAGCTTCAACATCAGCGATACTCCAATCTCCTGCTATATCTAAGTGCTTCTCATAACTCTTAGTTACAAACTGAGCTAGTACTTCATCGATTCGATTAATCGTAGTACCACCATATATATGACTGGCTACCTGAGCAATAATTTGAGCAGTTACAGCGGTTGCGGTTGAAATTGACTTCGGCGTTTCAATTTCTGCATTACCCATTTTAAAACCATGAGTCATCATGCCTTCCAGATCAATCAACATACAGTTAAACATTGGAAAAAACGGTGCATAATCTAAATCATGATAATGTAACTCACCTGCTTCGTGCGCTTTCACCACAGATTTAGGCAGCATATGCGTTTTAGCATAATGTTTAGCCACAATACCTGCTAACAAATCACGCTGTGTTGGAATAACTTTGGCATCTTTATTAGCGTTTTCATTTAGTAAAGCAGCATTACTTTGTTCTATGAGTCCACGGATTTCTATATTCAAGCTGCTACTCGTTTCTCGAGCAACATCTCTGTCATGTCTATATTCAATATAATGACGAGCAACAGATTTGTAATTTCCCGCCATCAATTCATTTTCTACAAGATCTTGCAACTGTTGAATTTCGATTTCGTGCTGCTGCGCAACCTTTTGAGTTACCGCATTTGCAACGGTTTGCGCATATTCGCTATCATTCACATCTGCAGCTAGAGCTGCTGCTTCGACAGCTAAGAAAATCCGTTTTGCATCAAATTCCGTTTTGATACCATCCCTCTTAATAACTACTGGCATGCCATTCTCCAATTAACAACACTTGTGACAATGAATTGTTCAAACCACAACATATAGTGGCTAAGTTAATCTTATTATACTATCTGTAGGAATTTAGGCAGGCAGTGACTTCAATAATCATGATCAAGATCATGATAAAAAAATCTTTTCTTTTATTAAATTTGATTGCTTTTTTATATCTATAATTAAATTAAATAGGTATGGAGAAAACCCATTGAACAAAATTCCGAAAAGTTATCTACCATCAGCTTACTCAACTGATAGTAACAATTCATCAGTGGATAGCATCGATACGAGTAAACTTAAATCACAGCTCGATTGTATTGATCCTGAAATAGTCGAGTTAACATGGGAATTTTTATCTATCCATTTTCAACTCGAAAACATCGAAAAAGCAAAAGAGGTTTATTTAGCACTATGCAGTTATTTAACTGAAGATCGAAAAAAAGAATCATTATTCTTACAACTAAAAGAATTAGCATTACCAGCAAGCCAACCCCAATTCATCAGCTATTCTTCACTCAAAGGTAATTGTGAAGAAATAGTAATGATGGCTCCTCATTGTTCCCTTAAGTCATTTGTCATATCACCTTCTCTAACTGAATTAGATGCTCAATTGAATCTCCAAATAAAAGTTGCCACAGATACAAAAGATAAATTTGAGAAAGATTTGTATAGAGATAGTTTTAGCGACAGCTATACATTTAACGGAGAAAAAGTCACTCTTGAAAATTTCACAAAATTTAAAGTTGCTTGTGGGAATAACTTAAAAGCTATAATGGCACTTGCCAAACAAGGAGTCGATGCAGATGTCTATGAAGTTATCAAAGGCTTACCATCAGGTGCGCCCAAACCTCTTGCTTTGTCACAAGTTGAGAGAAGCTATTCTGTTTTACTCGAAGATAATGAGTTAACTCTTACCTTCAAAATGTATACCGATATTGCCTTCAATCAGGAAAAAACTCTGCTAAGTAGTGTCATGGCCTATGAATCAGAAGGCTTGGCAAAGTCAGTAGATATTATTGTCTCAGTACAAATACTTGAAGGCATAGCAAAAACTACTGAAGCTAGAGTTAAAACAGGTGATCGAGTTGTCTGTCAAACCACTCCATTTGTAAATTATCCAGCATAATTACCATTATATGCTTTTAAAATGTTTAACAAAGTTGCTCGCACTTCCTTCCAATAAATCCAACACATGCTCAAATCCTTCATCACCGCCATAATAAGGGTCTGGCACTTCTGCTTCTCGAGACTCAGCATAAGATAAAATAAGTTTAAGTTTAT
The DNA here is from genome assembly GCF_056591695.1 of Parashewanella sp. 2304DJ23-3. Lineage (NCBI taxonomy): Bacteria > Pseudomonadati > Pseudomonadota > Gammaproteobacteria > Alteromonadales > Shewanellaceae > Parashewanella > Parashewanella sp. 2304DJ23-3. The sequence goes on from NZ_JBWQOH010000008.1 coordinate 95,535, forward strand.
CTTTGTATTGAATCGGACAACGCATCATCAAATCGTTCAAGTTGTCATTATCAGCGGCTAAAATTAAGTCAAACTTTTTAAAGTCTTCTGTTGTAACTTGCCTTGCCGTAATTCCCTCAAAACTGTAGCCTCGTTTTTTGCCTGCGGCTCGTGCACGTATATCGGGCAAATTACCTTGGTGATAACCTATGGTTCCAGCACTTTCTAACTGAATATCAACACCTGCATCGTTTAAGACTTTTCTAAATACCGCTTCTGCCGTTGGAGAACGACAGATATTGCCCATGCATACAAACAGAATCGAATTAATGGATTTTGTCATTTTTATCACTTGCTTGAATGGTTTCTGCTGGAAATCTTACTCTAACAAAGCTCGCAAACCTAGGGGTTTTCTTAGAAGTATAACCAAAATATTTGAATGTAATTGTACTGCCTATTTGTGGAGGATTTTTACGTTCATCGACCGAGAAACCTGAGCCAATTTTAAACTGCTTTCCGTTTGACAATTCCACTAACAAGCTACCTAACATGCCTTTAAACCGACCTTTGCCCTCAATATGAGCTACCACCTTAGCTTCAGCATCTTGATATTGTTTTAGCTTGATTAGGTCAGGGTTTCGACCAGAGCGATATAAACTATCAGCTTTATGAAGCATGAGCCCTTCAGCCCCTGCTTGAACCCGCTTTTTCAGTTCAACCATTAAATCAGCTTTCGTGTTTATTCGAAATTGCTCTACGATCTGCAGATAAGACGATAAATTCGATAAGTTCTCTTTGGCATATAAATATCTCTGCTCAAATGTTCCCTCATGATTGGGGACGTCAAAGACCATAAATTTTATCTGTGACCAGAGGTGATCTTCTGGGACTACTCGCCGAACTGCACCAGAAACAAATTCAAATTTCTCTCTCTTTATCCACAGTTCTCCATCTAATGCGTATTTAGGGAAATCTTTGTAAAACCAAAGCGGCATATTAATTTTATTGCCTTGCTTCGTCCACATCTGGCTGCCATCCCAACGCCCCCTAACACCGTCCAGCTTTTCACTTATTAAGTAATCTTTAACTTCAATATCCGTTTTAAACGTAGTCGCAAGTTGAAGGCTTCCTGAAGCAGTAAAAGAAGACAAGTAAAAAGCAGTAATTACAGCTGTTTTGAATATATTGGTGACGAGACCTTTTGTTACAAACATAGCATTCCTTGCTATTGATGCAGTTTTCCCCATGGTGTAACTTAATTTACCTTTAAGGGATAAATTGTCAATAAAACATGGAATTAGCTATAAAAGTTCAAAGTTTACAGAAGTCTTTCTCAGATAAAATGATACTCAACAATATTAATTTGAATGTTCCCAAAGGCAGTATTTACGCTTTTTTGGGTCAAAATGGTCAAGGGAAATCAACAACCATAAAACTACTTACAGGTGTATTAGAAGCTGATGCTGGCAGTATCAAACTGTTCGGTCATCCTGTGTCATTAAGCTCGACATCACATCGGAAGCACATTGGTTGCTTAATCGACTCGCCAAGCAATTATCCAAACCTTATCGCTAAAGAGTTTTTAAATATTGCTTGTATCTTGAAATCCGTCGCAAGCTCAGAAGTCCAGCGTGTTCTAGAACTTGTAAATTTAAGAAATTCTGCCGTCAGAATTAAAGATTACTCACTTGGGATGAAGCAAAGGCTTTCTATTGCTTTTGCTTTAATAGGCAATCCAAAATTATTGATTTTGGACGAGCCCACAAGTGCCCTAGATCCGTTAGGTATTCAAAATCTTAGAAATGTATTTCATAGACTCACACAGCAAGGCTGCACAATATTTCTGTCCAGTCATAACCTTGAAGAAGTAGAAAAAGTGTGTAGCCATTTTTGTGTGCTACATAACGGAAGCATTCAATTCGAATCGAGTATGGAAGACTGGAAAAAATCACATGAAACGAGCTTCAATGTAGAAGTTTGTCGGCCTCAATTAGCGCAACAAGTTTTAGCTGAAAATAACATTACAGCCAAAATATCTAATTCGAGCATAGAACTTCACTCAAACAGCCTCGAACAAAGAGCAGTAATCCATAAATTACTTTTTGATAATGGCATTCAAATATTTCGCTCTTTTGATATAAATCCAAAACTTGAGCAGTGGTTTATTGATACTCAGCACTAACCGTTTTTCAAAGGAATGATCAATGAAATTATTTAGCTTACTTCAAGTTGAGTTAATCAAACTGAAGCGAACCTCAACATTATTTGTGATGTTAATTGCACCGTTATTTACTTGTGTCGTGTCGTTGATGATGTTTATTCATCAACGAGGTCTTGTCGATGTGCCGGAGGACGCTTGGTTATTATGGTCAAAAAGCGTATTAGCCATGTGGAACTACTTTATGGTGCCATTACTTATTGCTTTATTAGCATCATTAATCAATGGACTCGAACATCGAAATAGAACTTGGATGTTGATGTTGTCACTGCCGATCTCAAGTCGCCAGCTTTTCCTTAGCAAATTTATCACGATTTGGTTAATAACTCTGTGTTCGACGCTGTTAGTGTGGGTTTATTCATTATTACTTCTGGCAATACTGTCGTTATTAGGTGCAAGCTTAGACCTAACGGTCACTAATGACATTTTATTCAGCAGCTGGCGATTCGCTTTTGCTCTGATCCCTTTAGTTGCGATGTTACATGCAATCAGTTGGTATTTCCCTAACATCATGATTGCTTTATCCATTGGTATTATGAATACAATGTTCTTAACTCAGATTGCCAGTTCCAAATATTGGGTTTACTTCCCGCCCTCTTATCCGTTAATGGCTACAGCAGGCGGAAATTCCGTTTATCAAGCTCAGGCTGTAGAGTTAGGATTTATTGTTGGCTTAATACTATTACTGATTTTAAGTTTCAGTGTTGCTAAAAAAGTGAAAGAGCTATAAATGATTACGTTTATTTATTTCTAATATAAGAAGAAACGTTAAGTTTTTTCTTATATTTTCACTTTTAGTGTAATTTCATTAGAGTATTAATTTTATCAACTTCTTGCTTGGCAGCAATATCGAGGAGCTATATGGCTGAAGCTGTAGGTCGAATAAGAATATCTTTCTCAAATGAGACACAGAAGGTAACACAATGCGATGAATTTGCTGTTTCTGATAGTGACTTTCAAAAAATCACTATCCAAGTTGACCGCAGCAAAAGCTACGAAGGATATCTTTACCGTGGTGCAGTGCTTATAGAGAGCTCTAGTCAGCAAAATTTGTTCAAGAATTTAACTACGTTCTTGAATGACTCAGACAACTTTACTATAAAAAGCAAGCGGAATGATCTTTTGTTTACTGTTACAGAAAAACCTTTACCTAAAAGATTTACCTCAAATAAACTTAAATATTTTCTATGCCTCTGAAGTATAAAAGCAAAAATTTGAAAAAAAATCAGTCTAGTAAAACTAAAACTTTACAACAATTTTCCCAACTGTACGTTTATCTCTAAGTTTCTTTAGCGCTGCTGGCACCTCTTCTATTGAGATCAGCTCAAGTTTTGGTACTTGAATTCGACCTGTATTAACAAGATGAGTAAAGCGCCTTCCAGATTTCAAAATACTTTTTCGTCCCTTATCACCATTTACATGTCCGGCACCGAGGCTTACTTGATGAAAGCTTAATCCTCGTCCAAAAGCATCGTTGTATTCACTGGGCCTGATAGTTGAAACAAGTTCAAGCATATGCCCTTCATACTCTAACGCATTCGCACATAGAACATCGTTATCACCACCAACACAATCCATTGAGGCTTGAACACCTTTACCGTCAGTGAGTTCAAGTACCTTTTGTAAGATATCTTGTTCGTGATAATCAAGCGTATGATCCGCACCTAAACTTAATGCATACTCATGGTTTTTAGCAGAGCATGTAGTAATGATGTTATCAACACAAAAGTGGCTCGCAAGTTGGAGTGCAAAACTACCCACTCCACCAGAACCACCTGTGAGTAAGAAGCTTTTACGGATATCAATATGGAGTTTATCAACGAGAGCATGCATCGCTGTCCAACCTGCACAAGGTGTTGCTGCAGCAATCTCAGGTGACACAATCGGATGCTCTATAAGTGTACGGCTATCATGAACTGCATACTCTGCGAATGCGCCATGTTTGCGCCTCATATCACCGTGATAAAGCACTCGATCACCGATTTTCCATTCAGTTACTGATGAGCCTATCTCAATAATTTCTCCAGCCACATCCAAGCCAGGGACAAAATTGTCATCCATTTCAGCCATCATGCCATGCCAAAAATTAATTTTAGCATCAACTGGGTTTAATCCAGCTGCCAGCACTTTAACGACTACGTCGTATTCAGTTTCAATGGTAGGGATTGGCAAGTTTTTAAGGGTAAATTCATCTGATTTTTTTTGGTAAGTAATCGCTTTCATACTTATCGGCAATTAATGTAAGGTTTGTTTAAAAATACGCTTTATTCTGAAAAATTCAAATTGTTTAATTAGTTAGCATGCATTAACAGTAAAATTGAACCCTTTATGGTTTTAATCTCTAGATTGTAGGGAAATTTTAGACCAATCTAACAATCTAAATTTACCTTCTGTGGTAAGAATAAAGTCAGAGTAATCATTGACGATTAGCCTTGCACCAAACTCAGAAATGCTTCGCATCATCTCTACAATCTTTTGATGTTTATAATGCTCTGAAACCTTGCCAGAACGAAGAGCCGGTAGTAATAGTTCTCCTTCCAAAAATTCAAATATGACAACCCTCATTGGCAAATGATTGGACTCAAAAGTAAATGAATGGAAAACATGCGTTGTAATGCCCAACGCATTGATTTGCTCTCTTATTTCTGGTTGATAATTGTAGCTACAATCTGGAAAATAATCTGGATGTATTTTAATGCCTAAAGATGTACGTAGCCCTTTGACTTTTATCTTTAATACTAAAGCATCGTTTTCTTTAAATATATCCGGCGATTTAACTTTATAAACAATGTAACCACCTGCTCTTTTTAATAAAGCTTCAACTTCTGAAATTTTTCTAAAGTTTATGTTTTCATCTATTATAGAGTGAAGAATAAAATCTTGTAAGTGCAATATCTCGGTGCATAAACGCTCATCCTGTAAGTGATCATTTCTGAGTGATACAGGTTCATGACTTTCGTACAGTGGGCGTTTAAGTCTTTGTTCCTCACTCGCTCCATTGCTGGCAACGAACTGCTTTACCTTTTTATCAACTTCACCTCTTTGCACATCAAAGTAACTGAATGACTGTTTAGCATTCGGTTTATCTTCACGCCCAATGAACGAATCATTATGAGGTTTCACTGTAAAAATTGTGCCTGGTTGTATAGGAGAAGCCATATAAAGCCGAGTCAGATAACATATGTATCATTTTACTATCTTCAGCTTTATTGGTTTGTTTTATAAGAAAAGTTTAATCTTAAGTTAATATTTTGAGTCCACTAATAAAAAGTGGACTCGTTATTTATGAATATCAAATAATGCACTAAGTAAGTTAGGGATCAGTTTTTGGCCATTATTCCTTCTTCAGCTTCTGGTGCAATTTTTAAAGTTACTCTTCGGTCAAAAAAGTTATCTTCTAGTGATGCTTCTGCAGACAACGGGGCAGTGTCACCGTAAGCTTGAGTTGTTAAACGGTTTTCTTCGATACCACTTTTCACGAGGTAATCCTTCACCTGATGCATACGTTTTTCAGATAATTTTTGGTTAAATTCACTGCTACCGGTTCTGTCAGCATAACCAGATAAATCAAGCTTTAAGCTCGGTGAAGACTTCATGACTTGTGCAACCTCATCCAGTTGGGTTTGGAAAATTGGTTCTATATCCGCAGAACCAGTTTTAAACTGTACGTTCATACCAAGGGCTAATTCATTTAACTTAACTTGATCAGCTTGACTCAAATGCATAAGTTTTTTCTGACTGATGCTGTATCTATGTGCAAGGTCATCATACTTTTCGCTTTTATGAGCTAGGCGTGCAATTCTCTCACTCTGTTCAGAAATCTTAGTTTGTTGCATATCTAATTTTGAGTCATCTGCCACGCTTTTCCCTACAACACCACCTGTAAAAGCGCCGATAACAGCTCCAACTGGCCCACCTACTACGGCTCCGAGCACAAGGCCTGATCCAAAACCGATGAGTTGCTCATTCTCTCCGTGTTTTTTATCTTGCTGAGTTGATTGAGCGAAAGCCGTTGAAGATACTAAAAGGCTGCTGATAACGATACTTGTGATTGCTAATTTTTTCATTTTGAACTCCGAGTCCTGAAATTAATGATTTAAATTCGATTGTTGTGTTTCGTTTCGATGAGGCTATTAAAGCAAGTGAATTTGGCGTATTTCAGGAAAAAAAAAGGCAAAGTGGAGAACAAATGTGGCAAAAAAATGGCAATTTCTTTTGTAAAGGTAAAATAGCTGCGTTGCTATGTATTTATAAACTCTTTTGGGTATAGTCATTACAAGATAAATATTTGAAAGATGTGAAATGAAAAGAATTGCCATAGTCGAAGATGAAGCAATCATTCGAGAGAACTATAAAGAATTATTAGAAAGCCACGGTTATCAAGTGCAAGGGTTCGCCAATCGTAAGCAAGCTATGGAAGCCTTTGGCATTCGTTTACCGGATTTAGCCATTATCGATATTGGACTCGAAGATGAGCTAGATGGAGGTTTTTTGTTATGCCAAAGTTTAAGGGCTCAATCTGCCACACTCCCAATCATCTTCTTAACTGCTCGTGACAGTGATTTTGATATCGTCAGTGGACTTCGTTTAGGCGCTGACGATTATTTAAGCAAAGATACGAGCTTCCCACATCTACTCGCAAGAATAGCGGCTCTTTTTCGAAGATCTGAAGTCGCATCCCAACCTGCACAAACAGAAACGATAAGACATCATCAACTGTTAATTGACGTAGATAAAATGCAAGTTTTCTGGGCTAAACAGCTCGTTGAGTTGACTGTTACTGAGTTTTGGATGGTTTATGCCTTAGCAAAAAGACCAGGCCATGTTCGCAGCCGTAATGATTTAATGTCTGACGCCAAGATTTATGTCGATGACAGTACGATTACATCCCACATAAAACGAGTACGAAAAAAGTTTATAAAAAGTGACTCAAACTTTGACTGTATCAATACCGTTTATGGAATGGGTTATCGATGGGATCAATCTTCATGATCCGTTTAAAAAAAATGCTTCACCCCAGAGTCAGTATAAAGACCAAGCTTTTCATCATCGTTATCTTCTTTGCTGTGCTCCCTTGGTTTGGGTATCGATACCTCTGGGAAATTGATAATTACCTAAAACTCAGCCAACAACATTCGTTAACTTCAACAAGTCAGGCCGTTGCAACCGCTTTACATCAACGTCCTACTCTATTTTCTCAACTGAACAGAAATTTGGTTCAACAAAGAGAAAAGGATTTCTATAATTATTCATTAAAACAAGCAATCTTTGAAGGTTCAATCGACAAGCTACTACTATCTGAAAAAGACAAATTTAAATATTTTTCGTCTAGCTTCATTACTTATAAAGCCAAAGCAGTAAAAGAAGAAAATTATGCAATCAACGCCATGATTGGTAACTTTGATAATGATTCATATCTTGTTTTTTCAGTTAAAACACCCAGCATCTCAACACAAACAAAAGGCAGTTTTCGCTTTGACATTGGCGACCATTTCATCATTGCAACAACAAATAGGAATGAAAAGCTCAAACGCTTTATCATCTCAATGAATCAAAATAAATCGCTGAATTTAGCTTTACTTCCAACAAACCCAGCCATGATCGTTCCTCAAACATTGCAATCAGAATATCAAGGATTTTGGCGTGAAACGCCTATTGGCTTTGATTTAGTATTGAGCATTCCATCAAAAGAATTGGGCAATAAATTTTCATTTTCGGCGTATTTTGCAAGTAAATACAATCCAACTGAAAGCAACGTTGTCTTGGCATCAAGTCCAACAAATTCAGTACATAACTTAGGCAATTTAAACAAACCTTCAGAGACCATTGAGTCAGTTGTCAATGCCTTAAGTTACACAGAAGCCAGAATTTGGGTATTGAACAGCGTGGGTCAAGTGCTCGCTTCTGGAGGCAGTATTCACGATGCACAAAATAGCTGGGATACTGAAATCAATAATAAAAAATCAGAAAGGCACTTAAGTGATTTACTTGCGCCACTTTTTCGAATTTTCGAACAAAATACCGACACTAATTTTGTGGATCCACTCAACAACGCTACCCACATTGACACACCGATTGTGAATCGTGCTCTGAGTGGCTTTACTGCAAGTGAGAAGTATTATACACCCGATAACAAAGCAGAAATTTTGGCGTCAGCAACTCCCATTTGGCAACAGAGTAATGTGGTCGGCGTTGTGATAGCCGAGCAATCAACAATGGGAATAAGAGCATTACGTAACAATGCGATGCAATCTTTACTTAATACGGTATTTATCGTATTACTGCTCGCCAGCGTGGCCATCATACTTTTTGCTTCTAACATCTCAAACCGGATTATTCGGCTCAGAAACGATGCTAAAGATGCCGTTGATCATAAAGGAAAGTTCAACGACTTCATCTACCAATCTCAGACTCAAGATGAAATTGGCGATTTAGGCCGCAGTTTCCAAGAAGTACTTCAACAGCTTGGGCAATACAACCTTTACCTTGAAAAAATGAGCTCTCGTCTCGGTCATGAACTAAGAACACCAATTACAGTTGTTCGTTCATCACTTGAGCACATTCAACTCACTGGCTCAAACCCACAAACAGATAAATACATTGATAGAGCACAAGAAGGCTTAAAAAGATTAAGCCTGATTCTTAACAGTATGACAGAGGCTTCCCGTATTGAATCAAGCTTACAAAACGAAAATAGAGAAGTATTCAATCTAAGTGAGGTAGTTAATGGTTTAGTAGAGGGATATCAATTAGGGTTTCCTGACTCTCTCTTTACTCTGTCCAATGATACAAAAACTGTATCTGTAGATGGTGTTCCAGAATATTTCGCTCAACTATTAGACAAACTCATATCCAATGCGATAGACTTCTCGACATCTAGACGTCCAATCGAAATATCCGTTACTGAAAATTCTGATGCTGTTATTGTTTCAGTCGCAAATGAGGGAGCAAAACTGCCTCAGGGAATGGAAAGTGAAATTTTTAGCTCACTCATTTCCATGAGAGAAGAAAACTCAACATCTAGTCCACACTTAGGTTTTGGACTTTATATCGCAAGGCTCATTACTGATTTTCATAATGGCCAAATTTCGGCTAAAAATAGAACTGATGTCGATGGAGTAACCGTAACAGTTCAGGTTCCCAAGTATAGAGAGTAATCATGCAAAAAGAAAAGCACTCACCGCAAACAAAGATAGTCACTTCTGGTCGAAATAAAAATTGGAATAAAGGGGTCGTAAATACCCCCGTTTATCGCGCTTCAACTGTGCTTTTTGATACGCTTGATGAAATGTATAACGCCGTAAAAAGCGGTGCGGACAACAAGCTGGCTTATGGCCGTCGAGGCACACCCACACATTTTTCTTTTCAAGAAGCCATTGCTGAACTCGAAGGTGGTTTTGCAACGGCGCTCTACCCATCGGGAGCTGCAGCAATCAGTTGTTCGTTATTATCCTTTTTAACCAGTGGTGATCATTTATTAATGGTCGACAGTGTGTACGAACCAACTCGAAAATTTTGTGAAACAATCCTCAAAGATTTAAACATTGAAACGACTTACTACGATCCACTCATTGGTTCAAAAATTGAGTCCTTAATTCAACCAAACACAAAAATTGCATTTCTAGAGTCTCCAGGTTCTTTAACTATGGAAGTTCAAGATGTACCAACCATTTGTAAAATTGCACACAAGCATGATCTACTCACGTTTTTAGATAATACTTGGGCCTCTCCTATCAATTGCCGCCCTTTTGAGATGGGGGTTGATGTATCTATACAAGCTGCTACTAAATACATCGTCGGCCATTCAGATGTCATGATGGGCACAGCAACAACCACTAAAGCACTTTGGGATAGGCTAAAAGCTCGTTCTTATGCTTTAGGTCAGTGCGTATCGCCAGATGACGCTTATCTTGCACATCGAGGGTTAAGAACTCTTGCGGTGAGAATGAAGCAACATGAGAAAAGTGCCATAGAAATCGCAACGTGGTTACAGCAACGACCTGAAGTCGATCATGTTCGCCACCCCGCTTTTGAATCATGCCCCGGGCACAAATTTTTTAAGCGTGACTTTTCTGCTTCAAATGGATTATTTTCTTTTGTGTTAAAAGATTTGACCAAGACACAACTTAAGCAATTTGTCGAAGGCATGACGTTATTTAAAATGGGATTCTCTTGGGGAGGCTACGAGAGCCTAATCATTCCAGCTTTCAATCTTTCTAAAATTCGTTCAGCAACCTCTTGGCCCACCAGCAACTTTGTAATTCGTTTGCACATTGGATTAGAAGACCCCAAAGATCTGATTGAAGATTTAACGAATGCTTTTTTGCGTCTATAGCGATTGGCGTTAAAGCACCTTATACCAATTACAGTAATTGGTATAAGGTGCTTTTGTTAGGGGCTGTTTATCTTTCGTATTTATTTTTGATGTAAATCAGTACCTAAATTAAAAAAACAGGAAAGAATAGTCGTAAATCTAAAAGAGCGAGTTATAAAATGGAATTTATCCTCTGGGCAACAAAAGAAAATCCATTGATAGGCTTATCATTAGGGTTGATTATTTTCGTATTTCTCTTTCTATTAAAACCCCTTGTAATGTGGATTTACAGTAAAAGAAACAAAAGTAGCTAAGTATTCGTTTTCTAAGAATTAGCACTTCCGGTAGGCCATTATATTTTCGCCGTGTAGCTCGTCATCACTCTGATACTTAGCTTTTTAAGTTTTTCCTTCATTCTCAGATTTATTTATGTACATAATGGTGCCAGCGGGAGTAAAAAGAGTGGTCATTACACTTACTTTAGTGTTTCCAAGTCAATTTGAAACTGTAATAAAAATATCATAATGTCATATTTTTGTAATGATAAATGCATAGGATAAAAGTATTAAAAAACAATAAATAACCTTAAAACGATACTCTATATTAAGGGAGTAATTGTAGTGTCTACCTCTGATCAAATACAACTTATGCCAAAAGAGCTTTCCTGGTTGTCATTCAACGAGAGAGTTTTGCAAGAAGCTTGCGATGAAAACGTCCCCCTCATAGAACGAGTACGATTTTTAGGTATATTCTCAAGTAACATGGATGAGTTTTTTAGAGTACGAGTTGCAGCCGTTCGACGTGCAATACTTATCGACTCAATCGAATCAAAAAAGGCTCAACACAACCAAACTTTAATGGCTCGAATTCAACAAAAAGTATTAGAACTACAAGTTAGGTTTGATGAAACATACAGTATTTTAATGAGAGAATTGATCAGGAAAAACATCTTCCTGATAAGTGAAAAGCAACTTTCAGAGTTTCAAAGCATTTGGTTAAAAGGTTATTTCAATGACCAGCTAAAACGCCATATCACTCCGATTTCTGTGAGTAAAAATAGAGATTTGACTAAGCAGATGTCCGACACAATGACCTATCTTTTTGTCTGCTTACATAAAGAAAAAAAACACCAATATATACTGATAGAAGTACCTACAAAAAGTGTACCTCGATTTGTATCTTTGCCTTCAGAAAGCGGTAAATCAAAAAAATATCTTATTTTACTCGATAATATTATTCGTCATTGTGCAGATGAACTTTTTAAGCCTTTTTTTGATTATGATGATATTGATGTTTATTCAATGAAGCTTACCCGTGATGCAGACTTCGACATCACAGATGAGCTTGAACAAACTCAGTTAGAAAAAATGACTAAAGGCGTAAAAAAACGTCTAACCGCTGAACCTGTAAGGCTGGTTTATGACAAAGAAATGCCAGAGCATATGCTGTTGATTTTAAAGACTCAATTGAACATTAGCTTAACTGAGTTTTTAGTTCCTGGCGGGCGTTATCATAGCTTTAAAGATTTTATTGCTTTTCCTAACCCAAGCCGTAAAAATTTAGAGTACGACAAAAAAGTCGCATTAAATTCGGCCAGATTTGATCAATCAGCTAACGCTTTTGAAGCCATCGCAAAAAGTGACATTCTTTTAAATTATCCATTCCATAAATTTGCCTACTTCACCGAACTCATTCGTCAGGCCGCCTATGATCCTGCAGTGAAGTCGATAACAATCTCACTATATCGAGTCGCTAAAAAGTCTCGAGTTATAAACTCTCTGATAGATGCGGTACGTAACGGCAAACAAGTTACAGTAATTTTAGAATTAACAGCCCGTTTTGATGAAGAAGCAAATATTGAATGGACAAAATTACTTGTTGAGGCCGGGGTGAAAGTACATCACGGAATTCCGAACTTAAAGATTCATGCCAAACTGTGCTTAATCCATCGACAAGAAGACAAACAAACAAAGCTCTATTGTCATATTGGTTCTGGAAATTTCAATGAAAAAACGGCCAGAATATACACTGATTTATCGTTATTTACAGCCAACGAAGAAATAACAAAAGAAGTTGAAAATGTATTCGACCTCATCAAGCATCCATATAAACACTATAGATTCAACCATTTAATTGTTTCACCATACAACTCAAGAAAACGCCTAAATCGATTAATTGATGATGAAATAAGAAGCGCTAAAGATGGCTTGGAAGCTTCGATAACTTTAAAGCTCAATAACCTAGTTGATAAGCAACTTATCAAAAAGCTCTATGCCGCCGCTTTTTCTGGTGTAAAAGTAAAGCTCTTAATTAGAGGAATGTGCTCTCTAGTGCCAAGCAAAGATGCTGTGACAAAGAACATTGAGATATACAGTATTGTCGATCGATACCTAGAACACTCTCGAGTGATGGTATTTCATGCTAATGGTAAACAAAAAATGTACTTATGTTCTGCTGACTGGATGACACGAAACATTGATAATCGCGTTGAAGTTGGCGTACCTATCTACAGCGAAGACCTGAAAATGATGATTAATTCATTGATGAACATTCAATTTAGCGATAACACTAAATCCAGAATCATCGATCATGCACAGTCGAATCCATACAAAAAACGAGGCAATAAGAAAAAAATAAGATCTCAAGAAGTTGTTTTCGAATTTTTGAGAAATCTAGAAAAGTCTACCTTGATTTAAAATCATTTTAATTCAAGAATGGATAATATGGCTTTAATTTGGACAACAAATGACAGAACTTAAACATCGGCATAAACATTTTGTTGCCATTGATATGGGTTCCAATAGCTTTCACTTGGTCATTGCCCGTGAACAAGATGGCAGTTTGCAAATACTTCACAAAGAAAAAAAGCAAGTGCAACTAGCTCAAGGGTTAGATGAAAATAACAATTTAAGTAAAGAAGCCATTGCCAGAGGCATCAATTGCTTAAAAGAGTTCAGATTAAGGTTCTCTGAGCTCACAGAAACTCAAGTAAAACCAGTTGCGACTCATACATTAAGAGTCGCTAACAACGCTCACGATTTTTTAGAACAAGCTCTTGATGTCTTTCCTTATGATATAGAAATAATTTCCGGTCATGAGGAAGCAAGACTCATTTATAGTGGCGTTGCTCATAACCAAGTTTTAAAGCCTAAAAATTTAATTATCGATATTGGTGGTGGTTCGACTGAAGTTATTATAGGAAAAAAAATCACCCCTACCCGCCTCTCCAGCTTAAAGTGTGGGTGTGTAAGTTATCACGAACGATATTTTCGAACCGATGAATTAACTAAAGACAACTTTAAAGCTGCAATGATTGCGGCAGACAGCCAACTTTCTACATTGTCAAAAGATTACCTTTCAGGCAATTGGGATTTAGCGCTTGGTAGCTCTGGCTCAGTTAAAGCTGTGGCTATTGCACTAAAAGAAAAGTATCAGTCAGACGTCATTACCATTAAATCGTTAAAACAATTAAAAGCAGATCTTATTGCAGCAGGGCACACAAATAACATTACCTTTGAAAATATTGATGATAGACGAAAAGTTTTATTGCCAGCTGCTATCGCAATTCTTATCAGCTTTTTCAAACGATTAAATGTAAAGAAACTCGAATTCTCGCCTTTTGCACTTCGTGAAGGAGTTTTGTACGAACTGGCTAAAATCGGACAATATAAAGATGTACAAATGAGAACTGTGGACAGTATTGCACGCCTTTATCATATCGATATGCCGCATGCTGGAAAGGTCTGTAATACAGCAATGGAATTATTTGAACATGTTGCTGATGAGTGGCAACTGAGAGGTTATGCAAGATTGTTACTTTTTGCATCAACTTTGCATGAAATTGGCATACACATCAACTCAAGGCAACATCATCAGCATGGTGGCTATATCATACGAAACAGTGACTTACCTGGCTTTAGCGAGCCGTTACAACATCAGCTATCCGTTTTGATCCGAAATCACCGAAAGCGACCGTATTTAAATGCTTTTGAAGAACTGGAGCCTGAATTAAGAAAAAGCACTCAATATCTTTGCTCGATTTTACGTATTGCAGTATTGCTGAATTTGGGACGGGTGAGTCTTAGATTCGATTTTAGGGAAGCTAAGGCTGTTGAAAGTAAACTATTTTTAACGCTACCTAAAAATACTAAAAAAAACACCCTATTAATTAACGATCTACTTAGAGAACAAAAGTCGATAGCCGATTTAGGTATTGAGTTGCATCTACTTTAAAACTAAACTTTGATCACAATTTAAATAATAAAACTTTATGCACGCTAATATTCTTTATTCATTTCGACGCTGCCCCTATGCGATGAGAGCTAGGCTCGCTATTCTATTTGCTGGAGTAAAAGTCAACCTACGAGAAATTGAGCTTAAAAACAAACCTCAAACTATGCTTGATGCGTCCCCTAAAGGTACGGTGCCAGTGTTTATAAAGCTCGAAGAGAACACACCAATCCTTGTCATTGAAGAAAGCTTAGATATCATGCATTGGGCATTGAATCAAAATGACTCAAGAGATTTGCTCAGAAAGAGTGATGGACAATGCGTCATAAATATGGACAGTTTAATCGTGCAAAACGATGCCGAGTTCAAGTTGTGGTTGGATAAGTATAAATATTGTGACCGTTTCCCCGAACAACCACAGACATATTATCAAGAACAAGGTGAACAATTTTTATCAAAACTCGAGGCCTTACTAGAAAAAAATAACTTCCTTTATTCTGAAAAGCCTTGCCTAGCAGACATTGCTATATTCCCGTTTGTTCGACAGTTTTCTCTTGTCGATAAAGCTTGGATTGAATCAAAAGAATTTCCTAATTTAAAGAAATGGTTAGCGTTTTGGCAATCATCGAAAGAGTTTGAAATTGCAATGGAAAAATTCGAGCCATGGCTCATAAATAACAAAGAATATTTATTTGGAAATTAGGTCAAATAAAGGTACATTGGAAGAGTTTTCATTATCAATTGATCATATACGGAATTTAAGACAATGACTATGTTTGGAAATGTAGAGCTTCAAATTTGGTATATGGTCGTTTTTCTTTTGATACTTCATGCTATTTTTGCAATAAAACCAGCGATATCTGATGCCCCTATTCCGCCAAGTAAAAAACTAAAATGGTCCATAATGGGGATATTATTTGGTCCCATAGGTTATTACATTTACCAAGCGTCACTACCATTCGAAAATATCGAAAATCCAGCTGACTTTTTTAAGATAGAAGACAAAAAAGAACACTAATAATCAAACTTACTGAGATATAATTCTGCCTCAGGCTTGCAACCGTAATTAACGCTTACTGTTCTAAAACAACAGCGTTATTCGTTTTATTTTTCTTTCTTAGAGTTTTTATGACTAACCTCCAATCTTCAAGCCAACTTCCTAGGTGGCTTCTGTTGCCATTACTCGCCAGTATTGTGGCAATCACACCTTTAGCGATAGATATGTATTTACCAGCATTAACTGAGATCGCTCAAGAGTTCGGTACAGATGTCACAATTGTTCAGCAAAGCTTGAGTACCTATCTCGCAGGGTATGGTTTAGGGATGCTTTGCTTTGGGTACTTGGCTGATAAATTTGGCAGAAGGCCGCTCGTGATTTTTGGTTTGAGTTGTTTTTGTATTATCAGTATGGCCTTAAGTTTTAGTAGCAATATGGATGTTTTCTTCATATTAAGATTTTTTCAGGCATTTGTCGGTGCTGCAGCCACTGTCGTTATTCCGGGTTACATCAAAGAGATATATAAAGAAAATACAGCTAAAGGCATGTCGTACGTCAGTTTAATAATGATGTTAGCACCTTTGATTGCGCCAGCAATAGGCACGTTAATTTTAGACGTTTTAAATTGGCATTGGATTTTCAGAATTCTATCGATTTATGCTTTTATCCTTTTGTTTTTTGTCCTTTTTAAACTAAAAATGTCGAGCGACAAAGATAAATCAGTAAGGACTGAAAAAAGTTTTTTAGGCGCATACAAGACGGTATTCACAAAGCCTGGCGTTAGAGCATACATCGCTTCAGGCGTTCTAACTTCATTTGCATTTTTCTGCTACCTAACCGCTTCATCATTTGTGTTTATGGAGGTTTTCAAAGTCGATAAGCTGACTTTTTCAACCTTATTCAGCCTCAATGTTGGTTCGTTAATGTTTGCCAATGTTATTAACTCTCGCTTATCACCTAAATTTGGGGCTAAGGTAATGTTAAAAGCCGGGGTAATCGTTGGCTTATTCACAGCAAGCGGACTAACTGCTGTTAATTGGCTGCAATTGGATTATATCTACACTATGGTGTTCTTGATGCCTCTAATGGGTTCATTAGGGATTATTTCTGTGAGTTGTGATGCTATTGTATTGCTAAAATTTAAGAATGAAACAGGCACGGCTACAGCTGTCATTGGGACGTTGAGATTTGGCTGCGGTGCGCTCGCAGGTCCAATTCTTGCCATTCTTTATACTGGAACAGCCGTTCCCTTTGCCGGAGTGATGTTAACATCTATTTTTATCATTGGGCTACTTCAATTCTTTTACAAGGGGAATAAAACAAAGGTGACAAAATAAATTCGTCACCTTTAATTGAGCTACTCTATTAACCTTTATTTAGGTTGAAAAACAAGTGTTGTGTTTTTCTCAGTACTTGGAACAAGCTCAGTATCTCCTAATGCTTGGCTGTACTTAATAAATGATTGTGCGTCTGAATCACAAATGGTATTCCCACTACAATCAGGTTCACCTACAGGTGTATAAGTTACTTTGCCATCTTGCTCAGTAGAAGTCATAGTGACAGAGTTAACTGCTGGTGTACGAGCATTAGTATCGGGATCTACGTTAAAGTAAACATCTTGACGGTTAGTCGTTGTGCCATCCCCTTTCGCTTCTGCCTTTGCCAATTCGCTCCAACCATCGTTACCATTAGCATTATAATTGCCTACAGCAACAGTGTATGAGTCAGCGTCAATGATATTTTGCCATTCAACAGTACCGTCCTCATTTGTTTGCTTCAGCTGAATTTGTGAGAAAGTACCGTTTGTGTCATCACTAACTGATTGCACAAATGTATACCTCATACCTGCCACATATGGGAACTTACCTGCATGTGCAGAAGCATCTAATACAGGTTCTATGGTCGACTTCAATACACTTTTTAGTTCAGCCCCTGTGATCGTCATTACTGTTAAGTGATTTTTGAATGGCAACATCTCTAACCGGATATTTCCTTCATAAAGTGCACCAGGTTTTATATTGGTTCTCACGCCGCCAGCAGCAACCAGAGCCACATCTACGTGTCTTCCATTTGTAGCATCAAGCGCATCTTGTACATCATCAGAATTGAGCCAATCTAAGAAAGCTTGACCAACAAGAGGTGCGACTTGCGAACCGTGATAACAGCGTAATTTAGAGTCCGTTCCAGAGCATTCATTCACCGTTTTATCGATTGGTTCTTGATAATTGCCAACTTCACTTAAATCACCAGGTCTACGCACTTGATAAATAGTATGCGCAGACACGCCAATTTGTGAGCCAATGGCATCTTGATATTGCTGACTGTTTTTATAATCGGTATCGATTTTTGTACGCAAACTAGAATCTTCAGTTACTATTTTTAGATTCTGTTTTTCTAAACCTGAAATGTAATTCTCGATTTCAGCTTTCGTCTCGTCAGAAACTTTGGTTTGTTTCGCTTCATCGCTATAAAACTCATCCGATGAAAGTAATGTATTGTGGCCTTGGCAAGTTTCTACATTTCCGTTCTTATCGAACTGAACTTGAACCTCACCTACCGCTTGAGCATTGCTGCCAGCTTGTACAATACAAGTCTTGGCATCACCTGATTTTTGCGGCAACATCTCGGCGTATTCACCATTATTTGTTAAGCCGATATTAGTAAAGTCGCCTAGTAAGGTATGAGAGTGCCCACCAACGATTAAATCAATACCAGTGGTACCTTGAGCTAATTTTTTATCTGCGGCTAACCCAATATGTGAAACAACAACGACTTTATCAACTCCCAATGTTTTTAGAGTATCGACTTCTTTTTGAGTGCTTTCAATTTCACTGCTAAACGTTACGCCAACTAATTTACTGTCGCTCACGAAATCACTCATATTTTCAAGTGAAACACCAATCACAGCGACAACAACTTCGCCGCTTTTTGCATCTGAAATATTCTCTATCTTTCTTTTACTTGTACCTTTATATGCAAACAATTGGTAAGGTTTGATGGAGGTGACATCTTTTAAGTCATCACTTTTTGATGTATCCATGTTGTCAGCCAACATTGGAAAATTTACGGTAGTTGCCAGCATTTTTAAAGCCGACGTACCTAAATCAAATTCATGATTACCTACTGCCATTGCATCTATCTTCATGTTTTTCAGAAGATTGGCATTAGCCTCACCATTAAATGTTTGGAAATAAATGCTCCCTTGAAAAGCATCACCAGCATTGAGAACTAACGATGCAGTTTGTGACTTATCACTTGCAGCGATGTCATCATTGACTTGTTGCAACACTCTTGGATAGCCACCAAATGTAGTGTAGAAAGTCTGTTTATTAACAGAATCTTTCCCCATTAAAAAGTGCCCTTCAACACCGTCAAATTGTGAGTGTAGATCATTCATATGAATGACATTTAACACAAACGGTTCTTGAGGATTTGGAGCTGGATTTCTATGATGCTTATGGCTGCTACCACAACCAAATAAAGCGAATACGACTGCCGTCGCCGTTAATGTCTTTAACAATTTCGTACTCATTTGCAAAAACCTCTTGGCCAAATAGCCTTGTTTTTAAAAATAAGTCAGCCCTGACATTGGATTTAAAGTTGTGTTGGGTTCTTTATATTAATCCTTATAAAGAATCGATTTTGAGAGTTTAAAAATATTTATTTGAATTATCGGAAAAATACTAACAGAAGCAGATGAGAGATATGAGTAACAAAAACAATCACTCTGTGGCGCAGATCACACTTTAGAAAACAATTTGAATTTAATTACAATCCATCTAATTTTGCGTAATTTGAAATGACGAGGAATACTACTTTCTAATTACATATATTCTCACTTTGAAACAGATAATCGCTAATTAAAAACATCTGTAAATTAATGAATACTTAACTGGGAATAGAAAGGGTTTTCTTTGATTTTCCCTCGAAAAACAAAAAAGCCCGTATAAACAGGCTTTTTTTACATATTCGATAATTAAAAATTAACGAGTGCGTGGCTTGATTTCTTCTGGGCTGAAGAAGTAAGCAATTTCACGCTCTGCAGAAGCAAGAGAATCAGAACCGTGAGCAGCGTTCTCATCGATGCTGTTCGCAAAATCAGCACGGATAGTACCTTCAGCTGCTTCAGCAGGGTTAGTAGCGCCTAAGATTTCACGGTGAGCTAGAACTGCATTTTCGCCTTCTAAAACTTGAACAGTGATAGGACCAGAAGTCATGAACTCAACTAATGCACCGAAGAAAGGACGCTCGCTGTGCTCAGCGTAGAAACCTTCAGCTTGCTCTTTAGTTAGGTGTAACATTTTTGCAGCAACAATTTTAAGACCCGCGTCTTCAAAACGGCTGTAGATTGCACCAATTTTGTTCTTAGCAACAGCATCTGGTTTAACAATAGAAAAAGTACGTTCGATAGCCATGAGTAAGCTTCCTTTAAATAGCATGTTTTTGTAATTCGCGCGGATTATAAAAGATAAACCACTAAAAACCTACCTTTGATCACACTTTTGTTGTGAAATGTTTTTGACAAACATTTCACAACCACTCAGTTGGCTAAGCTAACTCTATTGAACTTCCGATAATATCTGCCTAGCAAGTGTTATCGATGGAAAGACATTATTCTCGATGATTAAAGGATTAGCGCTCATTTCGGGATATTCAGGTGGAATGCCGCTCACTTCAAAGTTAGTGCCATTTGCTGAAAAGAACTCTTCATGGCTTAAGCCAATAGAAAAGTTATCTCCTAATGGAATAGAGAGTACATTCGAAAAAATACCGTTTGTACTTTCACCGACATGCACAACATGATTGAAAGACTTCATTGCCAATGTGAACGTTTCAGCTGCACTTGCGGTGTCGGGCCCTGTAATCACGGCAATCGGTTTTGTATATGTAACCCTATCACTAGGTGATACATAAAAAACTCTTTCGTCCACAGGATTGCCACTATTATATTTATGGCGTCGAAATACAGATTGTTTTCCAGAAGCGAAAAATTTTGCTATTTCTAGTGAAACCGAATCTCTGCCGCCTAAGTTAAACCTGACATCGATGATTAATGAATCTGTATCTTGTAGTTGGAGCAAAACGTCCTCTAATGCGGCTCTGACCGCGATGACGTCTTCAGCACTCGTTTCCTGCTCAGAAAAACCTTCCATAGCGTTAAGTTGTAAGTATCCAATATTATCAGTCATAACTCCCCATTGAATTAATGGAGAACTGCCATTTAACTTTCCATCTTTTAGCTCTAACAATAGATTTTGATTGAAAACATTTACAATCTGTACAAAAGCAGTATCAGTCTCAACTTGATGCAATTCAGCAAAGTAATCAGCGACAGCATACCAACCTTTAGGTTGATCACTGCTGTAAAAGTTACTTTCTTCATTGTGCTGTAAAAATACAAATGAATGGCCGTCTCCTAAATTGTTCAAACTCGCTTTCATTAAGTTAAAAAGCTGCTGTCGAGTTGTTTGTTGATTAATTTGTCCAACCACTGCATCGAACTTGCTTTGCCAGTCAAACTCTCGTTTTTCGAAATATGGATACAATTCAGAAAACGTATGCCAAAAGTGTTGATAAATGAATAATGGGTCAAACTCCAAACCCATAGCCGCAGCACAATAGCTAGGCAGCTCATTTTTACTCACAAACTGCATTCGTTCGATTTCGACACTTCCCAACGGGATGGTCGAAAAGCCTTTTTCTTCAACTTTCAGCTCAGTGAGAAATTGGTTCAGTTCCTCAAAATTCGAAAACTGATGAGTGTGCACACAGGTCTGCTGTGTATGATGATATAAATTAGACGTTGAATTTGTCAGTTCAAGTAATCGCCCTGTTCCAGGCTCTTGCCAGACACCGATAAAGTCAGAAATCTCTGGAGTTGTTTGAATAATATCATCTACTTTTGAATCATGGCTATCACAAGCAACAAGTGTTAACGAGCAACAAAGCATCAAGATTTTCTGTTTCATTTCGTAACTTCCTCTTATTAAATAATAAAGGAAGTATTTCAAAATCATCCGCTAGAAGTGTCTGAGTTTTGTCGTACTTTTGTCTGCTGCTCATTCAGAACTTAGGCCATTTAACACCAATTTTTTTATACTCTGCATCAATACGTTGGATTAATACTTCGCCTTTATGACAACAGATAATTTGCTTCACTATAGCTAAACCAAGTCCTGTTCCCCCGGTCGATCGTGTTCTACTCTCATCAGGACGAACAAAAGGCTCGAGGTATTTGTTAAACTCTAATGGATCGATATATGCAGCATTATCGACGACCCATAAATAATGATTATCCTCGGTAAATTGATATTCTACCTGTATTGTCGATGTACCATAAAAGCAGGCATTCTCGACCAAATTTCTCAATAGCCTACTAAATAACTTTTCATCAAAAGTTACCAGCTTTGAATCAGAGCTAATAACTCGTTCAACTCTGCCACTGAACTCCTTATTTAATTTGTTGATCTGCGAATGCATCCAACTATCGATGTCTTGTTGAGTAAAATGACACGGTTGCTGAGTGCTGGTTAATCGTGAGTACATTAATAACTCTCCAATCATTTGTTCCAATTCATCAAGATCTTCCAATAGTATTACTGACTGATTGACGAAGTCATTGCCATCATTTTCTTTAAGCACTTCAAGCTGGAATTTTAGACGATTAACCGGTGATCGTAGTTCGTGAGAAACAGAGTTAATAAGCTGCTTCTGTTGATTGAATAGTTGCTCAATTTTCGCCGCCATATGGTTAAACGACTTACTCACAGAAGGGATAGAAAACCAACCATCATAAGTTCTGTGGGTAAAGTTGCCGTTACTGAAATGTTCGCATGAATGAGCAAGTTTATTAATTTTTACCTGCTGAACTATCGACCAAATTAAAAGTAATAACACTAAGGATGTAATTAAAAACAGCTCATACTTTTCAGCCGCAGAAGAAACATTTTCAGTCGTAATTAATGGACCGACTTTTGCTATTCGATTCTGTTTTGATATTGGATAATAAACAATGCCTTCTCTGACATCTTCGACATAAAATCCTCTTTCCAATAACTGTAATTTTACTTTGTCTGGTAAGGAAAAATGCGAGAGCGGTTTCACTTCAATGGGTACATTAGAGGAAGCGTTAATTTCAGCTTGAAGTCGATGCCATTCATCTCGTGTAAGCGTGGGATAAAGTTCATGAACAAGCTTTGCAATAGTCAAATTATCTTTAAATGCATCCTCAATAAAAGCTTGTTTGTTTCGATTCAGAGTAAGATCCTGTAATAGACTTACACCTAAAAAATAGAAGCACAATAACAAAGTGGCAAGTGATAAGAAAAAGCGCATGCCTACCATTCCCCTTCGACAAATAAATAGCCTTTTCCCCTTACTGAAACTATTTTTTTTGGTCTTTTAGGGTTATCTCCAAATTTTTTTCTCAAATTCGAAATACGATTATCAATACTCCTGTCGACACCATCGTACTCAATTCCCCTCATCTTTTTCATGATTACATCTTTTGCAACTGGACCATTGCGACCAGAGATCAAGATTTCAAGTAATTCAAATTCAGCATCTGTAAGTTCTATCGTTTTACTACAATAAGATACCTTTCGATCGTTAGAGTTGATCAACAGTGAACCAAATTGCTGTACACGCTTTGTTATATGTTCTGAGCTATGCACTCTGCGCATCACAGTTCTTACTTTTGCAAGTAATAATCGAGGTGATATTGGCTTAGTTAAGTAGTCATCAGCACCGATTTCTAAGCAAGCCACTTGCTCAGTAAAATCATCACAAGCCGTAAGCATAAGTACTCCGCCTCGATACCAGTCTCTCAATGTTTGGCAAACCGTAAATCCATTTACTCTCGGCAACATCAAATCGAGAATAATCAGCTTTGGTTCAAATACATTTGCAAGTTCGATACCTTTAGAACCATTGGTGGCACTTTTGACAATGAAATTATATTGCTGGAGGTAATCGGTTAGTATTCGAACAAACTTCTCATCATCTTCTATAATGAGAATCCTATTTTCATCCATTTATTTACCCAAGTAGTAATATGCCCTCTCTATTTTATTTTTTTTATATGACAAGATAATTTCAGTCATTGATATTATCGTAGCTCGCTCAAGTTTCTTAAGAGCTATAAAAGCAGAAAAGCCACTTGTTCAAGTGGCTTTTTTAATACTTTATTATGAAGTTAGTGCCCTTCACTCACCATATTTAAGGTATATTTAGGGATTTCAACAACCATATCTGAATCAACAACTTTAGCTTGGCAAGATAAGCGAGACTCAGGCTCTAAACCCCACGCTTTATCCAGCATATCATCCTCAAGCTCGTCGCTTTCTTCCAGTTCGTCAAAACCTTCACGAACGATACAGTGACACGTAGTACAAGCGCATGACTTTTCACAAGCATGTTCAATATGTATACCGTTTCTTAAAGCTACATCAAGAATCGTTTCACCGACTTCCGCTTCAGCAACTGCACCATCAGGGCAAAGTTCTTCATTAGGAAGGAATACAATCTGTGGCATAATTTTACCTATAAACTTTCTACTGATTGGCCGGTTAATGCAGCCTTAATCGAATTATCCATACGTTTTGCAGCAAAGACTTGAGTTAAGTCATCAAGTGCTTTAATTGCATTTTCAATTGCTTGTGTACTCTCTTCGCCAGTTACATCAGCAAGAAGATTCATCGCTGCATCAATTCCTGTGCGCTCATCTGTTGATAATAGCTCACCATCCTTTTCTAATGCAGAGCTTAGACTCTCAAGTACACGTGCCGCTTCAACGCGTTGTTCAGTTAACATTCTTAATTCAATATCGCCTTTGGCGTTATTCATAGAATCTTTGATCATATTGGCAATTTCAGTATCTGAAAGACCAAATGAAGGTTTAACTTGAATGCTAGATTGAACGCCAGTGGATTTTTCCATTGCCGTCACACTCAACAAACCATCTGCATCTACTTGGAATGTGACTCGAATATGAGCTGCACCCGCTGCCAGTGGTGGAATGCCTGTTAGTGCAAAATCAGCAAGCGAGCGACAATCATTTACTAATTCACGTTCACCTTGAACGATGTGAACCAGCATGGCAGTTTGACCATCTTTAAAGGTTGTAAACTCTTGAGCCCTAGCAACTGGAATAGTCGTATTTCTTGGAATAACTTTCTCAACTAGACCGCCCATAGTTTCCATGCCTAACGACAGTGGAATTACGTCAAGCAGTAATAATTCTGAATCTGGCTTGTTACCAACGAGAATATCCGCTTGAATCGCAGCACCAATAGCTACAACACGATCTGGATCGATTGAAGTTAATGGCTCTTTACCAAAAAAGCTTTCAACTTGAGTACGAACTAAAGGAACACGCGTTGAACCACCTACCATTACGGTTTGTAAAACATCATCTGACGTTACGCCTGCATCACGAAGGGCGCGGCGGCAGCTAATGATTGTTTTATTTACTAGAGGTAAAATTAGTGCATTAAGATCATCTTTGTTGATTTGAGTTTTGTGTTGTTCGCCGTTATCTAATACTAGAACAGCCTCAACTGAATCATTGTCAGTCAGCGCTTCTTTTACTCGACGAGATTCAATCAGTAGGCGGCGATGTTCGTTTGAACTTAAAGCCTCAAGGCGCCAAGTTTTCAGAAAATACGCTTCGAGTAAATGATCGAAGTCATCTCCACCAAGTGCAGAGTCTCCACCTGTTGCCAATACTTCAAATACGCCTTTATTCAAACGTAAAATTGAAATGTCAAAGGTACCACCACCGAGATCATAAACGGCGATAACGCCTTCTTGTTCTGAATCGAGGCCATAAGCAATGGCTGCTGCTGTCGGTTCGTTTAATAAACGAAGAACTTTAACACCGAGTAAGCTTGCAGCATCTTTAGTGCCTTGACGTTGTGCATCGTCAAAGTAAGCTGGAACGGTAATAACGGCTCCTTGTAGCTCACCACCTAAGGACTCTTCAGCACGAGTAATTAACGGGCGCAAAATTTCTGCAGAAACTTGAATCGGATTAACTTTACCTTGGTGAGTTTCAAAAACAGGTAGCCCATGCTCACTGGCTTCAAACTGATAAGGTAAGTTTTTATAGGAATCTTGAATATCAACAAGACTACGTCCCATAAAACGTTTGACCGATACAATAGTATTTTTAGGGTCTTGTGACGATAGCTCTGCGGCTTCATCACCCACTAATACACTTTCACCATAGTGAACAATTGAAGGTAATGAGTGATTGCCATTTGAATCAGCTAATGTTGAAGCTTCACCACTTCTCACAGTAGCAACCAATGAGTTGGTGGTACCTAAATCGATACCAACTGCCAATTTATGCTGATGTGGAGCCGCCGTTTGTCCCGGCTCTGCGATTTGCAAAAGGGCCATAAATTCTCTACTTAATTTTTATAGATCAAACAAAGCATCTTCGATGCGAATCAATTCATCTTCTAATTTTGCCATAAACTTAAGTTTACGTATCTGATCAGCGGCAAAATTATTATCTTCTTCCGTCATAGACGTTAGCGAGTTCACTAAAGATGCATTTATTGATTTTTGGTGTTCAGAAAAAGACGTTCTTAAATGTTCAACAGCTTGATGTGGATCACTTTGATCACGCATTTCTTCTAACTCTTCACGCCATTCCATTTGCTGCATCAAGAACATTCGGTCTTTGACCGTTGATGTCTCATGACTGATATCTAAGCCACGCAGCGCCAACATGTGCTCTGCACGTCGGATAGGATTTTTTAGCGTTTGGAAACCATCGTTGATTTGTGCGGTTTTTTGCACTGCTAATAGTTTTTGTTGTTCACTACTATTAGCAAATTTATCGGGATGAACCGCTCGTTGAAGATCTCGATAACGCTCTGAGAGTTGAGCGTTATCAATTGAGTAATCGACAGGAAAACCGAATAATTCGAAATAGTTCAATGTATTTCCTTTCAGTTGTAGTTAAACGGTAAAACTCTCACCGCAACCACACTCTCCTTTAGCATTAGGATTATTAAACTCAAAACCTTCGTTTAAGCCTTCTTTAACAAAGTCGAGTTCAATGCCTTGAAGATAGATGAAGCTCTTTGCATCGATGATGATATTAACACCATCGATTTCATAAAGTTCATCGTCGTCATTCAAGTCATCAACAAACTCAAGTATGTAAGCCATACCTGAACAGCCTGCTGTTCTTAAACCTAATCGCAAACCAAGACCTTTGCCGCGGTTTTTCAAAAAGGCTTTAACCCTTTCAGACGCTGCTTGCGTCATTGTTATTGCCATTTACAACTCCGAGCTTAACCTGCAGCTAATTCATGCTTTGATTTATAATCTTCTAATGCGGCATGAATAGCGTCTTCTGCTAAGATAGAACAGTGAATTTTTACAGGCGGTAAAGCAAGTTCTTCTGCGATATCAGTA
This sequence comes from Parashewanella sp. 2304DJ23-3, assembly GCF_056591695.1. Classification (NCBI taxonomy): domain Bacteria; kingdom Pseudomonadati; phylum Pseudomonadota; class Gammaproteobacteria; order Alteromonadales; family Shewanellaceae; genus Parashewanella; species Parashewanella sp. 2304DJ23-3. Next base: position 122,703 of record NZ_JBWQOH010000008.1, read on the forward strand.
TTTTTGATTTCTGCAGCTTCTGCTAATGTTTTACCTTTAACCCATTCTGTAACTAATGAGCTAGACGCAATTGCACTACCACAACCATAAGTCTTAAACTTAGCATCTTCAATAATGCCTTCTTCACTGATCTTAAGTTGTAGCTTCATCACGTCACCACATGCTGGTGCACCGACCATTCCAGTAGCAACAGATGGATCATTTTTATCCATTGAACCAACGTTACGAGGGTTTTCGTAATGTTCAATTACTTCTTCACTATAAGCCATGATACGACTCCATTAATCCTGTTTGCTAAGAGGGGCTACCTTAATGGTGCGCCCACTGAACTGTATTTAAATCGATACCGTCTTTGTACATTTCCCAAAGCGGTGACATATCACGTAATTTACCAATCGATTTATTGATAATATCAATTGAGTAATCAATGTCTTCTTCTGTGGTGAAACGGCCAATCGAAAAGCGAATTGAGCTGTGTGCCATCTCATCATTCAAACCTAATGCACGTAACACATAGCTAGGCTCAAGACTTGCTGAAGTACACGCTGATCCTGAAGAAACCGCTAGGTCTTTAAGCGCCATCATTAATGATTCGCCTTCAACAAAGTTAAAGCTCACATTCAATGAACCGCAATAACGTTGCTCAGCATCACCATTGATAAAGGTTTCTTCAATATCTTTGATACCCGCCCATAATTTGTCACGTAAATGACGAATACGGTCGTTATCTTTATCCATATCAGCTTTAGCAATTGCAGCTGCTTCACCTAAACCAACAATTTGATGCGTCGCAAGGGTTCCACTTCGGAATCCACGCTCGTGACCACCACCATGCATAGTTGCTTCTAATCGAATTCTTGGCTTACGACGAACATACAATGCGCCGATACCTTTCGGTCCATACATTTTGTGACCAGAAATCGAAATCAAATCAACTTTCATATCTTGAACGTCAATTGGCAGTTTACCTGCACTTTGTGCTGCATCAATGTGGAAAATCACTTTCTTAGAGCGACAAAGTTCACCAATCGCTTTTACATCATGAACCACACCAATTTCGTTGTTCACATGCATTAAGCTTAGTAATACGGTATCTTCACGAATCGCATCTTCAATGCGACTTGTTGGAATAATGCCGTTAGCGTCTGGCTCAAGATATGTCACCTCAAAACCTTCACGCTCTAACTGACGGCAAGTATCTAGTACTGCCTTATGTTCAGTTTTGCTGGTAATGATGTGCTTGCCTTTCTTCTGATAAAAATGCGCAACACCTTTAATGGCTAAGTTATCTGATTCAGTAGCACCTGAAGTAAAAATCACTTCACGTGGATCAGCATTAATTAACTCAGCGACTTGATTACGTGCAATATCAACCGCTTCTTCGGCTTGCCAGCCATAGCGATGAGATCGTGACGCAGGGTTACCAAAGATGCCGTCCATAGTCATGTACTGCATCATCTTTTCAGCTACACGCGGATCAACCGGTGTTGTTGCTGCATAATCTAGATAGATTGGAAGCTTCATTTCACACTCCGTACACCGTTATCACTTTAATTGTGATAACCAAAGTACAAATTTTAGTTTTAATATCGGCAAGAACTTACAATGAAATTCTATGCTCTTGCTGTAATTTATCTTGCTTAACCGAAATAAACTGAACATCACGCTTAAGCATTAAGCCTTCTAGAGAGATACCGTTCAGGAAATCAGAAATTTGTTTGCTTAAATCATCCCACAACGAATGCGTTAAACAACGAGAACCGCCTTGGCAATTACCTTGACCGTGGCAGCGAGTCGCCTCAACGGATTCATCAACGGCATGAACCACCATACCTACTGAAATTTCACCAGCATTAAGTCCTAGGCGATAACCGCCACCAGGCCCACGAACACTGGCTACAAGGCCTTTTTTACGTAGTTTTGCAAAAAGTTGCTCAAGATAGGACAGTGAAATACCCTGTCTCTCAGATATATCTGCTAGAGGTACCGGGCCAGTCGCTGAATGTATTGCTACATCTAGCATTGCTGTGACCGCATAACGTCCTTTTGAGGTAAGTTTCATGACCGAACTCGTTCCCACTTAAGTATAACTTAAATTGAAACATACCCGAGTAAATCAGTCAAGTATTTATCTGACTATTCTAGTCAAGTATTATCCATTTGAGGTTTTGGATGGTTGATGGCCGCGTATTTAACCTTGTTACAGTCAAAAATTCAATGAAAAACGTTATTTATTTCTCATTTTTTACAATTTTATTTCAAATAGAATTTAACCCGAATGATTTGCGTCTGTTCGGGTTGGAAAATGAACTTTGGTTGTTGGTATTGGTGCTTGATTTCTCTCGAGCTTGTTTTTGGACAGAAATGAGTTAGATCGACTACTCTAATTAACCAGAAATTGATTAGAAAAAGTAACTTAGCCCCCTAATTTGCTCTGCCCTCTTAATCGATAGAAAGTAGCGATAATTGCCTGTATCAGGAAGGTGGTTGTAACGTGAGAACACCAAAAGCTCAAAGTTAGCTATTGACGCCGTAGTTTCTTGTTATGTGAATTTATACCCATATACTTTGATCGCAATATCGTTAATTTTACTTTCACCGATGTTTCTTTTTAGATTTGAGTATACTTCTAGTGCCTCACCATAAAACTGCTCATGTTCAGGATCACCATCAGCACAATCGACAGCCTTTGCAAAACACTTAGTCGCAGAAAACAACTTAGAAATACAGATAACCATCAACATATGCTTCAAAGCTAAGCTTTCGTTACGTGTGTCCGGCAGTGGAATAACTGCAAACTCACCTTTATTATTTAAGGTAGACTTTGTCTCATCTGTGACCTGCTGTAATGTAGGGTGCTTCATTTTGCATAATAGCTTATAGTTGTGATAACACAGTTTCCAAGCAAAATTAAATTTTTCATCATTTGGAAATTTATCCGGAATGTTCCCGTATAAATCTTTATGTGCAGCCATTTTACACAGCTTTTGAGCCCCCCAAGGAACATCCCCACTCTTGTTATGTAGAACTTGATCAGCCAAGTCTTGACGTTCGACAAGACAATTAACAACAAGTGCATTTTCATAAAGCGAAGCAGCTACACACGCAGCTTGGTAGGGATAACCCCAATTAATCAATAACCACGCACCTCTAAAATCACTCATGGTACGTTTCAAAAATGCAGCCGAAAGCTTGATGGATTTAGCACTTGAGTTTTTACCTTTGAGAAATGGATCTTTAATCGCTAAATTCATACAATCTTCAGCTAAGGAGTCCCAAGGCTTTAAGTCTTCAAAACTTCGGTCGATCGCACCGACTTCGAGGCGACCCAAATATTTCCAATAGTGACCTTGCCAGTTATCTTCAGAAATCATATCTCAATTACTTACGTAGGATTCCAATAATTTACATAACGATAAGCTAACGGGAAAAAGCTTTGGGCTAAGCTTAAGCGCAGCGAAATGCCCGAACGTTTTTCAACCTGTTAAGCGCTTTGTTGGCCTATCCTAATATGTTCTGTTTTCAATTTCGCCAATTCATCTTGTCTGTCTAAGAACGAAGAAAGACTCCCTTTGTTAAAAGATAGATCTTTCGCCATTTTGAACTCTTCAAAACGTTCTGCTGGGGCAATACAAAATCTAAAGCTATTTTCATAGCTAAACCACAATTCAGAAAGTACATCATTACGTATTGTCTTACGATGAACTTTCACAAAAAATAGACAACCACCAAGCATGAAGCGATATAGACGTACTCGATTTTTCCTATCAATCAATGGCGCACGATAAGCAAACACTCCGTCATCAAACGAATGAGTTCTTAACCGAAAAATAACAACATCAAACCATTCTGGAACATCCATTTCGGAATAAGCAACACGTTTAACGTCATCTTGGAATCCATAGAGATCTACTTTTCCATAATGCTCTTGAGTAATACTGTATTTCCACAATATGCCAGCACAGAATCTTGCTACTTTATCTTTATTGACACCCTCAACAACCTTTAAACCAAAGCTTAGTCCCTTGCTATTTCCACGAATAGCCTTAAGAACCTTTGCTGTATATTCTTCTAACTGTCCCAATTTACCGTCACAAGCAGCACAAAGTATCGATTTATCAAAAGTCCCTGACTGACTGAAATGAAACGAACCATCTTCTTTTACGCCCGCCGCATGCCCCTTGCCGACTTGAACTTCCTTACAAAAGACTTGAGGAATCAAATGAGCTTTAATTGTTTTTCCCTCATTACATCTCACACATGACATCTAGATTACCTTTGATTTCCTGCTGACTTACCTAAAAAACATTACGTCTTAGTATTTAAGCGTTGCGCGTGTATCAGGCAAAAAGTGCATGCACATTGAACAGGCCTGTTATTCAAACATTACTAAATAAAGCTACTGATTTATAAGAACTCTATCAGGATACCTCGGAGAAAACGAGCATGGAAATTGAAAAGTGAGCATTGATATTGATGCTTTATCTAAGATAATCAGTAACTCTCATTTATCAATTAGTAAAAGTAGGTCAACAGGTTTATTGTTTATCTGTGCTGCTCATCATCTGAAACTCACAATGGGGCATTTATTGGAAAAGTGCTTCGCACTTTAAAAGTCGTGGGTTTTCCACCCACACCTGAGCAAAAAGGGATTCTCCAGCAAATCCCTTCTTGCATCATCCCGCGCCGCCCCAACGAAGCTAAGCGTTTCAGATATTGCCGAATAAATGCCTAACAGCTCTGATGGTACATCCTGTACCCCAGAGCTTGGCTCGACGTCCATGTCTCGCCCACGTCATTTCATATTCATCAATATCTTCAACAGCTTCGACGGGAACATGCAGCTATTGAGCGGTATCAGAATAAATCAGATTATTTCTAAAACCTTTCAGGCTACAACGGTTCCCCATGGCAAAGTTGTTATGAGTTGTCAGTGAAAATATCGTAAGCGCAGCAGGGAAGCTGCGCTAGATTCCGAGGTACATGGATGTACCATCGGAAGCGTTAGTATAATTTTGCTGTAAGACGAATAACGCTCAACTTTGCGGGGCGGCACGGAGAGCTCCAAGAGAGGGTTTGCTGTAGAACCCTTTCTTGGTCGGGTGTGGGCAGAAAGCCCACGACTTTAAAAACTTTGCAGAAGTTTTGCTTCACCTTAACAAGTGATGCAATGCATCAACAAAGTCACTGGGCACTCACTTTCGTGAGTGCGACGGGAAACATCAAATAATAGGATCAAACTCTTCCATACCTTTTTGACGTTTTTCTGCTGCGGCAAGTTCGTCTTCACTAAACTCTTCAATCTCAAGTTCAGGTAATTTTTCAGTGCAAACTTCTCCGCCCATCTGCTGGACTTCACAACAGACTTCTTGCAGCTTTGAATCCATCAAGTGCATATGATCCATCATTTGACCAATTGCATTGGCAACAGGGTCAGGGTTATCTGGTGAGACAGCGTAAGCATCAAAGCCATACTTCTTGGCCATTTCGGTGCGACGCTGTGTTTTTTCTTCAGATTCTTCTGTCGGTTGAGCAACAATACGTCCAGGAATGCCTAAAACCGTTCTCTCTTCTGGCACTTCTTTTACGACAACCGAATTAGAACCAACTCTGGCGCCGTCTCGAATAACAATTGGCCCTAGCACTTTAGCACCAGCACCAACAACAACATTATTACCTAACGTTGGGTGACGTTTACCGGACTGCCAAGTTGTACCACCAAGCGTTACACCATGATATAACGTGCAATCATCACCTATCTCAGCCGTTTCACCAATGACAATTCCCATGCCATGATCAATAAAGAAACGACGACCAATAGTTGCACCTGGGTGAATTTCAACCCCAGTCAACCAACGAGAAAACGTCGATACACATCGAGCAAACAAGAACCATCTGCGCTTCCAAAGTTTGAAGCTGATTCGATGCAACCAAATTGCATGCATTCCTGGGTAGTTCAACAAGATCTCCATTGCACTACGTGCTGCAGGATCTCGATGATAAATAGACTCTATGTCTTCTTTAATTCTCGAAATTACACCCATTGCTTCAACCTTTAATCTCTTTTAGCAATTTTCTCGATAGAGCTTAAGATACCACGCAAGATATTCATCTCTTGTGTTTCTATACGTGCTCGACTGAACAAACGTCTCAACTTAGTCATGATCTGTCCAGGGTGATTTTTAATAATAAACCCTGTTGATAATAACGTTTTCTCCAAATGCTCAAAAAATTGCTCTTGTTCTTTTTGCATTGGGTACTCTTCTAGTACTTCAACTTCACGGTTTTTATTCAAATAAGCCATTCTTGTTTCATAACACACAATTTGAACGGCTTGGGCCAAATTCAGAGAACTGTACTCTTCATTAGCGGGTATCACTACATGGTAGTTACATTTTTGTAATTCTTCATTGGACAAGCCATGATTTTCACGACCAAATACAATAGCAACAGGGCCAGACTCACCTTCTGAAACCAATTGTTCACCGGCTTCTTTTGGTTCTAAGATTGGCCAATCTAACGTTCGACTGCGCGCACTCGTCGCAACCACTAATGAACAATCAGCTATAGCTTCATCAAAAGAATCTACTTTCGTGAGATTTTGAAGAATGTCGGCAGCGCCAGCAGCTAAGGCGATAGATTGACCATCAACTTCTGTTCTTGGTTCTGCTAAGTATAAGTTCGTAAGGCCCATGGTTTTCATCGCTCGTGCGACTGAACCTATGTTTCCAGGATGGGAAGTGCCAACTAAAACAACTCGGATATTGTTGAGCATGGAAGTTAACTATTTGAGTCAATAAAAACCAGAAGCGGAATACTAGCATCAATTTCACGCTTTTGGCTATTTCGGATTGCAGATACTTTTTAAAAGCGTATAATCCGCACCGATAATTTTTCCGTTCTTTAACATCCAGGGGATTGCAATGCATCCGATGATGACTATCGCTGTCCGCGCTGCTCGCGCTGCCGGCAAAACAATTATGCGTGCTTATCAAGAATTAGACCAAGTTGAAGTTTCAACAAAAGGTCTGAATGACTTCGTTACTAACGTGGATAAAGAAGCGGAAGCTGCTATCACATATCAAATTCGTAAATCTTACCCTGATCACACAATCGTGGGTGAAGAAGACGGTGAAAACCGTGGTGAGAATAAAGATTATATGTGGATTGTTGATCCTCTTGATGGAACGACTAACTTCGTTCGTGGTATTCCACACTTTGCAGTATCGATTGCACTTCAGTACAAAGGAAAAACTGAAGTAGCTGTAATCTATGATCCTGTTCGTGAAGAGTTATTCTCTGCGACTCGTGGTCAAGGCGCTAAATTAAATGATTACCGTATTCGTGTTACAAACGTAAACGATTTAAACGGCACTATTTTAGCTACTGCTTTCCCGTTCAAAGCTCGCCAACACACTGAAACCTACATGAGCATTATCTCTGAAGTGTTCAACAAATGTGGAGATATTCGCCGTGGCGGTTCTGCTGCATTAGATTTAGCTTATGTAGCAGCTGGTCGTATGGATGGATATTTTGAAATTGGTCTTAAGCCATGGGATATCGCAGCGGGCGATCTAATTTGCCGTGAAGCAGGTGGTACGGTTACTGACTTTGCTGGTAACCACAACTACATGGCTTCTGGTAACATCGTTGCAGGCTCACCAAAAGTTACGCTGAATCTTGTGAAAACTATGCGCCCTCTTCTTAACGAAGGTTTGAAACGTTAATTTACGTTTTATCTCATTAAGCAGAAAACGAAGCCTCAACTACTGTTGGGGCTTTTCTTTAGCTATTTGTTTGATTGCTTTTGACTGGTCTTGAGTTAAAGGATAAATATTAGCAACTCTGCATTGCATTGGAATTGTATCTTTAACCGAGACAGTATCGCTAAGTTTATCAAACGTATTGTCAGAAAACTGGTGAAGTTTAACAACCTGTGCAAAGTTAAGCCCTGTGCAACCACCTTGCATTTTTAATAGATAATCTTTTCGAAAATTCGTGGATAAAATCATATAATTATCGCTCAAACTGCTCCAGCCGTTAAAATCAAAACTGGTTATCCGATTGATGCTTTGTAAGTTATTTGTTTGAATAAAATCCGCATAAGCTGCATTTCTATCCGTTGTGGACATCCTTGACGCACACCCAAATATAAATAAAGTTGTAAGCGCGACCAAAAATAACCTTTTCATATTTTCTCCTTTGTTCTCATTAGATTATATAAGCTAAAACAAGTGTAATACCTTTTCGACAGTTTGCTGCGAGTGAGCGTTCATAAAATCAATTATGTTTAACTTAGCGTTCACTGTTGAACTATCAATCTTTTTATTGCAAGTAAGCACCACGACTTATGACGACAAATCACACCCTCTTTTCACTTTTGATCTAATCCAATTGTGTTTTCTATGTTGAGAACATTCATATTCTTTTTATTAAGTAGAAAACGCTTTAAAATGCACTCGTTTTCAAAACATTCCCCTTCTTAATCACAATAATAATTAGGAATTGTTCAAAGATGGAACATCCACATACAACTTCTACTTTTCAAAATGCCTTAGCTGGGTCACAAATGCTTTTTGTTGCATTTGGCGCTATGGTATTAATGCCAATTTTAACGGGTCTTGAACCAAGCGTTGCCATGTTTGGAGCCGGTATTGGTACCTTGCTCTTTCAATTGGTCACCAAAAGAATGGTGCCTGTTTTCTTGGCTTCTTCTTTTGCTTTTATCGCACCAATATCATTCAGTATCCAAACGTGGGGCATGGCACCGACGATGGGTGGCTTGATTGCCGTGGGGTTTACTTATCTTATATTAGGTCAGTTCGTTAGATGGCGTGGCACTGCGTTTTTAGAAAAAGTATTACCTCCCGTTGTTGTCGGCCCAGTAATTATGGTAATTGGTTTAAGTTTGGCCCCCGTTGCCGTGCAAATGGCGATGGGCAAAACGGGTGATGGTGCAATTGAAGTGTTCCCTTACCAAGATGCGCTTATTGTCTCAATGCTTGCCCTAATTACAACACTTTTAGTTGCCACTTTAGCCAAAGGGTTATTCCGTCTAATTCCAATTTTGTGCGGTATTATTGTTGGCTCTATTGCAGCTGCCGCTTTGGGAATGCTAGACGGTTCCAAAGTTACTGAAGCAGCATGGATTGCAATGCCGAACTTTGTTGCACCTGAGTTCAACTGGCAAGTCATCTTATTTATGTTGCCCGTCGCCATTGCTCCAGCAATTGAACATATTGGTGATGTACTTGCTATTGGTAATGTTGCTGGAAAAGACTATGTGAAGAAACCAGGCTTGCACAGAACATTAACTGGTGACGGTATCGCTACTAGTGTTGCAGCTTGTTTTGGTGCTCCACCTAATACGACTTATTCAGAAGTTACTGGTGCAGTGATGCTAACTAAAAACTTTAACCCTGTCACCATGACTTGGGCTGCGTGTTTTGCGATTCTACTGGCATTCTGTGGAAAATTAGGGGCATTACTGCAGTCGATTCCTACCCCAGTTATGGGCGGCATTTTAATTCTTCTATTTGGTTCAATTGCAGCAGTAGGAATGAGCAGCTTAGTCAAAAACAATGTTGACTTAAGTCATCAGCGAAACCTATGCATCGTTGCTACTATCCTTGTTCTCGGAATTGGTGGCATGTCTGTAGGCTCCGCTCAGTTTAGTTTAACAGGCATCAGTTTATGTGGTGTGGTTGGTATTTTAATGAATTTGCTTTTACCTAAAGCTGATCGAGGAACGTTAGCGTCAGAGCTTAAGAGCTCTCAGGAATAATTGCTATTTGAATTAAGCACCCAAAGGCGCCACTATGTAGGCGCCTTTTTTATTTCTGGAGTTTTCAATGGATGCCTTAGGTAAAACAAATACTATGATCATGGCTGCTTTTTACGGTGATGCCTTTGCGCTTGGTCCGCACTGGATATACGACCCAGCCAAAATCAAAAACCAATTTGGTCATATAACAGAAGTAACTGCACCATTATCCGATAGCTACCATAAAGGAAAACGCAAAGGCGATTTTACTCACTATGGCGATCTAATGCTTTTTATCCTTGAGCATTTACATAAAAATAACGACTTTGAATTACAAACGTTTAAAACTGAATGGAGTGCTTTCATCACTCAGTATCAAGGTTATATCGATGGTGCGAGTAGGAAAGCCTTGAACAATATTACTACTAATCACGAAAACCCTGTTGGTGCTCAAAGTAATGATCTCGCTGGCGCCGCTTTTTTTTCATTACTCTTTCCATATTATGCAGAACAAGAAGTGCGTTTATCGAAAATCATCGAACTGACTACTGCTCTGCATAACTACCCCGACGTAACCGATGCTGTAATGTTTTTTGCAAAAGTCGCTTTAAACATTTTATCCGGGCAACAATTGGCTGATGCATTATTAAATCAATATCATTCTCTACCTGAGTCCACAATAAAAAGCCTTATACATAAAGGCATTGATGCAAAAGAACAAGACTCACAAAAGGCACTCAGCGGTTTTGGTGTTGATTGTTCGATAAACTCATCATTACCTGGCGTCATTCAAATTCTGTTGAAATATGAAAATGACTTTAATGAAGCCATGACCCAAAACGTGATGGCTGGCGGCGATTCAGCAGCAAGAGGAATCATCATCGCATCGTTGTTAAGCCAACAAACCGATTTAAACTCTAAGCAATTTCAGCAGGTTAATGCTTACCCAACAATTTTAAATAACTTAAACCTAAATTGACTATGTATCAATCCCGTTGATGTGTAGTCTGAAGTTGCCATATCAAATGACGTTGAGAACACACCATGGAATCAATAGCACATAATATGACAACCTTGTTTCAACAACTCGGTTTAGACAGTGAACCTAAAGAAATTGAGAACTTCATTAAACTCCATTCACCTCTGAATAAAAGTACTCGGCTTGAAAATGCCAGTTTCTGGAGTGTTTCTCAGGCTCAACTTTTACATCAACTTATCCATGAAGATGCTGACTGGTCTATTGTCGTTGAGCAACTGAACAGCCAAATGCATTAATTTTATGATACGGGCATCTTTCTTGATGCCTTTTTTAATTTTCCCAATTTAAGTTAGTTAGATTTCCCACCTTTATTAACAATTTCACTAAATAACTAACATTGCAGCTAACTAAAAAAACAATAACCACCCACAAAAACCAATTAAACACATGTAATACATAGTTATTTTAAGTTTGGCATACTCCTCGCTTATTAGTCGTCAGTTAAGAAAACTCTAATGAGCAAGGGATTTGGAAAAATGAAAAACTTGGGCAAATTAACCATTCTCCTACCAGTTGTGCTAGCTGGTGCATTGACAGCATGCAGTCAGAATCAAGCTGAAGAGAAAAAAGAAGAAACCTACGCAATTCCAGTCGAGACAGCTATAGTCAGTTCAGGAAATGTTGGCTCTTTCTATAGCACAACTGCAACTCTTGAAGCACCAGAAGAAGCGCAGGTTGTTACTCGTGTGTCGGGTTTAATTGAAAAGCTTCATGCCGAAGAAGGCGACAAAATCAAAAAGGGTCAACTTTTAGCAACGATTGATGCGAGACGTCAGCTTTATCAATACCAGCAGTCAGAAGCAAACGTTAAAGTAATTGAACAGGAACTCAATCGTCTAAACAAGATGACAAATAAGCAATTTGTCAGCGCAGATGCAATATCCAAACTTGAGTTCAACCTCCAAGCAGCAAAAGCTCAACGCGACTTGGCCAAGCTTCAATTGACAGAAAGTGAGATTCGCTCTCCGATAGATGGTGTAGTAGCCAAACGTCATGTTAAAGCAGGTAACATGGTTAAAGAGTTTGAACCACTGTTTTATGTCGTTCGCCAAAATGAACTACACGGTATTGTTCACCTTCCTGAGCAACAACTGGCAAGCTTAAAGCTTGATCAGAATGCGACCATCACAAGCAACTTAAATAACGAATATACTTCTACAGCTAAAGTTATTCGTATCAGTCCTGTTGTAGATTCTGAAAGCGGTACCTTCAAGGTAACCCTGTTGTTGCCTAATTCAGAAGACAAATTTAAAGCAGGCATGTTCACTCGTGCAGAGCTTCAATACGACACTCATACCGATGTCACTGTTGTGCCATACAGCGCATTAATCAATCAAGATAATAGCTATGCCATTTACACCATTAATGACGGTAAGGCATTACTTAACGATGTAAAAGTCGGTTACCAACAAAACGGTTTAGTTGAAGTGGTCACGGGTGTGAGTCAAGGTGATGAAATCGTCATTCGTGGACAACATAACCTGAAAGACCAATCAGATGTAGAAGTCATAAACCCTACGGAAATTGCAGCAAACTAAGCGAGATTGTCATGCCTGACACTGTACAGGCATGGCGACATAGCAATAAGAATAAAGCTTAAGAAAAAGGAATCACTCTATGTCTGTTATCGCTACGTCAGTTAAACGGCCTGTTACCGTTTGGATGTTTATGCTGGCCATCATTTTGTTTGGGATGGTGGGCTTCTCGCGCCTTGCCGTGAAGCTCCTTCCCGACCTCAGTTATCCAACCCTAACCATTCGTACTTTATATGATGGTGCTGCTCCCGTTGAAGTCGAACAGTTGATCGCCAAGCCAATAGAAGAGTCTGTTGGTGTCGTTAAAGGGCTGCGAAAAGTCAGCTCGGTGTCTCGTGCAGGTATGTCAGATGTGGTTCTTGAATTTGAATGGGGCACAGACATGGATTTAGCGAGTTTAGATACTCGTGAGAAACTCGACACAATTGAGCTACCACTAGACGTTAAAAAGCCTTTGTTGCTTCGCTTTAACCCAAATCTCGACCCTATCATGCGTTTAGCGTTATCAGTGCCCGATGCTTCTGACAGCAAACTTAAGCAAATGCGTACCTATGGCGAAGAAGAATTGAAACGCCGTCTTGAAGCACTCTCAGGCGTGGCATCAGTTCGTTTGTCTGGCGGTTTAGAACAAGAAGTTCACATCCAGCTCGACCAAGATAAATTGGCCCAATTAAATCTGAATGCTGAGAAAATTCGTAGCCGCATTGCAGCCGAAAACTTGAATTTATCAGCCGGTAAGGTTGTTCAAGGTAATAAAGAATATTTAGTTCGAACGTTAAATCAATTCAATAACTTGAATGAACTCGGCCAAGTGATCGTGTATCGTGATGCGCAAAAGCTCGTTCGCTTATTTGAAGTCGCCGATATTACCGATGCCTTTAAAGAGCGCAGTGATATGACGCGTATAGGTAATCAAGAATCTATTGAACTTGCCATTTATAAAGAAGGCGATGCTAATACTGTTGCGGTCGCCAAGCGTTTAAAAGAAGAAATTAATCACTTAAACAATAATCCAAATCTGGGTGAAGTAAGGCTCATCTATGACCAGTCTGAGTTTATTGAAAGTGCAATTAATGAAGTCACTTCTGCTGCGCTAATTGGTAGCTTATTGGCAATGTTAGTTATATACCTATTCTTGCGAGACATCATTCCAACTCTGATCATCTCAATTTCAATTCCATTATCGGTTATTGCTACTTTTAATATGATGTTCTTTTCAGGCATCAGTTTAAACATTATGTCACTGGGCGGAATCGCACTTGCTGTTGGCCTTTTGGTGGATAACGCCATTGTCGTATTAGAAAACATTGACCGTTGTAAAGCACAAGGTATGAACCGTGTTCAAGCAGCCATCACGGGTACTAAAGAAGTCTCAGGCGCTATTTTTGCATCGACGTTAACCACTTTAGCGGTATTTGTTCCCTTGGTCTTTGTTGATGGCATTGCAGGAGCGCTGTTTTCAGACCAAGCGTTAACAGTTGCCTTTGCACTGCTCGCATCATTATTAGTTGCACTAACAGCGATTCCGATGCTTGCGTCAAGAGAAGGATTAAAAGCACCTGAACATCAAGAAGTCGAAAAAGAAACCGTTCCGAGCACTAAATTAGGCAAGTTTGGTTTTTACAGTAAAAAAATACTGCTGTTTCCGTTTGTTCTTCTGTTCAGTATTGTTCCAGCATTTTTACTGACTTTCACTTTGACCATAGGTAAATTGATTGCTTGGCTTTCTGGAATGCTCCTTAAGCCCATCATCATTGCCTTTAATTGGCTATATCGTGGTTTAGAACGCTGTTATCACGCACTATTAAATGGTGCGCTATCACACAAGTGGTTGAGCCTATCCATTGCTATCATGATCTCTGCTGCTGCAGGAAGCCTTGCTCCTCGTTTAGGTATGGAATTGATCCCACCTATGAACCAAGGCGAGTTTTATGTTGAAGTACAACTACCGCCAGGTACTGAGGTTTCACAAACAGATAGTGTGCTACAGCAACTCGCAACTTCTGTGACTGGTCATCCACAAGTTAAACACTTATACAGTCAAGCCGGCAGCGGTGGTTTAATGACTTCTGATACCAGCCGAGGAGGCGAAAATTGGGGACGTTTACAGGTTGTACTTAACAACAGTAATGGCTATGAAGAAGTCAGTAAAATCTTGCGTAAAAAGACTCGTTTGATTCCTGAGTTAGACGCTAAAATCCAGCACCCAGAGCTGTTCAGCTTCAAAACACCGCTTGAAATTGAATTAAGTGGCTATGATATTGATCAACTGAAAACAACAGCAGATAAATTAATTTCATCCCTTTCCGAATCGAATCGTTTTACCGATTTGAATACCAGCCTACGAGATGGCCAACCTGAGCTCAGTATTGAGTTCGATCATGCTCGCATTGCAGCGCTTGGTATGGATACGCCAACCATTGCTAATCGTATTGCGCAACGCATTGGTGGTACGGTTGCCAGCCAATATAATGTGAGAGATCGTAAGGTAGACATTCTCGTCCGAAGCCAACAAGAAGAGCGTAACCAAATCAGTGATATTGGTTCGATGATCATCAATCCTGATGGTGATCGTCCTATTCCATTAAGTGCCGTAGCTGAAGTTAACCTTCAACTTGGCCCATCTGCAATCAGCCGTGTTGCACAACAGCGGGTAGCGATAGTATCAGCAAACCTAGGTTACGGTGATTTAGCTGATGCCGTTACTGCAGCCAAAGCCATTATGGATGATCAAAATATTCCAGTTTCTATCCAAGCGCGTATTGGTGGGCAAAACGAAGAAATGGAGCACTCATTCCGCTCACTACAAATTGCTTTGTTACTCGCTGTTTTCTTGGTTTATCTAGTGATGGCGAGCCAGTTCGAGTCACTTCTTCATCCTTTACTCATATTAATCGCTGTTCCAATGGCGGTTACCGGCAGTATTTTCGGCCTTTTCATTACTCAAACTCACTTAAGTGTAATTGTATTTATTGGTTTGATTATGTTGGCGGGTATCGTAGTGAATAATGCCATCGTGTTGGTTGATCGCATCAATCAATTACGAGCTGATGGTAGAGAGAAGCTAGAAGCCATCAAAGAAGCTGCTCACTCGCGTTTACGCCCAATTTTGATGACCACAATGACAACATCATTAGGTTTATTACCGATGGCAATTGGATTAGGCGATGGTAGTGAAATTCGTGCACCAATGGCGATTACGGTAATTTTCGGTTTGATTCTTTCTACATTACTGACTCTAGTTGTCATTCCGGTGCTTTACGCTCTTTTTGACAGAAAGCAATTTGATAAAAAAGAACAATTCGAACCTGCAATGGAGGGCGCATAATGAGTATCACTAAACTTGCTATCAAACGCCCTGTCACCACCAGCATGTTTTTCATCGCCATTCTGCTATTTGGTATGGCGGCAACTAGACTGCTGCCATTGGAGATGTTTCCGGGCATTGATATTCCACAAATCAATGTCAATGTGCCTTACCGAGGTTCATCGCCTGCTGAAGTTGAACGTGAAATTACTCAAGTACTTGAAGAATCTTTAGCAACCATGACGGGCATCGACAGAATGCGTTCATGGTCAGATCAAAACGGCGTGAATATTCGTCTCGATATGAAATGGGGTGAAAACGTTGCTAGCAAAGGGCTAGAAGCTCGTGAAAAAATCGATGCTGTCAGTCACTTATTACCTGATGATGTTGAGCGTATTTTTGTTCAACAGTTTTCAACGTCTGACATGCCTGTGCTCAATATTCGTTTATCAAGCCAACGTGAATTATCTGGCGCATTTGATTTACTCGACAAACAACTTAAAAAGCCGTTAGAGCGCATTGACGGTGTATCACAAGTCAGTTTGTATGGTGTTGAGCAAAAACAAATCGAAGTTCGTATTGATGTCGATAGGTTACTGGCATCAGGCATGCCCGTTGCGGAGTTAAATCGTAAACTGGCAGCGCAAAACTTTGTAATAAATGCGGGCAACTTACGCAGTAATAACAAAGTCTACCAAGTTTCGCCAAAAGGTGAGTTTAGATCCCTAGAGGACATTCGTAATTTATGGCTCACCCCGTCTCTGCGTTTAGCGGATGTTGCAAACGTAAGTTTTGCATTACCAGAAGCAGAAGAAGGCCGCCATCTTGATAAAAAATATGCTGTAGGTTTAGACGTATTTAAAGAATCTGGCGCTAACTTAGTACAAGTATCAAACAGAGTCATAAAGGTTATTGATGCCGTAAAGCAAGATCCGCAATTCAGTGGTATCAAGCTTTACATTATGGAAGACCAAGCTTTTGGTGTTAAATCATCGCTGAAAGATCTATTGATCTCAGGTTTAATCGGCGCCCTACTCTCGTTCGGTGTATTGTACTTATTCTTACGTGATCTAAAACTCACCATGGTCATTGTCGCTTCTGTGCCAATCTCGATTTGCATGACACTTGCTGTCATGTATTTCTTAGGTTACAGCTTGAATATCCTATCCATGATGGGATTACTGCTTGCCATTGGTATGCTGATTGATAACGCTGTAGTGATCACTGAAAGCGTGTTGCAAGAGCGAGAAAATGCACCTGCTGACACACCTGCTACTCAAGCTATCTTATCGGGCGTAGATAAAGTTGCCCTTGCGGTTATGGCAGGAACCTTAACTACAGCCGTGGTGTTCTTGCCTAATATCTTCGGAGTAAAGGTTGAGCTTACTGTTTTCTTAGAGCATGTCTCAATTGCAATTTGCGTGTCTCTCTTAGCGTCTTTATTGGTTTCAAAAACCTTGTTACCACTTATGATTAAGAAACTTAACTTCAAACAAAAGTCGAAAAAAGAAAGTGATATGTTACAAAATGCTTATCACAAAAGTTTATCTTGGGTGCTAACTCGGCCAAAGCTTTCAGGTTTTATCGCCATTTTAATTCTGGTTTCAACTGCGCTACCGCTTGGCGTAATTCAAGGAAATGATGGCGGTGGAGAAAACCCAGATCGCCTCTTTATCAATTACATGGTTGAGGGACGTCATACCGTTGAAGTTACTGAATCGTTAGTCTCTGAAATGGAAGATTACTTGTATGCTAATCAAGATAAATTTCATATTGATTCAGTATACAGCTATTACAACCCCGATCGTGCACAATCTACGTTAATTTTAAAAAAGGATACCAAGGCTGATCTAAAAAAATTGAAAGAAGAGATTCGTGAAGGATTCCCTAAATTCAGTATTGCTAAACCTCAATTTGGTTGGGGACGAGACAACAACGGTGTTCGTATTTCACTTACCGGACGATCCACTAACGAATTGATCCGAATCAGTGAGCAAGTGATACCCTTGATTCAAAACATTGATGGTTTGGTTGATGTTCGCTCGGAGTTGAACACTGGTCAGCAGGAAGTTGTGATTGTCATTAACCCTGTTATGGCCTCTCGTTTAGGTATTGAGTTACGCCAAGTTGCACGAAATATTTCATTGGCTTTACGTGGCACTCCGTTACGTTCATACCGTCACAATCCAAGTGGCGAGTTACGTATTGAGCTCGCATATGACAAAAGCTGGCAAAAGTCGCTCGATAAATTAAAAGAGTTACCTGTCATAAAAATTGGTGAACGGGTATACACGTTGGATAATTTAGCGACCATTAAAACTCAGCCTCGACTCGAACGGATTCGCCACTATGACCGCCAAACATCACTCAATATTGGTGCCAGCATGGACGATCTTTCAGTGGATGATGCACAAGAGAAAATCACTGAAGCACTCGATTCAATCCAGTTCCCACACGGTTATAAATATTCATTACGTGGCGCTTTTGAACGTCAAGATGAAGACCAAGCCATTATGCTGACCAATATGATTCTGGCCGTTGCGATGATCTACATTGTCATGGCGGCGCTTTTTGAATCACTGTTACTACCAACAGCCATCATCACCTCAATTCTATATTCAATTACTGGTGTATTTTGGGCGATGATGTTCAGTGGTAATTCTATGGGCGTTATGGCGATGATCGGGATATTGATCTTGATTGGCGTCGTGGTAAACAACGGTATTGTACTGGTCGATCAAATTAACCAAATGGAGCCTAAACTCAATAAGCTTACTGAAACCATAAATCAGGTGTGTATTACACGTTTACGCCCTGTATTAATGACGGTAAGTACCACCATTCTTGGTCTACTACCTCTTGCACTCGGTGAAACCAAAATCGGTGGCGGAGGCCCACCATATTCACCAATGGCAATTGCGATTATTGGTGGTTTAGCATTCTCAACGATTACCAGTTTGTACCTTGTACCTTTGTGTTATCAAGCACTCTATAGAATGAGATACAAAGCAGGAATTCAGTTAGAAAAGTCGAATCATATTTCGAAACATTGGTTGAGGTGGTTGCCTCAATAAAGCCTTAAGAAGTTCATAGTCGAGTACTTAAATACAATAACCAGCATATTTTTGCTGGTTATTTTTTATTCAATAAAATTATAAATAAACTGGACATTATATTTTACACTCTCACCTCAATTAACATAGAGAGCTTTGAAATGACTCATAAACCATATTCAATGTTAGCAGTTTACACACTGATTTTAAGCGGCTTTATAGGAACAACTTTCGCTGCTGAAAACAGTAAAGTCATACACTCCGCATCAACAAACTTTTCAGCACAATCAACTGGGAATTACCAAAGCGGTTTAGATTACTGCAAAAAGAACGGTTCTCTCACCATATGGAATACTTGTATTCCAATTAAGAATGTTGGTTCAACTGAATTATTTGTTGATTTCAATGATGATAATGGAAAAACAGGAAAGGTTTCTCAAATACCTTCTGGAGAAATCGTAACCGATGTTAGCTTAGATAAAGACGACCATCATAATGACCACGTTAAAGTTGTAGACTTAAAAGATAGAAGTAAAGTCATATATGAGGGTATAGCAGAGAATGAAAACGGACTTATCTGTAATGAAAAAGGCTGCAAGCTTTGGGCAAATTTTGAGTAAGCTAATAACTTCTATTTATAGTTGACCCATAATGAAATAAAGCATATCGCTGGATTAAAAAGAAATTTAACAAAGGTACATTGGCAAAGCAGAAATATTCTCCTTTGTTAAAAATCACACCAGATAGATTTCTTTTAATCCAGCCTAAGGAATATTGATAGTAACTGATCTATACGATTATTTTGGCTTATTACATTCAACCTTAAAGTCTGCTCCCTTTTTGCTATAAGCCAACAAATAACTTGAACCATCTTGGCTAGAAAACTCTGATGTTGTACCGTAAAGGTAATTCGGTGGAAAAGAAATCGTCAATGTTATATCAGGTTTATGCTTAATTACTGCTTGAGTATTGATATTAACTGAATAATAAGCTTCACTTCTCTGAGCCTCTAATGCCCGAACATTTCCTTCATTATAAGTTTCTTCAAGCTTTTGAGTTTTCGTTTGCCAATTCGAGCCATCAAAATAGCGGTACGTAGCTTCACAGTTAATTTTTGCATGTACTAAAGGAACAAAACCAACCAAAGCTAACAACAAATATCGATTCATCATATGAAACCCTATAGCGCTTAAACTTGAGAAATTCTATTGGATAATTAAAGGCTCTGTTAGATTTTGTATTTATTCTATATGCTGACGAATCAATGAAATAAAACTGGTTTAGATACTTTCTTATTCAGTTAATAACAATAAAACAACAAGGAAAAGTATGAAGAACTCTATGGTTGCTCTGCTCACATTTTCTCTATTTAGCCTCTCATCACAAGCAAACAGTCGCTTTGACGACGTGAAAATCAGTTCTCAACAACTAACAAAATCAGCTTATATGTTTACCGGAGCTGGCGGAAACATCGGCGTATCAGCTGGTGAGGACGGTATTCTGATTATCGATGATCAGTTCGCTCCGTTAGCAGATAAAATTGAGACAGAACTGGCAAAAATCAAACAAGGTTCACCTAAATACATCATCAATACCCACTACCATGGCGATCATGTCGGCGGAAACTCACATTTTGGTGAACACGGCACCATTATGGCTCACCATAATGTTCTCAAGCGATTGAAATCAAATAAAGACATTGATATCAAAGCACTTCCCGTTATCACTTACGACAATGGTATTTCCATCCACTTCAATGGTGATACATTAAAAGTGGTTCACCTTAAGCCTGGACACACTGACGGTGATAGCGTTGTTGTATGGGACGATTTAAGCGTGGTTCACATGGGGGATTTATTTTTTAAAGATCACTTCCCTTATGTTGATCTTAATGGTGGAGGCTCTGTCAAAGGCTATAGAGATAATGTCGCTTATGTATTAAACATTATTACTGATAAAACTAAAGTCATTCCAGGTCATGGCACGCTTGCAACAAGAAAAGACTTGATGCAGTTCAAGCTTATGATGGATGACAGTATACATTGGATGGAGCAACAAATTGCGGCAAAAAAGACGATTGCTGAAATCAAAAAGTCTGGATTACCTTCAAAACTCAAGCAGTGGAGTTGGCGCTTTATTACAGAAGATAAATGGATTAATACACTCTACGAAGACTTGAGTAATCAATAACAACAAAATGGGTGTATTAAGCACCCACTTCTCCAGCTGAGCGGGCACGAGGCGCTTCTTTAAAGTGTTTTAACACCCAATAAATCGGTTTTATATCTCGACCTCCTTTAAAACGAAACAAATAAGCCAAGTAATACAGCCATTGCCATTTTCTAATTTGCTGCTGACTTTGTTGCCAAACCCCTTCACCACCAACGTTACGGTAGTGGTCAATAACATCATCAATTAATGTAACGTTAACGCCAAGATATCGATACAAACTATGAATGAAGACGAGTAGATCTCTCACTTGACGCTCTTGTACAGGCATGTGTGCAATATTTGATTCAAAGTCGATAAAGGTAACGTTACCATTTCGCCAACAAATATCCCTTAATGCAGGTCTACCATGAGCAAACTTAAGCTGATGAAGTTCTGCTAACGCTTTTGCAGCATCAAATAAAATCTGCTTTAACTGCTCAGAGCTACAATTAGGATCGTTGAGCCAGTCTTTTAGCGTTCGACCTGAGTCTTCAATGACAAAGTATGACTTTTCAATAGTATTTTGCTTACAGATAACATGGGGAACAGGCGCATGTCTGCGTTCAAGCTTACAGATTTTACACACTTCTCTGCGCAAAGCTTTATTGGCATCACCCTTTAGTAACTTCATGATCCCACACACTTGCTCAGTTTGTTTTAACCAATACTTTTGATCTTCATACTCAAAAGCCGAAACTCGGTCACCTTTATGCAGTTTCAGTTCTTGATCTAACTTTTCTTTGAATGTTAGCTTCTCAGTCATACACAGTGAATTTATCGAACGTTTAGCTAACACTAAATGATCTAAGAAATGTGATTCAAACTTGAATTAATAGGTATTCAGTTCCGATTCAGAAAAATAAGGCTCATACTGTCATTGAGCAAAAATACAAACAAAAAAGCACCAACAATGTGGTGCTTGAAATTCTCTGAAAAAATCTTATTTCTTCTCTTCCCATTTTTCTGCCTTATCGGCTAGAAGCACTGGAATACCTTCGGTGATCGAATACGCAAGTTTATCCGCTTTACAGATGAGTTTTTGTTCTTGTTTGTCAAAGTCCAATTTACCTTTACATACAGGGCAAGCGACAATTTCGAGTAATTTGCTATCAAAAGCCATATACAATTCCTTAATGTTTATTCTTAAGCCGCTTAAGCAACTCTTTATCAAAATTAGACGGTAATTTTGCATCAACAGGTAAATACCACCAATTGGGCTGAGCAAAATGTTTACATTTTATGGCATCTTTTTCAGTCATTATAATCGGTAAACGTTCTGAAATAGATGAAATTTGAATTTGAGTATATTTTTGGTGATCTTCAAACTTAACTGTTTCTTCGAGTTCAAAACCTTGTTGGATTAAGGTATCAAAAAAACGCTGAGGATTCCCGATCCCTGCAAATGCTACAACATCACTCCTGCTAAGTTCTTGGCTCTCATCACATAGTGAAATTGGTTTATTTGGTTTCAGCTGCATCGAAAACTCGTTATCCTTCGAGCTCCCGCCATTAACAACAACAAAATCGACTGATGACAAACGCTTTTTAGGTTCACGTAAAGGCCCGGCAGGAATGAGTCGATTATTTCCTAGTCGCCTAACACCATCAACAATGGCAATTTCAATATCTCTACCTAAAGCGTAATGTTGTAGGCCGTCATCACTGATAATAATATCAACATCAAAGTCATTTAATAACTGATGTGCAGCCTTGGGACGTTGAGCGCCAACAACAAATGGTACTTTTGTACGTTGATAAATCATTGCAGGCTCATCACCCACATCACTTGCTGAATGCAAATTCGTTACAGACACCTCACCCACAGCAGTAGAGCCATAACCACGGCTTATGACGCCAGGTTTATACCCGTGTGAACGAAGCAATTCGATCAGATAAATCACCATGGGTGTTTTACCACTTCCTCCAGCAGTAATATTGCCAACAATAATCACTGGAACGGGAAACTGAGTCTGCTTTTTTAAACCAAGTTTAAATAGGCATGTTCTAATTAAAGTAATAAGCCCAAACAACCAAGACAAAGGCAACAGTACCCATTGTAACCAATGTCCTTGATACCAGATCTTATTCACGAATTCTTGCATCTAAATGCCTATGCGCTGAATTGCATTGAATAGAGCTTAGCGTAATGGCCGTCTGCTTCAATTAACGAGCTGTGAGTTCCACGTTCAATAACCTCACCTCGCTCAATAACTAAGATCTCATCGGCATTCTCAATGGTAGATAAACGGTGTGCTATCACAACAGAAGTACGATTATGACGAAGGTTATCCAGACCCATTTGAATCGCTTTTTCAGACTCAGTGTCTAATGCTGAAGTTGCTTCATCTAAAATCAATACAGGTGCATTACGTAACATTGCACGAGCAATGGCAATACGCTGTCGCTGACCGCCTGAAAGTAATACTCCGTTTTCACCTACCATGGTATTTAGGCCATCAGGAAGTTCTTCAATAAACTCCATTGCATGGGCTAAACGGGCTGCTTCTTCTATTTGTTCTTGCGTCACTTTACCTGGGTAAGCATAAGCAATATTACTGGCAATAGTGTCGTTAAATAAGGTCACTTGCTGTGAAACAAGCGCGACCTGACTTCTTAATGAAGCAAGTGAGTAATCATTCACACTGACGTTATCTAACGTAATATCGCCTTTTTCGAGCCCAGAATAAAAACGAGTGATCAAACTCGCCATGGTCGACTTACCAGACCCACTGCGTCCAACTAAAGCAATCGTTTTACCTGGTTGCACATCAAAATTAACCCCTTTGAGTGCTAAACCTTCTTGCTCTGGGTAGCGGAAGTTCACGTTATCAAAAACAAGGTGTCCTTTAGCTCGTTTAATTTCGTACTTGCCATCATCAGCTTCAGGCGCTCTATCCAACAATTCAAATACCGTTGTACAAGCGGCTAAACCGCGTTGAAATTCGGCATTAACACGAGACAGGTTTTTAATTGGTTGAAGCATTGCCAACATTGCAGCAATAACAGCAGCAAACGTACCTGCTGTTAGCTCATTCATTAAACTGTCAAAACTCGCTGCATACAGAACAAAAGCTAATGCGAATGAGCCAATGATCATAATGACAGGCTGGCTAATCGCCTGCGCAACAGCTAACTTCATATTTTGCTGGCGATTAGAATTATTTATTTTGGAGAAACGTTCTTTTTCTGTGTCTTGTCCACCGAATGCTAATACGTTCTTATGCCCTTTCAGCATCTGCTCTGTTGCTGCAGTAACGCCGCCCATAGCTGATTGAATTTGCTTAGATACTTTTCTAAAGCGTCGACTTACAACTGTCACCACCACACCAATGAGTGGACCAATAACCAAAATACAAATCGACAGTTTCCACGACAAATGGAACATCATACCTAGCATGCCAATGACCGTAACTGTGTCTCGCACCATAGAGATCAATGCACTGCCCGATGCTCGAGCGATTTGCTCTGTATCAAACGTAACACGTGAAATGAGGTTACCGGTATTTTCACGATCAATATAGCTAACAGGCAGATTCAGGTAATGATCAAATACTTGCTGTCGCATATTCATGATCAACTGTGAGCTCATATAAGAAATACAATATGTTGAAACGAAATTCGCCATGCCACGAATAAAAAACATACCGACCACAAAAAATGGTGCTTTCATCAGCATTTCATTATTGCTATTAAAGCCTTGGCTCGTAGGTAAAATATCACCAGCAACGTTAGCTACCGTAGACGGCTGTGAGAATCCTTCATCAATAAAGGGTTTAATAAAATACATGAATGTAACATCGACAATACCGTAAGTGGCTAAAGCAAGTACTGCGACGATGAACATTGCCTTCATTGGCAACAGATAACGCATTAATCTTTTAAAAACGGGACCTAGCGGTTGTTCTGTAGATGTTGTCATTGAAAATGCTGGCATAAAAAATAAAGCCCTATTCTACCTAAACTCAGCAAACTTAAACAGTTGGTTATACCAATATGGTGCAAAATCTGTACGATATTGCTTAATTTCAAGTCCACTTGCATTAAAAATGAGCGTGACTTGTCCTGAATTACCAGAAACATAAATCTTATCTGAAAACCGTTTATAACGCTTAATGACTTCTGGTTTTGGGAACCCCCAGTGGTTTTGGTAACCCGCAGCGGCGAGTACAACTTCAGGTTTGACCGCAGCAATAAAAGCCTCACTTGATGACGTTTTACTGCCATGATGAGGCATAAGCATCACTGTGCTGTTCAAATTTAAATCTAATTTTAGTAACTCTCTTTCTGCATACTTTTCGATGTCTCCCGTCAATAATACACTTTGATCTCCATGAATAACCTTTAAAACACACGATCCATCATTTGAATCAATGGGTGTGACTGGCCACATAAACTCAAACCTCAACCCTTGCCACATTTCTGTTCTTGGATTACAAGATTGAGCCTTCATTGTATCGCTATCGAAAACAATTTCAGCTTTGGGTGCATACTGTCTTAATACCTCCAAGCCGCCACTGTGATCATTATCGCCGTGACTGATGAAAATTTTATCAACCTGAGCCAATCCTCTTGCTTGCAAAAAAGGAACGACACTTCTTTGAGCATAGCTAAAATCACCATAACGAGCTCCAGTGTCATAAATCACAGCTCTATTGTTGCGTTCAATCACCATTGCTAAACCCTGGCCCACATCAAGCATATGCAGACGCCATTCGTCTTTTGTTTCATAGTAGCTGGCAAGCAGTTGTAAACACATTGGTGTCATAAACAAAAGGCTAAACCATTTCTTGCGAGAAAACCTTAACCCCCAAAAACCGAACAAACCAATTGCCATCAAAATAAAGGGAAGAACTAGGTGTTCAGCTGGAATAACCCAACTCCAAGGCAATTTATCAACCCACATGATCAGCATCGAAAAAACAGATAGACACCAGTCAGCCACATGTAGCCCAACTAACCATTGACTTGAAGTCACCAAACCAAAACACCATATGACAAAACCCACAAGTGTAATAGGAATAACAAGTACACTAAAAAGCGGAACAACAATTAGGTTTACCCAAATGGAGTGCAAACTTGCACCACCAAATAATAGGCAGCCTACAACACCTAAAACAACTGAGATGCTGAATTGAACAAAAAAGAGTTGTTTTATCTTTGATGTGATTGAGATGTCACTCCAGTTTTCATGACGCTTCAATAAATAATCAACACTCAACAATATGACACTAATCGCAATGAACGAGAGCCATAAACCAGAACTTAACATTGCAAGGGGATCAATAAACAGTACAAGAAATAATGCTAATAACAACCGCTCCCAAGAAGATGAATAGCGTTGAAACACACTCAAACCCAATACCGCTATCAGCATAATCAAGGCGCGCTGAGTCGGGATAGAAAAACCTGCTAAATAGGCATAAATAAGTGCTGTTGTCACACTCAAGGCTACTGAGATGTAGTAATTTCTTAATCCGAAACTGGGCGCTAACTGAGACAATAAATACAATGATATAAGTAAAGTCCAACCACCGACAATAGAGAGGTGTAAGCCTGATATCGAAATTAGATGCCCTGTTCCACTGTGCCGTAATTGCTGCCAGCGCTCTGATGACAGCTGTGTTTTATCACCAAAAAGCAAAGCTAACATTAGGTCACTGTTATTCAGTTTAGTGAATTGCATTTTCAGCTTTTCTCTCAACATATTTCGTAAGCTGAACTGTTCAGAAATTAAAACCGCTTGTTTTACATTCCCTCGTCCAATAATATGCCGACTCAAGAAATGTTTTTGCTGATTAAACCCTCCTTGGTTTAATACATTAGTAATACTTTTCGGTTTTAATTTGAAATCATAGACTTGGCCAGGTTGAGCCGGATTTGTTGTTCGCCAGTAAATTCTCATGAATTGATTGGGTTTCAACATTAAATTCTGATTAATTAAACGAATATCTGCCGATATCCATTCGTTTTCCTGATTCACAAGTGCTATGATTTCAGCACGAACGTTTATCGTGTTTGTTGTTGAATTAATTTGATAATTTAATAGCAAGTGAGTAAAGCTAGATATCCAGAGAATGGATATTATTGCACCAGAAATCACCCATGCCTTTCGCATGAGTGTAATAAGTAGCAATACTACTCCTGGAGCAACATAAGCAAACGGCAGCAGTGATGGCCAGAAAATCGCTGATAATGATGTGGCACAAAAGCCAAACATAAAACGATTCATAGTTTTCTATTTAAACAGCAATTTGACCTATGCCAAAGAAATTAATTAAAAAATACATGCCTGATCCGAACACCATACGAGATCATAAGCATTTAAAAATTTTCGGAAAGTTACTTCACAACCCAAACTTGTGGCACTTAAATCGTAAATCAGCTCCAGGTGCATTTGCAGTTGGACTGTTTTTCGCATGGGTGCCTGTACCTTTCCAAATGATTCTAGCTGCAGGCGCAGCCATCATGTTTAATGTCAACCTTCCTTTGTCTGTAGCACTGGTATGGTTAACCAACCCAGCAACCATGCCATTTTTATTTTATGGTGCATATTGGCTTGGCACGAAAATTCTCAACCACCCTACTCAAGAAGTACATTTTGAACTTACTTGGCATTGGTTAGAGCAATCTCTAGCGACCATCGGCCCGCCTTTCTTATTAGGTTGTGCTGTATTGGGTATAATTTCATCTATTTTAGGTTATACCATTATTAAATATTTATGGTACCGATCTATCTTGAAGCGTAGAAAACGAAGATAACAAATATATAAAAAATTATTTTCATTCATTGTAAGCAATTGATAGAACAAAAACAGCATTATGACCATATGATGCTGTTTTTATTAGTGTAATAACTCTAAAAAAATCCACTTCAAACTGTACATCTGCTTAACAACCTCATGATTCAAATTTAATTTAATGTTGTGTTCCGATAGCATTAGCCCGTTTTCAATTAGCAGGATTAATTTGAATGAATCTAAAATTAGTTATTCTTACAGGTGCTGTTTTATTCTCAGCAAACGCATTATCAGCAACCTACAACGGTACAAATGTTGATGGCAAGATATATACTTGTTCAGGCCAAGCTGAAGGGTATCCTACAGTACTACCTGGACTTCAATGTAGCTTTAAAGGTGACCAAATTTATGTTTCAGGTAAGATTGGATCAATAGATCTTGGTGAGAGACATGCAACGCTTCCAAATGAAAACATAACGAACAATCAGATCCATGTAACCTACAATTACAAACCTGAAGGTTCTCAAGAAGAGAAGCCTTACATACTAATTTTGACTGTCGACTTCAGCTCAGGTAAAGATCCAAGTAACTTTTTCATGAATTAATCTTTAATCGATTTTATTACCAGTTCATCAAAGCCTGTTTTAATATCAAGCTCTCTGGTGAACTGATATTGATTCATTTCTAAAATAACAATTTCAGCAGTGGTAAATATTTTATTTCCATCTAACAGATGTCCACCTATTACATTCCCTTGTGCATCAGATAAACTGCAATGTAGATGACAACCGTTTAAACTAAATGTCCCAACAAGACTCACAATCTCAAATGGACCATCCTTTCGTAAAATTTTATCTGAATTTGCTAACCGTAAAACCGCATTTTGTAGGCTACCCACACATGTGATCATACTCGCAGCTTTAATAGCATATTCCTCGATGAAAGTATTAAGCGACTGCTTTAAATCAGCGCCTGGTTTAAATCTAATAGCTAATGTCTTCATTCTTAAGGCACGTTGACAGGGTGAAACAAAATTCTACACTTCTTGTTTTGCTAATGAAATCCACTTTTTATTAAGATCTCGATAATGACGAGAAGACAGCTTTGAATAGTCAATGATCTCTTTGAATAAGATTTTAGCTTGTGCTTTATCACCTTGCTTCTGTAAAAGCTTCGCGTAGCAGTATTTAGCTTCAGCACCGGAATAATATTCAGACAAAACTTTATACTCTTCAAGTGCTTCACTTTCATTGCCTAATTGCTCATTGGATTGAGCATAAAGTAAATGGGCCTCTTGATTTTTATACTTCGGATTCCGTTTGATTAAATCATCCAAGATTTGTTTTGTATGTTTATAGTTTTTCAAGCCGTATTCACTTCGGGCTAAACCGTACATAAGATCAGGATCATCTTCATGAATGCCTACTAGTGACTTTTCGTATAAGTCTTTTGCTTTTTGATATTCAAGCTTTTCTAAATATTCTTCTGCCAAATGCATTCTGTGCTCAACGGTATCAGAGACGGCCAATTCTTTTGTTGCTAGATTAAACGACTTATTAGGATTGAATAAACTCCCCATGCCTCGAGATGCTTTTCTTGCCGTTCTTGTGCCCGTCAAACTGGGTAACACCTCAATAATAAAATAGGCAATTGCTCCCGCTAAAGGCAGCATGATTACAAGCCAAATCCACATTGTATTTCGGCCTGTTTTGACAATATGAACGACTAAAGCAACTTGTATTATTAATGAGATAATAAAAAAAGGCATAGGCACTCCATACAAAGCATAAGTTTTACTGAAATCCTTAAATAGGCTTTTAGCGCTCTATTAAAAATCTACTTCACTTAAAGATACAACAAAATTGACTTAACTTGATGATATTTGGCTATCAGTTTTACTGAACGTTGATTTCGTTGAATTTACTTACTATGTACTTGAGGTTTACATTTAGTTCTTTGAAATTCATTTTATGCTCACCAGAGCTTTCCCTTAATTCCTTCATTCTCTTATTAATTAGATAAATAAAAATTGGAATGACAAGCTATAGGAAAATATAAAAAAGCCAAGCCATACTTGGCTTCTAGGAAGCGCTGATTAAACGCTATGCTTAGCTTGAGTGCAATTTGCAGTATATTCACTCTTATTTTTCGTGGGTCTAACAGTGAAATCTAATTGGATTAAGTGCAATACAGGCTGTCTTGATGAATTATTTTTTGTAGGCTTCCACTTCCATTTAGCAAGAGAAGCTAATGCATGTTCATCAAAAACACCTTCAGGAAATGACTTCTTAATTTTTGCAACAGATAACTCGCCTCTGGAATCAATTCCCGCCAGAATATCTACACAACCGGACATCCTTTTTTTTGCAGCAGATGTTGGATAACCAGAAATAAATTCTTTTTTTACTTCCCAATATTCTTTAACTGCCTTCC
The DNA here is from genome assembly GCF_056591695.1 of Parashewanella sp. 2304DJ23-3. Taxonomy (NCBI): domain Bacteria; kingdom Pseudomonadati; phylum Pseudomonadota; class Gammaproteobacteria; order Alteromonadales; family Shewanellaceae; genus Parashewanella; species Parashewanella sp. 2304DJ23-3. The sequence continues at coordinate 152,781 of NZ_JBWQOH010000008.1, forward strand.
GGTCTAGGTTCTTACTTAAGTCAAGATATTGAGCTTCCGTTGATTGCTCCATATCTTGAACAGTTGATTTACACCCGAACATAACAAAAACTGTAAAAGAAATAGCTAGAAATTTTTTCATAATCACTTCCTTGTAATAATAGTGCCACCATCATTAACGAGCATTGCGTAGCTTTAAACTAAGTTTAAATCTGATCATTCGGCGATCATTCATCGATACGGTAATTACATAGTTCAACCCCAACCAGTAACAAAAAGACACTCAGTATCGGTTGGTGCTTATTTATCTATTACAAAAATAAGATGCCTTAAATGGCTGAGTATTTCAATCTACAACACCATTATCGAAAAATGGTGCATAGATTTAATTTGAAAGTTCTAGAACAAAATTCGTACGCTAATTGTTTTATTGTACTTATGGTTATGTTGTCAATTTATAATTGAATACCCTTCTGCATTACCATCCCATTACTCTGTAAATGTTGGTACCTCAAGAACATTAGGTAGATCATTTGGATTATAAATTTTGAAATACCAAATCAAAGGTTACTTCTCAGATTTCATAAGAACCCCACCTAGCCCAATGCCCCTTTTATGCGAATTGCTTGTAGGTTAATAACTTAAGATAACAAGATAAACGGTTCTTTATTTGTGGAGCTAAACCTAAACTGATTAAAAATGACGAAAAAATAGAAATGAACATAATACTCTTAACAACCTTTGCCCCAGTTACGAATGCGATGAGTATCAATAAAGCAACATATCCTATCCCTATTAGTCCTAAAAACATGCAAAATCCCTTGATATCATTATTCATAACTATTCCTTATTTGAATCATGACTGAAATCCGAATCGAAGCGTAGGAGCCAATCAATTTTTTCTGTGTTAAATATCTACCATTTTTTTAAGTAATTCAGTTCCAAGTCCATTTAAACGGACAATTTGAACGGACAGAGTCAGAAATCCACAAACCTTCGATGTACAACTAGCCCAATTTATTTCACCCAGAATTCCGCCAACGGTTTTGTTGTTATCATCCTTTACAAAAGAAGACACTTTTTCTCGTAGAACAGAACCGATATGTTCTTCGTTATATCCGTTTAAACCATTTTTCAAAGCTTCAAAATTGCTTTTGTTTGGTTGAGAAACTTCAGTCAGTTTCATATATCCTTGATACATCTTTGATGTAGCCCCCTTACAGGTGGTCATATAAATGTTTGACTAAAATTTGGAACCAAGTGACAAAAAGCAACCAATATTCGCCTACTTTTCAACTGACTTTGGTGCTAAAAGGTTCATAATTGCCAAATATATCCAGCCTCCAACCCAACTAAAACCTAATGTAAAAGTAACAACACCTGACGTTAAAACTGATCGGTTTTGTTTTTTTGCTAATCTCATAGCTAATAATGCCGGCATAACACCTGTAATAAGTAAAATGTATGGCATTAGTGACATACTAATATTCATTCTATTCCTTTAGATTTAACAGTGATATCGCAAGTTTGCTTTAGTCATATACGCCTCACTAAGAGGCAATTAATAGTTGGTAAAAAGTAAGCGACGATGGAGAAAAAAACAACTGTTTTTTGTTCTTTTAAGTAACTCGTTAGCGTACGACTATAAAGAGCCTGATAACCATAATAGAGTGTTCAAAAGAAACTGCTCATTTTGTTCTGCACCTTTAGCATTCATCCCCATTTTCCATTGTCCCGTTTCATCACTATCAATCTGAGCTGTAAACATACCTGCTTCACCAAATACGGCAACTCTACCTTTGAAGAACTCTAGAGTAGCTCCTTGATGCCACTCGTGTACTGATATGGTTGGAGTATTACCATTTATATCCCAAGCCTTTGAAGGCATATAAGCAACAGCTTCTTTAGTAAAGACAAGCAAAGGCTTAGCTGTAGGAGGACTCAAAAAAGCTTGCCCCATAAAACCACGAACTTTAGTTATTGCTTTAACCTTATCAGTTCCATGAGTAATACTGTGATGAGCTAAACTACGGTCTGCTATTTCAAAATACTGTTCACGAGTTCCAATAACTTCAACATAACTATTACTGAATTGAAAGCCAAAAGTAGCTGCGAGTGATTCAGAAGCTTTTGGCCATGGAAGGTGATCTGCGATTAATAACAAAGATCCCCCATTTTTAACCCAGTGATGAATTACTTCTATTTCGGCTCGAGTGAAAGCAGTGTAATTAGGTAAATCATGATTATTGACATTTTTCTCGTTTAAAGCATTGGCGATCACTAAAACATCTACATTCTCAAGGGAGTTAGATGTGAATTTTTGAATATTACTATCAACAGTAAACCCTGCACTTTTAAGTACTTTAGCAAAAGGTTTATATCTTCCATTCAACGTATGAAAATTATTATGAGCTTCATCTACAAGCACTTTTGGGGAGGTGGAAATAAATTTAACTTGATTTTTAGGTGTGAAGTTAACATCAACTTGTTGTTTGGCAGCTAAATTCCCAAACATTAAAAAAGCCAATAAAAATAAAATTCTTGTCATTTTAACTCCAAGAGGTAAGAACTCACCTAGCGTACTAACGTCCTAATTAAGCGGTAAGTAGAGCTAAACAAAACGAAGAATCAGCACGCCCCTAGCTTTATGCGTCAGACTTAATTGGCTTATTAGAGGAATATTGCGTCATAGTTTTTTCAATCCAAGTTTTAAAATAAGAAATTCGAGAGTAGTTTTCAATTACTCCGTATTTAGCTTCTTGCCACTCTGTTGATTCTGCGTTTTGCCATGAGCTTACCCCGATAATGTATAAAGTATCGTTAACCTTTAGTAAAGCTGGGCCTCCAGAGTCACCGGGACCACTAATGCCTTCTAAAGGTAACGCATTATTACCAGAGTCAAATTTGAATTGAACCCACTGTCCGTCAATGCCTGTGACAACATTTTGAGCTGCTCTTAAAGTGTCATCAGCACCCAAGATTCCGCATTTACCCGAACCATAGTCTCCACGTCCAATAAACATTACCGTTTTATTGAGTTCATCATCATTGCCGTATAATGCAGCAGGCTTTCCTTTAAGAACCGAAGATTGTAACTGCACGAGTGCAATATCATAAGGAAATTGCTTGTTTTGCCACTTAGGATGTTTAACAATCGATTTTATTTTGTAGCTGGAATCTTGAAACCGTACTTTTCCATTGATGACAAGGTAATTAGCAACATGAGCAGCGGTAACTACCCAGTTTTCTGAAATCAACGTTCCTGTTCCATCAACTATTTTTTTACCTTTATAATTCCCATAAAAAGTGACAACTGAATGGTTGCCTTTAGCAAAATTTATATAATTCTCATCCTCAACATCATGCCGCATGATAATTGCATTAGCTGCCAATGAAAATCCGAATAGTAGAATCAAGCTCCATCTCAAAATTTATTCCTCAAACGTCTGAATCAGATATACCGTAGATATAACCTTGATTTGCTTATAAGCTGTATGTTCCATGGGTTTATTCAGGGCGAGAAAATTCAGTTTTATCTGATGACAAGCTGTAAAAGTCGCCACCGATTTTACCTACTGTCATTAATCTGCCCTGATCGATTTTACCATCTGAAAGTAAGTCATCTCTGACATATACGGATTGAACATTTAGTAAAATGATCTGCCCTCCTGCGGGTAAATCACTCACTGGAATGACTTCCCTGAGCGTGCATTCATAACGGACGGGTGAATCTTTAACCGAAAAAGATTTTACGACAGAACTTGTGCATGATTCTAAATTAGCAAAGTCAAACTCACTCTCTTCTGGTGGAAGACTTGCACTAGTCATATTCATTTTCTCTAATAGCTCATTGCAAACAATATTTACGACACATTCTTTAGTTTCTATCAGATTATTTAGAGTGTCTTTATCAAGGCCACTTCTCTGTGTGATCTGGGTATACAAAAGCACTGGTGGGTTGCAGCTAGCAACCGTAAAAAATGAGAAAGGTGCGATATTATCGATATTATCTATTGAACGAGTACTGATCCAAGCTATTGCTCTTGGGGTCACGCCACCACTTAACAGTTGATAGTTTTCTCTCCCTTCTAATTCTGCGGTGGAGAAAATCATAAAGTTAATCCTTTTTTATATTTATTGTTCTCTAAGTTAAACATTGATGTTTTATTTTACAGTTAACGCTCAATTAACGGGCAAATGCTGGTTGACTATAATCTGAAGTGCAGTGTAGGAGCTAACCAGTATTTGTCTTTGTTGAAGCGCTTGTATGCGAACTACTTCTTATTTATAAACTTTTCCAACAGAAACTGTACATTGTCAGTTACAGTTTTGAAAGCCATAAAAAACTGAACGGAAAATAGAGCATAAATGCTTGCAACCACAACCGTATAAATTACGCTACTTTCTAGGCCATAAAATAGGCACAACGTGAAGCCTGTAATAAACGTTATTACCAAACTATAAAGGTTAGGTTTAATGGGAAACACTATAACGGTTATTAAACCAAATAAAATACAAGCAATTAGTGAGATAAAGAGTCCGTTATTTGAATTACTTATCCCGGAAACCCCAATGATTACTCCGAGTGTAGAGCCGATAATTAGAGACTTAAGACAATTATTCTGCATACTTTTCTTAGTGTTTAACGCCCGCTTAACAGGCGAGTGGTGGTAGGCTAAAATTTAGAGCGCAGCGACAAAGCCAACCAGAATTTTTCCTGTTGATTGCCTTATTAGCTTTTGTCATTTAAGCCAATAACACTTATTTTGTAGTCACCTGCTTCTTCAATTTTATCATCAATATCCGTTTTGACTTCCAAGGCATTGATACCCCATTTATCGTTAGGTTTATAAAATTCAAAATACAAGATAACAGGTTGCCTCTCAAACTTCATAAGATACCATCTTGCCCAATAATCGCCTTCAATTCCTTGCTCATGAATCAACTTATTAGAATAGTACTTCCCAAATGCTTTTAGTAAGTTTGCAAAATCACCATCTGTTTTTTCGAGTGAAGCAGGGCTAATATATTTAATAACAGTCCCTCTTGATAAAGCTGTAGAGGCTATACTTTCAAATTCACCCTTTTCTATTGAATCGAATACAGGTTTTACCAAGTCGCTAAATTCTTGTGCATCATCTGCAACAACATTTACAGAAAATAACATCAGAATAAATAATAGGTATTTCAAAGTTTCCTCCGAGGAAAGCTAACACCGCATTAAGCGGCAAAGACCAACCAGTATTTGTCCAGTTAATTGCCTTGCTATGTGTTTTTACGACTTATGACATTGACAATTAGTGTTTTATTTTTGAGTAGCAACTCAACAGTCTCAGCCGATTGTAAACTATTTTTTTCTTCCGTTGACTTTTGTGTTAATTGGCCATCAGCCAAATATGTAATTTTATTAATTGCTTGAGGTGATAACTTATTTTCATTGAAATAATTGACAAGCAGATCACTCATTGAACTCAATTTTAACTGTTTTATAGAGCTTTCAGTGTATTTAGTGACTCCGCTTTCTAACTCGGTTGCACTTAAATTTGTACAAATTCCTATTAAAAAAATCGATAAAATCAGTTTTTTCATTTCGAGTTCCTTTCATCTTTGTTGTTAATCAAATTATTAAGTAAACCTATTACACCTAACTCTTACTACGGAAAAATACTCTCGCTACAACCGCCAATAAAAAATTTTACCACGCCTCTAAACACGAGACCGCCACGATACAAATACAACTAAATTTTGCTTTACGATAACCTGTTAAACACGCTACCGCCAATAACCGCAATCAAACTTTGAGATTACAAGCATAAACAACAAATTGTAGCTTCTAAAACATTGAAATTGGAGCTACAAAATAACTTTATATGTCACCGTCAAGTGACGGCACATAACGTCGCATTAAACGAAGAATGGTTGTTTGCAATAACTTTGTAGCGTAGAGAAAAAAGCCAACAAGTATTTTTCGATTGAATGCCTTGTCAGAACGCTCCCGGATGTACATATTTTCGATGCTTTACACCACTACTATAAATGCGCTTCAACTTGCTTGACCACTGATTCAACATCAAAGTCATAACCAACCAGATTTTTACCACATAGATTTATATTTACTTTTCTATTTTTTGATTTTATTAATGGGACAAATGACTCTTTAAACTGTTCCCATGTAGCACCTCGCACTTCAACACCACTCAATAACTCATGGTTCAACTTTTTGAGCCTTTCCAATCTAGATTTTGAAGACCAGAATGGTATAGAGACTAAATCATTTTTTAGTTCCAATTCTAAAAAATTTTCACCTTGAAGTTCTCCGAACCATATAACCTGCTTTTCAGAAACCTCTTGATAAAACTTCGTTGTTTGAGCTGCAACACTACTCATTTAGTTACCTAACGCCCGCCTTAACAGGCAAATTATATTTTGCTATAATTTTGGAGCGCAGTGACAAAAGCCAAACAGAATTTGTCCCTGTCGTACATTAAACTTGATACTAAGCCTCTACAATTCTATTGATTGATACTTTATGGTATTCATTAATTAAAGGTACAGCTTTTTCACCTGATTTCATATTTGTTAAAACAATTTCGCTATCTTTGGTGAATCTGTGACTAATTTTTACCGTATATGATTTAACCAGCCAACTGAAGAACCCAGTATAATAAACCGCTTCATCAAGGTCTCTCCATTTGACACCCGAAGAGCCCTTATTCCAAGGAAATATTCCGCTGTAGATCCAAACACCATTATCATCAATATATAGCTCTACACTTCGAATATTCAAAATAACCAATATTGATAATAATATTGGGATAATCCCAAGCAAAAAGTGAAAGCCAATTAAGAAAATGAACACTATGAAAAGTATTAGCAAAGGCTTAACGTACGCAACCCAGGATTTCTTTGAAATAACTTGCCGATTCGAGCTAATTGTCTTATTTAAATCATCCATGATTATTCCTTTATTAATTGAGCATAGATAGTTTTACTATAAAAAAGGTATGTAAATCAAATAAAAACCTAACGCACGCTTAACAGACAAATTGTGGTTAGCTAAAATTTTGGAGCGCAAGGACAAAAGCCAACCAGAATTTGTCTGCTAGAACGGCTTGTTATGTTTTTACTTTTGACTTAATTATTTCTAACTTTTTGTTGATTTCACTCATTTCTTCGCCACTCCACGTCAATTTATAGTAGGACGTGTCTTTGAATAATTGGTCAAATGCACTTAATAATTTATCATAATTAGGTGATGGGTGAATCTCAATCAACTCAAGAATTAAGTCAGCTTTGAAATAAATCCCCCTATCCATCTCCTCAACCAATTCCAGCGCTCCAGCTTCAAAAGCACCTTTTCGGTATTGAGAGATTGTCCAAATAACATGAAAAGTATTTACTATTCCGTTTTCTTTAATTAAGTTAAATTCAATCTCTTTCTTGACTTCCTCAGAGCAAATTTCATTAGCAGTTAAATGAAAGGAGCTGATTAAAAGAACAATACTCAAAAAATATCTCATATCCCTGCCTTGAAACATAACGCCCACAATAACAGGCAAATAATGCTTAGCTATAATTTTGGAACGAAGTGACAAAAGCTAAACAGTATTTGTCCTGTTGAACTTGTTATACGTTTTTGAGCCAGTTTAATGACTTTATTGCTTTTAGAGCTTCATGACTTACTAATAAGTGTTTAAATGAAGTCTCATTCTCAACTGCGTTTCCAGACATTTTAAAGCGCTCATTTAATATATGCACAAGTTTTTCTGACATAGTTTTAATGTTTTTATCAGATTTATCTGTTACATATAGTTTGTTTTGCTGAATTAGGGCCGATAAAAAAGTACTGCAAGTTGCTCTTTTATTTTGAAAAGAAGCCTTTTGCCATTCTATAGCATTTGCAGATTGCAAGTTGCCACCAACTTGCCAGTTTCCTGAATCGAGATTTGCAGATTTCTCATTTGAAATTTCAACAGCTAATTGTTCAAACTCAGGAGTTACTTTAGAGCAGCTTATAAGCAACAGTGCGAATAATAATATCCTTAAATTCATAGTCATCCTTGAGAAATGTATAACGCCCGCTTAACAGGCAGATGCTGGTTGGCTATAATCCGAAGCGCAGCGTAGGAGCCAACCAGTATTTGTGATCTTGCCCCGATAAAATGGACACGCTCCATTCTAAATTAATGCCTGTTCGTACTCGACAGGT
>NZ_JBWQOH010000009.1:0-148223 GCF_056591695.1 Parashewanella sp. 2304DJ23-3
AATCCCCTAGGGGATACCAATTTTTTTGGAATCTGTTTCAGATACCAAATTTTAAAAGCTGTTAAAAGTAACATTTCTTGTTACTTATCTAATTTTCTCAATTTGTACTCTTCAATTGTTTCACGTCCTTCTAACTGATCTTTATAAGTTAAGATAAATTCATTAGTAGCTTCGATTGTTGATGGTTGGTCGTCTTTATCTAGGTTAGCGATATGTGCTTCTATCATGCCTAAGTACTTTTCGAGTTCCAAAAAGTCTATGGTGTTACCTGACTCAGCTTTTAAGTTTGCATACTCTATTACGTCCCTGCCAGCATCTCTCAGAGCTTTGGCCTTGTCGATTTCGTTTAAACCTGCATTCCTCTGACTATCAATCTTTAAGCTGTCAGCATGTTTAAGTGCTGCGCCTTTATAATGTAAATTAAGAAGCCGAATATTTTTTTCATTGGCCATTACTGCCATAGACTCTAGCTCTCGTTGTTGATCATCAACAAATATTACTTCAGTGTTTGTTGGATCGATACCTAAATGTTTACAACATGTTAAATAGCGGCTCCCTTTGTCGTAAACAACGCAACCTTCATCTATTGTTTGAGATGGTAGATAAAGGTTTTCATTGAGGTATGTTGCTCCTTCATGTTCATATTTAACTTGACGAGAATTATTCCCACCCTTGCCAAAACCAGTGTATATAGTATGAATAGTATTAAATTGAGTCAGATCTAATTTACTTTGTTTTGCTTTTTCTTGAGTTTTCGGCATGCCGCTAGTGGTAATAGCGATAAACTGTGCATCTGGGAATTCTTTCTTAATTCTCAATATCTGATCATTAATATCGTTTTCAACCATTTCTACTTGGTAACTGTCTCCATGAACCACTTTTACATACAAAGTATCGTCGAGATCAAAAACGAAGACAGGGTTCTTTGTTTTGCAGAACTCCTTTGCTACAGGAGCAATTTGTGACGCACTAGTGATAGCTTTTTGCTCTATCTCTGCTTTTGGTGTGAGTGTCTTAGCATCTACCTTAGAAATTTCAGGGTTCCTTTCTGGTTTAATATCGTAAGAGGGGGAAACTCCTGCAGGTGTTGTTGAATGTAAGGTCGGTGTTAAACTTGGTGTTGTTTGAGGTGGATTTGATGATAAACCATGAGCTCTTCTTGCCTCTGTGACTTTTTCTGCAACATTTTTAAAGAGTGATTGATCTCTAAAAAAGCAACAAAAGAGGCTTTTAAAACGCCTAAGATGCTTATTAGCGTCAGCAACTACAACATCGTCATTCACCAACTTAACGGCATAACGGCGAGTTTTGTTACCGTTCGTGAACGTTACTTTTTGCCAAGCTCCATTAAAGCTGTTACATGTTTTTGAAAATGCGGATTTATCTTGATCGTCAACATCAATGACTTGGTTATTGTCAGTAAATGAAACTCTAAAGCTAGACGCTGAATTTACTTCACCCATAAGATAATTAGTGATTCGAAGCAATTTGTCGAATTATCGCAGAGTAAGATGAGAAGGGGAGTTAATTTTAGTTCATCAATGTTTTAGTTATAAAAAAGCCCCGCAAGAGTTGCGAGGCTTCATTCAATAGTCAGCTAATATTATAGCTTCACGTCATATTGTAAGTATACGAAACGACCGATGTTGTCGTAAGTACCTTGGTCGTAGAAAGGCCAATCATTAGGAGTACTAAATACTGGTTGCTTGTCGAACAAGTTACGAATACCAACTGACACTTTTTGTGTATCAGAGATATTGTAAGCAGTAGTTACGTCAAATTGGATATAAGAAGCAACGTCTTGTGCATCACCTAGGTCGTTGTTCTTTCTGTCTACATCATAGTGACCAACTAGATCACAGCTCTTGTTTGCTGTGTCGCGTGAGTCATAATCGTTGTAACCAGGAAGGAAACGTAAGTTGACAGAAGTCGTTAAATCACCACTTTCTAGCGCTACACCACCGTTGAAACGAATTTTACGGTAAGCGTCATCGGCAACCCAATCACATAAAGGCTGTACTGCTGAAGATTGTGTCTTAAAGCTTAAGAACTGCTCAGCACTTAGGTTTGCTCTCAATGTACCAAAGCTAAACTCACTTGCGTACTGAATATCGTAGTTGATACCAGTTGCACTTTGCTCAGTTAGGTTCTGTAGGTTTGATTGAACAAAAACATCTTTGTTTGCAGAATCATCTAAACGACCAGCTGCGTTACGTTTTACAAGATGTGTTAACTCACCTTTAGCTTCAGCATCTAAGATTTCTTGAATAGCTAAACTACCAATTACGTCTTCAATTTCTAGTGACCAATAGTCGATAGAGAAAGACAGTTCGTCAGTAACTTCATAAACAACACCAACGTTGAATGATTTAGATGTTTCAGGCTGTAGCTCAGGGTTACCACCACTCTTAGAGTTCAGTTCAACCTTCTTACAGTCTTCACCGCCGTTAGCAAGACATAGCTTAGTATCTACAGCTTTGTTCACACCAAAAGACTCAGCAGTATACAAATCATCTAGGTCAGGCATTTTGAAGCCAGTACCGTAAGATGCACGTAATAATAAAGTATCGATTGGACGATATGAAACTTTAGCTGAATAGGTGAACTCTGAAGCATCAGAAACACCCCAATCAGCAACATCGTAACGACCTGCTACGTTCAGCTCAAGGTTCTCAATAATAGGAAGAGATAGCTCTACATAAGCAGCTTTATTAGTCGCTTCACCACCACCATTTGAACCAGCACCACCGATAACATCACCATTGATTGATGCTGTATCAGCACGGTCACGGTATGTCTCTTTACGGTAATCTAAACCAGTTGCAATACCAACTTCACCACCAGGTAGTGAGAAATCAGTGAAACCAGAGAAGTTAAGAGACGAGAATAACATCTCGAACTCACCAGTTCTGTGGATTGAAGATTGAAGGTCTTTACAAACCTGTGCAAGTTCTTCAGAGCTACAATCGTTGATGATGAAAGGGTTTAAAGTACCATCTGCGAATTTCTTTTCAACATCAGCACGAAGCAATTGACCAGCATTACCAATTTGACGGTTTGTTAGGCGAGAGAAACCTAAATCAAAATCAGCAACCCACTCATCATTAATTGAGTATTCTGCGCCGATAACGGCTTCAAATGTTTCGTTTGTGTTATCTTTTTCACGGTTAGGGAAGTCAACATAACGACGACCTACATAAGCTTCAGCATTGCCATCTTTAAGCTCTTGAATTACAGCTTCAGCTGTCTCTGGGTCATCTTTGAAACGGTCATTACGAATAAAGTCGTATAGGTATGGGCTATCCGTTACTTCAACAGAACCAGGCGCTGGAGCGTTTGAAGTCAATGTGTAAGCACGTGTATAACGGAATTGGCCATCAAGAATTAAGTCATCAGATGCTTGGTGAGTGATCTGAGTGAAGAGTGATTGACGATCTGATTTTGGTTGTAGTTGGTACAGTGGAGCAAAATCATAATAACAACGACCGTTAGATGCATGGTTTTCAGTCGGGCAATCAGACCAAGGTGCATAACCATCATTTGCATCTGTAATTGGTGCTGCAGGAACGACATTGCCGTCAGCGTCCTTAATCACATTACCATTTGCGTCTTTCTTAGAAAGTGAACCTAGATAAAGTGAACCTGGGATCCCCCAAGTTGAGCGACCGTCACCACCTCGGTGGCCTTCGATTAAAGCAGTACGACCAAATTCACGATCTACAGCTTGAACAGGAGAACGATCAAAATGCTCAATGCTGAATAAGATGTTAGTTGTCTCGTTTGATGCACCAGCTACGATAGAGAGACTTTTCTCGTCTGCATCCATGTGCTCTACAGCTGCACCATAACGTGCTTTAATATCAACGCCTTCGAAATCTTTTTTGGTAATAATGTTAATTACACCAGCTACTGCATCAGAGCCATAAATAGCAGATGCGCCGTCAGGTAAAACATCAATACGTTGCACTGCTGAAATTGGTAGTTGGTTAACGTCAGTGAATACGCCGCCAGCAGAGTTCTTAGGCAGTCTTCGACCGTTAAGAAGAATTAGTGTGTATGACGAGCTAAAGCCTTTCAAACCAACACGTGATGCGCCAGCTGCTTGGCTTAATGTAGATGATTCATTGAATCCACCTGATGATGCAGTTGTACGAAGAAATTCTGCTACAGTAGAAAAACCCGTTTTTTCGATATCAGCGGCAGTAAATACAGCAACAGGGTTAGCTGTTTCCATATCAGTACGTTGAATACGAGAGCCTGTTACAGCAATACGTTCTACTTTTTCTGCACCTTCTTCTGCCATTGTAACAGTTGACGTCAATGCAGCTGAAGAAGCGCCAGCAAACAATGCTAAGCGTACAGCTTTAGTTAATACATCTTGAGCTTTCATTATATTACTCCCTATCAATCACTGTTTTAATGTGTGATTAATTTTTTATGTTTTTTATTTTTATTTATGAGAACTGCTTATTTATGAAAAAAGTTAAATAAGTTAATAAAACATAAATATTGTTCGCATAACCGGATATAAACATATAACTAATATGGCTTCAACTTTGTATATCTTATTAAACGTGGTTTTGAATATGTTAAAAATTAACAAATATATAAACAATCACTTGATAAAGTTAAATAAATGTTTAATAAAGTGCTTTTTATACATATTAATCATGTTTAATTAACATTTAATGATAATTAATATGTGTAAATGTTTTTAATATGTTTACTAATTGTTTTTTATTTGTTTTATTGAGTTGGGTGGGTAAAAAATCAAGAAATAAGATCGTTTGATGGTATTTTAAGCGATAATTTGGTTTTTATTAGGTAGAGTGAGCTATTGTTCACAATATAAATTTTTTGACTGTGGCAGTTGCTTCGCATTTATAAGAAAGAGATAACAGGAAACAAATTTCAAAGATTTAACAATATAAATTAATTTAACATTTATCATACAGAACAAAAAAGCGACCGAGCGGTCGCTTTTTTTAGTTAATAAATTATTTCGTCAAATAAAACTAAAACTTAACTTCAGTTTCTACGAACCACTCTCTACCACGTGCATTAAATAATGAACGGTCGTAATGTGGCCAACTTTTATATGTTGGGTCGAAGTTTGGTGCTTTATTAAATAAATTGATGACACCTGATTTAATGACTATGTCTTCACTTACATAATAAGTACCAGTTAAATTCCATTTTGTGTGTGATGCTGTTTCATATGGTGTATCAGGGCTGTATGAGATACCTCTATGGCGAGCCGTATGATATGCACCTAAGGTCGTTTGGAAATCTTCCAGCTTCCATGTGAATTGCACATTACCTTTATATTTTGGTAAACCACCCTCAGCGATGTCATCCAAAGCATCAGCAGTAGGATCAACTTGGCTTTGTGAGTCAATGAGGTAAGAGCCGTTAACTTTAATGTTTAGCTCACCGAGATCATTCAAATCGAAAGCATATCCGGCTTCTAAATCAAGACCTGTAACTTCTTGGAAGGCAAGGTTTCGCGCAGTCGAGTTGATATGAGTGATTTTGCCGTCTTCATCTCTAGTGATCATGAATTCATAATCTTCATATTCACGGGCCGCTTTACTCGCACTTACCGTACTAACAATGCCGTCAAGCTTCCACTTCCATAGGTCGACAGAAATATTAAGTTCGTCGTCGCTATAAACGGTACCAATATTAACTGAATAGCCTTTTTCTGCGTCTAAGTCTTTATTCGCACCTGTTGTTGAATCAATATGTAGTTCATTACATACTTCGCTGATTTCGTTGTTAGCACTTTTTTCACCTGGCGTGCCACCTAATTCCGCACAGCGCTTATAATCGATGACTTGGGTAAACCCTTCTGTTGGGTCACCATACACTCGTTGCATATCTGGTGCGCGGAACACCTTGTTATAAGAAGCACGCACCAATAACTCATCAGTTGGACGGTATTCAAAGTTGACTGAAGGCGTTAAGTTTCCACCAAAGTCACTGTATCTGTCGTAACGTAGTGCTAGATTCATGGTGAGTTCATCTAAAAGTGGCGCTTCTAGTTCGGAATAAACAGCCCAAAAACGACGCTTACCTTCACCCGATGAGCCACCTGAACCAACAACGTTACCTGAGCTTGATTCTGAATCTGAAGACGACTGATACTCCATTTCTGTCCACTCAGCACCTGCGGCAAAACCGACATCACCTGCAGGTAACTCAAATGCAAAACCCGAGATATTCACTTGGATGTTGGTTTGATTTGTTGATGCACGAATAATAGGGGAGTATTGCATATCAGATGCAGCACTTTCTGAGATTGGATCTAGTAGAGATTGGCCGTATTTACCTTCAGTAACGTAGTCAAATAGTTTTTGATACGTGGTATAACCTGAGTTGAATTGGTCAAGATCCGTTTTACCGTAATTTACGGAAGCGTCCCAACTGTACTCATCAGCTAACATACCTTCTAAGCCGAAACTACCAAAATAGTTTTGTGTATTCGTTTCTGTTTGTCTTTGACCAAGTTCATGCAAACGACGAATGTATGAGTATTCACCATTTTTAGCGTCAGCAAAATCACCACCTAGAGCAACGTTCTTTTGGCCTTTATACGTTTTAGTCAAACCATCAACATTAATGGTTAAGTCGTCGCCATCAACGATTACATCTACATCATTTGTAGCGCTAGGCTCGATATGAGTCGTTGACTTTGCTTTTGCGAAATCAATACGACCAACGAAGGAAGTGTCATCGTTTAATTCATAATTAAATGTTGTTGTGCTGATAAAACGATAATTTTTAGGGCCTAAATCTCTCTGTTTAGTTCGGTCATAGCCACAGCGAAGGTTTTCTTCGTCCCATAAAAACTCACCTGCTGTACATTCGTCAGCAGTAAGTTGGCGTTGACCACCTGTATTCTTGCCGCCAGCGATACGAGAACCGTATGAGCTGTAGCTTGAGTATTCACTGTATGGCACTTTATCCGTATCTAAACCAAAGTCAGCACGTTGAGTAGCCTTTAGTTGTTCTGAACTGCTAAATTCGATGAAGGAAGATAAGTTGCCTCTATCGTTACTAGAACCTAGAGATAAGGCAAACCTATCATTCATTCCGCCACCTTGAGTTGTGTCGCCATGACGATATTTTAGTGCAATACCTTCAAAATCTTTTTTTAAGATGATGTTTACTACACCACCTACAGCATCTGCGCCATAAATAGCCGAAGCACCTGATTTCAATACTTCAATGCGAGCAACTGCTTCCATTGGTAAATTAGCAGTATCAACAAAGTTGCTGGTACCACCGAGTGCCTTTGGATACTGATTTAAGCGCTTACCATTAATTAAGGTTAGTGTTCTGTTTGCGCCTGCACCACGCAAGCTAATTGCAGAAGCAGCTGGGGTGAAACCATGTACAGACTGGGTGGTAATAGCACCAGTTGTTGAGCTAAGATTTTCAAGAGCGTCTTGAACGTTTGTAAATCCTTGCTTAGAAAGATCTTCAGCAGAGATTGAAGTGATTGGGTTGGCAGTTTCAAGATCCGTTCGTTTAATTCTTGAACCAGTTACCTGAATACGTTCTACCTTCTCACCTTCTTCTGCTGCAAAAGCATTAGTGGCTGTGACAGACGCAGAAGCAGCGCCTGCGAACATAGCAAGACGAACAGCTTTGGCTAATACACCTCTAGCTTGCATTGATTTCTCCCGGAAAATTATTGTGTTTTAGATATTGAAACTATTTGGCGTATATTCACCAATAAGTTAATTTTGAAATGGTTAAGTTTTTAAGGTTATAAAACTGAGAAATAAATACATCAAGGATGTTAATTCTGTTGTGTGATCTAAATTACAAATAAAAGGCTAAATCATGCTTGATTGGTGAAATAACCTACTGTGTTATTTAGTGTTGTACTGCATTTAGGGAGAAAACTTTAGATAAAGTTTGAACAGTTTCTTAACTAAAATCGTTAATTTTGATTCATTTTATTTCTTGTTATTTATTAATTTCATTATTTATCACATAATAGCAATCGTAATTGAAAATTATTATCGTTAACGATTAGGCTGGAACTTGATCCAGTTAAAAGTAAACACAAATCGCAATAGGTAAACTTGCCTGTTGTTCTGATTAAACCTGTGACAAGGCAATAAATAAATGAAGTTGAGCGAACTCAACCCCGGTGACAACGTTACTGTCGCAAGAGTCGGGGATGATGAAATGCCCCAATCTATAAAACGTAAGTTGTTATCAATGGGTATTACACCTTTGACAAAAATTCTTATGGTCAGACGTGCACCAATGGGAAGTGGCTTAGAAGTTGAAGTCAGAGGTAGTCGTTTGTGTTTGCGTGCAGAGTTAGCTAATGCGATTGAGGTGACTAAATGAGTAAGCAGTACAATTGCGTTACCGTCGGTAACCCTAATGCTGGAAAATCTACTTTATTTAATGCATTAACAGGTGCAAATCAACATGTCGGTAATTGGTCTGGTGTCACTGTTGAGAAGAAAACAGGGCGCTTTGAGCTTGATGATTTAAAAATTAATCTTACCGATCTTCCAGGTATTTATGATCTTACCGCAGCGAATGAAAGTTGCGATTGCTCAATTGATGAAAAGATTGCACAAGAATTCCTAGCGGATACTACTGTTGATTGTATTATCAACCTTGTTGATGCCAGCAATATAGAACGGCACTTATTTCTTACAACTCAACTTTTAGAGTTTGGTGAGCCCGTTATTGTCTTACTCAACAAGTACGATGTAGCATTAAAAAGAAATATTGATATAAATACTGATGAGCTAAGCACGAGACTTGGCTGCCCTGTTATAGCCGTTTGCTCTAAAAATGAAAAAGACATTGCTAAAGTTAAAGCCATCATTGCTGATACTTTAGAGAACAGTTCTAAAGAAATCACCTCATCAATTAAATATGATGAAATTGTTGAAAGAGAGATAGCTCAACAACTTGAGAATGGTGCTGCTACTCGAGGCCATGCACTTACACTCATCACTAAAAAGCAAGATTGCCATTCTTCAGTTTTATCTTCTGGCGGGCAAGATCTTGAAACTTTCATTGCAAGCGCTCGTTATCAGTTTATAGATGAAGTAATTTCAAAATCGGTTAGATCTCAAAAGGTGGTTACCTTTACTGATAAGTTTGACAAGTTTGCGTTACATCCAATTCTAGGAATTCCTGTTTTCTTATTCATGATGTACTTGATGTTCATGTTAAGTATTAACGTGGGCAGTGCTTTTATTGACTTCTTTGATATTTCAGCGGGTGCATTATTTGTCGATCACTTTGGCGCGCTTCTTTCTAATTTCGGCACGCCTACTTGGTTAGTAACCATATTAGCTGGCGGTGTGGGCCAAGGTATCCAAACCGTTGCTACCTTTATTCCTGTTATTGCAGCCTTGTTTCTTGTGCTCTCTTTACTTGAAAGTTCTGGTTATATGGCTCGTGCGGCATTTGTCGTCGACGGACTAATGAGCAAAATTGGATTGCCGGGTAAAGCATTCGTGCCAATGATTGTTGGTTTCGGCTGTAATGTACCTGCAATTATGGCTACTCGCACACTCGGAAACGAACGTGAACGTATAGTGACAGGTATGATGGCACCGTTTATGTCTTGTGGCGCTCGTTTGTCTGTTTATGCATTGTTTGCAGCCGCATTCTTTCCTCATTCGGGTCAGAATATGGTGTTCCTCTTGTATCTCATTGGTATTCTTGCTGCTGTAGGTACTGGTTTATTATTGCGTGTCACTGTTTTACCTGGTGAAAGTAGCACAGCTGTTATGGAGCTTCCTGACTACGAAATGCCTAAATTTATGCCTGTAATGCGAAGAACTTGGCAGAGAACAAAGAGCTTTTTATTTGGTGCAGGTAAAACGATAGTAATCGTAGTGACTATTTTGAACTTTATTAACGCAATTGGTGTTGATGGTTCATTTGGTAATGAAGATACCAGTAATTCAGTATTAAGTGTTGCCAGCCAAAAAGTCACGCCAGTGTTTGAACCACTAGGCTTGAAAGAAGATAATTGGCAAGCGACAGTTGGTATTATTACTGGCGTATTTGCTAAAGAAGTGGTTGTTGGTACTTTGAATAACTTATACAGCCCTTCAGCAAGTGATGATCAATTAACACCGTTGAGTGAAAGCTTTACAGAAGCCGCTAAAACCATTCCTGCAAATTTATTTGGGATTAAGTTTGAAGATCCATTGTCAATGGATGTGGGTGATGTAACTGATTTAAATAAAGCTGCAGAAGAGCAAGAAGTTGATACAACAACTTATGCGGCGATCCAAAAAGGGTTTGGGTCAGAAGCTGCGGCGTTCTCGTACCTACTCTTTATCTTACTTTATACACCTTGTGTAGCTGCGCTTGGTGCCTTAGTCAGCGAATTTGGGGCTAAATGGGCAAGATTTGCTGCATTTTGGACGTTAGGTTTAGCTTACGGTAGTGCAACCATTTGTTATCAGTTATTGACGATTAAAGAGCATCCAATTCAATCCGTGGCTTGGGTTGTCTTCTTCATAGTTGCACTGTACGTCTTTTATTTATGGCTAAAAAAGAAGGGCAAAAAAGCCCAACAGATAATTCCAAATGTCAGAATTGTCGCAGAATAATCTAAAATTTATTCGATATTTGAAAAAAGCGACCATATGGTCGCTTTTTTTATCAAAGATTTTAAAAAGGGGCATTGTATCTACAGCTGAACTGTAGGATCATGCGATGTTATTTAGTCTCAATTTATAGTTCGCAAAGAGGAATTTCATGGACCATGTGGACACCGAAGTACGTCCGAGTAACTTCATTCGTAATATCATAGATAATGATCTTGATAGCGGTAAGCACAGTCAAGTTCATACGCGTTTCCCACCAGAACCAAATGGTTTCTTGCATATCGGTCATGCAAAATCTATTTGCTTAAACTTTGGTATCGCTAAAGACTACCAGGGAAAATGTAACTTACGTTTTGATGATACTAACCCTGAAAAAGAAGACATCGATTATGTAAATTCGATTCAGGAAGACGTGAAATGGTTAGGTTTCCAATGGGAAGGCGATATTCGTTATTCTTCAAATTACTTTGACCAGTTACATGATTATGCTGTTGAGTTAATAAATAAAGGCTTAGCGTACGTTTGCTTTTTAAATGCGGATGAAACACGAGAGTATCGTGGTACGTTAAAAGAACCTGGAAAAAACAGTCCTTATAGAGATACTACGCCTGAAGAAAATTTAGCGTTATTTGAAAAAATGCGTAAAGGCGAATTTAAAGAAGGCGAGTGTGCATTACGTGCAAAGATCGATATGGCATCATCTTTCATGTGTATGCGAGATCCAATTATTTATCGAGTGCGCTTTGTTGAACATCATCAAACGGGTGATAAATGGTGCATTTATCCAATGTACGATTTTACACATTGTATTTCGGATGCACTTGAAAACATTACTCACTCTTTATGTACACTAGAATTTCAAGATAACCGCCGTGTTTATGATTGGATTTTAGATCATTTAGACGATTTCAATAAACCAAGTCGTACACATCAATACGAATTTTCACGTTTAAATATTGAATACACTTTGATGTCTAAACGAAAGTTAAATGATTTGGTTGAGCGTAATTTTGTATCTGGCTGGGATGATCCTCGCATGCCAACGATTGCAGGCTTACGTCGACGTGGTTATACACCGGGTTCAATTCGTGAGTTTTGTGAAAGAATTGGCGTAACTAAGATGGAAAACTTAGTTGAAGTTGGTATGCTCAACGCCTGTATTCGTGATGACTTAAATGAAAATGCACCGCGTGCAATGGCAGTGTTAGAACCGATTAAGGTTATCATCGAAAACTACGATGAAGCACAAGTTGAAATGCTGAATGCGCCTGTACATCCTAACAAAGAAGAATTAGGTGTCCGTGAATTACCATTTGGTCGTGAGCTTTATATCGATGCAGCTGACTTTCGTGAAGAAGCCAACAAAAAGTACAAACGCTTGGTGCTTGATAAAGAAGTCCGCCTGCGTAATGCTTATGTGATTAAAGCTGAACGTTGTGACAAAGACGTAGATGGAAACGTAACGACCGTTTACTGTACTTATGATCCTGAAACACTGGGTAAAAATCCAGCTGATGGTCGTAAAGTGAAAGGTGTTATTCATTGGGTTGAAGCAACTCATGCTAAACCAGCTGAATTCCGTGTTTACGACAGTCTTTTTACAGATGCGAATCCTGCTGCAGCAGAATCGATTGATGACATCATCAACCCTGATTCACTAGTCATTAAGCAAGGTGTCGTTGAGCCGAGCCTAGTTAGTGCTGAAGTTGAAAAGGCTTATCAGTTTGAACGTGAAGGTTATTACTGTGCTGATAATAAAGACTCATCAGCAGATAATTTAGTATTTAACTTAACCGTAGCATTAAGAGACACTTTTGCAGGTTAGATTTAGACTCAGTTAATATTAAAAATGCCAGTCAATGGACTGGCATTTTTGTCACTAAATTACTTTCAATTAGAGCTAAAAATTGGCTATTTCAGGCCCAAAACCATTACTCCATAAAATTACACTCGCTGCCATTAATGCAACAAGTAAGCAAAGGCCGCAAGTTACTACCGAGCTTGCATAGATAAAACCTTTTTCTTCGGGAATATTCATGATGATAGGTACGCCTGTATACAGTAAGTAAACTGAATAAGTAATTCCGACCAGAGCCACCACCATCATAAACCAAAGCTCAGGATAGAGTGCTGAAAGACCAACCATAAATAATGGTGTTGCAGTGTAAGAAGCGAGTTCTAGGGTTTGCGTAAAACTAGGCTTGGCATCAAATGTTCTTGCCATCCAAAATGCAAGATAAGCAAGTGCGAATACACCTGCAATTAAACCAAAATACATACCGACGGACATCAATACTGCGCTTTGATCGGTTAAGAATAATTTATCACCGTCAACTGCTGGGTTCCAACCAATATGAGCGGCTCCAATATAGGCACAGATCGCAGGTATCAATGCGACGAAGATTACATGACTTAAGCTACTCGTGAGTGACTCATGGTTTTGTTCAATAGTGTGCCACTCTTTTTTCGGGTGAGTGTATAAACCCATGAGGTGGTTCAAGATCATTATAATTATCCTTTTTCATTATTCACTGATTTCCGGTGCCAATGTTTGTGCACCTACTACATCGAATATGGCCATCAATTGCCTTAACCAACTCCCAGTAAATAATGGTTTAGACAATCGCACGTCTTTACTACCACTACGACTTGTCAGCCTGACAAGTTCTATATCAGTTTTTATTTGATATAGTTTATTTATTAAACAAAACAGGCGGCTAGTCAAGAAGTTAATTTTTTGTGCATGTTTAAATGACACTCAAGCTTTGGTTGTGTGTGTTGAATTGACACTGCCTATAGGGCACTTATTCATGGGCGATTGTGTTACTATTTCGCAGCGTTGAATGGCAAGCTAGGATAAAGAATTGCAAGAGTTGTTAGCCCCAATTAAATCATTTTTGAAATGTGAAACACCGCAAGCGTGGATTGATGAAGCGATAAAGCCTGAAAATTTACCGGTAATTTTATTAGACCACCTAATATGTGAGTTGAAGGCCGCCCAAAGTGCTATGTACTTAATTCGCAAATATGCAGTAGATAAAGAAAGTGGTAATGCTCTTTTAGAGTGGCTAAAGCCCTTTGAGGCTTTTGCCTATCGTAAAGAGGGTGATTGGCGTGAGCTAGTGAAGCATAATACCCTAACTAAATCTATGCTACCGAAATCAGGTACTCCGTATGGACAAGACTTGATTGATAAAATGGTATTACTAATAAAAGAAGAGCTACACCATTTTTATCAAGTGTTAGAGTTGATGGAAGAGTTTAACGTTCCTTATGAAAACATTACGTCAAGCCGTTATGCTAAAGGCATGATTCGAAACGTTACCAGTTACGAGCCTGATACGTTAATTGATAAGCTGATTATAGGTGCTTACATTGAAGCTCGTTCGTGTGAACGCTTTGCAGCTCTGGCTCCGCATGTTGATAAGCGGCTAGGTGACTTTTACGTTTCATTATTGCGAAGTGAAGCTCGACATTACCAAGATTATTTATCTCTTGCAGAAGAAATTGCAGGAGAAGATATCTCAGAAAGAGTACAACGCTTTGGAGAAATTGAAGCAGAGCTTATTTCATCAAATGACTTTGACTTTAAGTTTCATAGTGGAGTTCCTGTTTAACGTTAATTTAATCTTAAACTGGTTAATAAGACTTTTTGAGTTTCTACATTAGAATATTTTTCTGACCTATAAAAATCTCAGGCCACTAAGTTTATAGCTCCTTGTAGCGGGAACTGGGCTTTTCAATTCCATATTCTGTTAATGATTAGTTTACCTATCAATAATTGTTAATTTTAATTAATTAGGCTTACTAAATCATGAGGGTTAACCTTTTTTAAAATCTCATTAATTTTATTTAAGGTGAACGAAATGGCTACAGGAGGAGGGGTACCCTTAGAGTATTCAATGCAGCAGATGGGTTTTCAGTCTCTGCCTGATGGAGCTTCGAGATCTCATGAGGGGGCGCATAGACGAACGCAAACTGAATTATTAAGAAGTACTTCGTTTACGGGAAGTGGTATGTATCCGACTTCGAGTTCAGTTCTAGCAGTGAGACAATCTACAGCTTCATTAGCTGAACCTTCATCAATGCCACCATTGCCTGATTGTTTTAATTTAAAAATCCCACTTGCAGGCTTTGAACCTGTTATTGAATGTAAAGGTATTCCCCCCTTTGATCCACATATCGAAGAAAATTACGGGATATTAAATAATCTATGGTTAGAACCTAAAACTACAGAAGGTGAATTTAGAAAAGAATATGAGAATGCAAGACATCTTCAATTAGTACCTTTGGATGCTAAAGATATGTTAGATGGAGATACTTATAAAAAAGCGACTCTTACTGCCCCACACTCTGCTGCTCCTTTTCAGTTTTCAGTCCAAGGGAAGCTCTATGGGTTAACACAAAGTTTAAATAAAACTACACTTAATCGAAGTCAAAATATAACCCAAGCTTTGCTTTGTTTACATTATTTAGCCCATGTTGAAACAGGTGAGGGTCCTAGACTTTGGATGGACGCCCTTGAAGATTTAAATAATCAAACAACAATTTTTCGAAGTGGAGAGTTAAACTATTATAATGTGTTAAGTGACTTAAGAGAAATTAATAAGAAGCAAGTTGAATTAAGCAGTCAGATCAATCCCAGACAAATGATATGTGGTTCAGGTCAAATTGATTTTTGTCAACCATCTAGGGAAAGGGATGATTTTCTATTATCGTGCGACACATCGTCATCGCTTATGACTTCCTTACAAGATTCATGTCAATCAAGTGTTCCAAGAACGTCAGCTAAATTGATTGCTCCTGAAATGAATATGGAAACGGAGCTATGCCTTGACACCGAAAGAGGTGCATTACTGGACTCCACATATAAATTTGATCCAAGCATCCGTAACGCACCATCTTATTCCTTGTTTTCCGACTCATTTAAAACATCAGGTTTTGCAAGTAATGTAGAAAAAGTTTTAGCTGAAAAAAATTACAGTGAAGAATATGCTAGAGATTTATTTCAATTACATATGGCTTGTAAAGTTTTAGAAAGAGATATTCCTGCTAGGCAAGACTTCAAAGATCTAAATGTTAATGTACAAGGTGACGTATCGACTGCTGAAACCATAAAGAGCAGTACTGAATTATTAAAAGAGTTTTTTCCAGGTGCTAATACTGAAAAGTTTATAGGTCTTCTTCATACACAGGTTTATTTAAAAGAACTTATCCCGGTTTTAGAATGCAAGGCCAAAGAGTTAGGTATTTGTTTATATAGTTTTGATTTACCTGAAGTAATTTAAATCAGAAAGTTTATATGTAAAATCAAAGTGGTACTCGCACTGTTATTTATGGTAGCGACTATCTAATTGCAAATAATATAACCAGTTAAATTACCGATATTTTTTTCTAAAAATATTGTGTTTTTACATTAAAAATAATTAATTAGAGTGAATAATAAAACAGCATTAACCTCTTATATGAATTTAAATTTATATATGAGGTTTAATTATGGCTGTTGAAGGCGTAAGGCAACAACTAGCTCACACTTCTTTTTGTTCAGTTTCTGAGCCCACAGAAAATAAACTCTCTAAGTCGACTCATAGTAAAGAAGTTATGAGTAAATACAAAGAGCTAAACAACCAATTTATGGATACTAGTATTAGTGATCAAACTTTTCTTGAGAATTGGAACGAGGCATATCAAGAAGGCTTAGTACCATTTCCTGCAAATAAACTATTTACGAAAGAAGTTTCATTTGAGGTTGTTTCTGGGGCAAATGGAAAAAAATACATGAGTGAAAGTTATTCAGGGAAAACGATATTCAAAAGAGCTCAAGCTGATGAAAAGCCGACAGAGTTAAACTGGATTATACTAAATAAGCTCAACGAAGTTTCAATGGATGCGAATAACAAGAAAAATCCTCTTGAACCAGATTTAACGGCTGAACAGTGTGCAAGTGGATTACGTTATTATGCATATATAGAATGTGATGATGATTTTAAAATGGGAGCTGATGTTACTAGCCATTTAAAAAATAGTGTATGGTTTACACATGGAGTAAATGTTCGTCAGTTAGAACAAGATGTGGAATTGATTCATCAAGAACAATCGGCAGAAAACCAAAAAACGAAACAAAGTGGGTTAGTTGGGGGAGCTTCAGTCTTACCAAATGCGAAAGGTGGTACGCTTGTAAAGCCTTTAAAAGAAGCTGCTACTGAAAGAGATTTAGAGCAGTCTTTTTCAGCTAGTCTTTCAATTCCATTGAGGTCCATGAATCAGTTCACTCAAGCGGAAGCTAAAGCTCCGAGTATGAGTGCAGAAGTTCGAAAATATTGTGATGATTCATTAGCTCTAACTACCTATAGAGTCGATCCTGAAGATAAAAAGAAACCAAAGTTTGATTTATTTACGAAAGACTTTACAAAGTTAGGTACATTTACTAAACAGATGAATCATGTATTTAGTATTGAATCAGTGGATGAGGTTGCACAAAAACAAATTCAGAGCTTGCATTATGCGAGTAGAATTTTATCGAGAGAGCTACCACAAAAGCCCGATTTAACAGAAAGGGATGTCCATACTATGGCTACTAGAGAAGACGCTGTCAGCGCTGGAGTTGAGAAAAAGTGGGATAGAGCTAAAACAATAAAAGATTCAATTGTGTATATGGAAGAATCGAGAAAAGCGCTAGAGAATTTAGCTAGTCAGCTAGAACTAGGGGTATATATGGAGCCGCTTCCTCAATACAAGAAAGAATCATAAAAAATATCAAAACGGCAGTGTCGTTAACATCGCTCCATCAGGCGAAACTTCTAACACGCTGCCTTCATCGTACCAATCACCAACGACAATGCGCTCTTTTCCTTCAACAACATTGCTAAAGCCTGGTCTGTGAGTATGGCCATGAATCATCTGCGTGGTGTTAGTTTCAAGCATTAACTGTTTTACGGCTGATGGTGTAACATCCATAATTTTCATGCTCTTGGATTTATTTGCTTTTTTACTTTTACCACGAACATTTTTAGCGATTAGTCGTCGAACACCACTTGGCATCGTCGTATAAATCCAACGTATGGCTGGGTTGTTTCTTAGCTTACGGAATTTTTGGTATTCCTCATCTAATGTGCACAATGTATCACCATGAAGGAGCACCGTTTTTTTACCATAAAGGTTAATGGTGTGAACCTCTGGTAGTATCTTCATCCCAGATAATTTTGCATATTGATGGCTCAATAGAAAATCACGATTTCCGTTAATGAAATAGATGGGAGTATAACGTGATGTTGCTTTCAACTTTTCGGCGACTTCAAGTGCCAAATCGTCTGCTACGTCATCGCCTAACCAAATTTCAAAGAGATCACCAAGAATATACAGAGCCTCAGCTTTATGAGCTTGAGTCTCTAAAAAATGGTAAAAAGCTTTGGTGATATAAGGGAGATCATCACTTAAGTGAAGATCTCCAATAAATAAAGTCGTCATCTAAAGAATTTAGCCTTCGATCGTTACTTTTTCAATTAAAACAGGCTCTAACGGCACGTCTTGATGCATACCACTGCGGCCAGTTGCAACGCCTTTAATTTTCTCAACAACATCCATGCCTTCAGTAACTTCACCAAACACACAATAACCCCAGCCTTGTAGTGTTTCTGATTTGAAATCTAAGAAGGTGTTATCACTGATGTTAATGAAGAACTGAGAACTTGCAGAGTGTGGCGCTTGAGTGCGAGCCATTGCAAGAGTCCCGATTTTGTTTGATAAGCCGTTGTTCGCTTCATTTTCAATCGCTTCGTGACCTTGCTTTTGTTCCATATCAGCAGTGAAACCACCACCTTGGACCATAAAGCCATCGATTACACGATGGAAAACTGTACCTTCGAAGAAACCTTCTTTTGCGTACTTCATGAAGTTTTCAGCCGTTTTTGGTGCATTTTCAAAGTCTAGAGTGATTTTAATGTCACCAAAGTTGGTATGTAATGTGATCATTTGGATACTGTAATCAAGTTATAAAGGCTTAATTTTAACTTAACTACTAAATTCTATAAAGAGAAGTATTCACTAAGTCTGCACACATGATAAACTTTCGGGCTCATGGATTTGGAGTTTCACAATAATTGACTCCAATATATGTATGACCATTAAAATAAAGAGATCGATAATGTTGAAAATATACAACAGCTTAACCCGCAAAAAAGAGGAATTTAAACCGATTCGTGCTGACAAAGTTGGCATGTACGTGTGTGGGGTAACTATTTACGATCTCTGTCACATTGGTCATGGCCGTACTTTTGTTTCATTCGATATGATTGCACGTTATTTGCGCTTTAGTGGCTACAATTTAGATTACCATCGCAATATCACTGATGTTGACGATAAAATTATTAAACGTGCTAATGAAAATAAAGAGTCTTGCGATGACTTAACAGAGCGCTTAATTGGCGAAATGCACGCTGATTTTGATGCTTTAAATATGATTCGTCCAGATATCGAGCCAAGAGCGACTGAACATATCCCTGATATGGTCGAAATGATTGAGCGTTTAATTGAAAAAGAACATGCCTATGTGGCTGAAAATGGCGACGTACTGTTTCGTGTGGAATCTTTTGCTGATTACGGTCGTTTATCAGGCCAAGATTTAGAGCAACTTAAAGCCGGTGCTCGCGTTGAAGTTGAAGACGCTAAAGAAAACCCAATGGATTTTGTTCTTTGGAAAATGTCTAAGCCAGGTGAACCAACATGGGATTCACCATGGGGACCAGGACGTCCAGGATGGCACATTGAATGTTCAGCAATGAACAGCAAAAACTTAGGTAATCATTTTGATATTCATGGTGGCGGTTCAGATCTTCAGTTCCCACATCATGAAAATGAGATTGCTCAGTCTTGCTGCGCAAATGATACTTCATACGTAAATTATTGGATGCATTCTGGCATGGTGATGATCGACAAAGAGAAAATGTCGAAGTCATTGGATAACTTTTTTACGATTCGTGATGTTCTTGCTCATTATGATGCTGAAACGATTCGTTACTTCTTATTGTCTGGACATTATCGCAGTCAAATCAACTACTCTGAAGACAATTTGAATCAGGCTCGTGCGGCTGTTGAACGTTTATACACAGCGATTAAAGATTTAGATTTGAGCGTTGAACCTGCAGAAGCTGAGGCATTTGTCGCTAAGTTTAATGAAGCGATGGACGATGACTTTAATACACCAGAAGCTTACTCAATATTGTTTGATATGGTACGTGAAATCAATCGTTTGAAAGGTTCAGATGTAGCTTCTGCTAATGCCCTAGGTGCAAAATTAAAGCAACTTACTGATGTGCTTGGTTTGTTAAAGCAGACACCTGAAGCTTTCTTCCAAGGAGAAGGTAATCAAGATGAAGTTGCTGAGATTGAAGCATTAATTGCTGAGCGCAATCGTGCTCGTACTGAAAAAGATTGGGCAGCAGCAGATAAAGCACGTGATGGATTAAATGCGCTTGGGGTTGTTCTTGAAGATGGCGCTAATGGTACAACATGGCGTAAGAAGTAATTTTTAATTCTTGTATAAAAAGCCCAAGCATTGAGTCTTGGGCTTTTTGTTATAAGTTCTAACGAAGACTTACTACAACATCATAGACATCCCACTTTTCGAGATCTCCTAAAAAGTCTTTTTGCTGATATTTTCTATGTAACAATGTTTCGACTTTAAAATCAGATTCGCTAATTAGATTTTTAAGCTCCTGAGGTGTAAGACCAAATGTACTGCCATCTTTATTAAACGAAGCGTCAGGGCCATTCATTGTGAAGGCAAAAACACCATTAGGCTTTAAGTGGTCATGAATGGTTTGAAAAATACCTAGCATGTCACCCTCCTTTTCAAATGGCAGTGAACGAACTGCATACACAAAGTTATATTTTCCTTTCATTGTTAATTTAGAAAGAGGCCCTTGTTGAAAAGTAAAGTGGCCTGGAAAACCCTTTGCTCTCTGAGTCATAATATTTATAGGGCGAGTAGTTGGATTGATACAACTTACGTTCCAACCTTTTTCAATGAGATATGTGTCTTCATTTCCAGAGCGACAACCTAAATCATAAGCTGTCGCATTTTTGTCGATGTTAGGGTATTTATATTTAAGTTTGTGGTACGTTTCTTTAACTAAATAATAAGTTAGACCATCAACACGGCCATCTATATAGCTGCGCCATGATTCAAATGCATGAGAAGGGAAACTCAATAGACTAAAAATTAAGCTGATACCAAGAAGTAGTGTTTTCATTTTCAATTCCAAAGCCTACACTGTAGAGTGAAATGGCAGGATACCTTGTCCATGTTTAATGAAACTTGAATATCATCGCTTAAAATTTAACGTAACAGCTCTTAGCAATCAGCTTTTTTAGCAATCTGGTATTGAAACGGCAATTTCAATCCCAATATACTCTTAATAACTCATTTCATCATACGGAATTGCAATATGACCCAAGAGAGTGAAGCGCATATCGAACTTCCCGTATTACCACTGAGAGATGTGGTAGTTTACCCTCACATGGTTATTCCGTTGTTCATAGGCCGCGAAAAATCAATTCGTTGTCTAGAAGCAGCAATGGAGCAGGATAAACAGATTATCCTTGTTGCCCAGCGCGACGCCGATCTTGACGAACCGACTACAGATGACATTTTCGATGTTGGTACCGTTGCTTCAATTCTGCAACTGCTTAAATTACCCGACGGCACAGTAAAAGTATTGGTTGAAGGTGGAAAGCGTGCAGTCATAGAAAAGTTTACCCAAGAAGATGAGTACTTTGTTGCGGTAGCTGGCCATAAAGATTCTGGTGAGCTAGACAGCAAAGAAGAAGAAGTACTTGTACGTAGCGCCATTGGCCAATTTGAAGGTTACATCAAGCTGAATAAAAAGATTCCGCCTGAAGTATTAACTTCGCTTTCTGGTATTGAAGAGGCGGCTCGTCTTGCAGATACAATGGCTGCACATATGCCGCTTAAGCTTGGCGACAAGCAGTCAGTGCTTGAGATGTTTAATGTATCAGAGCGCCTTGAATACCTAATGAGCATGATGGAAGCGGAAATCGACTTATTACAAGTTGAAAAACGTATTCGTTCTCGTGTTAAAAAGCAGATGGAAAAGAGTCAGCGTGAGTATTACTTGAATGAGCAAATGAAAGCCATTCAAAAAGAACTCGGTGATTTAGACGAAGGCCAAGACGAATTTGAAGTGCTTGGTAAGAAAGTTGAAGAAGCTCAAATGCCATCAGAAGCTAAAGATAAAACTTTAGCTGAATTGAACAAGTTAAAAATGATGTCACCGATGTCAGCAGAGGCGACAGTTGTTCGCAGCTACATTGATTGGATGACATCAGTACCTTGGAAGAAGCGTTCAAAAATCAAGCGTGATCTGTCCAAAGCCGAAGAAGTATTAGACACTGATCATTACGGTCTAGAGAAAGTAAAAGAACGCATTCTTGAGTATCTAGCAGTTCAAAGTCGAGTAAAATTATTGAAAGGCCCGATTTTGTGCTTAGTGGGGCCTCCAGGTGTAGGTAAAACTTCATTAGGTCAATCAATCGCTAAAGCGACGGGGCGTAAATATATACGCGTTGCTTTAGGTGGTGTACGTGATGAAGCTGAAATCCGTGGTCACAGAAGAACATACATTGGCTCAATGCCGGGTAAAGTCATTCAAAAGATGGCTAAAGTTGGCGTTAAGAACCCATTATTCTTATTAGACGAAATCGATAAGATGAGTTCTGATATGCGAGGCGACCCTGCATCTGCACTACTAGAAGTGTTAGATCCTGAACAAAACGCAACATTCAACGACCATTACTTAGAAATCGATTACGACTTATCAGATGTTATGTTTGTTGCAACGTCTAACTCGATGGATATTCCAGGCCCTTTATTAGACCGTATGGAAGTGATTCGTTTGTCTGGTTATACCGAAGACGAAAAACTGAACATCGCAACACAACATTTATTGCCTAAACAAATTGAGCGCAACGGGTTAAAAACGTCTGAAATTGAAGTGGATGAAAGTGCTGTAATCAGCATTATTCGTTACTACACTCGTGAAGCAGGTGTTCGTGCACTTGAACGTGAGTTATCTAAAGTTTGCCGCAAAGTAGTTAAGCAAATCTTGCTGGATAAGTCCGTTAAAAAAGTTAAGGTGGATGAAGGGAACATTAAGTCATTCCTTGGTGTCCAACGCTTCGATTATGGTAAAGCTGAGTCGAAAAACCAAATTGGTCAGGTAACAGGTTTAGCCTATACCCAAGTTGGTGGTGATCTCTTGACCATTGAAGCAACATCGGTCCCTGGTAAAGGTAAGCTGTCTTACACAGGTTCACTTGGTGATGTCATGCAAGAGTCGATTCAGGCAGCAATGACTGTAGTTCGTGCTCGTGCGGAAGAGTTAGGTATTAACCCAGACTTCCATGAAAAACGTGATATTCACGTTCATGTGCCAGAAGGAGCGACACCGAAAGATGGTCCTTCAGCTGGTGCAGCAATGTGTACTACATTGGTATCGAGTTTAACGGGTAACCCTGTATGTGCCGATGTGGCAATGACCGGTGAAATTACCCTGCGTGGTGAAGTATTACCGATTGGTGGCCTAAAAGAAAAGTTACTTGCAGCACATCGTGGTGGCATAAAGCGAGTTCTGATACCTAAAGAAAACGAGCGTGATTTAGAAGAAATCCCACAAAATGTTGTGGCTGATTTGGAAATTCACCCAGTTCGTTGGGTAGACGAAGTACTTGAATTGGCGTTAGAAAGACCAATTAAAGGCTTTGAAGTGGTCAAAAATCCAAAAAAAGCAAAAAAATAGTGTTATTTGCTTAAAAAACATGAAAAAAGGGCTTAACAAAACAGAGACCTGTGGTAGCCTAGGGAAGTGGAGAATCAGCACCAAAACCCGCGGAAGCGCTGGTGTAGAGCTAAATCCAATTATTTTTCATTGGTTTTAATAGTTAGCTTGAACTTTGGTTTTAAGCTTGTTATAAAAGCCTCCGCAAGCCGCGTAAAGAGAAGGACTTGGTTGCGGTGCTAAAAATATTACATTCAAGGGGATGACATGAACAAATCTGAACTAATCGAGAAAATTGCGTCTGATGCAGACATCACTAAAGCAGCTGCTGGCCGCGCATTAGACTCTTTCATCGCAGCTGTGACTGACACGCTAAAAAGCGGTGACAAAATTTCTCTAGTTGGTTTTGGTACTTTTGAAGTACGTGAGCGCGCTGCTCGTACTGGCCGTAACCCACAAACGGGTGCGGAAATCAAAATTGCAGCAGCTAAAGTGCCTGCATTCAAAGCTGGTAAAGCTCTGAAAGACGCTGTTAACTAAGAACAGTTTGTAGCCTTTATAGGTTCACGTGTTTAAGCACTGCTTCGCAGTGCTTTTTACGAGAAGGGCTCTGGAGTTTACTCCAAACACCGACTTAAGGCGCACATTTGTTGCGCCTTTTTATTTGAGATCTAGAAAAGCAAATGTAACGCTCAACTGCTTGTTCTAGTTTAACGCAAAAAGCGAGAAATCTGATGTTAGAAAAGATTCGTGATGGTTCACAAAGCTGGGTTGCTAAAAGCATCTTGGTTCTTGTGATCTTATCTTTCGCCTTTGCTGGTATTAGTAGTTACCTAGGTTCGTCAACAGCTGTGCCTGCTGCGACAGTTAACGGCGAAGATATCAGTAAAGCAGAACTTGAACAGGCTTATCAAAGTGAGCGTAATCGCTTACAACAGCAGTTAGGAGAAATGTTCGATACTCTGTCTGCTAATGATGGTTACCTGCAAACAGTTAGACAACAAGTATTAGACCGTCTAGTCGCTCAAAAACTTGTAGATCAAGCGGCTAAAAAGTTAGGACTTACGGTTTCTGACGAGCAAGTAAAGAAAGCTATTTTCACTGAGCCAGCATTCCAAACTGATGGTAAATTTGACAATGATCGCTACCAAGCGTTGCTTCGTCAATTAGGTTACCAGCCAGTTGCTTTCAGAAACACAATGCGTAACGACATGACTCGTCGTCAACTCATCGAAGGTACTTTAGGGAGCGAGTTCGCCCTAAAAGGTGAAGCAAAGCAAATTGCAGAGTTACAAGGCCAGAGCCGTGACATTAAATATGCAATTGTTAATGCAGAGCCATTTAAAGCTGACATCAAGGTTTCTGACGAACAAGCAAAAGAATATTATGACACTCATCAAGATCAGTTCATTCGACCTGAAATGATCAGTGTCAATTACGTTGAGCTTAATTCTGCAGATTTAGCTAAAAATGTTCACGTAACTGATGCTGATGCACAGGCTTACTATGATGAACATAAAGCTGAGTATCAGTCTCAAGAGAAACGTCTACCAGCTCACATCTTAGTTCAATTTGGTGATGATAAAGCGAAAGCTAAAGCCAAAATTGAAGAAATTAAGAAAGAATTAGATAACGGTGCTGACTTTGCCAAGTTGGCTGAAAAAGATTCAGAAGATACGTTTTCTGCTAAAGAAGGCGGTAAGCTTGATTGGTATGAACATGGCGTTATGGATCCAGCGTTCGACAAAGCGATGTTTGAG
Organism: Parashewanella sp. 2304DJ23-3; assembly: GCF_056591695.1. Classification (NCBI taxonomy): domain Bacteria; kingdom Pseudomonadati; phylum Pseudomonadota; class Gammaproteobacteria; order Alteromonadales; family Shewanellaceae; genus Parashewanella; species Parashewanella sp. 2304DJ23-3. The sequence goes on from NZ_JBWQOH010000009.1 coordinate 25,165, forward strand.
CTGAAAAAAGGTCAAGTTTCAGATGTTGTTGAAAGTGAGTTTGGCTTCCATTTGATCAAACTGTTAGATGTTCAGCCTTCGACGACGATTGAATTTGCTAAAGTTAAGCAAGAAATCATTCAAGATCTTAAGAAGAAGCAAGCTGATGAAGAGTACTACGAGCAGAAAGAACAGTTAGCAAATACCAGTTATGAGCAACCAGATTCTCTTACTGATACAGCTAAAGCGGTTGATGGTGAAGTTAAGCACACTGCATTGTTCTCTCGTAACACTGTACCTACAGAGCTAAATAACCCTGAAGTTATTAAAGCTGCGTTTTCTGATCAAGTATTGCAAGATGGTATGAACAGTGAAGTTGTTGATATTGATGACAGCCATTCAGTTGTACTTCGTGTCAATGAGCATAAGGTAGCAGGCACAAAGACTTTTGATGAAGTTAAATCTGATATCGTTGCTCGAATTGCACAAGAAAAAGCGAATGCAAAAGCGGAAGCTAAAGCAAAAGAATTAGCTGCAAGTATCAAAGCTGATAAGTCTGAAGTTGAATTAACAGCTAAAGCAAAACTTCATCGTTTTGACCGTGAACTGAACTCTGCAATCGTTACTAAAGCATTCCAAATGCCAGCGCCAAAAAGTGTACCTTCAGTTGATACTGTTGGTCTTACTGATGGCTTTGCTGTCGTTGTGCTAGATAAAGTGAATGCGGCTGAAGGTATTGATGACAATGTGATTGCTTCTCTACAGCAGCAATTGGTTAATCAATACAGTAACCAAGATTACACTTCACTTGTTGCCTACTTAAAAGCACATGCTGAAATTAAGTATTCGACAGATTTAGATGAAGAGACTGGCTTACAATAAGTTAACGTCTTGATGAAAAATGCCAGTCAGTGACTGGCATTTTTTATGTCTGTTGATGTGTAAAACTAGAGGCAGTAACAAATCAAAATGACTAATTGTGAACGGCCTCTAGATATAAAGACAAAAATATTGTTCAAAGCTGGAGGCTTTTTATTCCCAATATATGATGTCTAAATGTTGCCCCGTCTTTTTACACAGTTTTGAAGCCGCACTTTCTACTTTAGCAATTAAACCGTCGGATGATTTGCTTGGTGTTGGTAAACAATGTCCAGCTGCAATTCTGCAATCAAACCTTTGATGAAATAGAGTATTAGCTTCTTCTTTCTCTTCTTCAATGGCATCTTTAAGTCGTGTAAGCACTGCTTTCATTCCATAGTCATCAACTGCAAATATTCCGACTGTGAATATGCCTCGGTCATTTCTTGCGATAAGATCATCTTGTCTAACTAGCTTTTGTTTTAACTTTTTAGAAAATGATTGTAAAACAGGCTTCGGGTTGGCGGTTTCATCTAAAACAGGGCAGATGTATAAGATCGCTAAACCTTGCTGTTTGGATAAATGCTTTTGCCATTGTCGATTAAACGTCTCGACAAAATAGATTTGGTTATAAACGCCTGTAACAGGATCTTTATAACTCGGTTTTCTCCATGAGTACAACATGCTTTACTCCTACAAAAGCACTCAAATAACCAGTACAATCTTATGTTTGTGATTTGACACCGAGTTAAAGTATAGATGACAATTTTGAAAAATCATCTGTAGACCTTGATATAAAAGCATTTCCCTAAAACTGCTTGTTTAAAAATAAGGATAAAATAATGAAAAAGTCGCTACTAATGATCGCAATGAGTGCAGCACTTTCGCTGACAGGTTGTGATGATTCAGCTGCACCAGAATCAAAAACGAGTAAACCTGCAGCTAAGGAATCTACTGTTTCAATGAAAGAACGGGCAGACATTAGATATTTAAAATTGGTTGACCAATTTTTTAATGATCAAATTGAGTTAAACCCTTTAATGGCTACGTTTGTAGGCGTTAATGATTACAATGATCAATTTGGTGGCGATTTAACAGAAGAATATTTGAAAGCTCGCCACAATTTGAATCAATCTTACTTAGATAAAGTACGTAAGATTAACCGTGAAGACCTATCTCCATCATTGCAATTTAGCTATGACCTATTTGCCTATGACCGAAATATGGAGTTGATTGGTGAGAAGTACCCAGATCGTTGGTTACCGATGAACCAATTCTATAATACAGTGATCACTATGATTCAGTTAGGTACCGGTGAAAGTGCTCAGCCGTTTAAAACGGTAAAAGATTACGAAAATTGGCTATCTCGTTTAACCGGATTTATTCAATGGACTAAGCTAGCTCAACAGCGTATGGATGAGGGGATCGAGAGTAAAGTTGTTTTACCTCGAGTGCTCGTTGAAAAAATCATTCCACAACTGCAATCGCAGTTAGTTGAAAAGCCAGAAGAGAGTATTTTCTATTCCCCTGTTAACAATTTCCCTGAAAGTTTTTCTGATGCAGATAAAGCGGCATTAACCGCTAAATACAAAGTCATGATTTCAGATAAGTTGCTGCCAGCAATCTCGAATTTGAAAGGTTACTTTGAGACGACATATCTACCAAAGTCTCGTGCAACTCATGGTTGGTGGGGATTACCAAATGGTAAAGCATGGTATCAACATTATGCGAATTACCACACTACGACAAAAATGCCAGTTGATGAAATTCATGAAATTGGGTTAAGTGAAGTTTCTCGTATTTTGTCAGAAATGGATAAAGTTCGTGAACAAGTTGGATTTAAAGGTGATCTTAAAGCGTTCTTTGCTTCTTTGTCATCAGAGCCTCAATACTTCTTTGAAGATCGTCAAGGTTTAGTTGATGGCTATATGGACTTAAAAACTAAGATTAATAAAGAGCTGCCTAAATATTTTAATGTTATGCCAGTCGCAGACTACATCGTTAAGCCAGTTGAAGCTTTCCGTGAAAAGTCAGCAGCAGGTGCTTCATATCAATCACCTGCGGTTGATGGATCTCGCCCAGGTATTTTCTATATTAATACTTATAATTTAAAGGCACAGCCAAAGTGGGGCATGACCACATTGTCGTTGCATGAAGCGGCGCCAGGACATCATTTCCAGATTGCGATTAAACAGGAATTAAAAGGTGTTCCGCAGTTCCAACGTTTTAGTGGTTACACTGCATTTGAAGAAGGTTGGGCGCTTTACGCTGAATACTTAGGTATTGAGATGGGTCTATTTACTGATCCTTATCAATATTTTGGTAAGCTGTCTGATGAAATGCTTCGTGCTATGCGTTTAGTTGTGGATACAGGTCTTCATGCTAAAGGCTGGAGCCGTGAACAAGCCATTCAGTACATGAAAGATAATTCGCCAATGGCGGAATCTGACATTACTGCTGAAGTTGAACGTTATATGGCAATCCCAGGTCAGGCACTTTCTTATAAAATAGGTCAGTTAAAGATAATCGAATTGCGTGAAAAAGCTGAAAAAGCCCTTGGTGATAAGTTTGATCTTAAAGACTTCCATGATCAAATTTTGACTACAGGTTCATTACCTATGGCAGTTATGGAACAAAAGATTGACCATTGGATTGCTTCTCAGCAATAATCAATGAGTTATCAAAGATAAGGCGACCGTTGGTCGCTTTTTTTATCCAAGGAAGAAAATGATAAATCTAGAATCCAAAAATCTTACTTTGCGTTCACTTTCAGACTCTGACTGGCCGATATTTTTTGAAATGAATTCAAGTGTTGAGGTATGTCGATTTATTAGACCCCCTCAAGCAGAATATGAAATCCGACAAACGTTCGAGCAGAGAAAGAAACCATGGGACTTCGAGCTTAATGAGTGGTTAGCGTTAGTGTTAGAGGATCGAGATGGAAATTTTGTTGGTTACTCAGGTTTTCGATGTATAGATGAAGTATACAAGGATGCGGAAGTTGGATATATGATGCACCCAAGGGCTCAAGGTAAAGGTTTTGCGACAGAAGCACTGCAGCAGATTACTCAATGGGGCATACATAAGTACGGCATTCGGAAGTTCATTGCTTATTGCGACGTTGAAAATATCGGTTCACAACGGGTACTGCAAAAGACGGGATTTCATCAAGAAGGGGTGCTGAGAGAGCACGTACAAAATGGTGAGCGTTGGGTCGATGATTGCGTTTTTGGTTTATTGAGTCGTGAAATCAAGTGAATGAAGGTATAATCCTGTTTTCGGTTTTTTATAGCGTAAACTATGTCAGATATTGAACAAATTGAGTTGCGAGAAGGCGACGAATTCATTGAGCTTTATAAGGTTCTTAAAATTCAAGGCATGATCAGTGCTGGTGCGGAAGCTAAGCAAGTGATTGCTGAAGGTTTGGTAACGGTTAATGGTGAAGTAGAGACTCGCAAACGTAAAAAGCTTGTATCTGGTGATCTGGTTACGTTTAACGGTGAATCAGCTGTTGTCGTTGGGCACGGAGAAGAGTTAATGTCATTACCTGACGATGATAACGGTAAGATGTTATTAGCCATGGCTGAGTCAGGCATGGATTTGAGTCAACCGATGGATGTAGATTTCTTCTTAGTCTTTGATGAGCAAAGAGACGCTGAAACTGCGCTTGAAGATTTAGTTAATTCAGAATCTGCTGGTGAAGTTGAACTGATGTTCAATGAAGAAACAGCAAAACATGAGATCATTGTGACCTTAAATATGGTTCCTGAGTATGAAACCATTGTTGCACAAGAGGCTGAATTGAATAGCTTTGCGGAAGACTATGACGGTATTACTGATGGTTGGGGTGTTATGCAGAATCAAGAAGGTGATGATGATTTTGCAGACGATCATGAATGCGGTGAAGGTTGTTCTCATTAACCTATGATTTCCGTATCATTGTAACTACTTTTCTTAAGCCACCACTATGGTGGCTTTTTATTATCTAGAAAAATTATGGAATTTGAACTTACTCTACAAATTGCGTTACTGCTTTTTGCTACAGCGACAGTCGCAGGGTTTATTGATTCAATTGCTGGCGGTGGTGGTCTACTTACTATTCCAGCATTAATGTGGGCAGGTGTTCCGCCTGTTGCGGCACTCGGTACCAACAAATTACAAGCGTGCGCAGGCAGTTTTTCCGCAACACTGTACTTTGTTCGTCATGGTGTGATTAAGCTCAAAAAAATGTGGCTATCAGTGCTGTGTTCTTTTGTTGGTGCGGCAGTTGGTGCGTACTGTGTTCAGTTAATTGATACTGAACTACTGATGCTTCTTCTTCCTTTTTTGATGCTCGGAATCGGTTGTTACTTTTTATTCTCTAAAAAGCTCAATGATAGCGAGAGTCAACAGTTACTGACTCCTACTCTATTTGCTTTTACCGCTGCGCTTTCAGTTGGATTTTATGATGGTTTTTTTGGACCGGGTACGGGCAGTTTCTTTGCTCTAGCTTTTGTTACTTTATATGGTTATGGACTCGCCAAAGCGACAGCCCATGCTAAGTTGCTTAACTTTTCGACTAATATTGCAGCATTAGGTGTGTTTATTTTGAGTGGACATGTGTATTGGCTCGTTGGTTTCGTGATGATGATTGGCGGCATAATAGGCGCTAATATTGGCTCACGTTTAGTGATCAGTAAAGGCAGTCAAATCATTCGGCCGCTGGTTGTTGTGATGTCCTTGGCAATGAGCGTCAAATTATTAATGGATCAGATGTCTTAAACAGTCAGTTTGACAACCCAGTATTAAGCGACCACCCACGTTGTTATGAGTGTATAAGATTTTTGAATACACAAACGAATGTATATACTTAATGCCCATATGCTTGTTAGTATTCTTACTGTTTTTTTTGCGAACTTTGAAAGTAATAAAATACTAATTACGTTCAAAATTTAAGACTTACTACCAGCAGTTTATTCTTCACTTATGAACATTCCCAACTGATATATTTAGGATTATGAAATTCATACATACCTCTGATTGGCATATTGGACGCCAGCTTCACAACCAATCTTTACTTGATGATCAAGCTTTTGTGTTAAAGCAAATCGTAGAGCTAGCTCAACGCCATCACGTTGATGTTGTCGTCGTTGCTGGAGACATTTATGATCGCTCAGTTCCGCCAGCAGCTGCTATAACTCTACTTGATGAGGTTTTACAAAAGTTGGTGCATGAACTAAAGATTCAAGTGATCATGATTGCGGGTAACCATGATGGCTATGAGCGATTAGCTTTTGCCTCTCAACAAATGTCAGAAAGTGGTTTACATATTATTGGACCTCTGACTGAACATATTCAAAAAGTAGAATTGACGGGTAAAAGTGGTAATGCCATTTTTTATCCTATTCCTTACGCTGAACCTTCAAGGGTCAGCCATGTATTTGATGTTGAGGTAATAAGTCACGAAACAGCGATGAAGGCCATATTGCAGCAAGTGACAGAGGATGACAGTGAGGGTTTACCTAAAGTGGTTATCAGTCATTGTTTTTTAGATGGTGGAAGTGAGTCCGAATCTGAACGTCCATTAAGTATTGGCGGGGCAGATAAAATCAACCCTGAGATATTTAAGCATTTTGACTACGTGGCACTTGGGCATTTACATGGCCCGCAATATAAGGGCGCTGAACACATTCGTTATTCTGGCTCACCGCTAAAATACTCTTTCAGTGAAGTAAAACAAAACAAGTCTATTACGTTGGTTGAATTTCAATCTGATTCAAAATCACCTGAAATAAGCTTATTACCACTGACTGCAAGGCGAAATGTCAGGGTAATAGAAGGTTATCTCGCCGATATATTAGAAGCTGGGACATCTGATACAGAGAGTGATGACTACTTACTGGTTCGTTTGTTAGATAAACAAGCCATTTTAGATGTAATGGGCAAACTCAGAAGCGTATACCCAAATGTATTACATATTGAACGAACTGGGTTAATGTCTGATGTGAGACAAACTGAGATTAAACGTGAACATATCAAACAAAATGAAATGGATATGTTTACCAGTTTCTTTGAACAAACGACAGGCGATGAGCTTAATGAATTACAACAACGTCGTTTATCAAATCTCCTCGAAGATCTACATCGAAACGAGGATGAGAAATGAGACCAATAAGCTTAACTCTGTCAGCCTTTGGTCCATTTGCTGATACTCAAATAATCCGGTTTTCAGATTTTTCACAAAACGCATTGTTTTTAATTAATGGGGCTACAGGTGCTGGTAAAACAACAATATTAGACGGTATCTGCTTTGCGCTTTATGGTCGAACGACAGGTAATGAGCGTGAAGGGAGCCAAATGCGTTGTGATATGGCTGCTGAATCGATATTAACTGAGGTGACATTTGAGTTCTCATTAGGTGAATATCAATATCGAATCAGACGTGTCCCTGAACAAGCAAGAAAAAAAAGCCGAGGTGACGGATACACTCAACAAAAGCCAGAAGCTCAACTCTTTCGAATAGATACTGACGGCAATGAAACTCTACTGGTTGAGACGAAAGTATCAGAAGCGACTGCATTTATTGAGGATATTCTAGGTTTAGATGTTGATCAGTTCAGGCAGGTCATGGTGCTACCTCAGGGCAAATTTCGTGATTTGCTAATGGCCGATTCAAAGTCGAGAGAAAAGATTTTCGGGCAACTGTTTCAAACTCAAATTTACCGTCGAATCGAAGATAAGCTAAGACAGCAATCAAGTGAAGTTCGCCAGCAAGTACAAGCGCAACGAAATAAACGAGAAGGTATCCTTCAATCTGTCTCATTAAGTTCTGATGATGAACTGAGTGCGTCTTTGTCAGAGTTCAGCCCTTTGCTTGAAAGTGCTGGGCAAGTTAAATCGGATGAGCATGCGCAATTACTACAGCTGACCCAAAAGCTTCAACAAGATAAATTACTCAAACAGCAATTTACCGAGTTTGAAAATCAAAAACAGATTCAACAGTCTTTAGAGCAAAACAAAAGTGTCATTGATGCAAAAGTTTTGCAAATATCTCAAGCCAAATTGGCTGCTGAGGTAATGCCACTTTATGTTTCCAAGCAACAACGAAGTAACGAATTTGAACAATCTAAGATAGGGGTTGAACAAGCCCAAAAGGCACTCGAAAATTCGAAACAAACTCATGCTAAGACGAGTGATGATTTATCGAAACTCGAGAACTTAGAATCAGAGCAAAAATCATTTGAACAGCACTTAGTTGTTCTTAATGAGCTTGCACCAATTTTAGCTGAAAAAAAACAAGTCTTAGTAAACTTAGTTGGTGCTGAAAAAGAGCTTGAGTCAATTGAGCAAAAATTGGCGGAAAGTGAATGTCGACTCCAAACTTTGCAATCCACAAAGCAACAGATTCAACAGCAACTTCCTGAGTTGCGTATGCAAGCTGAAAAGCAGCATGAATCTCAAGCGCAGATATTTCAATTACAACAATTGGATGAAAAGTTAACAACCCTAGCGCATAAACAAACTGAAACAGCAAAATTAAATCAACAATTGTTGCAAGCTAAAGAAGGCGGGCAGAACCTTAAAACGATTTACGAATCTAAAGTGGAGCAACATACCAAACTTCGTATCGATTGGCATCAATCTCAAGCTTCAGTTTTAGCTCAACAATTACAGCTCAATCAGCCTTGCCCCGTTTGCGGAAGTGTTGAGCATCCAAATCCCGTTGTCGCAACAATAACACCACCTACGGAACAAGATCTTGAGCAAGCGCAATTAGCTGAAAATGCGGCGTTAACAGCGTTAAATGAAGCTCGATCTTCGTATAAGCATTTAAAGCAGTTATTGCTGAATTTAGACGTTGAAGTTCAGAATGTTAAGTTAGAGCTCGGTGAAAATGCGAATCGAACTGTTGCAGAAAATCAGCAACAAATTGAATACGTTCAAACGCAGCTAGAGCAGGCCACCAAAGCAATACAACAAGTTAATCAATTACAAAATGAGTATCAGAGAACTGAGCAACAAGAAACGCAGTTGAATACAGAGAGGCAATCCATTCGTAAGCGTTTCGATGAACTCACGCCGCACACAGTAACCTTGCGGTCTCAAATTGCAGAAATTGAAAAGCGATTGAGCAATGACATTACAGACTTGAACTCATTGAATACAAAACAGCAGGAGCTGCGAAATAAGATTGAGTTTAGTGCTAAACAGATAAGCCAAATAAGAGAAGCGCATAACCAATCATCTCAAGTTGTTGCGGCTAATGAGGCTTCTCTCGTTTCAGCATCAAAGCAAGAAAAGGTGGCTATTGAAAATCGAGATAACACGATTAAAGCATTCAATGAAAATTTGAGCAGTGTTGGGTTCACTGACGAGAATGCACTACTAAGTGCAAACCTCGATAAGCCAGTCCTGCAATCATTAGAAGTTGAGGCTCAGCAATATCAACAGCAATGTTCTATCAATCAATCTAAATTGGATGAATTAAAAACGCGATTAGCGGAGAAGCATGTCCCTGATATTGAAGCATTAGAGCAACAGCAATTACTGCAGCAACAGAGTTATAAAAAAGCGGAGCAAATGTGGCAGGAATTACAGACTCAAGTGACTCAGCTACAACAGGTTAAGCAGCAGTTAATCGAGTTAGATAAAACAACCAAAACCTTAGAGGATGAATATGCTGTTATTGGTACTCTCTCTGATGTGGCTAATGGTCAAACAGGTAACCGAATCAGCTTAAACCGATTTGTATTAAGTGTGTTGTTAGACGATGTGCTATTAGATGCCAGTCGACGCTTACATATGATGAGTAAAGGTCGCTATCGCTTACTGAGAAAAGAAGACAAAGCCAAAGGAAATAAAGCTTCAGGCCTTGAGTTGGAAGTTGAAGATGCATACACGTCTAAAGTGCGTGATGTTGCGACGCTGAGTGGCGGTGAAAGCTTTATGGCTGCATTATCGCTTGCTCTAGCCCTATCTGAGGTTGTTCAGGCTTATGCTGGTGGCATTAAGCTTGATACGTTATTCATTGATGAAGGCTTTGGTAGCCTAGATCAAGACTCACTGGAACTAGCAATCCGCACCTTAGTTGATCTCCAGTCTGCTGGACGAATGATTGGTGTAATTTCTCACGTAACCGAAATGAAAGAACAAATTCAGCAACGTATTGATATTCAAAAAACATCTGTAGGAAGTCAGGTAAAGTTAAGGCTATGTTGAGATAGTTCCCAACATTGGTTCTAAATTTCACTTTTTAGACACTGGTCCGATTTTGTGTGTAATTTAATCAGAATTAATTATGCGAGTTTGCTTTTATTTGATATAAACAGGCTCGCTTTTGTCTCTGAGATAGAGGGAACGCATTAAAATACTGCGAGGAGGTAATGTTGTATTCGGTATCCATTATTAAGAAAAGTGCATCATTTTTTGAATCAAGCTATCGCAAAAATCGTCATTTCTATAGAAATCTTTTTCTTCTTTCCGTAGTAATTGTGGCAGGGTTGGTTTTATGGCCAAGAGCAGAAAAAGAGATATCTGGACAAGTCCCTCTTAATTTACACACTGACTCTATAGTTCAAGAAGCAGGGTTATCGAATGAGCTAGAAAAACCAGCAACCGTTAAGCCTCAATTTGATTTCATGATTGCTAATGGTGACACACTGAGTGAGCTGTTCATGAAAGCGGGTGTTTCAAGAGCTGAAATGCACAAGATACTTGCTGCTGACCTCAATGTATTAGCATTGGATACATTAGAGCCTGGAAATCAAATTGAATTCTGGATCGACGAGCAAGGTCAATTACAAAAATTAGAGCTTATATTTAATAAAGCCAAAAAAGTTGTGTATTCGAGGTATATAGATGGTTCATATCAAGTCAATGAACTTTATGAACATGGCTTTTGGCAGCCAAGAGTATTATCAGGTGAAGTAGTTGGATCTTTTTATTTAAGTGCTAAAAAAGTGGGTTTAACACCTAAGCAAATTGCAAGGGTTTCAGATTTATTGACGACGAAAATTAACTTTAAACGCGATGTTCGAAAAGGTGATAAGTTCAAAGTTTTAGTTAATGAACAGTTTATCGATGGAGATGCGACAGGAATAGGAAAAATAGAAGGCGTGTTCTTTGAAACAAACAGAGGCAGCTTTAGCTTATTTCAGTACAAGGATGGTAATTTTTACGATGATCAAGGGCGAGGCATGCAGACCGCATTCCAACGATTGCCTTTACAACATAAAGCTCGTTTGAGTTCTAGATTTAACCCGCATAGGAAACACCCCGTGACAGGGCGGATTTCGCCACATAATGGCGTTGATTTTGCTGTTCCTATAGGTACAAAAGTTATTGCACCTGGCGACGGTATTGTGAGATTAGTGACTAACCATCCATTCGCCGGTAAATATATTGTTGTAGAGCATAATGACAAGTACTCAACGCGTTATTTACACCTATCTAAGGCATTGGTGAAAGTAGGGCAGAAAGTGAAGCGTGGTCAGATCATCGCATTAAGCGGCAATACAGGACGGACTACAGGGCCTCATTTACATTATGAATTTCAAATAAATGGCAAAGCTGTCAATCCATTAACGGCAAAAATCCCTTTAGTAGATAAGCTAAACAATAAAGATAAGCAAGAGTTGGCAGAGGTGATTAGAAAGAGAAAAATGCTGATGAACCTCGCTTAACAACCTGCCCTTCAAAGCTGAAAAAGCTCTTCTATACTGTTTAAGTAACGCAGTTTCAGAAGGGCTTTTTTAATGTCAGTACAATCGGTAAATTTGACTCGTCACTCAATGTTTATGATGACAATTTTTATTGGTGGTTATTTCTTGCTGTACGGAATGAACGTGGTATTGGCAAGAATATTAGGCCCAATGGATTACGGGAATTACAAAGTTGCTGAAGCGTTTTTCAAGCTCGGTGCAATCATCGCGATTATGGGTGGAGCAAACGCCGTTTCAAAATTTCTTGTGGAGCACATTAAAGAAAAAGACGCTGAAAGGATTGGGAACTTTGTGCGTTTCTATTTTGTATTAGCCTTAGTTGTTTCTGTGCTTATTTCAGGTTTTGTCTTTTGGGGAAATGAAGCTGATTTTAAGTTGTTTGATGGAAAAGGATATCATCCCGTTTTACTTGCAACATGGATTATTCCTATCCTTGCTGCTTCAAGTCTTATATGCGGTATCTTTCAAGTATTCAAGCGTTTGGATTTGGCGTTTATTGCGCCACGAATAATAAACCCTATTTTAATTACGTTTTTGTGCGTGAGTTATTATTACTTTTTTGGCAGTTTAAACGGTCAAATTGCCATTGCTGTTGCTCTCGTCGTTGAACTTTCAATTCTTATCTGGTTGTTTTTTAAAAGCCGCTCATTGGGGTTAATGTCTTTCGGGAAACCAAAAGTTGAATCAAAGCCTGCCACTTGGTTAAAAGTGTCGATCCCCTTAATGATTGTGCTTGTAATGCAAACCATGATGCGCCAAATCGACATTTACATGATCGAATATATGTCGGGTGAAATTGCGGTCGGACACTTTGCTGCAGCTCAAACGATCATGATGGCCACAGGAACAGCAAGGGTTGCCGTCTACGCTCTTCTCACTCCAATGGCGGTGAATGCGATTAAAGATGGCTATGCATCTATTGCGGCACTCAATTGGAAGTTTATGAAAATCATGCTCGTTTCTGTCATGTTAATTGGTGGTGTAACGGCCGTGTTTGGCCACCTAATTTTAGCGCTGTTTGGGCACGACACTGAACTGGCTTATCGAACACTTATATACTTAATTGTTGGAACCATATTGCATTCAGTTTTGGGGTTACCAGCGGTTTGGCTTCAGTACTCGGGTCATGAAAAGATTGTTATGGCAGTATTGGTGTTTTCTATTGTTCTTAATGGGGTGTTAAATGCGATTCTGATTCCAATTTTTGAAATCGAAGGAGCGGCCATTTCCACTTGTATATCTTTAATTGTATCTTCACTCATTTTAACGATAAAAATGTACACTTCTTTGAAAATACTGCCTTGGTCAGGCATTGAAATTAAAGAACCTATAGCGTCGAATTAAACTGCAACTTGTCTTTGTTGAGCTTTTTCTGCGCACTTGCATAAGCCTTGTTTTAGTGCAGGGCAGCCACTACATGGTTTGCTTTTCAAGGGGTGAGTTAAGCTTATTGTTGGAATGAGTTCAATCTTAGGGGTCGCAACTTGTAAATTATATATGGCGTCATTTTGACTGATACTTTGCCCAATCAAGTTTTTAAGCTCTATTTTCACTTGGTTTTTAATTTTCTTTTTCGGATTTTTAACAAGTTCTTTTTTTAAAAATTTGTAGGTCTTTTTCGCAAGGTGCTTGGCGTGTTTTTTTGCTTTATTTTTGTCTGAAATATTGAGTTGAGAAACAGCTTTTTGAGCCTGTTTTTTACAAACTTTTTTTAGGTATTTTTTCAATTCAGACATTTGAAAACTTAAAAACGGTATGCGTGAATTAAATTCTAAATGAAAATCGTTTTCAGTCAATATTTAATTTAGTGATTTGAGAGACAAATCAATTTAATGAAGGAAGAGTAAAGAGCTTAATTTTTGAATTAAGCTCTAAAGGTAGATTTACTTGTTGTAAATCGTCAACGTTTGATAAGCATAAGCTGCTTCGAATGCAGGCTTTTGAAATCTCTTTAGTTCCAATGCGTCAAAGTCTACATGCGGTGGGTTACGCTTTAGCTGCTCTTTAATGGTAAGCGTTGAAATCAGCTCTACAGGTAAACCTGAAAGTTGGATAGCGGCTTCTAACTTAAAGCCAGTAGCAGTACCCATATGCTTACCTTTTTGGTGACGTTCGATAATAACAACTTTATCGACGTGGTAATCTTCCATTAGCTTTTGGAAAGCAAATTGAAAATCTACAATACTTTCTTGCTCAGCTGATTTTGATACGCTAAACGAGCGCTTACGACATTCAGGCACCGTAAAGGTATCACCTTCAAAGCTCACCATTGTTAAGATGGCATCACCACCTGTTAATTCAATACCACAAACTTTCATCTGTTTTCCTATTCGTCATCTGTGTCAATTGGTAGCATAGCGGCAGGTTTACGGCGCATAGGTGCGTCACCAATATCAATTGCGTTGTGGAAACGTTTATCACGTTTCTGTGCAGGCTTTGGGTTTTTCGCCATAGGCTTGCGTTTATTCTGTGTTTTGTTTGTCTTAGCCGTCGGTTTCGATGTCTTTTTCGGTTTAGGTTTTAATCCTTTAAACTTACCAACGAAGCCTTCAATTGTTGTGAGCGTAAAGGTTTTACGTAAGAACTTCTGAATGGCAACAAAACTATTCCAATCTTTCGGGCCAACAAGTGAAACTGCGAGACCTTTAGCTCCTGCTCGCCCAGTTCGACCAATTCGATGAACGTATTCTTCGCTCATTTTTGGTAAATCGAAGTTAATCACAAGTGAAACGTTTAATAAATCTAAACCACGAGAAGCGACGTCGGTAGTCACTAATATTTGTTGCTGGCCACGGCTAAATTCATCCATGATTCGGTTACGAGCACTCTGCATTAAGTTTCCGCTTAATGCGACAGTATTAAATCCGTCTTTTTCTAACTTTTCTGCAAGGCGCTGAGTGTCGTTTCTCGTTGCAGTAAAGATAATAATTTGTTTTTGTTGTTCTTGTTTTAATATCTGTTCGAGTAAGGTTTCTTTATGATCTAAATGATCACATAGATAAACCTTTTGCTCGATGTCTTTATGCTCTGAATAAGCAGCATCAACGACAATATGTTCTGGATTGTTTAGTAGCTCATCTGCTAACTCATTTACTTCATCATGTTGAAGCGTTGCTGAAAACATCAATGTTTGGCGGCGGCGATGATCAGCGGCTTTATTTATCATCTTAAGTTGTGCAGCAAAGCCGAGATCTAACATTCGATCTGCCTCATCTAAGATGAGCATTTCTAACCCATTTAAGTATAAGTGGTTTTGCAGTAAATGGTCGGCGACTCGCCCAGGTGTCCCTACAATAAAATGCGGATCTTTCGCTAACGCCTTAGCTTGATCATTGAAGTTTTCACCACCTAAAATGCTCACCGCTTTGTACTGAGTGTTGGCCACAAGTAAACGAAGTTGGCTATACACTTGATTCGCAAGTTCTCTTGTTGGCAATAAAATCAATACTCTAGGATCTTTTTTACTTAAAGACCGAGTCGAAATGATGCGTTGCATTGCAGGCAATAGAAATGCCAGTGTTTTCCCCGAACCTGTTTTTGAAGATGCCATTAAATCACGCCCAGTCAGAGCAACAGGTATTGCTAACTCTTGAATCTCTGTAGCTTGATTAAAGCCCATATGATCAATGGATTGCTGTAGACGTTTATCTAAAGAAAGTTCGGTAAATTGCAATGGAAAACTCCGAGGGATAATAACGGCGGGCATTATACCTTTAATCTTCGCTAAATACAGTTGAATCAGTAAGTGTTTGAATGATGTTGTGAAGCTTGGAGTTGATTAATAGGGAATAAACTATAATTAAGGTTTATTAAGGTGATTACCTGATAACCGTACTTTTGGAAAACAACTAGAATTTATTTAAAACAAACAGTTAATGTCGAGGAGAATATGAGCACAGTGCAAGCTAGAAATACTGTACCTGTGGCTTCAGGAAGCTCTTCTGCCATTGATGGAAAGTTTGTCAAAGCTGATGAATTTGAACTTACCACGACCCAAAGAGGAAAAAAGACCACTAAGACTTATTCGGTAGCAAAATCCGAGAATGGGTTAGTAGTTGAAAAACATATAAAGTTTTGGGGTAAAACGATAGGTAAATATAGGGTTTCTCCACGTTCGGCTTTATTTAGAAGCGAAGGTAAAAAAGTATATACAGCCATTGCAAGAAATTATCTTAAAAGTGATTTTAATCATTTAAATACTGACGGCGCTGAAAATCAAAATACTGCCCAAATTTGCAACATTAAACGATTGATGACACAGTTTAATACTCCCGAAGCTGTGATTGGTTTAGTTGCAGATTTACCTCCTCAAGAAGGTTCCAAACTCTTGGTTTGGTGTGCTCAAAATCCAAATCAGCTTCCTAAACCGCTTTCTCAAAAAGTTAAAGGTGACCCAAGCCAGTTTGTGGCAAGTTGTATTGAGTGTGCTGTGAAAAACGGATACGGTTCGAGTGATAGTCCTTATAATTCAGCTGTAAACTCCGATGCTCAAGCTAGATATTCAGACCTAATGGCAGGGGTTGCTTATTATAATGACAATTTAGCAATCGATGCGCTCAATAAACTAAATTCAGGTAGTCCAGATATGAGAGGTTCAGTGAAGCATTTAGCAGGTGTTACATTTTCTGAGATTGCTCGTACTCATAAGCACGAAGCTGGCTTCACAACGTTGTTAAATAAACTTGGGCATTTAAATTCTAAAGAAGTAAGAAATTATACAAGGGAACACCCCGCTGTATTCTTAAAACTTCTTCCCGAATTGAATGAGATATCTTTGAGTAATGAGAGTTTACATAAACAATCACAAACTGTTCGTGAGTCCTATGGGGAGTCACTCACTCAGTATGGTAATGCACTGCTTGAACATAACCATGCTGCTCAACATTCTTATATAACAGATTCGTTATCATCAAATAATATTGAATTTAATTATCAAAATATGCTTCGTTTGTATGATTCATTTCAAGGTGCCAATGACAGTCAAAAAGTGGCGTTTCATACTTCACTTTTGAAACATTCAAATATTCCTTCTACGTTAAAGTATTTGAGTGCAATGGATGGTCGTAGAAATCATTTGGGCGGAAAAGCCAAACAACAAGGAATATATAATGACTTTAAAACTTTCATTGGCGCAAGAGAGAGCGGCAATACTTTTTCCGTTGATAGAGAACGATTACAGGCATTTATTAATAGCTCCGACGTTTCTTCAGAGCTGAAAGCTCGTTGTTTCCGGGAGCTTCCATTAGCCATTGTAAATCAAATAGCAGAAAACAGGCATGGGGATTACTACCCTAATTGTGCAAATATTGCGAATGAAGTAGCAAATTTACGCTTTATTAATCAGCAGCAAGCATATCCTAGTAGTCAAATACCTGCTGGCGAATTACAGCTTAGAGATAACCGAATTGCTCCCCCTGTAATACAACCTCAAATTGTTAACCATGGCGTATTTGGTGATACACCTATACTTTATGAAACAACGAATGTCAGACAGCAATTAGAAACCGCTTCCGGTGAAATAAATCAATTTGTGGGTGGCCTAATTTCACCTTTTTTACGAAGAGAAAGAGTAGACCATCAGCATAGAGAGGGATTACGTTAACTAATTTAACGTTAGCCTATGCAAGCTTTACCACCATCTTTCCTTTATTTTTGCCTTCAAACAATCCGATAAAGGCTTCAGGTGCTTTCTCCAATCCTTCATAGACAGTTTGTTCTGCTTTAATTTTACCTGCAGCTAAATATTGCCCCATTTCTTGTGCAAATTCACCATAATGTTCCCAGTGATCGAATACGATAAACCCTTCAACACGTAACTTTTTCATGATGATTTGAGCTAAGTTATTTGGTCCAGGTGTTGGTGTCGTATCGTTGTATTGAGCAATCATGCCGCAAACAGCAATTCGACCATAGTCTTTTATGTTATTTAGTGCTGCAAATAAGTGTTCACCGCCAACATTCTCAAAATAAACATCAATACCTTCAGGTGCAGCATCAGCTAAAGCTTGATTTAAATCACCGCAAGTCTTGTAATTGATAACAGCATCTACATCTAGTGCTTTTAATGTTTCAGCTTTTTCATCGCTCCCAACTGAACCAATTACTCTAGCCCCCATCATCTTACCTAACTGACAGACGATGCTACCCACCGCACCTGATGCAGCGGACACGAATAATGTTTCACCTTGCTTTAGTTTTGCAATGCGATTTAGACCAACCCAAGCCGTCATTCCCGGCATACCCATTACACCAAGAAAGTGAGAAGCATCAATGGCTGTTTCAGGAAGAGGCGTCAAACCTTCTGCTGATGAAGCAAAGTGACTTCTCCAACCGAGCATATGGCTTACTTTAGTTCCTACTGGCAAAGCAGAATTATTTGACTCAATGACTTCACCAATTGCACCACCTTCTAAAGCTTCGCCTATTTGAAATGGGGCGATATAACTTTTACGATCAATCATTCGACCGCGCATGTATGGATCGACTGACATCCAAAGATTTTTAACTAAAACTTCATTATCTTGTAGAGCTGGTAATTCAACTGAGGTTAAGTCAAAGTTATTTGAAGTTGGCATACCTTCTGGGCGTGATTTAAGAATAATTTGATGTGCTTTCATATTTATTTATCTCTCAATTGAAATTACTTTGCGCGCTAATTAATTGTGGTAAACTATACGCCTGAAAAAAATCAAAAACAAATACTTTGTGCGCAAAGTATTTTAAAAGTGTGATATGAATTTAAAAGACCAACCTCAACTCTCTGATAATGTGTGTTTTGCTGTTTACTCTGCAAACAATGCGATTATTCGAGCTTATAAACCATTGCTTGAAGAGTATGACTTAACTTTCCCTCAATATTTAGTAATGCAAGCATTGTGGTGTGAAGATGAAATAAGTCTAACGAGACTATCGGAGCAAACAGGGCTGGATTTAGGCACGTTAACACCGATAGTAAAACGTCTTGAATTGAAATTGCTTCTTAGTCGTGAAAAAGACAGCCAAGATGAGCGTAAGAAGGTGATCAAGCTTTCCGTTTCAGGTAAAGAGATTCGAGAGAGCGCTTTGGCATTAAAAAGTACATTACTCAGTAAAGTGAATTTATCAAATATTGAGTTAGATGCATTAAGAGGTAATTGTTTACAAATAGTACAAGAGTTATCTAGCTAGGCTTTGGCTAATATAAGATACCTGAGCGTTAATCACTTTATATTTTCCATCACTCAATTCAAGCTCTAACTCAAATGATAGATATTGTAAATTTTGACGATCGGCTTTCATGGCTTCAATTTGTAAGCTTTGTTGCTCAGGAGTCGAAGCTAAATATATATCTAGGCTAGATTTTAGTTTTATCATTGCTGCCCCATTATCTAGCTTTTTATGGTGATAGACCGTTACTGGTGAAGTAGGGCACGCAAAAGATATTTCGGGTTTCATTTCTTTTGCTACTTCAGCTAGTGTTCCTATGGTTCGTTGGTATATAACTGGATAAATAAATCTGAACTGTTCACCAAAATAACGTTCTAGTTCATTTGTGTCGGTTGTTATTTTGTTGTCAACGAAATGAAATGTTGATTTTCTACAACCTCTTTTAAAGTCCATCTCGAAATCAGATTTTGTATCTGCATTAGCACGTTTTACATCATCATTAATTCTTTGAAGAATACTTTTTGGGTTAAGTTGAATTTTATTAATCGTTAAGCCTGTTTGGTTTAAATAACATCCAAGCTGTGTTGGTGTGTCTATATAGTGATAGTCTTTTTTGTGACTGAAGAGAGTGTGGCGATGCTCGTTATGCTCTTTTATAATATGAAAGGCTCTTAATCTATCTTCTGTTGCCAATAGTTTAGTCTTGAATTTTTTATCAGCAGATTTTATGTCTTTTGGTGCACTGCTTTGGAATAAACACAGTCGAGTTGATGCATCATCTTCCTGATTAGATAATGGGAGTTCTGCTTGAGCAATAACATAGTCTTTGAATACATCAGGTGTTGTTGATGTTACCTCGCCAGAGTCTCTAGGGTGAATGTAATCAGGTACTGTCTTTGAGTCTCCAAGGGGAGTCTGAGTAAGTGGAACGTCTTGTAGGACAAAGCCAGTTGGGGGAGTCTTTCCAGTCATATCTGTTTATATTAAGTGAGCTCCTATAAGAATAGTTCAAGTGTCTTTTTTGAACACTGCTTTTTAATTTATTTAGCTCTGATCCATTTTATTTTCCGCTTGAAGGTTAAAACCCACCTGTGGATCTGAGCATGAGCGAATTGACCTCGAATGGAATCCAAATAAACCTCCGGTGTCTTCTTCAGAGCACATTCTTTTATATACGTAACCTCCATTGGTTTCTCCGAAGGGATTTACTGCTTGTGTTTGAACTTCAGTATTTGGTTCCATGCAGCTTCTTGACCTTTTTCTCCCTGATTGTTTGGTTCCTTCATCAGTAAATTTTTTTGTTGAGCTTGTATCCATTGATTCATCAGTTATCCAATCAGAGTGGCGATTTTGAAGCCAAAAATCAGTAGCTGATGATGAAGAAATAAAAGGGCTTCCATTTTCAGCTATTGTTGAGTGAGCTGGAGATTCCGCTTTGTCTGGTGTGGACACGTTATATTTTTTTTCTTGAAAATTAGATTTACTCATACTAAAACTAAGTGAGTTTATTGCTGCTTGGAGTTGAGTTAGATTTTCTTTAGGCAGCTCTGTAGCCATTTCACAATTAGGTGAGTTTGGAGGTTTAGTTATTCCTTTTCGACTCGAATGCTCATCATTGCTGTATTGATTCGGAATAGGAATCGGACTAGATCTAGGAAACATTGGATTACTCCTCTTCCACAATGATAACTAATGAGAAATTAATTCTATCAAAATGTATTTTCTATCCTAGTTAACCTTTTTTAATAACTAATTAATAACCTAATAAAAAAGGAGCTAAAAGCTCCTTCTTCATATAATGAAATTTATCTATTTAGCAGGTCGCAATTGATAAAACTCAGTACCCTTAAAATATCCAGGCCAGTCTTTAGAGTTACCTAAGACTCTGGCAGCATCAGCATAGATAGCCAAATCTTGAATCGCACCGTCTAGATTCCAATCTTCACGATATTCATCACAAACGCTGTGGTAACAACCACGGCGAATTTCCTGCATTTTCTTTTTGTACTGCGCTGTTGCAGCATCAATTGGTTCACTGCCACCACCTGCGAATACTGCTGGTACGCCGTATTTGGCAAAGCTAAAGTGATCAGAGCGGAAAAAACCACCGGCTTCAGGATACTTTTCTGATTTCACTATTCGGTTTTGTTTCTTCGCAGCATCTGCTAAGTAGTTCTCAAGTTGAGACTTACCTTTACCAACAATGGTATAGTCTTTGGTTTTTCCATAGATATTGGTACTGTCTAAGTTGAAGACCGCTACGGTTTTATCAAGCG
Source organism: Parashewanella sp. 2304DJ23-3 (assembly GCF_056591695.1). Taxonomy (NCBI): domain Bacteria; kingdom Pseudomonadati; phylum Pseudomonadota; class Gammaproteobacteria; order Alteromonadales; family Shewanellaceae; genus Parashewanella; species Parashewanella sp. 2304DJ23-3. The sequence continues at coordinate 46,124 of NZ_JBWQOH010000009.1, forward strand.
GATAAAGTGGGTGTTCAGCGTAATAACGAGAACCTAATAAGCCTTGTTCTTCACCAGTTGCAGCAACAAAAGTCAGTGAGCGAGTAAGCTTTTCACCTTTAGCGGCTTTTTCTGCAAAGATACGTGCGATTTCCATAATACCAGCAGTGCCAGAAGCATTATCTAAAGCACCATTATAGATTTGGTCGCCTTCTTTCGTTTCGTCTTTACCAATGTGATCCCAATGGGCAACAAACAGTAATTGCTCATCTTTCTGGCTGGTACCTGGCAAGGTAGCAATTACGTTGTGGCTATCGGCATAGTCGATGCTGTTATCTAACTCAAAACTGGCAGATTGGTTTAGGTTGGCGTGAATAGGCTTTAACGCTGCTTGCTTCATCAATTTAGCTAAGGCTAACTTAGATTTTTTAAATAGCTGCTCTGCAGTAGTTTTAGTGATCCAACCTTCGACTTTAACTTTATTGTTATCAGTTGTCGTTTTTTGAACTAAATCTTGTTGTGGGCCAGTCCAGCTATTTTCTACTACAGACCAAGGGTACGACGCTGGTTCAGTATCATGGATGATGATAGCGCCAACTGCGCCTTGCTTTGATGCTTCAATAAACTTGTAATCCCAACGGCCGTAATACGTCATGGCTTTACCATTGAATACACCAGCATCAGGGCGAGCAAAGCCAGGGTCATTAACCATGATGATGGCTACTTTGCCTTTCATATCTAGGCCTGCGTAATCATTCCAATTATGCTCTGGCGCATTGATGCCGTAACCAACAAAAACAAGCGGGGCGTCTTTAATTGAAATGTGTTTTTCATTAATGCGAGTATTTACTACCACATCTTTGCGGTAAGTTAGTGGCATATTGCCTAAGGTAACTTTAGCAGTATCTTCATTGGTGGTGTAACTCACCATTGGCACAGCTTGTAAGTAGCTACCATTGTTGGCACCTACTAATCCCATGTCTTTAAAAGATTGAGTGAGGTAAGCTATGGTTTTTTTCCCGCCCTCAGTTGCAGGTGCACGTCCCTCAAACTCATCAGATGACAAGACTTTAATGTCTTTTCGAAACTGAGTTTCGTTGAATTGTGAAGCGGTAATTAGTGAAACATTGGTATTGTGCTGGACGGGTTGTTTTGTAGCGGCACAAGCTGTCAGCATGGCTACAGCGCTAATAAGGATTGGAGTTCTCATTATTTCTCCTTTTTTGTAAGTAGCTGAATATTAGATTTCTAACATTTTCTGACGCCCACATATAGCACTCTACGGCGTTGCAATTTCGGTTACATAGCTACGGCTATGCGCCCTACATTGCGCCTTGTACTGCACCATATCTGGACGACACAACTCTGAAGAAACTAACCTTCAGCTACTTTTTTGAAAAAGAAAGAGGCCGAAGCCTCTTTTTTAAAGTCGTTGGGTTTGGTTATCATTTAATCCGAAGCGTAACCATTAGGGCCTAAAGCTTGCCCATCAAGATAGCACTGATTAGATTCCATTTTTAATCGGCCTTGGCTAAACCACTTTACAACGAGTGGGTAGATAGCATGTTCTTGCTCATGCACTCGTTGTGCTAACTCTTCCACGTTATCACCGTCATAGACAGGAACTTTAGCCTGTAAAATAACAGGGCCAGCATCCAATTCTGGAATAACAAAATGAACACTTGCGCCATGTTCACTGTCTCCAGCATCAATTGCACGTTGGTGAGTGTTTAATCCGGTATATTTAGGTAACAGCGATGGATGAATGTTTACCATCTTTCCTAAATAGTGATTAACCAACTCATCAGTGAGAATACGCATAAAACCTGCTAATACAATTAGGTCAGGTTGGTATTTATCAATGGCACGCTTTAAACGAGTATCGTAATCTGAACGTGATTCATCTTTTCGTGCAATCACACAACTGGTGTCAATTTCGTGCTGGTGGGCACGAGTTAACCCATACGCTGTTGGTTTGTTACTGATAACGCCGACAACGTCACCTAAAAGGTGGTCATCACAGCTATCGATAACGGCTTGTAAATTACTGCCGCTACCTGAAACTAAAACTAAAATACGGCAAGCCTTAGCCGACTCCATTAACCGATCTCCACTTGTTCTTCGTCACCATTGCGCTCAGCAATCGTGCCGATCAGCCATGCGTTTTCACCTTCAGCATTTAAAAGAGAAAGTGCCGCATCGACTTTGTCTGATGGCAGAGCAACGATCATACCGACACCACAGTTAAAGGTGCGATACATTTCGTGCTCAGTGATGTTTCCATTCTCTTTAAGCCAATTGAAGACGACCGGCCACTCCCAAGATGCACCATCAACAACCGCTTTAGCGTTGCTCGGTAATACACGTGGAATGTTTTCCCAGAATCCGCCACCAGTAATGTGTGCCATCGCATGAACATCAACTTGCTCTGTAAGTTTCAGCAAAGATTTAACGTAAATCTTTGTCGGTTCAAGAAGGTGATTAATCAGCGGCTTACCAGCAAGGTCTTGTTGTGGATCAGCATGGCTTACTTCTAACACTTTACGGATAAGTGAATAACCGTTTGAGTGTGGGCCACTTGACGGTAATGCGATTAAAGCGTCACCCGCTTTAACTTTCGTGCCATCAATAATGTTCGCTTTTTCAACAACACCAACACAGAAGCCTGCTAGATCGTAGTCTTCACCTTCATACATACCCGGCATTTCAGCTGTTTCGCCGCCAATGAGTGCACAACCTGATTGATGACAACCTTCAGCAATACCATTTACAACAGATGTTGCAGTATCTACATCCAGTTTGCCTGTCGCGTAATAGTCGAGGAAAAATAAAGGTTCAGCACCTTGAACAATCAAGTCGTTTACACACATTGCTACTAAATCGATACCAACAGTATCGTGTTTAGCATAATCAATGGCTAAGCGAAGCTTAGTACCTACACCATCTGTACCCGAAACCAAAACAGGTTGCTTATATTTAGTCGGCAATTCGCATAATGCGCCAAAGCCTCCTAAGTTACCCATAACTTCAGGGCGATGAGTACGTTTTACGGCAGATTTGATGTTATCAACTAGTGCATTGCCTGCGTCGATGTCTACACCAGCGTCTTTATAGCTCAGAGAGGTAGGAGTGGTCACAGAGGTTCCTCTTTGGGTACCAAAGTACTTTAAGGTACTTATTATTTTTAATATATTGCACAAAGAACAATGTCTTCGCACATTGAATTTTTCGGGCGCAATTCTATCAGTTTATTGGCTTTGCCGAAAGCGAACGATCAACGTTAATTTTGCTTTGACTGGTGGTTTAATCGTCATTCGATTCAGGTGCTTAGCGATCTATGTCACGATTCGGTGGATTTGTGAAACTATCTGTTTTTTTAACGGGATAAATTCGGTATTATCCGTGCAATTTGCCTTTTTCCGACAAAAAAGAAATCCAGGAGTACTCTATGAAAGTCGTTGAAGTAAAACACCCACTAGTTAGCCACAAAATTGGATTGATGCGTGAGGGTGACATCAGTACTAAGCGTTTTCGTGAATTAGCAGCCGAAGTTGGTAGCCTGTTAACTTATGAAGCGACGGCTGATTTAGAGACTGAAGAAGTAACCATTGAAGGTTGGAACGGTCCTGTTAAAGTTGACCAAATTAAGGGTAAAAAAATCACAGTAGTACCGATTCTTCGTGCTGGTTTAGGCATGATGGATGGTGTGCTTGAACACATGCCAAGTGCACGTATTTCTGTAGTGGGTATTTACCGTGACGAAGAGACATTAGAGCCAGTGCCTTATTTTGAAAAGCTAGCCAGTGATCTTGATGAGCGTTTAGCATTGGTAGTTGATCCAATGTTGGCAACAGGTGGCTCTTTAATTGCGACACTCGACCTGCTTAAAGAACGTGGCTGTAAGCACATTAAAGCTTTAGTGCTAGTTGCTGCACCTGAAGGCATTGAAGCGCTAAAGAAAACGCATCCAGATGTTGAGTTATACACAGCATCCATTGATGATTGCCTGAATGAGCAAGGTTACATTCTGCCCGGCCTTGGTGATGCAGGTGATAAGATTTTTGGTACTAAGTAACAATTTATTAAGGAGGCATGAGCCTCCTTTTCTATTTTTGGCAATTTAGAAATGTCTCTTCATTAAACTACTCTGTACAAAATCAATCATAGTAATAAAATCGAAGACGGGTAATCCGGTGGCTTCTTGAACATCTTTAGCATAGGGAGGTAAGTCGCTACACTCTAATAAGATTGAGCCAAGATCCTTGTGTTGTTGAGTTAATGTCATGGCATTTGATACGACAGCCGTTCTAATTCTTTCGTCATCTAATACCGTTCCGCCTTCAAGTATGCAGTCAACAAATGCTGGCTCATTTTCCATACCTATAGTCGCAATAGGCACACTAGGGGCTACACCAACGCTTTCGAAGTGTTTCGGCTTTAGGCAACGGCTATCAGCGGTAACAATACCTACTCTCTTGTTGGTTATTGAATGCATAAATGGGAGTTGTAGTAGACTAGAAGCAAAAACTGGAATATTCACTGCGTTTTGTAGTTGTTTTTGAAATAGTGCCATAAACCCACAAGCCCCCGTGATGGCTTTTACACCTTCTTGTTCTAATACCTTCGCAGCTTTGATAAAGGGATCGATTAAAGTCGGATCGGCTTGATACAGTAGCCGTTGAACATCAGCACCTTGAACTAAGGCATAGCGGACTGGATAGGGGAAAGTCCTAGCATTAGCGACATTACCTTTAATAAAAGGATAATGGCATTCAAGAACCATTATCCCAATAGTTTCGCCACTCCAGGATGCTGTTGGAGATTCAGATAAATATAGAGTCACTATTTAGACCGTAATTGGATTAGACTATTTCTAAAAATAGCTTTTGAAGCACTCATCGACAAGTTAATCAATATTTAAATGTAATCTAAGTGAGAAGGATATTTTAAAGCTGGAACTTGATGATAACCACACCAAGGCTTTTAGCCACGCCATCTCAGAGTGTGGTCAATAAGCTCTTTTTTGATTTGGAACAATTGGCTAACTCGTATCTGGATGACCTAAACAAAGCTGTTGCTAAAGAGTGATAACGTTATACCTGAACTCAAGTAGCAAGTGCGTGACTTTCCAACGGCTACAGTTTCCTCTCTGTTGAGTTCGATGAACTTTTTTGAGGTCAGCAATTACACATTTATGGAAGAAAAAATACTATTCATAGCACGACATTAGAGTTAAGTGTTTTTTGCTCCAGCGAGGAGCTTTTGTGAAAGTTCTGTCTGCAGACCGCAATAGTAAGATATAGCTTTCAACGCTGAACCATAATCTCCAGTTTTCACATCTTCAGACATACTCGCTTCTTTGAGCGGAACGCAAAACTCAGCCATAAATTTTTTATAAATCCAATCGATATGCTTATCTGATAAACCATTGCTTGAATCTTTTTTGGGTAATAATGAGAGGTTCTCTTTAAGGAATTCTGTTAATTCATTTAAAGTGAGAGTTGAACAATATATGCGCTGATATACTCTATCGAACGGCTTAAATACTTTTTTGTGTGATTCGTATGATACAGAATGAGGTGGAGTGTTTATTGCTAAAAGAAATGAGGATAACTTTTCAGAAACTAATTTACTTAACTCAATTAATTCTTCTTGAGTTAACTCCATAGAGTTTAAATTCTCAATTGAATGAGAAAATTTTATTTGTGCGAGGTCTGTGAGTTTGGAAGGGTTATATTTTGGTTCTGGGGGACGATAATCTTTTTTATATTCTTTGTGGCCTTTTAGTTCTTCTGAAAGCTGGATATTCAGGGCTTTACTTTCTTTATCGCTATCCCCACAAAGCCACTCAAGTGGGGTTCCTTTAAAAGTTTCAAAAGCTGCTGTCGTAATTTTAACCTCTGAGACATAGCCACTTTCGCTTTGTGCGTTTGGAATCTTCCTAATTTTATACGAGCGCAACTTGTTATCATGTTTATTGGTAAATTCAAATGTGCTCCATGATTCTTTTAATTGAGAGCATATTCCAGATTTTGGGACTTCACTAAGCCCACGCTCAGGGTCATATAAATAACACAAGTCAGGCGTTGATTCTGGTTTAATTGCCATGAGCTTTACCATGCGAGAGAACGTTGAACATGAGTTTATAAACTAGAACCCAAATAAGCGATGAATATAAAAAAACATTAATATCTACTTCATTTTTTTAGTGTCTTTTTTGAATGACAGAGAGACGTTAAATCTTAGCTTTATCCTCTTCTAAAAATTTATAATTATATAATTAATTACTTTGAATAAGTGAGTACCTGGGCTAAAACTGTCAGTATCTTTCCGCTTAGTGCTCATAGGTGATGTGAGTTCATTATTGTGGGAAATAAAAGTTAACATTGACGTTGAAATTAAGGCCTATCTAAACTCAAATAGGCCCTATTGATACTTAGTTCTTTTATTTACGCTCAGAGCGTCATTGCGGCTATCCAGCCAAAAATAAGTAGCGGAATATTGTAGTGAATAAAGGTTGGAATAACGCTGTCTCGCATATGGTCGTGCTGACCATCTACATTTAAACCTGCTGTAGGGCCAAGGGTAGAATCAGAGGCTGGTGAGCCAGCATCACCTAAAGCTCCAGCGGTGCCGACCAGTGCAATGGTAGCGGGCACAGAAAAACCAAATTGCAGAGCTAATGGCACGTAAATAGCTGCAATAATCGGAACCGTTGAAAATGAAGAGCCAATTCCCATGGTTATTAACAAACCAACGACCAGCATCAACATGGCTGCAAGGGCTTTATTATCACCGATCATCGCATCAATAGATTGTACTAACGAATTAATCTCACCCGTTTGCTTGATAACGGCGGCAAAGCCAGCTGCAGCAATCATAATGAATCCAATGTTAGCCATCATTTTCACGCCTTGAGTGAAAATATCTTGATCGGTTACCTTTTTTAACACCCCAGAGAGACTGAATACAATGAAACCCACGAGTGAGCCAAAGATCATGGATTCAGTCGTCAATTGAACACTTAACATTGCTACTATTGCTATAACAGCGACAAGGATATTTTTTTTGCTTATTTCTGTAACCGTAGCAGCCGTTTCTTGAGCTTGTTTATAAACTCTTGGTTTTCTGTAACTAATAAATACAGCAACGAGCAAGCCTAAAATCATCCCCATGGCAGGAATAAACATAGCTTGTGGCACTTGGGAGCGAACGGCGTTCAGTCCATTGTTGTTCAGGTTCGTTAGCAAAATATCATCTAAGAAAATACCACCAAAGCCTATGGGTAAAATCATATACGTTGTTACAAGGCCAAAAGTAATTACACAGGCAATGAGTCTTCTATCAATGTGCAGCTTTGTTATCACACCTAAAAGAGGTGGGATCATAATTGGAATAAAAGCGATATGAATTGGTAAGATATTTTGTGAGCCTATCGCCATACAAAGAATACTGAATATCATCAACCACTTAATGAAAAATAAATTGTTATCGTCAGCATCTTTACCTAACTTTGTAACAATTTTACTTGAAAGCCAATCAGCTACACCAGAGTGCGATAAAGCGACTGCAAATGCACCGAGTAAGGCATAACTGAGTGCGATTTTAGCTCCACCGCCCAAACCATTATTAAAAGCATTAATGGTTGTGCTGATATCTAAATTACCCAATAGGCCGGCAACAACCGCACTTACCGTAAGAGAAATAACAACACTGACTCTAAACAAGCTGAGTAGCATCATTAAGCTGACTGCAATAACCACTGAATTCATTATTTTTATTTTCCGATTTATATGACGCTATTATTTATGCCCGTGTTTTTTGTATGTGTAAAGGCCGAATTTTGTTGATTTTTTGTCGAGTCGCCAATCAATTTTGTAAAACTTGAGCGAAATACAGGGAAATAGGTTGCTTGATGTGATCAAGCTCATATAATGCTTGTTAATTTGAACTTGCTAGCAAATGACTTCGTATGAAGGCATTGATAACTAGCATTATGATTAACTTTAGATGGAGATCTAAAATGAGCGTATTAGTAGGTCGTAAAGCCCCTAACTTTAAAGCTGCTGCTGTTCTTGGTAACGGTGAAATTGTTGATAACTTTGATTTAGCTGAAGCGATCAAAGGTAAGCCAGCAGTAATTTTCTTTTACCCACTTGATTTCACTTTCGTATGTCCATCTGAGTTGATCGCATTTGATCACCGTATGGAAGAGTTCACTAAGCGTGGTGTTGAAGTTATCGGTGTTTCTATCGATTCTCAGTTCACTCACAACGCTTGGCGTAATACTCCAATCAACGAAGGCGGTATTGGTCCAGTTAAATACACTTTGGTTGCAGACGTTAAACACGAAATTTGCCAAGCATATGATGTTGAGCATCCAGAAGCTGGTGTAGCTTTCCGTGGTTCATTCTTAGTAGATAAAGAAGGTATGGTTCGTCATCAAGTGGTTAACGATCTTCCACTAGGCCGTAACGTAGATGAAATGTTACGTATGATCGATGCACTACAATTCCACGAAGAGCACGGTGAAGTTTGCCCAGCGGGTTGGAACAAAGGTGAAAAAGGCATGCAAGCAAGCCCTGAAGGCGTTGCAAGCTACCTAGCTGGAAATGCTGAAGAGCTATAATCTAATCATTTAGATTTGTCCCTAGAAGCTGCCATTGGCAGCTTCTTTTGTTTTTAATCTAATTTCTACTTCTATTTCCCTCCATTCAAGTTATTATATTTTTCTTCTATTCAGCAAGTTGGAGAGCCGCATGTCAGACAAGTGTCTACTTGCTAAAGGGACGTTAATTGAAATACATGCATGGAAAGGGTTATTAGAAACTCAAGATATTGAGGTTGAATTAAAAGGGGAAGCACTGCTCGGCGCTACTGGTGAGTTTGGATTGGATGCTTCATATGCCGAAGTTTGGGTGAGAAAAAACAAGATTGATCATGCCAGAAATATATTAGATTCGATGCAACAGCAAGGTGAATCATGGTGTTGTAGAGAGTGTGGCGAGAAAAACGAGTCTAATTTTGAACTATGCTGGCAATGTGGCACAGAAGCCCCGGAATAAATTAAATGCAGTATTTTCCTATATTTGTTGATACTAAAGACGTAAATGTATTGGTTATTGGTGCAGGAGAAGTCGCAGCACGTAAGCTTGCTTTACTGGTAAGGACTGAAGCCAAGATAACCGTAATTGCGGATAAAGTATGCGATGAGGTTGCTGAGTTAGTAAAAACACAGCAAATCCAATTGGAACATCGGCTTGTCAATGAAGACGACATTGCAGAGATTCAGCTGCTTTATTTAGCTACAGCAGATCGCAGCATTAATCAGCAGTATGCGACTTTAGCCACTCAAAAGAATATTTGGGTCAATGTTGTCGATAGTCCAGAAAACTGCTCTTTCATTACTCCTGCGATTGTAGATAGAGGGAAACTACAAATTGCTATCAGCAGTAGTGGGGCCGCCCCCGTAATTGCAGGATTGATCAGAACTAAGATTGAATCTTGGTTGCCCCAGTCCGTTTCTCAATTAATCGAATTTGCCGCAAGTACTCGAAGCTCGTTAAAAAAAACGCTGAATAAGGGGATTGGTTTAAGACAATTTTGGTATCAATTTTTTAATCGAAATGGTTTTGAATATAGCGAAATAACTCCAAATGTTTTTCAGCAAACTCTCGATCAAAGTAATGATGTATTAGAGCCAACGGTCACCAACATATACTACATTCAGTCAGCACAAGATATTTTGAAGCTTCCAATATCGGTGTTACCTATTTTACAGCAAATAGATGATGTTTATTTTGAGGATGAAATCCCTCATGAATTGAATGAACTCATTCGCAGAGACGCTGCGAGAAATAAGTTCATCAAAAACCAAGCATATGACTTTCTATCCGCAAATGTTTTGGTTTATGCAACTTCTTGTAATTTTCCTAAGGCGATTCACTTAAAATAAAAAACCGCCATTGCAGGCGGTTTTTTGATTTGCGACTATTTAGAATTGATAGTTGTACTGAAGTCCGTAATAAATCGCATTTCCGTGTGTATGAGCCACGGTATTACCCGTTAATAAGCTTGCTTCATCTACACGAGTATTTTGACCCCTTACTAGCGCAACGCCTAAATCGATGGTGTTGTGATTGTCTAGCTTGTAGCTAACACCACCAGAGTACCAAATTCGATTAGAGTCAGGGATGGAAATTGAAGTGAGCTTATCTACACCCTTGTTGTCATAGAGTAAACCACCTCTCACTGTCCACTGATCATTCAACATATAGGTTGCACCAACAGAATATAACCAAGAATCTTTCCAGTGATATTCTTTTAGCGGCTCATTTGGAACTTTAGCGCCTGCCAATTCACCATCTTCTAACGTGATTTGGTCAAAGTTCTTCCACGTTGTTAGCTGAGCTGTGTAGTGAATTGCAAATCGATTTGTTAATTGGTGGAAACCACCAATTTGGAAAATATCAGGAAGTGGGATCTCAAGTTTATTGAACACCTTTTGGTGAAGAGTTGTTGAGTCAAGCTTCTCTAATTGACCATCTACTTTGATATCTGGGCTTTTACGATAACTAATACCAATACGGTTATCTTTATTAAATTCATACAATAGGCCAACGATACCACCGAATCCCCAACCATCGGCATCAACGTAAGCGGCAGACAGTGGTGTTGTGATATCGGCACCCACATCTTTAGGTAAGTTACCTATGACACCTTGTCTTACAAGTTTTCCTGAACCATAAATGCTATCAAGTCCTAAGCCGAGGCTTAAATTTTCATTGATACGGTATGAAGCACTTGCATTAAATGTAATCGTCTCAACATCAGTTTGCCCGAGAAGATCAAATGGAAGAGGATGTATTTGACCATCTTTGCGGATGAACGCATCATTATATCGAGTAGTAATAGGAGTCGTATTTGTTCCGGTACCAAAATTAGTAAAAGCAGCTATACCAAACGCAAATTTATCATTCACAGGGTGTATATAATAAAAATTAGGAACAAACTTATTTGCTGCCGCATCATCTAAGTGACCAATCACTTGCCCTGATATTTCAGACTCGACATCTTTAACTCTGACGTCTGTTTGAACATAAGTTAAACCACCAGACAATGCTGATTTGTTGAATAAAGCCATTGCAGCAGGGTTACGTGCGAGAACTGATGCATTATCCCCAATGGCTGCATCACCTGATAGAGCTCGCCCAATTCCTGTTGCGGACTGGGAGTTAAACTGAAATCCTGCTGCGAATACTTGCCCACTCACTAAAGTTATCGCTACAGCTATACTTGTCTTGTTGAATAGTTTCATATCATTATCCAGTTATTGAAATACTTCTATCAATTACTAAAGGATAGTAAATTTGAACAAAAAGATATTTCTATTTTTTAGCGTAATTCATTGAATATATTTAGAAATGTTTTATCTGATCCAAGTAATATTAGAGGGACGGTTAAAACCTATCAAGTCAGACCAGTATATTTTTTGTAAACGACAAGTGAAAAAGTGATCAGAATTTAGATTGTCTGAAATAGCTGAGGCGATAATTATTTATCTTTTTGTTTAAAAACACTGTCTTATGTTTTTTCGTTGTTTGTTTTTTTTAATAAGCAAAGTTAAAGGTATTGTTAATTAATCTTTGTTAATCAGCATAAGCTCGTATGAACTTATGCCGATATCTTATTAATTATAAATGCTTTTTAAATAAGTCGAAGTTAGACTTGTTGCTTTCGTCTGTTGGAAAAATAAAGCTTACAATCACACCAACGGCCGCTGCAAAAATAAAGGCAGGAAGTAACTCATATAAGTCAAAAATTCCGCTTTCAAGTTGCTTCCAAATGATTACCGTTAATGCGCCTGTTAAGATAGTCGCAATCGCACCAGCTTTACTGTAACCCTGCCAAAATAGAGATAAAATCACTACAGGACCAAATGCCGCACCAAAGCCAGCCCAAGCGTAACTAACTAATTCAAGGACATTACTCTCAGGGTTTAATGCAATCAATGCTGCAACTACGGCAACAAGAAGGACGCTTGCACGGCCAATAATCATTAATTCTTTTGAGCTCGCACTTGGTTTTAGCCACTTTTTGTAAAAATCTTCAGTGACGACGCTAGAGCACACCAGTAGTTGTGAATCAATGGTACTCATAATGGCAGATAAAATCGCAGCAATTAGCAAACCACCAATCCAAGGACTAAAAGCGGCTTGAGTTAGATAGATAAATACCGTTTCACTGTTTTCTAATGGGGAATTTGCAAAATGTACTGCACCTGCTAAACCAACTGTTAGTGCACCTAACAACGAAACCATCATCCAGCTCATGCCAATTCGGCGAGAAACAGTTAAGTCTTTCGGGTCACCTATTGCCATAAAGCGAGAAAGAATATGTGGTTGACCAAAGTAGCCTAATCCCCAAGCCAATAATGAAAGAAGACCAATAACAGTCATGTCTTCATGCAATATAGACAACATACTTGGATCAAGGTTTGACAAATTTTGTTGATTTTCTGGTTGAGAAAAAATCGCTACGGGAACAATCAATAATGCGATTAGCATTAAGCAACCTTGGAAAAAATCTGTCCAACTAACAGCAAAAAAACCGCCAATAAAGGTATAAGAAACAATGATAACGCTGCCAATTAATAGCGCATAAGTGTAATCAAGACCGAACACTTTCTCAAAAAGAATAGCACCGCCGACCATGCCTGAAGAGGTATAGAAGGTGAAAAATACTAAAATAGTCAATGCTGAGATGAGTTTCAAAATACCGCTTTTGTCATTGAAGCGTTTTTCAAAAAAGTCAGGTAATGTCAGTGCATTATCAGTAAGTTGGGTATATATACGAAGACGTTTAGCGACAAACAACCAATTCAGCCAAGCACCGACTAATAAGCCAATACCAATCCAAGCTTCACCTAAACCGCCAACATAAACAGCACCAGGTAAGCCAAGCAGTAGCCAACCTGACATATCTGAAGCCCCTACACTCAGTGCAGTAACAGCAGGGCCCATTTTACGGCCGCCTAAAATGTAGTCATCGACATTATCGGTTTTTTTGTAAGCCCAAAAACCAATTGCGAGCATCGCAATCAAATAGGCTGAAAAGGTAATGAGGATAGGGAGGCTAATGCTCATAGAGTTACTCATGTAATAGTTATTATTCCAGCACTATATGGTAACAAAAATTAAAGAGGGATTGGGAAATGAAATTTATTCGGCCATTTGTATCTATTTCTAAGGCAACTTATTAAAAATAATGGGTATATGAATAAACATTAATCCATTGGAAACTATTGCTTCATATGCATGAGAGTAGTATGGCATTCGTATAATAAAGTTAATCCTCCCTTTAATCAGTGTTCATTTATTTCATTTATTCAGTTTGTAAGGAAAGTTGTAATGACTACAGAAGCTTTTCCAGTTGTACAGCCAAAAACTATAGAAATCATACTGGATGAAATGAACCAAACAATACCAATGTTAGATTTACAGGTCTTTGAAATCTCTTGTGGGAATGGAGCCGACGAAGCTTCGAAAAAAAATTTAACTTATCTTACATCCTCGAAAGAAACTAAACCTGTTGTAGTTCAGTTTTATAAGCAGTCAAAATCTGGAAGAACTTTAGAGTATAGGTTTGATGCAGCAATTGAGTTTCAAGACTCAACTGATAAGTGCTGGCAAGTTAAAGATACTTCAAAAGATAGAGGTAGGTGGGGAGGAGCCCACTCGAAAGCGATTGAATATTTGGAAGCAAAGTTAAATCTTTTATCGACAAAAAATGGGCAAATAAATGCAACCAGTTTAGTTTCTGGGCTTTTAAATGGTCACAAAACTAGAGTTAAGGCCTTGATTGATGCAGACACCAATTTAAATTGCCGTATATCAAAACAAAATTACCCTCTGACAACAAAAAAAGCCACTTCTGCAGATGGCTTTAAAATTGAATTTGACAGGAGTGAGACTTGTTATGATAGGCACGCTCCTGGTGAGTGCTACTATGATACTCGGCATGCTAGGTGGGGTAAAAGTAAAAAACTAGAACTAGAATTGCTACATAACTCTCAAAAAACGCCTCTCCATATTGCTGTATTATCGGGTAATAAATCAATGATGGAGTTGCTAGTTAAGGGGGGAGCCAGTCCTGGCTTTAAAGATTTAACAGGGAATACACCATTACACATCGTTTGCGAACCAGAGTATAAAGAAATGCGCCAATGTTTGGTTGATGCCAGTAAACATGGTGAATTAGATATTCATAATAATGACGGAATGAGCCCGTTACATTTAGCTATAAATAAACCAGATACTGAATATGTAGAGATGCTAATAAAGGGCGGGGCCGATATCAACTTGCCAGATAAAAAAGGAGATGCTCCTATTCACTTAGTTGTTAAGAAGGGAAATGTTACATTTATATCTCAGCTAGCTAAACGTTGTCAGATCGACAAGCAGAATAAATCCGGTTCGACAGCGTTATTTCTAGCTGTCCAACTTAAGAAAAGCACTCAAGTTATCGATAAGTTACTCGAAGCAGGTGCTGATCCTTATGCAGTAGATAAAGACGGAAAGAGCGCTGTTTCTGAAGCGGTAGAAAAAAACGATTTGCCTTTACTTAAAAAACTATTAGAAGTCAAAACAGAAAGTCTGACTAGAGAAGAAAGTTTAAATTATGCATTAGATATTTCTGAAAAGAATAACAGAGCAGATATGATGCTTGAGCTGTTCAAGCCTTTAATTAAACTTGAAGGAGGTAAAGAAAAACTTCAACCAGTTTCAGGAGAAGAGGCTACAGAAAAAGAAACTAAAAGATTGAACCTACAAGCGATTGCAAAAAGTTCATGTTCTGAACGGATATGTGGATTGCTACACAGCGCAATAGAGCTGGGTGATATGGAAGTTATTACCCAATGTATCAGTTTGATTAATTCGAGTGACTTTGAAGCGAGCTCAAGTCAATTTTGTAAAGTATACGAAGCAGCTTTACTCAAAACGGGTATTTCGAAAGAGGAACACCTAAGGATCTTAGAGCAAGTTTATTCGATAGGAAAATACGAAAAGTTGATAGGTGGAGGTCGAGGCTCAATTATATTTGCTATTACACAAGGAAAAGCCGTAGCACCTAATTATGTTTTGAAATTCCTCTTTGATTGGGCGGTAGATAAAAATGATTCCGAAATGCTTAACCATACATATGAACAAGAAACCGTTCATAGTGTAATAGATAAACAGTGTACCCCCTCTGTTTCACTTCTATTTTTGGATGCATGTCACAAGGTTACCCTTGAAGTAGGTCCCTATCAAAATACAACTCTTGAAGAAGATACTGGCGGTATAGTGGGGCAAAATCTGACGACGCTAAAATTCTCCCGAGAAATACCAGAGCCTACTTACCAAGAAGCTACAGATAATGCTGATGAACTCTAATGAGCTTAACTGCAACTTTCTGACTTATTAACTTTTTTATTGGAATTACTATGGCACAACAACCACAACTAGGATCTAGTTCAATACATTTTAATGTTTATCAGCATTCTAATCCTGTCGACTATATCAAAGTGCAATGTCTAGAGGTTAACCCTGCAGATGGTGGACAAAAAAAAGGTGTGCCACTCTCTTATGTTACTGCCATTCAAGAATCTAGAGAGGTTGTTGTTCATTTTCATTGCTATAAGACATCCTCTTCTCCAACTGATAAACAAACTCAAGCAACTTTGAAATTTGTGCCGGAAGATAACCATTGTTGGCAGATTTCTGCCAGTGAAGAATCATCCGAAAATCTAATAGTGCTTAGGTTTATAGATGATAAATTGAACCTCCTTAATGTTGGGAGTGACTTTGTTCAAGTTATTTTAAAAGGCAGTGAAGACGAAGTTCAAAATTATATTGAGAGTGGAGTAAACGTAAATTGTGTCATATCAAATGATAATTTTACCGTTACGTTAAAAGATGCTTCAAAAGCTCATGGGTTTACAATTTCTCATGAATTCAAACCAAGTATGAAGTGCGATTGTTACTCATGGGGTGATTGGCAAAACCATAAAGCCATTGAATGTAAAAATGGTGAGAAGCATGCTAGATGGGGAAGCAAAAACGCTTATGAATATGAAAAACTTGTAGAACAAAGATTAACACCTTTGCATATTGCTATTTTAACTGGCCGAAAGTCTATTGTTCTTAAGTTAATTGAAGCCGGTGCTCGGCCTAATATAAAAGACGCAAATGGCCAAACTGCATTACATGTGCTCGCCGAAACTGGATTTAGAGAATTTCGAGAAGAGGTTATTCAGTCATGTAAAGATGGAGACATTGATACTCAGGATGAGAAAGATAATACAGCCATACATGTTGCTGTACGTAATTGTTATGTGGAACTTACAACAAAGCTGATTGAAGCTAAGGCTAGGCTTGACATAGTTAATAAACAAGGTTTTACGCCTTTAATGGTTGCTGCTTCTAAACAAAACACGAATATTGTTTCTTTACTTCTACCTCATGTGGATATCAATCAACAAGTTGAATCTAAAGGCAACGCATTAAGTGTTGCTGTTGAATACAGCAAACAAGCACAACACGGTACCGTTGACTTACTTCTTGGAAAAGGTGCCGATCCTTTCTCTAGCAAAAATATGATTCATAGCCCAATCCGTTTGGCTGTCATCAAAAAAGATTTAGGATTATTAAAAAAATTAATTGCAGCTAACAGTGACGCAACAAAAGAAGTAAAAAAAGAGCATTTCATAGCTGCATTTAATGACTCTGTCAAAGTTAAAAATCTCGCTATCGTTAATGAAATCCTTTCTCAGCTGTTAGGTTCGTTTTTTGATGAACAAGTACTTGATATTTTAGATGTTGCCATTTTCAACAAAGATATCGAGATGATAAAACAGTGCGTAGATTCTATAAAAAAACAAAATATAGAAAAAAAGTCCGATGAAGCACCAATAGCAATCCCAAATAATTTGCTTGAGCAAGCAATAGCTTTAAATTGTGATGAATCGATTCATACAGAAATATTAGAACAGCTTTTTTCTATAAAACATGATGAATCTTTCGATTCAAGTCAGCTTTTAAATTTTGCTATTACAAAAGCAAATTCAATACAGCGTGAATATATCTTGTATTTTTTGCTTAATGTTGCGCTGAAAAATAAAGATATAGAAATGCTAGAAGCTGTAATTGATAAGAAGAAACCCAAAAAATCAGCGATATATCAATGCAGTGAACCTATACAAGCACTTTTTCAGCACCATTACGGCAGTCTTATCAATGCTCAATTTGGTGGTTCGAGTGTTGAGTGGGTTGACGTGAGTGAAGATGTTGACTTGCCTAATGAACTTGAATCTGAAGCATCTGGTGTTGTCAACGAAGACTCTATACCAGAAGGTCCTGTACCAGAGGACAGTTCTGAGTTTAAGGCTGGTACAAAAGAATTTAAATTCCCAGCATCAGTGAGAAAAGTTGGGCCGCAAACTTTATCTGACGATGGCGATGATGACCTATGAGAATTTAGGTGTGAATTTTAAAAAAGCTTCCTAATCAGTTGGTTAAAGAAGCATTTTTATTATTTTAAATTGGTACAGTATTAATTAATAGCTGTTCATTAGCAGTTCAATTGTAAGGCACAAATGGTCATTACAATTAAAAGGCTATGATGACTATCTACTCTGACTAAAACATATGCCTTTCAAGGCCTGTTTTATCAAGAATCATGGTAGAAATCTCTTCGACAGAGTGATTAGTCGTATTAATGAATGGGATCTTTTCTTTCTTATACAACATTTCAACTTCTTTCACTTCAATACGGCACTGACGCAGTGAGGCGTAACGACTATTGCTTAAACGTCCTTGGCGAATTTCATGTAATCGTTGAGGGTCGATGGTCAAGCCGAACAGTTTCTTTTTATTTCTCTTCAAAGCTTCAGGAAGTTTAAGATTATCCATGTCATCTTCAACGAATGGATAATTGGCTGCCTTTACGCCAAATTGCATTGAAAGATACAAACTTGATGGTGTTTTACCACAACGAGACACACCCAGTAGGATGATGTCGGCTTTATCCATATGCTTTAGTGTTTGTCCATCATCATTATCCATCGAGTAATTAATCGCATCGATGCGGTTTTCATAACTGGCATTCTCTTTACCATGAGTTCGGTGAAGTTTTGGCGATGCTTGCATGCCCAATTGCTCTTCAAGCGGTGCTACAAACGTATTTAAAAAGTCATAATCAGCGCCTTTGCTACTGGTAACAATTTCACGAATTTCTGATTTTACAATGGAATGGAATATTAATGGCTGAACACCTGTTGTAATAAAACAATCATCTATTTGTTGCTTAACTGCGTTCGCTTTTGAAGTTGTCTCAACAAATGGAATTGTAACCTGTTCAAATTCAATAGGAAATTGAGAAAGAACTGCATGACCAAACACCTCTGCGGTAATTGCTGTCCCATCAGAAATAAAGAATACTTTTGGTGCCATAACTGCCTCTTGTAGTAATAAAATTACAAATAAAATTATAGATTTACGCCTGTTGTGACGGAGTGTAGAATGCCTCCGAGCGAATGTGAAGGACTTGTTTCATTCGCTTATATTAATTCCGATAGCAGTGTGCTTTGTTTCAAATATCGAACAAACTGCTATCGGAATTAATATAAATATTTGCGGAGATAGAACTGTGCAACAATATGTACTCTGGTATCAGGAATTAGGCATGGGCGACGTCAACACAGTTGGCGGTAAAAATGCATCTTTAGGTGAAATGATCAGCAATTTATCTAATGCTGGTGTACAAGTACCTGGTGGGTTCGCAACAACTTCTCATGCTTTTAATGAGTTTCTTGAGCAAAGTGGAGTTAACCAGAAGATTTATGACATCCTAGATACTTTGGATGTAGATGATGTAAATCAACTTGCTAAAGTTGGTGCACAGATCAGACAGTGGGTTATCGACACACCTTTCCAACCTGAATTAGAACAAGCGATCCGTGAATCATACGAGAAGTTATCGTCTGAAACTCAAGATGCTTCTTTTGCTGTTCGCTCATCAGCGACTGCTGAAGACATGCCGGACGCTTCTTTCGCAGGTCAGCAGGAAACTTTCCTAAACGTAAAAGGTTTTGATGCAGTTCTCGTTGCCATCAAACATGTTTACGCTTCTTTATTTAACGATCGCGCGATTTCTTACCGTGTTCATCAAGGTTATGACCACCGTGGTGTTGCGCTTTCTGCTGGTATTCAGCGCATGGTTCGTTCTGATAAAGCTGCATCAGGTGTAATGTTCACCATGGATACCGAGTCAGGTAATAATGACGTTGTATTCATCACTTCATCGTTTGGTCTGGGTGAAATGGTGGTACAAGGTGCAGTGAACCCTGATGAGTTTTACGTTCATAAGCCAATTTTAACTGAAGGTCATCAAGCGGTTGTTCGTCGTAATATCGGCAGCAAAATGATCCAAATGGTTTACTCTGATGATTCAAGTCATGGTAAGCAAGTTAAGATCGAGGATGTTGAAGCTGAAAAGCGTCGTCAATTCTCAGTAAATGACGATGAAGTGATGGAACTTGCTAAACAAGCAATGATCATTGAAAAACACTACGGTCGTCCAATGGACATCGAGTGGGCTAAAGACGGCAATGATGGCAAGCTCTATATCGTTCAAGCTCGTCCAGAAACCGTTCGTAGCCGCGAAGATGTTCAGTTAATCGAACGTTATCACCTAAAAACAAAAGGTGACGTATTAAGCGAAGGCCGTGCAATTGGTCATAAGATTGGTACTGGTGTTGCTAAAGTACTGGGTTCTATTGATGAAATGGATCAAATCCAGCCGGGTGACGTACTGGTTACTGACATGACTGATCCAGATTGGGAACCAATCATGAAACGTGCGAGCGCTATTGTTACTAACCGTGGTGGTCGTACTTGTCACGCAGCAATTATTGCCCGTGAATTAGGTGTGCCAGCTGTAGTTGGTTGTGGTGACGTAACGGACCTAATTAAAACGGGTCAAGAAGTGACGGTTTCTTGTGCTGAAGGCGACACAGGTTTCATTTATGAAGGTAAGCAAGAGTTTGACGTAGTTACTAACCGCGTTGATACCTTACCTGCACTTCCAATGAAGATCATGATGAACGTTGGTAACCCTGATCGTGCATTCGACTTTGCTCGCCTACCGAATGAAGGTGTAGGTCTAGCTCGTCTTGAATTCATCATCAACCGTATGATCGGTATTCACCCGAAAGCATTGCTTGAGTTCAATCAACAAGATGCAGCGCTCCAGCAAGAAATTCACGAAATGATTGCAGGCTATGACTCACCTGTTGAGTATTACATTGCCCGTTTGGTAGAAGGTATTGCAACGATTGGCAGCGCTTTCTATCCGAAGAAAGTGATTGTTCGTATGTCTGACTTTAAGTCAAATGAATACGCTAATCTTGTCGGTGGTGACCGTTACGAGCCAGAAGAAGAAAACCCAATGCTTGGCTTCCGTGGTGCAAGCCGTTACATTTCTGAATCGTTCCGTGATTGTTTTGCACTTGAATGTGAAGCTATCAAACGTGTTCGTAATGAAATGGGCTTGAAGAACGTTGAAATCATGATCCCATTCGTTCGAACACTTGAGGAAGCAGCACAAGTTATTGAACTTCTTAAAGAAGAAGGATTAGAGCGTGGTAAAGATGGTTTACGTATCATCATGATGTGTGAGCTACCATCAAATGCATTGATGGCCGATGAGTTCTTAGAATACTTCGATGGTTTCTCAATTGGCTCAAATGACTTAACTCAGCTTTCATTAGGTCTAGATCGCGATTCAGGTATCATCAGTCACTTATTTGATGAGCGTGACCCTGCCGTTAAGAAGCTTCTAGCAATGGCGATTCAGTCAGCTAAGAAGAAAGGTGCTTATGTTGGTATCTGTGGTCAAGGTCCATCAGACCACGCTGACTTTGCAGCTTGGTTGGTTGAGCAAGGTATTGATACAGTATCATTAAACCCTGATACAGTAATTGATACATGGTTATATTTAGCCGAAGAACACACTAAGTAATTAGTTATTCAATAATAAAAAAAGCGCCAATTTGGCGCTTTTTTTATGGTTAACACTTATGAGGTAATATTAAAGTGCCCAGTTAATTGATGCACCTGCAATAGGTTTAGCCCAATCGTCACCGCTAGACATTGAAAGCGTTGCTTTTAATGAAACGTATTTATTAGCGTTACCGACAATACCAAGTGCTAATGCACTTTCATTGTTGTAATAACCAGCGCCTACTGACAATGTTAAGTCAGTTTGAGCTTGAGTCGTTGCCATTGAGCCAACTGCAACACTCGCTGCAATAGCACCATCCAGGCGTTTTAACTGACTGTAGATATCTTGAACTTGGAAGTCGATCTTATCTAGGCGATTTGTATTGCCTTGAATCAGCGCTGAGTTATTGGTTTCTTCTGATTGAAGCTGGCCTATATTACTCGTGTTTTGCGTTATATCTCCCATTGCAGTATCAATTCTGCCATTTTCCTGCTGCTCGGCAGTCTCGCTACGTTGTGTTTCTGTACTAATAGCGGCTTTATTTTGAGATACGTTCTTAGTGTTAGAAACGATAGAGGTTCTATTTTGGGCGACATCTGTTTTAGTGTCTGCAATTGATGTTGTATTGGATGCTACTTGTTGGTTGGTTGTACCTATGGCTTCTTTGTTTGAAGTAATATCAGTTTTGTTGTTGCTAATATCGGTTTTATTAGATGCTACTTGTTGGTTGGTTGTACCTATGGCTTCTTTGTTTGAAGCAATATCAGTTTTGTTGTTGCTAATATCGGTTTTATTAGTAGTGATATCGGCGCTATTAGTATCAATATTGGTGGAATTGTTCGCAATATTAGAGCTATTTTCAGAAACCTTTTCAGTATTAGCGCCAATATTTTGTGTGTTATTCGAAATATTGTTTTTATTCAGCCCAATATTATCAGAGTTACCCTTGGCAACGTTTGCAACAGAAGAAATGTCTTGTGCATTTTGGGCGCCTTGTGCAGCATTGGAATCTACTCCAGCCTTGTTGGCGGCAATATCTGTTGAGTTTGTATCAATATTGGTTCTGTTATTGTCGATGTTATAAGTGTTAACATCAATCTTATTGCCATTTTTTACGATATTTTTATTGGCGTTTTGAAGGTCTAAAGTGTTTTTCCCAACATGTTCAGTGTTGTAACTTATACGCCCAAAGTTATCGTTAATGCTCTTTCTATTTGCAGTAATATCACCATGATTATGGGTGATTCTGTCTGCGTTTTGAATCATGCCATCAGAATTAGTTTCGATTTGATCTTTATTTGAGTTAATACTTTGATGGTTATGCTCAATGTAGGCTGTATTGGTTTCTACACCTGAAGTATTTTCCGCAATTTGCTGTTTGTTAGCAACAACATCTTTTGCATTATGATCGATAAGTTGAGTATTAAGACCAATATCTTCATTATTTTGTTTGATATTGTATTTATTGGACTTTATGTCACTTTTGTTGTTTTTAATATCGTAATAATTTGCTTTATTATAATATTTATTTTGACGAATTTGCGCATAGTTTGAAGCTATATTCGTTTTGTTTTTGTTGATTTTTTTTAAGTTAGAGTAAGGAGTGACACTCGCAGCTCCTGCACTAAAAGCGACTGTACCAATGATGGTTGAAAGAACAATAGAAATTAAAGACTTTTGCATGTGGGTACCTTATTTAATATTAAATAAAAATATTTCTGCGCTTTAAAGCCTCTCCCTTCAGTAGCACCTCAGTGACTCTTTACTGATTCGAATAACAGGTTAAAGAGTATTTAGATGCAATTGCTTAAAAGCACTGAAAGTTATTAAGTGATGCGGAGGGTGACTAATTTAATCGAATTATCTAGATTTCATTTATTAAGCTTAAAATCGGCAAATAACTCTGCAAAAACAGTTGTTCTCAATTAATTAGAAACTACCAAAGCTCACTTTTAAACCTAAAAATCCTGATGCATGTTTTATATAATTTATTATCAAATATGAAAGATCTTTATGTTATTTCATAAGCAGATTCTTGATATAAAACAAGCTGCATAGCTTGAAATTCGAATAAATATCTGTGCTGTAGAGGTGTGCTTACGTAGAGTTCAGGTCGACTTACCAATAAAAGAGATTGCTCATTGTACAGTTAGGATTTAATGGTGCACCAACAGGATCGGACATGAAATCTAGAAATCCACTGTGATATTTTGGATTAACATTCTCCAAAACAGCTTGTTTAAAGCTCGCTCTGTGTTCTTTTGAAATACTGGTAGGGTGATAAATACCTTTTTCAAATATTTTATCAAGCTCTAGTATGTACTTTTCCTGTCTATCACCAACAAAGAAGGTTTTCGTAGAACCTGTTGGTTTCCTAAATGATGAGCCACTTTTACAATATTTGGGTGCATAAGGTATTTCGCTTACATGTCTACTTAAGGCTGAAATCATCATAAGGCATGCGCTGTACTTGTCAGATAGTGCTAGTCCTGAAGGTTTTCCAGTGATTTTTTGCTCTAATAACTCAAGAGTCATCGAGCTGTATGTTCCACACCATAGATCTGCTTTACCTAAGACACTAACAACTTGTCCGCTGGCGTTAATTTCAACTCTGCAGAGTTCATTTAAATCAATTAAACTAATTTTAGGGCGATGTAATTTCATTACTGAACCATCACTTTTTGTAGCGAATTCTTGAATCAGTATGTTTTCTAGTTTTAAGTCTCTGAAATAAAACCCTTGTGACCAAGCTTTATCGAGCATATTGCAGAGCTCTTGTAGTAGTGATTTATCTATTCGATGATTTTTTAGGTAAATGCGAAGATTAACGCCTGAATCAGTGGCTACCATTTCGCCGTCTTTGATAAAAACACCCAAAGCGCCCAAATTGATAGGTGTTTCTCCTGTTATTACTTTGCCACGACCAAGTTCATTAATGAGTGAGCGTAATACAGGCGATGCTGCTAGCGGTCTATCGGGTTTTGGGGTTGGAAAAAACTCTCGTTCTTGAGGCTTATTTAAGTCCCTTTTCCATCTCTCATTAAATGCCTCAATATGAACGTACTGACCATCGGAACCTTTCACCATTTTAAGTCGACTTTTCTGATTTTTTATCGGTGATGGCTTATCTTTCACCAATGGCCTTCGTAGAGGAGGGTGATCTCCATCTTTTGAATGATAAAAAGTTTGAGCCCCATTTGTCGTTTTCTTGTGTGTTTTAGAGTTAACCATCCATTTGTTTAGGTGAATCCGATGTCGCTTATATGTTCTTTGAATTTGCGTTGCGGCTACATCTTGAGAGACATTTGTTTGTATTAACATTGATGAAACCGCTTGTAGATTCTGCATCTGTATTGCTGATAGCAAAGGCTCTAATTGAATGAACTCCATATTAGTGAGACGGCCAATTAGCTCTCGGCAACAGCATGCATTCCTCATATTGAGGGCAATTAAAATTTCACCTGCACGGCTATGATTTTGTGTTACTGAAGCAAAATGCTGGAGTTCCTTCCACATGTTATTTGTCCATAGCTTCATAAGTAATTCAGTTAAAAAGGCTTTTGGAACAAAATTCATCAGTTGATGTTGAAAGGCTAAAGGCACAGAGGTAAATGCTTCAAGTAAATTGGGTGTTGAATGCTGTTCAGCCCAATGTTGAACTTGTAACTGGTTTGAAAAATCAATTAAGAGGTGCCTTTTATCTTCTTGTGTACTGGCGAACATCACTTTCCAATCGACTAAATCTAGCTGCCTGTTGGCCTCCATTCTTACGTCAAAAGGAAGGCATACTAATAGTTCAGTATTTGGGTATCGAGATTTGATTTGTTGTACTAAAAATGCTTTTGGTAACAGTGGAAGCCACTGATCATTAGATGTTGGTTCGTTGAAGGTTTGGCTTGGAACAACATCGAGTAGCTGGGAACTATCAAGCTGAAATAATGCTGCTTTCCGTAGTGGCTTAGGTAACTTAAGTAAAAAATCGCTAAATTGACTCGCACTTAACTCTCTATAAATAAATTTAGTAAACCTCTCAAAATATCTACAAGCTATAGTTTTATCAATTACCACTTGACTCAAATGTTGAGAGCCACTCGCTGTAAATAGTTGGGATAGGTTATAAAAATCTGTACTTGAACATAGCTCCAACATTATTTGATTTGGTAACGCTTTGAATATTTGGGTTTGAACCTCCGGCTCAAACTCTTGAATTGTTTTAAGCCTGTACTTTTTGGGCAGAATAGCTAAAAACTCAACTATCTGATCAATGCTCATAAGATCAAAATGTCGCTGCTGGTTTGGTTCGATGAGCGTTAGTGCGAGTTTTTGCTTTTGTCTTAAATTGCTTATCAAGCTTAAAAACAGGCATTTTTGTTGAGGTTTAATTGAACCAATAAATACCGCTAATTCTCTGTCGGAAAGAATATTCAGTACTCTTTTGAATTTTGAGAGCTCATAGCCTGCGAATGCACTGTTGCCTATTGAAATAATCAAATTTTTAATGGTGCGGGAGCTTGAGCCTTCATCACCAATAACAACATAATCGTTTTGCTGTAGTTGTAGTATTACTTTTAGCGATTCGAAAAACGGTTCGTTCGGAAGTGAACGCAATAATACTGCCATTGAGTATGGATCATCTGAAGTTAACCAGTCTTCCATAACGTGTTCATTCATTTCTTTTACACACAGTTTAAAAACGTTTGGTTCTTTGTTAGCAAAACTCGAAATCACATTATTTAAAGCTCCCTTTGGGCAGTAGTTTAGAGCTTGCTCAAGAAGTTTTTTATCTTTTGAAGATGTCTTTGCATCAGTTAAGGTTCTGACTATTTCTATTATTTGTTGTTCCGATGCACTCTTTAATGAATTGATTGCTCTAGGGCACAGAGTGGTAGAAAGTAAAATGAGCTTGACATATTCACTAGGTTTGACTGTTCTCAATTCATAAATTGCAGAAAGTAGCTGGCTTGATGTAGAGCTTGGTTTTATTTTTTCATTGCTGTTTTGTTTATCCTGCCTGAAAGGAAGCATTGATTCGGCTAACTTTGAATCAATTCCATGTCGGTCTTTAGCAAGAGTTAGTAAGTAGCACTGCCTTCCTTTACTTGGTAATTCAATAGGAATTTTAACTTGCTCACCAGAAAGTAACTTATCAATGTCAACATGTTGCTCTACAGCAAGAGTAAACATTGTTTGAGACACTGTTGGAGCTATTCCTGGTGAGGCCATTAATGCGCTTAGTTAAAAATAAAAACATACTTCATCTTAGAGGAAGAATTGCGCAATATTTGCTCTAATTAAGTAACTTTAATATGCTCGTCAAAACCATTTAAGTTATTTAACCTTAAAGGTCTACTTTCATGCCACAAAATACGCTTTCAAATGAGTTCTTGAGTACGTTGAATACTCATAAAGTCGAAAATCAACCAAAATGGGGTAAATTCAATCTCTTTAAAATGGATAAACCATTACTGTTTTGGTTAAAAAAGTTTAATGGGAGCTGGGCTGAAGACAGACTGGTTAAACTTGGAGAATTTTATGGCGATCAAGGTATCGAGCATGGTGAGTTAGCCAATAATTACCCTCCTGAATTTGTTTCTCATGATCGAAATGGTCACCGAATTGATGTAGTGACGTTTCACCCCTCTTATCATCAGTTAATGGACTTTGCGATTTCAAATAAGATCCCATCTTTACCGTGGCAAGAAAACAAACAAGGTGCGCATGTGGTTCGGGCGGCAATGGAATATCTACATATGCAAGCTGATGCAGGCTCTGGTTGTCCTCTAACAATGACATTTGCCGCCGTTGCCGCATTGAAACATAGCCCCAAAATTGCGCAAAAATGGCTCTCTAAAGTTACAGCTGATCATTATGATGGTGAAGATAAACCTTACTATGAGAAGCAAGGCCTCACTATCGGTATGGCGATGACTGAAAAGCAGGGGGGATCAGATGTAAGGGCAAATACAACCTATGCAAAACCAGTTACTAAAGCTGGCAATGGTGAAGCTTATCGGATTGTTGGTCACAAGTGGTTTTGTTCGGCGCCCATGTCAGATGGTTTTTTAGTTTTAGCTCAAACTGACAACGGGTTATCGTGTTTTCTTATGCCGCGCTGGACACCCGACGGACAAAAGAACCATTTTCACATTCAGCGATTAAAAAATAAGTTAGGCAATAAGTCTAACGCTTCCTCAGAAATCGAGTTTCGAGGTGCTTTTTCTTGGTTGATTGGTGATGAAGGTCGTGGCGTGAGAACCATTATTGATATGGTTTCTTTAACACGATTTGATTGCATGGTTGGGTCTTCAGCGTTAATGCGAAACGCTTTATCTCACGCATTAAATTTCACATCACAACGTAAAGCGTTTGGTAAGCTGCTCATAGAGCAGCCATTGATGAAAAATGTACTAGCGGATTTAGCTTTGGAGTCAGAAGCGGCTTTAGCTTTGTCTATGCGGGTTGCATATGCGTTAGATAATCAAGACGATGAATCTGAAAAGCAATTCATTAGGATTGTGACGGCGTTGGGTAAGTATTGGATATGTAAACGCACTCCACAGTTTATTTATGAAGCAATGGAATCAATTGGCGGTATAGGTTACGTAGAAGATAACTTCTTACCTCGCTTGTATCGTGAAGCACCCGTGAATGCAATTTGGGAAGGCTCTGGTAATGTTCAATGTCTGGACTTACTAAGGGTAATGTTTAAAGAGCCAGAAGCTGTCGCTCATCTACTTCTAGAACTAAATAGTCAAAGGGGTACATATTCGAAATACGATCAATTTATTGATGAAACATCTCAATTGTTAGCTATTTCGGAAGACATTGAGTTCCGTTTAAGATCCATTGTTGAGCACCTTGCTAAAGCCGTTGTTGCGGCAACATTAATTAAGTATGGAGAAGCGCAAGTTGCCGAAGCTTATTGTGAAGAGAAGTTATATAGGAACACTGACAGTATCGGTACTTTTTTGTCCACAAAATGGGTGGATTATTTAATTCATAGATCCAAATTGTAATCAATCAAAATTGAGGAATATTATGGGGAAGCTATTCACGCATATAAATAAAATTCAAAAAGACTTTATAGAAGAACAAAAAATGTTTTTTGTAGCAACAGCTGCAGGAGAGGGAACCGTTAATGTCTCACCAAAAGGTATGGACAGCTTAAAAGTTATAGATGAGAACACTGTCGTTTGGCTTAATGTTACTGGTAGTGGCAATGAAACATCGGCTCATGTTCAGCAAAATTCTAGAATGACTATAATGTTTTGTGCTTTTAAAGATCAACCATTAATTCTTAGGCTATATGGTCAAGCCAGAGCTGTTCATCAGGCTGATTCTGAATGGGATGAGCTATATTGCTTATTTGAGCCTCTTGCTGGAGCAAGACAAATTTTTGTCCTTAAGGTTGAAAATACCCAATCTTCATGTGGAATGGGTGTTCCCTTGTTTGATTTTGTTGGGCAAAGAGACGACCTTAACCAATCTCACAAAAGAAAGTCAAAAAGACAAATTGAAGATTACTGGAAAAAAGCCAATCAACAAAGCATTGATGGATATGACACAAATATCTTATCTCTATCCGGACTTGATCAAAATCAAGGGTAACTGCTAAAAGTTATGATATGGCTGGTTTTTAATAGATTTTTTACTCTATACCGTACTAATTGCCAGCTTGAAGAATGTGATTAATATCACATCAATAACTGTCTAAAAACCATACTGTTTAGCTTGTTGTCTTTTCAACAAGGTTAAACGTAGCGATTGAATGATCTGGATCAATCAACCCTTAACTTTAAAGGGTTTTTGCTATATAGCTTAAACCCCATTCAAGATAATATTTTCGTACCGAAGAACAAACATCAACAATCCGAAAGGAGGATGCATGAGTGACACTTCGAGCGATGAAAAGAAGTCGGAATTAAAAATCTTCATTTTTTTAACCGTATTCTTAGCGCCGTTACTTTCTGTGTTAATCGTCGGTGGCTATGGCTTTTTAGTGTGGATGAGCCAGATTTTAATTGGACCTCCTGGTCCAGGTTAAAGCCCCACGAAATGCACAAATAATCAAAAGCAATTTTAAAATTTTAGAGTGGCAAAATGAGCAAAGAACTTCACGTGACCAGCTTGGTTGTCCAAGTTATTCCTGAAAAAATGTCCGCCGTGCGTCAGGCCATAATGGCCATGGAAAATGCTGAGCTGTCGGTGAACGACGAGTTTAAGTTGGTGGTGATTATTGAAGGAACCAGCCGACGTGGACTAGTAGCAGATGTAGACGCAGTGAGTAATTTACCCGGTGTGCTTTCATCATCAATGGTCTATCACCAAAGTGAAGTGCTCGATGAGGGCGAGATATGAAAATGAATAGACGTGAGTTTATGAAGGCGAATGCTGCTATTGCTGCGGCCAGTGCAGCCGGTTTAGCACTGCCAGTAAGCGCAGGAAACCTGATAACAAGCTCAGAACAAACAAAGCTTGATTGGAACAAAGCTGCTTGTCGATTCTGCGGAACAGGTTGTTCTGTTATGGTCGGTACTAAGAATGGCAAAGTCGTTGCAACAAATGGTGATCCAGATAGTGAAGTAAACAAAGGTCTTAACTGTGTTAAGGGCTATTTCCTGTCTAAAATCATGTACGGTAAAGACCGTTTAACACAGCCATTGCTGCGAATGACAAACGGAAAATACGACAAGCACGGCGAGTTCACCCCAATTTCTTGGGATAGTGCTTTCGATATCATGGCTGAAAAATGGAAAGAAACCATTAAGAAAAAAGGTCCAACAGCGATTGGTATGTTTGGTTCTGGTCAATGGACAGTTTGGGAAGGTTATGCCGCTGTTAAATTGATGAAAGCTGGTTTCGGTTCAAATAACATCGACCCAAATGCTCGTCACTGTATGGCATCAGCGGTAGGTGGTTTCATGCGTACCTTTGGTATCGATGAGCCAATGGGCTGTTACAACGACATGGAAGAAGCGGACCGTTTCGTGCTTTGGGGCTCGAACATGGCAGAAATGCACCCGATTCTCTGGACTCGTGTCACTGACCGCCGTTTAAGTGCTTCTCATGTTAAAGTTGGCGTACTGTCTACTTATAAACATCGCTCTTTTGATTTAGCTGATTTGCCTATGGTGTTCACACCACAAGGCGATTTAGCCATTCTCAACTTCATTGCGAACTACATTGTTCAAAACGATGCAGTGAACTGGGATTTTGTGAATAAACATACTAATTTCCGTAAAGGTAATACGGATATTGGTTATGGTCTACGTCCTACAGACCCTCGTGAAATTAACGCTAAAAATGCTAAAAACGCTGGTGGTTCTCAACCTATCGATTTTGAAGCATTTAAGAAGTTCGTTTCAGAATACACCGTTGAAAAAGCCAGTGAAATCTCTGGTGTACCAGAAGATAAATTGATTCAACTGGCTAAGTGGTATGCTGATCCAAACTTGAAGATCACTTCATTCTGGACAATGGGTGCTAACCAACATACTCGTGGTGTTTGGTGTAACAACCTGCTATATAACATCCACTTACTAACGGGTAAAATTGCGACTCCAGGTAACAGCCCGTTCTCATTAACAGGCCAGCCATCAGCGTGTGGTACTGCACGTGAAGTGGGTACATTCTCGCATCGTCTACCTGCAGATATGGTCGTTAAAAACCCTAAACACCGTAAAATTGCTGAAGACATTTGGAAGATCCCTGCGGGCATCATTCCACCTAAACCTGGTTTCCATGCGGTATTGCAAAGCCGTAAATTGAAAGACGGTGAGTTGAACTGTTACTGGACGCAAGTAACCAACAACATGCAAGCGGGCCCAAACATAAACGAAGAAATGCTTCCGGGTTGGCGTAATCCTGAAAACTTCATTGTTGTTTCTGATCCATACCCAACAGTTTCGACTCAAGCTGCTGACTTAATTTTACCAACGGCAATGTGGGTAGAAAAAGAAGGGGCTTATGGTAACGCAGAGCGTCGTACTCAGTTCTGGCATCAATTGGTTAAAGCACCAGGTGAAGCTAAGTCTGATCTTTGGCAGACAATGGAATTCGCAAAACGCTTTACTACTGATGAAGTATGGCCAAAAGACGTACTTGCTGCGAACCCAGAGTACAAAGGTAAAACGTTATTCGAAGTGCTTTATCAAAATGGCCAAGTGAACAAGTTCCCACTTGCAGATATGGATGAAAAGTATGATAACGAAGAATCTGAAGATTTTGGTTTTTACGTACAAAAAGGTTTATTCGAAGAATACGCCACATTCGGTCGTGGTCATGCGCATGATTTAGCCCCATTTGACGCTTACCATGAAGCACATGGTTTAAGATGGCCAGTGGTTGACGGCAAAGAAACATTATGGCGCTTCCGTGAAGGTTCAGACCCATATGTTAAGCCGGGTAAAGGTTTTGAATTCTATGGTAAGCCTGATGGCCGTGCCGTGATTTGGGCACTACCTTACGAGCCACCTGCTGAATCGCCAGATGAAGAATATGACCTATGGCTATGTACAGGTCGTGTACTTGAGCATTGGCATACAGGTTCTATGACTCAACGTGTTCCTGAGCTTTACAAAGCATTCCCGAATGCAGTGTGCTTTATGCATCCTCAAGAGGCGAAGAAGCGTGGTTTACGCCGTGGTGACGAAGTGATTGTACAATCTCGTCGTGGTGAAATTCGTACCCGTGTTGAAACTCGTGGCCGTAATAAACCACCAGTAGGCTTAGTTTACGTACCGTTTTTCGATGCAAGTCAGCTCATTAACAAGGTTACACTTGATGCAACGGATCCACTTTCTAAACAGACAGACTTTAAAAAGTGTGCTGTGAAAGTGATAAAGGCATAAGGAGTCAGTCATGAAATCAATCACAAAAAATGCGTTGAAAGCGGCTGCACTTATTGCGTTAACTTGCTCTGCGATTTCTGTTTCAGCGAAAAATGAAGCGATTCCGGCGGATCAGGTTGCTACGTTACGTCAACAGCCGATTAATATCGAGCCAACTCCGCCAGCATTAAGAAATGAGGTGGATCACGAAGGTACTTATGGTAGAGCGTTTCCTACTCAAGCACCTATGATCCCTCATAAGGCGAATAAATATCAGATCAACATTAAGGTGAATCAGTGTTTAAGCTGCCATGATCGTTCTCGTATCAAAGAATCGAAAGCGCCTATGGTAAGTATTACTCACTATATGACTCGTGATAATCAGATGTTGGCACAGGTTTCACCACGCCGTTACTTCTGTACTCAGTGTCATGCACCACAAGACAATGCTGAACCACTAGTTGAAAACGTGTTCATCGACGTTGATCAGTTGCTTGAAGCTGACGCAGCTAAAAAGGCCGCTAAGCACTAGGAGGCAAGATGTTAGATAAGATGAAAAAAATCTGGCGTATTTTAGCTAAACCCAGTGTTCATTACAGCTTAGGGTTTCTAACCATCGGCGGTTTTATTGCAGGTATTATCTTCTGGGGTGGTTTCAACACTGCCCTAGAGGCGACTAACACAGAGCAGTTCTGTATTAGTTGTCACGAAATGGAAGATAACGTCTATCAAGAGTTGCAAAGTACTATTCACTTCACGAACCGAAGTGGTGTAAGAGCGACTTGCCCAGACTGCCACGTTCCTCATAAATGGACAGATAAGATTGCTCGTAAAATGCAGGCTTCTAAAGAAGTTTGGGGCAAAATCTTCGGAACCATTAATACACGTGAGAAGTTTGAAGCACATCGTCTTCAATTAGCTGAAAATGAATGGCGAAGACTGAAAGCTAATGACTCGCTTGAATGTCGTAATTGCCATAATTTCGATTATATGGACTTTACTAGACAGTCGCCACGAGCTGCTGAAGCTCACTCGACTTCACTAGCGAGCGGTGAAAAGACTTGTATTGATTGCCACAAAGGTGTTGCTCACCATCTTCCTGATATGAAGGGTGTGAAAGGGTACTAATCTGCTTTTACTGAAACTGTTGAGAGCCTCTAAATGAAAGTTTAGGGGCTTTTTTATGCAGAGAGAGCCTTGTTAGGTGTTGAGGAAGGGGTCATAAATTTAATTATCTTCTGTTCGATATCAGAACTGAAACGGTTCTCTAATGTATCTAAGCAGGCCTTTATTTCGCCATAATTTA
Organism: Parashewanella sp. 2304DJ23-3; assembly: GCF_056591695.1. Classification (NCBI taxonomy): domain Bacteria; kingdom Pseudomonadati; phylum Pseudomonadota; class Gammaproteobacteria; order Alteromonadales; family Shewanellaceae; genus Parashewanella; species Parashewanella sp. 2304DJ23-3. The sequence continues at coordinate 79,280 of NZ_JBWQOH010000009.1, forward strand.
TTTTTTCTATGGGGGTCTTAGCTCCGCGTTCAATAGGAGTTATACCATCATGATGAATTCGGTTTCCTTCGCTATGAAACCTTATAAATCCATATAGCTTGTCTTTCATTAAAGCTCCCTTTCCTGAAATAGAAACACTGAATAGACAAGGAAGCTTCCAGTTATCATTATCTTTAAAGTTTTTTAAAACTAAAGTCCTAGCCTTCTGTGTCTCTTCTTCAGTGATTAAAACTGCATACGAGTTGTGATCTTCAAATATTTCAACAGTTGGCAGTTGTTTGTAAGGGAAAGGCGGAATTTTGGGCAACATATCGATACTTTCTTAGATACTATGATTAATCTTAACAAAATCGGTTTATTTATTAATTAAAAGAAAATTAAAGATAAGTTATGAAGATACTAAGTATCTTAGTTTCGAAAAATAGAAAGTAATTTCAATGGATTTTTTCTGTCAAACCCCCTATGATCCGCTCCCTTGACGTAATTCTCTAGGTTTAAAACAATGCTCAAACACCCTCTATCTTCACAGTCAGCTCGACTTGTCACAAACATTTTAAAGCTGGTTTTAGAGCAAGGAAAACCATTAGACAGAGGTTACTCAATTACTTTCTCAGAAGTTAAACTTCAACCCAATGAGCAAGCTCGAATCACTGTTGTTGTGGGTGATTTAATGCGACGTTTAAATTTATACGCTTATCTGGCTAACATCCCGCTCGAAGATGCGGCTAAAAACACTGAGAAGTTACTGATTGTGTGGCATCAGTTTCATCAACTGAATCCAGCGAAATTGCCTAGAATAGGTGTATTCAATAAAAATGAATTTGAAACACTGCTAAAAAAAGCTAAGCAAGACGAAGTGCTGTGGGATGGTTGTCCGCAATGGCTTGAGGATATTGGTTCAACTCAATTAGGTGAGCAATGGCCAGCAGAACGCAAAGCACTGCTTGAACCGGCGAGGCGCTATTTGCGAACTAATGCGCTTAAAACTGATCGTGATTCACTAAAAAAAGAATTATCGAAAGAGGGTATTGAAACCGTTGTAGTGAAAGATGTGCCTTCTGCATTAGAAGTAACATCAAACTCTCCTTTATTTCGCAGTAAAGCATTTAAAGCTGGTCTATTTGAGCAACAAGATGCTGGCTCACAATTAGTTGCAGCAGCAGTTGATGCAAAACCAGGTATGCGTGTGATTGACGCTTGTGCAGGTGCTGGTGGTAAAACACTACATATTTCTGCTCAAATGCAGGGTAAAGGGCGTTTATTAGCCATGGACGTTGAACAATGGAAGCTTGATGCGCTTAAAGAGCGTGCTAAGCGTGCTGGTGCACATAATGTTGAAACTCGAATTATTGCCAGCAGTAAAACCATTAAGCGTCTTAAATTAACCGCTGATAGAGTGTTATTGGATGTACCTTGTTCAGGCTTAGGAGTACTTAAACGTAATCCAGACTCAAAATGGCGTGACACTTCGGAGCGTTTACCTGTTCTGGTTCAGTTGCAAAAAGACATTTTGCAAAGTTATAGTCGTATGGTTAAACCGGGTGGCATGCTAATTTATGCAACTTGTTCAATTATGCCAGAAGAAAACCGCAATCAAGTTGATGAGTTTTTAGCAAATAACGAGCAATTTGAATTTATTGACGATGAAAACATTACGCCAGCTAACACTGGTTTTGATGGGTTTTATTTGGCAAGACTAAAGCGCAAGGATATCGGTGTTAACTGATAGTGCATGACGTTTTCTCAATATATTTTTAGCAGATGCTCTTTTTACTAATTCACTAGTTACTCGTTCAAATTCCATGCAAATAAGGCTTAAGTTCTTATTTGCTAATGGAGCGAGCTGTTGAAAAAATAACTCAAAAATGATTCTGAAAGCAATTCATTCTCGTTCGCCAAATCAATTTGCTCAAAACACCTTGAAAGTCGATTATAGAGAATGTCAAAGGCTTCTTTTGTGTTCGATTTTTCGTTTCTTCTGTGTTGTGACAAGCTTACTTAGATGAGTAAGCTTCACTGCTCACGCCTAGAACAGGTAAACGCTAAAATAGCACAAAATTTAATCCTAAAAGATCAACTGACCCTAATTAAAAATTTTCACATTTGAAGAAAGATACAGAGAATGAGAAAATCAATCTATCCGTTGAGTTATTGAGTTGATGAAATGTCTAGAGCTTGTGCGCGTCATATTTTAGTTAAAACAAAAGAAGAAGCAGAAAAACTGAAACGAGAGTTGGATAAAGGAGCCGATTTTGGCAAGTTAGCTAAAAAACACTCTATTTGTCCTTCTAAAAAAAAGCAAGGTGACTTAGGCGAGTTTGGACCTGGAGATATGGTTAAAGCGTTTGATAATGTGGTCTTTAAAAAGCCTGTGTTGGAAATTCACGGTCCGGTTAAAACGCAATTTGGCTATCACTTAATCCAAACAGTTTACCGGACCTAAGATTCTTATTTAGCTTCTTTCATAATGAGCTGCATTAGAAATTCACCAAAATCATGTCCGTTGTTGATTAACATCTGCGGGAACATTGAAATCGGTGTCATACCAGGGAAGGTGTTAATTTCGTTCAATAGCACTTCATTATTTTCGGTTAAGAAAAAATCGATTCTTGATAGGTGGCGTAATTTTAACCCCTCGAACGCCTTTTTACTGTACTCAATAATTTTACTTTCTGTTTGAGCATCTATATTTTTGGCTAATACATCAGTGGTTGCTTTACTGGTTTTCGAATACTTTTCATCAAAATCATAAAAATGCTCAGCATCGCAAATGATCTCACCTGGACGAGTGATCATTAGCTCTCCATTGTATTCATAAGCAGCAACTTCGAGCTCTCTAGCTTTAATTGTTTTTTCAACTAAAACATAAGGACTATACTCGAAAGCCCGTTTTAACTTTTCTTGTATTTCTTCAATCGTATCTGCACGGTAACAGCCCACAGAAGATCCTTGATTGGTTGCCTTTATAAATACGGACCCCCACTCTGAAAGAGCTTGCTCTGTTTGCCTAACACTGGTTTCGTTAAAGTCTGTTAAAAAAAGATAAGGTGTATTTGGTATCCCTAAAGCCGTGAACCATTGCTTCGCCGTCACCTTGTTAAAGCAGTTAACACTTGCTTCTGCGCTAGAGCCAAGAAAAGGTAAGTTATTTAGCGTTAAAAAAGACTGAATGTCACCAGTTTCTCCCGGAAAACCGTGAAAACACGGAATAACGAAATCAATATCAGTAACGTCTGAATTTTCATTTGTTCCAACCAATTGGTTTCCTTTAAACACAACTTGTTGACCGTCACTGTCAGTAAATGAACCGTTACTGTTTAAAGTAATTTTCTTTAAATTAACTTGAGAAAAAGGCTTCAGCTGGGATTGAATGTAATTTGCCGAAATTAAAGAGATTTCATGCTCGTCACTACCACCACCACAAAGTAAAACTACATTATATTGAGACATTCCTGTCCTTATAATTAAAAATTTTATTCATGTTAGGGGGCTATGAGCATTGAAGCAAGTTAAGTTGACGTAAATTAAAGTACTCAATTAGTAAGGGATGTTTAATCTACAGAGCTTAAAGAGAATTATTCTTTAATGAACAACGTTTAACAGTGTTTAGCTGCTTTTAGAGATATAATTTTAACTAGATATTTATAGTTAAAAAGGGGGACATATGCCAAATCCAGTTGGTGCAAGCAATCTAGCTCCCCTAAGATTTGATTCAAATGAATCAGAGTGTAATAACGGATTTCAGAGAAAAACGTTTAGAACAAAAGGCTACGGATTTAAAAAGCATACTTACAGAGTTTCTTATAATCCAACTTCACATGAGTTTTTTGTCCAACGTAAAAACTGGTTTGGTTCAGGCTGGAAAGAAGAGGTAAAAATTGACTTTGAAAATGATCGCCAGCATAGAACAAGTAGATGGTTAGCAAGGACTTTTATTGCTCAGTTAAATCTTCTTGATGAGAGTCAAAAAGCAGGCGTTTTAGGGGCGGCAGATAAAACGGTCGCTAGTGAAATTATTGGTTCGATGTCAGATACACCTCAAGAGATTCCTGATGATGGTTATAGAGAACGTTCTACCGACCCCAGTTCACAAATATTAAGTTCAAAAGCTCAAAGAATAAAAGCCTTTATGGACGATGCAGCAAGCCATTCATCAACAGGTGCACATATACTGGTTGAAGATGCAGTGCCAATAATTGCGACTAAAGTCCAAAGAGGAAAACCCGAATCTCAGTTGAGTAGTTCACAAAAAGAGGGACCAACTTCCGTTCAAGGCTCGATTAATATTGGGGATTCAAACTTTATACATACTGCTCCTGTCGAGATAGAGGTTGACGACCAAGCCTATACAGAGCAGAGAGCATCTTTGCTTTCCTCTGCAAGGATGCAATCCCCTTCACCTGAAGCCTCGGGAACTTCACTTTTAGGTCATAATTCTCATATTGGTGTAATACCTGAAACTGTATCGTTAATGTCTTCCATTTCTCAACGACTTGTAGAAAAATCATTAGAAGAACAGCAATATACTGCTCAAGAAAGTCCCACATCGGAGCCTTCATATAATATTTTTAACCCGTCACAAATGTCTGGGCTCGAACTGGCTAGTCAATATCATTCATCTGAACAACATAGAACAGAAATTTTAAACACGATAAAAAGTAGTGATTCTACAGAAGTTCGAAAAGAGTTCTGGAAAAACCTAAGACCTAAATACTTCTCTGAATGTTTGAGTGAATATCAAGCTCAAGCAGGAGATTTTGATAGCTTAACTTTGGAGAGGTTAGTATTAATAGTTGATGAGTGTTCTATTCAAGCTTTCTATCAAATCATTACAAAAATGGATCCGTCTCATCTAAGTCAACAAATGGTCGCTGATTCAAAATCAGGTTTTAGTTCATGTAAGAAATTATTTTCAATGGATAAGGCTGTTATTACAACAATCCCTCAAGATCTAAAAGGTGAATTTATCATTTCATGCCTGAATGATTCAACCCCTGGAAACTATCAGCTAAAAATCGCAATGGTTTTTGATTCGGTTTATGCAGGTTGGACTCCAGAGCAACAATCCAATTTTTTAGTAAATTTATATAATCAACCAATGTGTCACCATTTCTTTGCTCGGATACCTAAAATTGAATTATCACTAATTGCGTATTTGAGAAACAATGTTCCCGAAAAAATGAGTTATCAATTATTAGCGGAAATTTGTAGTCAAGCGGGTTCTAATTGGCTCGATGCCATTGCTAATGATTCAGAGTTAGGCTTGAAACTGATTAAGGGACTTTCAACTACAAATGAACTTTCTGCTCGTCGATACATAAATAGTAACGAAAGCATTCAGCAAGCTTTGAAAAACTTAAATGCGGAAGAATTTACAGATTTTGTTGCATTAATGTCTGACAATCTTAAAAGCGAATGCTTTAAAGAGGTCGAAGTAGGTAAACGAGGTGCAATATTTGAAGAGTTTGAAATCAGGCGGTTCGGTTTAAGTCCACTTTATGGAGTAATTGGTACCTCGGAATCATTAAGACCTCGAATAGAAGCTCGGTCTGAAATCACTTCATTGGAGTCGAATGGGCCTGTAGAACAAATTAGGCAATTAATAGACGAGGGTAAATTTGAAGTTGCGATGCTTACCTTCAAAAAATTAGACATTGAAGAGCAATTACAGGTACTACTTTTTCATAATACCGATGGCCAAGCGACTATAGTATTTATCGAAGCAATTCCCGAAAGTGCTCAGCAAGTCAAATTAATTTTAAAACTAGATGAAATCAATCCTTATGTGGCTGTCCAATTACTTGCGGATGCAAGAATTGAAAATGAAGTAAGGTTTGATTGTTGGAAGGCCAGTGAGGATTTACTTGCTAAATGTGCGGAAGACCCTGCCATGAAAGATTTTGCAGATAGTTATATGTTGTCTGTTATAGCAAGTCAGCAAAATGATCTTATTCAAAAGCATAGAGATATTTCTGTACAGGCACAAGCTCCAAGGTTGCCACAAGCTAGTGCTATAGAAAATAAAGATTGTTTAACAGATATTTTGATTGTCATTAATTCAAATCGTGAAGTATCAATTACAAGCGAACAATTAAAAGACTTAAGCTATTTCGAAATACTTTCATTCTTAAAAAATGATGAAATATTTGGTGTTGGAGGACGGTTTTACGATCTAGGTACAAGTATTCAAACCATGTGGCTACAATCACTATCCAGTAAAGTCCCAAATAAGAGTGGCGCTCCAATATTAATAAATACTATTCTAAATAGACTAAATAGCGATGAGGTTACGATAGCAGTTTGGAAGAGCCAGAATATGCTCATGGAGCAAGCTGAAGAAATTTTTGGGCAAAAAACAACCGATTTAATGGTGAGGATGTTTGAAGAAATAGAAACATCATATGAACCTATTATGGGAGCCACTGAAAGCGCTCGAGCTCTGCCACAGGCATCTCCAGTTCAAAGAGCAAGAGAACTAAAAGTTACAATACCAGATGGATATGAAAGGCACACAACGTATGGTGATGGGTCTTGCTTCTTTAGGGGGGTACTAGCGATTAGAACAAAAGACAAAACATGGTTATCAAATCAAAAATCTTCCGTTGAGATCTATCATAAACTTAAGGAAGAAAGAATTTTCGATAACATAAAAGTAGCAATTAGGACTGCTCTAAAGGGCTGTGAAAATCAAGCCAGTTTCTTAATTGTTATAGCGGCAAAAGAAGGAAAAGATTTTAGTTTGGATAGTGCTGCCGAATTGATTTTAGAGAAATGTGTTACTGAAAGTGGGTTTAATTTGTTTGAGGAGCAAGGTTTAGAGAAAGCGTGTCGAGAGTATCAGCTTGATGGCGACGAGCAAGCTGACAAAAAAATGTTGTTTAGTTATTTACCAGATAGAATCGGTAATGCACTCTATATACAATTTGGCATTCCAAGTACGTCAGAAGAAGCAGAACTACGTCAGGTCCCCTTTTTGGTCAAACCAAAAGAAGACCATGTAGAGTTAGCCGCTCCAATAGGTTATTTTGACGTTAACTAACTTTAATTGGTACTTATTCAACGCTTCACTGAGAATATAACTACTTTATAAGTAATTCAGGTGATGTGGTGGTTAAAAATAGCAAGTGAAGTCAATTCAGGTATAACGATTCCTGCGCTTGCAGCGCTTTTTGATGCTCCAGCCCCTCTAAAAAACAAAGTTCATTTCAAAGCCCAAGTTAGTTTTTCTCAAAATAATTCTAAATGTTATGAATTTGGCGTTGATGAAAAGGGCATTTCAGTAAAAATTGGTCGGTTCATGAGTGAAATGCTACGCCTAGGAGATAAAAAATTACAGGGCTATTCTGATGAAAATGAGTGCTTGAAAGAGCTCATTGCTTGTGACGAGTTATCTACAGAACTAGCGGTGTCAACGCTAAGCGCTGTAAGTAATAAAGATTTTTTAGATGTCTACAAGCAAATAAGAGCTAAATCGCCTGAACGAGCAAAGCAGATTTTGCGACACATGGATGAAAATCGATTATTGAGTTTGCTCAAGTCTTCAAACTCTAAAGATATTACCTTTTACATTCGAGAATTACTCTTTCCATCTGAGCAGAATTTACAGGCTCAAAATGAAGAAAAAGAGGGAGCTACACCTTCAGGCTCAGTAATTAATTCTAACCCAAAAGTCACTACCCCTGAAGCGTTAGAGAGGATGCTTAATGGGGATCCTGAAAGTGGGAGATGGTTATGCAATGAAATACAAGATGAAGAAATTTTAGGGCAATTAGTAATAGGTTTGACCCCGTCGACTCAAGCAAAACTGCTTCCTCTTGTACCTGTAACAAGTATCAGTAGTATTTGTAGTTTTATACCAGAGAGAGCTTATGAATTTTTGCAGCTTGCAGCACCTGAAATTGAATTAGAATCATTTGAAAGCATTGAGGCATAAACAGATAAAAGTCACGTCACCAGTGATAAAAACGAAGTAGCGATGGATTTAGTTTCACCTTCACAGTCACAAATTAAAGAGCCAGAACAAGAAAAGAAACTTACCTTGGGCATTGATGAACATCAACGGCGTATGAGTATTCTTTCCCGATGTTCTCCAAAGGCATCTGCTACGATTCTATTAGCATACTTAGAGTCGAACACTGAAGCTGTTGATAAAATATTGTCTACCAGAGTAGATTATTATGAACTATTTACTGCACTCATGTTTTTAGCATCAGAGGACCAACATAAGATACTATTTGGTTTTTTTAAAAAAGCATGCTCCGAAAATATTAAAAGGGCTTATAACGTTTTATATGGACTTCAAAAAGAAGAAGCCGGTGCGCCATTAATCAGCTTATTAAAGTGCGCAACAAAGCAAGAAGTTATTGAGCTCTTTGGGAAGAGCGAACAGTCATTATGCAGTAGATTAAATGCCCTACAAGAAAAAGGAGAGTTGTCCTCTTTTGTTATAGTTAAATCTGAACAAGAGGCTATGGATGCGGTTAGAGAGTTGAATGATAATATGATTCGTTTGATTATGAATCACATATATCCCAATGATAGACAAGTACTTTTGTGTCTACTTGAATATGATGTAGAGCAAGAGCTTCAGCAACAGCCTCAAGCGATAAAAGGCATTAGCGAGGTCTTTGTAAGAGCGCCGAGAATTGTACAAGCTGAAATCATTGAGGCCATTGGCTTCGAACTCATTTTTGAGTTAATAGAATTAGATCCTTCTAATCATTCCGGCCTTCTTTTAGAGCTTTCTCCATCTACGGCTGCAAGTATTTTAAATGATGACAGGGTCCAAGTAGAATTTATCAAACAGTTTGCATTAAATTGTTCTTTCAATACAAAGCTATGTAGCATTCTGGGTAAGGTAGATAAATCTAAGTTAATCAAATCACTCACGCCATTAAGTGAACCTCTTAATCTAGACGTTTTTTTAAAGCTAGATAAAGATATTCAGAATGAAATACTTGCTGAAATTGGCAGCGGTTCTCTGAGAGACTTTTTCTCCGAATTATTATTAAATGAAGAACATGTTCAGCTGGCTAAGTTACTTGAAGTATTAAATTTTAAAGTTTGTTTATCACTTTTAGAAAACATTGAAAATAAAACCGATTTAATCCAGATATTAGAAATTATGGATCCAGATAAAGCTACTGAAATAATGTCTGAATTATTAAGTGGAGAAATTCAATCGAAAGACAAAAGTAAACATGGCTGGATGCTTGCTCTCTCCGAGATGGATTTAGAGTCCCTAATAAAAATTACTTCTCGCTTGGATTTGAAACAAGCTGCAGCATCTTGCTATTACATGGAGTCAAAAAAACAAGCTGAGTTAATTACCCGGATAGCGGCAAGGAACCCAGATAAGGCTCTGAAATTATGGGGGCTATTACACGAACATAGCGCCGACTTAACGTCAATTATACTTGATAAAGGTTTTTATCAAATTGGTAAAATGCTGGCGGCTATGAAACTTAAAGATGCTATCAGATTATGTAAAGAGAATCATAGTAGGCACCTGTCTAAACTTCTTGATATTATAGATACGCCAAAACAAAACGAACTTTTTGATTTCATGATAACAGGGACCTCAATCGAACAAACTCAAAAATTTCTTGAGAGGGTTCAACCTGAGGTTTCTCTTAAAGTTCTTGGTCAGTTAGAACCCGAACAGCTCAAAAGTTGCATAAAAAGACTCCTTTCAAAACATCCTTTTTATGTAGAGCGAATGATGAAAGCAGCTCAATCATTTGGTTCTATTGCTAAGCTCCCTGCAGATTTGTTTTCTGTAATGACTTACTACTGCGATGCCTCTCAAAAAACTTCATTGTTTAATGCACTTAGCTTTGATGAACAGTTTGCACTTATCAGTGATGATAGCCCACGTTTAGGTGGCGATTTGTGGTTAAACTGGCTTCCTTCTGAGAGACGACAAGAAGTGTTAAAATTACTTGTAGAGGAGAAACACGTTAATGCTCTTCGTGAGATAATGAATGCTTCTACAGATACATTGCTAGTTAAGTATATCAATGAGCTGAAAGATGAAGAGTACACAGTGCTTTGTATGTGTCGTTGTATTCCAGTAGGGTTAGCAATTTTTGCGTTGCAAAAAGCGAAAGTTAGCTTTCCTGATATAAATAAAAAGCTTCTCAAATTATTAATCCAAGACGTCATTAAAAGAAAAAATGAGGCCGAACCAGAATCTGAATATTATCAAGGTGCTCGAAATGATGAAAAACTAAAAGAGGTGGTTAAAAATTTATTAGAAACATCGAGTAAAACGGCTCATGAGGCGATGTTGATGTTATTGGAACAACCTGCACACTTACAAAAAGAAATAATTGGTTGGCTTTATAACGAAAGCCTAGAGCTTCTTGAATCGATACATAAAGAAGCCAACGTCGAATCTGTTGAAGTTGCAGTTCAAGCTTAAAATAACGTTGAGATTATGGTTAGTCCTTAATCCTGTTCTTAATCGAGTCAGTAATTGCTTGCACTTGTTGCTCGCACTCTTTGCGAGCTTGACCTGATTTACTTTTACAAGAACGGCCTTTTGAACTTTCAGCAAGTAATGCCCTTGTAACTTCTAATGTGGCATCAAACTTACTGCAGCCATGCTTTTTGTTGTGCTCACTGCGTATGTCCGTCGGAGTGCGGCCATCTTCATCTGGCAGCGGTGCTGCAGTACATGATGATTTAGGTAGATAGTTACTTGAACATGCAGAAATAAAAAGCAGTAGCCCGATTGTTGTTATTTTTTTGACTAACATAAAAATCCCTTTAAATTGAAACTCATACCATGGAGTTATGAGTTTCAATTCCAACATAAGTTCAATCAGTTGTATACCCTTACCAAAGTTTCTCCGCCAATCCAGAAGCACGTTTTGTTGGGTTACCGGAACAGTGCTCAAATACTTGCCGAGTACCTAAGCATACAAAATGTGATTTAGCACGAGTAACCGCTGTGTAGAGAAGCTCCTTAGTTAATAATTGCCATTGTGCGGGGGTAGGCTTTGGTTGCATCACAAAGGCCACTCGATCAAATTCACTGCCTTGGCTTTTGTGGACGGTCATCGCAAAACATGTTTCATGAGTCGGTAAACGTGCGGGTAAAACTTTCAATACTGAGCCATCAGCTTGAACAAAGTGAGCCATTAAGCGATCTGGCTTGGCTGAGTCTTGCAAAATAATGCCGATATCACCGTTAAATAAACCAAGGTTATAGTCATTGGCTTGAATGATGATAGGCCGGCCTAAGTAAAATTCATGTTTGGCATCGATTAACTTACGTTTCGTTAGAATATCGGCAACTTGTTTATTGATGCCCTCCACACCGTAGTGACCTGAGCGTGTGGCGCAAAGTAAGCGATACTCGTTGAACTTCTCTATCACTTCAATGGCAGTTTGATCACCATCATTCATGCCAACTGAATAAGCAACGGATAACTGCTCGATCATTTGTAGGTATGGGCGATAATACTCGACCGACTGATTGACCAAGGTGACTAAGCCAATATTCTCTTGTAGGTTAGCGGATATTACACCGTGTCCGAGCCATGAAAGCTCGTCATATTGCTTTTGCCAAATACCCAAAATATCGTTAATTACGCCGTGATTTACCGCTTCAGCCAGCTTACCAATACCTGCATCACCTTTAAATCGATGGCTGTGGCGGAGCATGCACAAGCTGTCACCAAAGCGAGAGTTTTCATCGATGAACTGTGATAAATCCGTTTGTGTCAGTTCAGACAATACCTGTGCTTGCTGTTTTGAATAACGCATGCTCATTGGGTCGTTAGCAAAGTTTTCTTCTGCTAAACCTGCACATATGTCTGCAAGTACCGCACCTGCTTCGACTGAGGCGAGCTGATCTTGATCTCCGAGCAAAATCAATCTGGCATTACTTGGCAGAGCAGACAGCACTTTGTGCATCATCGGCAAATCGACCATTGAGGCTTCATCAATAATCAATAAATCCAAGCGTAAAGGGTTATCCTTGTTATGGCGGAATTTATTTGAGTTAGGAATGACGCCAAGCAGACGATGAATGGTCGATGCATCCTCTGGAATACGATCAACAGCGGAAATATCAATGTCGTTTTGATGCGGTAATAAATGACCGCGCAAGCGAACTTTTGAAGCTTTAATGGACTCAGTTAATCGCGCTGCTGCTTTACCCGTAGGAGCCACAAGCTTGATGTTTAAATCATTATGTAGCTGCATTACATATAAGAGTTTGGTTACGGTTGTTGTTTTGCCCGTCCCCGGACCACCCGTAATGACCGATAATTTTCGTGTTAACGCTGTAGCTGCGGCTACTTTTTGCCAATCGACTTTATCATCAAGCTTTGGGAAAACGATCTCCAATTCTTTAGCAATTTGCGCATTATCTAGTTCAAACTTGTTCTGTGAGAGCTTGGTGAGTGTGTCAGCGACTTGAAGCTCAAACTGATGGTAACGTTGTAAATACAAACGGGTGCCATCAATGACGATTGGAGTGTGGCAAGGCTGACCCTCTTGATACAAGCTGATGGCGGGGAAATTAAGCAACTCTTCGATAAGCTCAACATCGTTGCAATTCAAGTTGCAGAGTCTCGGCGACTCTTCCATTGGGTTACCGTAATCAAGGTGATGTAACGCTAAGCAACTGTGCTGATTAGACAACTGTTTACTCAAGAGTGCACAAATAAACAAAAACAAAGGGGAGTCAATGTTGTGCATCCTTGCCATTTCTAACGCAAAATGTCTATCAAGCGGTGTGAGTGTACCGTGATGTTCCCAAATTTTTAGAAGCTCTGTCATTGGCTTATTGGAATAAATCATGATGCTTGCTCCTGAGCATTGCTAATAACGTCTCCCGAAAACAGTCTGTCGAGTCGCTCGATTAAGGCTTTTGGCGGCTTATCAAAATAAACCCCTTTGGTTGTGTGGTTCACCGACATGCCTCGTAAAAATAAGTAATAACAACCACCAAAGTGCGTATCGTAGTCGTAATTTGGTAAACGGTTTTTTAAGAAACGATGTAATGCTAATGAGTACAGGATATATTGCAGATCATAGCGATGATCCATCATGGCTAAGATTAAGTGCTTGAACTCATAGCACTCAAAGTCTTCACCTAAGTGGTTCGACTTATAGTCGGCAATATAGAATTTTCCATCGTGTTCGAAGGTTAAATCGATAAAACCTTTTAGCATGCCTTGTAGCGACTCAAAATCTAAATTGATACCGTAACCAAAATCTTCTAGAGTTTGATTTAAATCTTCTGCTGTGAGCCTTTCAATCGGGAGATAAAACTCCATTTCTACCAAGCGCTTTTCTGGTTTTATAATCCCTAAACTCAACCCTTCTCTGCTCATTGGTGCAGCTAACAAATCGAGATACCATTCTAATAAGATCTGGTACCACTCTTCGTCAATTCCATATTGACTCATGGCTTCTGGTAGGTGTTTTTCTAGGTCCGGTAATGGATTGGTGAAGTCGATAAGTTCTAATACTAAGTGTAAGAAACTACCTGCATTCGCACCTTTTTCGAAGTTAAACCTATCTTGTCTTTGATATGGGTCGACTTCCTCGTGATGAATCACGTCAGCAAAAGCTTCTGTAACGTCAGTACCTTCATCATCGGCGCCCGGATGATGGTTGGCATGAGCTAAGTTTTTCACCAGTCCAGAATAACTCCCCACACGCCAAGGTGTATCGATGATTCTACAAAGCGGTTTTGGTGCCAGCTCTAAACCTTCTGTTTGAGGCTGAATCAATGGTTTATTATCAATAGCTGCGGATTGAATTTCTGCGCTTGAAATGGATTCACACGCTAAACTAGCGGCTGCCTCTTGAATACGAGCAAAATCACAATCTTTCGAATCAATGCCTAACAGATAACCAATCGCAGTTTCGTGTAACTGGCTGGCCAGACCGCTGCGTTTGGTAAAGCGACTGTGATTTGCTACACCAAGGTAACAGCGATAGATTGGGCGGGTAAGTGCCACATAAAGTAAGCGTAAATCTTCGGCTAATACTTCTTTTTTCTGCTTATCCCAACCTTCATCGGTTTGCTCAACATCCCAAACTAATGCATTGTCCTGATGATAAAGCATAGGAGAAGGACGTCGACGGTTATCTCTGGCCAAACTTACAAATGGAATAAAGCAAATTGGGTATTCTAAGCCTTTACTTTTATGGATAGTGACAATTTGAACTAGATTCTGCTCGCTTTCTAAACGCAACTGTTGATCTTCGCCCGATGCAGAAGCAATGAGCTGCTGCTCAAACCAAGAAAGTAGGGCGCTGATACCATCTAACTCAGTTGATTTTTGCTGGAGTAATTCAGCAAGGTGCCTGAAATCAGTTAAACGTCTTTCGCCATCATCGTCATTTAATAGACGCGAGATAAGCTGAGTTTTTGCTGCCATATTCAGCAACGCAGGCATTACGCCACGTTGCTGCCACTGAGCGCTTAACGCATCAAATAAATCTAAAATGAGCTGGCGCTGATTTTCGTCATAATTGAATTGATGAATTTGCTCAGCCGTATACCCCAGCAGTTTGGTTGCCAATGCACTTCTGAGTAAACGTTCATTTTTAGGTTCAGCAAGGCTGCGTAAAATGATGGCTAACTCAACGGCTTCATTTGAATGATAAACGCTGTCTCGGCTTAAGAATACGGCACCGACTTTACGGTCTGCTAATGACTGCTTGATGATGGCCGCTTCGTTTCTATCACGTACTAATACGGCAATGTCTTTGGCTTGTATCGCTTCGCCTGAAATCAATGCTGTATCAGCTTGCCCTTCATTTAATAGGCGAACAATTTCAGCGGCAGCATCTTCAGCAAGGAGCTTTCTTGCTGTCGCTTTGTTTAAGCCTTTTTCTGGTTCTTCGCTGAGTAATCGCAAACGCAAAGCGCTTTCATCGTTTAAGGAATCTTTAATGATTTTTTGTTTGGCAGCGTTAGGAGTGTCTACTTTTTCAAAGGGAATTGCTTCACTGATAAAGGGATCGTCCTTAGCGAGAAACAGCTCGTTTACACCATCAACCATTGATTCGCTGGACCGCCAGTTACGACCTAAAAAATAGTGGTCGTTGGTTTGTTCTCTAGCCTGTAAATAGGTATGTATATCAGCACCACGGAAAGCATAAATCGCTTGTTTTGGGTCACCGATCATCAATAGTCCTGATGCATCCGTTGCTTGATAAATGGTCGAGAAAATCTCAAATTGCATCGGGTCGGTGTCTTGGAATTCATCGATTAATGCTACTGGGAAACGTTTTAAAATACTTGATGGTAATGTTTCGTCATTGTCTTTTAGAGCGCCCGCAAGCTTAGACAGTAAGTCATCTGGCGTAAGTACATTATGTTGAGTTTTTTGATCATCAAAACGTAGCTTAATTTCGGCCACTGCTTGTTGTAAAAATGCAGGTTTAAGCTGGCTCATTAACTCATTAATGCGCTCAATGTGAGTCAGTAGCTTAGCTTGTTTCGTCGTTTTGCAAGGTAACTCGCCGCCTTTGTTCAATTTTATATTGTCATAGGCTAACGCTTCCATCACTTTTTTCGGAGGTAAACCACGTCCATGTTTTACCCAGTTACCTATGCCTTCAAACATAGCTTGAAGCTTGGGATACTTATCCGCTTGTTTACCAAATCGTACACCGTTAAGTGGTAACGCTTTAAGCATTTCTAGTGTATCGTTATGCTTGGATGTCCACTTGGCTTTAAAGTCCGTTAGGCTTTGATTAAGTCGTTCAGAGATATGTTCAAATGTATCTGTGTCTGTCAGAACCTTAACGTTATTTGCATTTAATAGCGGGCGAATTTGTTTAAGTAAGTTCTCAGGTTCACCAAATTCTTGTTGTATGACCTGCGCCAAGGTTGAATCTAAGGTGTAACAATGCTGTCGCCAAAAATCTCGAACTGCATGATGAACGTACTCACTATCATCTAGGGTAAATTCAGTTTCGAATAAGGTCGCTGATTCAAAGGCCATATCCGACAGAATACGCTGACAAAAACCATGAATGGTGAAAATCGACGATTCATCGAGCGATTTTAATGCTAAATCTAATCGGCGCAGCGCCATCATATGCTCAGATTCATCAATGTCACTGATCAGCTGTTTGATGAAGTCATCTTCACAGGCCAAACCTAAAAACGCTTGGTAAGCAGTGCGAATTCGATTACGGATTCTGTCTCTGAGTTCTTCTGTTGCGGCATTGGTGAAGGTTACTACCAGGATTTGCTCGCAGGTTAAAGGTTTGCAACCGTGTCCCAGTAGCAGACGTAAATACAAACCTGAGATGGTGTAAGTTTTCCCGGTACCTGCACTGGCTTCAATTAACCCACGGTTTGCAAGCGGAAGTGTTAATGGGTTCAGTAGTTGTGATTGACTCATGCTAGTACCTCCGCTTCAACAAAGGCTTTAAGTTCGGCAAGCGTGTCGGAGTGATAGATATTTATCATTGGATTCCAAATTTGTGTCGCAATTCGACCAAAGTCATCAGCAGAAAAATCCTCCGGGAAAGTAAATACTCGTTGATAATGTGGCTCTAAACCTTCACCTAGCTGACTTTGTTCGTCCAGCCACTGCTTTTGTGCTGCAAGCATTTTATCGTCGTGCGAGCCGTCTTCGGTGGCATAAGCGAACGAGGTTTTTGGCAGAAATTTAAATGGTTTCTTTAAGCCTGAAAGGTAGTGATTAACGAGTACTTCGAGCTGTGTTTTAGCGTCATCTTTTTTCATGGGGGCTAGGGCATGATAGTGGCCGATATCCAACAAAAAGCTGTGCTTTTTAGTTCCCATGGCATTGATGGCGAGATGTCGAATGTAGTGACGAATAAAGTCACGCCCATGAGCACGGCCCGGACGCACGCCAATTAACCCTTTTGGACTGACATCATCAATACGGCCAACTAATTTGATGCCAGAATCTAGGGTTAAATCGATATCTTTAGTCGTTGCTTGAGTTTCACCTTTTAGATAAATCGCTCGGCCTATGATCGGTGCAATGTCATGTTGATATTGGTCAATGAGAAGTTGGTCAAATGGGGCTACTGGCAGTTCGCCTGTGGCCTTGAGTTGTGCCGTCATACCATCATCGATATCTTCAACGCCATTATCTATTGCGGTTTTTATCAATGTATCTTGTAGTAGATAACGCTCAAGAGCATTGAGTTTAAACGGCTCATCATTTTCATCTTCTTGAACATGCAAACTTAAATCTAGGTTCAAGCTACGATTAAAGAAATTCTGAGCCGGATTGCGGTAAAAACGTACTAGCGCAGAAATATCGATTTCAGCTAGATCGTCATTGTCGTTTTCAATGCTGGTGGACACAGAGCAGAAAGGCTTTGAATCTTGTTTGTTTATTGGTGGGCACCACTGTTCGTCATAGCTTTGTATGTGTTTACTGCGTACGGCGAATTGATACAGTTTTTCATCAAATGGCTGTAGTGGCTGTATTTTGAAGAGATCGGATTTTATAGAGCGACCATCCGCAGCCTGATAGCAAAGCTCGCAGTACTCCATCAGCTCCGAGATTAACATTGATGGAATGCGTTCGCTGTTATCTCGTTCGCTGGCGCCAATATAGCTGATGTACAGCTGTTGCCTCGCTGAGAGTAAAGCCTCCAAGAACAAGTACCTGTCATCCAGACGGCGAGAGCGATCACCTTTGCGAGCACCAAATTGCGCCATTAAATCAAAACCAATTGGATGCTGGTTACGCGGGTAAACGCCATCGTTCATACCCAATAAACAAACATATTTAAATGGAATTGAACGCATTGGCATCAAGGTACAAAAGTTCAGGCTACCAGCTAAGTAACGTTGTCCCACTTTGGATTCGGTTAGGCTGGATGTAAACCAGTTTTGAAGCACTTGAACGGGCAGAGCCTCATAAAAACTTGCATCAGTGAGTTCGATTTTAAGCTTCGCAATACTGTCTCGAATTTCTTGCAGCTGCGCTCGTTCATCATTGGTGATGGTATAGATGTCATCAACTAAACTTTCGAGTTGTTGTAAGCGTTCATTAGCGCTCGCATCTTGCGAAAAGCGTTCATGGTATTCGTCAATGGTTTCAATAAAGCTCATCAGCTTACCAAGCGCCTGAGCTTCCATACCTTCAATACCTTCGACTTTTAATGTGTCGTGATAAAGCGGACTGTCATCACTTAGAGCGTAACCCAGCAATAATCGCCTTAAGCCAAATTTCCATGAGTTATGCTCAAAGGCGGGGACGCCAATTTGTTCACGGTTTTGTTCATCACGTCCCCAGCGAATACCTGCTTCGTTTACCCAACGTTTAATGCGCTGTAATTCGTCATTATCAATATCAAAACGTCTTGCTATAGCAGGCACTTCTAAAATCGTTAAAATATCAGAAACCGCATAGCGACTGATATTTATGGTCAATAAACTTAAGAAGCTATTGACCAGTGGAGATTCTTGCGCTGCGCCCCTATCGGCAATGGCGTAAGGAATGTAATGGTCGCCTTTTTTTGATGAAAATACAGCATCAATATAAGGGGCATAGCTGGCAACATCTGGCAGCATTACTACGATGTCTTTTGGTTTTAATTCTGGGGTCGCTTCTAATTGGGATAACAGATAATCATGAAGCGTTTCTAATTCTCTTAATGGACTGTGGCAGCTTACCAGTTGAATCGAATTATCATTTTTAGCTAACACTCGACGTTGTTCTGGATTCTGATACAAATTGGCATCAGGACCTAATGGTTCACCTAAGGTTTCCATTTCTAGAATATCGTGTTGAATTCCATGAAGTAGTTTTGGTTTTACCTCGTTTAATGGGCTGAAATAGTCTTCATGATCAAGGTTAATGTGTGCTTCAGGTAAGGCGAGAATAAGATCTAATAGTTCACGACCCATTTTACCGTTGTTGGCCAGAATGGGGTTGCCGACTTCAAGCTTATCTTCCCAATGTTCAGCAAGCTGTTGTTTTTCAGAGAACTTCACCGCCATTCGAGCTCGTAATTTAGGGTCAAGAATGTCTCCCCAATAATGTTGGCAAGGGCTGAGGTTAAACATATAAACATCAACGCTTTGAGATAGGTGATATAAAATCTCAAGTAATTGCGGGGGCATGGATGAAATACCGAATACAAATAATCGGTTAGGAATATTTGCTGGTGCAGACTGCAAGTTAGAAAGTGATGTTAATAAGTTTTGATGTAGATTCGCTCTGTGATAATGGCTTTGTTCAAGTACTTGATCGTTAAACTCAATAAGTTGGCGCCATAAAATGGGTTGCCATGCCTGTTCATCGCTGAGTTTGATTGGCACTTCATTTTGTTCCCACTCTAAAATCCAGTCAGGGCGATATACCAAATATTGATCGAAGATATCCGCAATACGGTTACACAGTTGATAGCTTCTAACTGAGGCTGCGGTTTCACCTTCGATAGATTTCTCTAAGTAGGCTTTTAATGGGGTGAACTCAGGTAAACCAATTAAGTTTGGCAGCAGAGTCATCAACTTCCAAGTCATCATTGCTTTAGTAAATGCGTTTTCTTTAGGCACATTTGGCAATAAGTCATGACAAAGTTGCCAAACAAAGCTCGAAGGTAATGGGAAGTCGATAGCCGCTGCAATACTGTTATGTTTAGCTACTTCTAACCGTAGCCATGTTGACATGCCTGGGCTTTGAACAAGAATTTGTTCAGGCTGCAGAATTGAGTGCCCTTGAGAAGGCGTTGATAATAACTCGGCCAATTGTTGGCTTAAGTTTTCCATCCGGTTTGATTGGATAAGATAGAACATATTTGGCTCTTTAAATTCAGCAGATAAAGCATTCTATGTAGTTGATTTAACGGATTCAATAATATTGCCGTTATAGAGAGTTAAATATTTTTAAAGTAACTCAGTGGTTTCGATAATATGAGCAATTGCACCTGCAAAAATGAATTCAATTCCAAGTGCCGCCACGATGAGGCCAATGAGTCGATTTATCATTAAAGTAACATGACCATTGATTTTATGGCTAAGCTTTTCTGTTAGTAAAAACAGGCTTAAAATAATTACACCTGCAGTACAGATAACGGCAAACATAAAAAGTTCATGTTTGAAGCTGTTATGCATGTGGGTATAGACCACAATGGTGCTGATGGTACCTGGGCCTGCGAGTAATGGGAGCCCTAAAGGAACAATAGCCAAACTGATTGGAGACGCTTTTTCGCTGGCAGATGATTCACTGTCGCCATTTTGCTTCGAACTCATCATATCTAGTGCACTCAAAAATAACAGTACTCCTCCTGCAATTTTAAAGGTGTTGATAGAGATAGAAAAAAACGATAAAACTTGTTCGCCCCAAAAAGCAAAGCTACCCAGAATAACAACATAAATTAGGCAAGCTGTATAAATGGTTTGACGCTTCTCTTTTGGTGCAAAGCCTTTTGATATCCCCAAATAAACAGCGGCTGCTGCCATTGGTGCTGTAATAGCCGTTAAGCTAACGGTTAATTTGATGTATTCATTAAAATCAAGCATGGGTTTACCTGCTAACTGTTCCTTTATCCAGCTTAGTACATCACCTTAGAAAGAATAAGTTTTCACTTTCAAGATTCAGCAGGTATTAAGTTGTAGGTAGTTAAGATGACTCATCATGCGAAAATAATAAATTCTAAATTTGAATAAAAATACTTATTGGCTAACAGCTTCTGGTAATACAGTTCAACAGGATTACGAACAATCGCAGTGGTTTTACACACCCGTTAAATAGTATGCAAATTTGCAATTATTTAAACGTATTCCTCAAGTTCATTTGAACTTTCACTGCACAAAAACTTTAAATGATAAGTTTCAAATCGATGTAAAAAATGAAGACTCACATCATCTAGCATTTTTAATCCATTTGCGACTGAATCAGCCTGAACCATCAAAGTCGAAGTTCGCACTTTGGAGTGAGAGCTATATAAATTTAATGCCAGGAGAATCTAAACAAGTTTCCTTGATATTTAATGATCAAGAAAAATTACCTTCTATTTTCTCAACGGCGTGGAATGTACCTCAACAAAAAGTAGAGTGTCCGTTATGAAACCGAGATTGATTAAAGCGAGTAGAGTAATTCAAGGTTCGTTAATTCTTTTTGCTAGTCATGTGTATGCACAAGAATTGTATTGTAACTCAGCTGGTTTCAAGGAGGCTGTAGCTAAAAGCAACTTGGTTGATGCTTACTTTTCTCCGGAGCACCTTATAAGCCGAAATGAATTGGAAAATATGCAAGCGAGATTACAACATGTTGATGTAATCAGTTATGGCTTTGGAACCATAAGAAATAACCTCTTAGAGTTTTCGAAAATTGATAAGCACAATATTAAATTGCTGAATCAATGGCGATGGGAAAACGCCAGAGATAATGGGGAGCCAGAGTTTGCGCTGGTGTTATCGATTGGTGGTTGGGGAGGAAGGCACCGTTTTACCACTTTTTTAACCAATCCAAACAAGCGCAGTATTTTTGTTCATTCGGCAAGTATGCTAGTAAACAACAATAACCTAGATGGAATCGATGTTGATTGGGAAAATGTTTCGTTGACATCTAAAACTGAGCAAAAAGGTGTGTCTAAATTGATGAGACAATTAAAAAATCAATTACCTTCTGGTGCATGTGTTTCTAACGCTGTTCCAGCGACGCCTTTTTATTGGAACCAGTTTCCAAGTGCTGAAGCATGGCACGACAATGTGGATTGGAGTGTTGTCATGGGCTACGACCTTTATGGTACATTTGGACCGTTCACTGAGTTAGCGTCGAACTTGTACGAGCAGAAGAAAGCTAAAGTCCCAGATAATGAGTATCACTATAACTACCCTGAGTCGGTATCGGTTGCTAAAGCGGTTGTGCACTACAAAAATCAGGGGCTACCCACCAGTAAGATCATTTTAGGCGTGCCTTTTTATTGCCACAGTTATTACACTGATTCAGCTGATGCAGGAGGATATCGCCAGCGAGTGTATGATGCGAATATTAGCTCTCAAATTCCTTTCAATCAGGCAGCGGGTATTTGGGAGCGAGGCAAAAAAGCACACTTCAATGATGGCAGTGCTTACAGCTTGAGTAAAATTCATGGCACAACTGGTACAGCGAAGTATCAATTCTTAAGCTGTGAAACACCGAATTCTATTGCGAACAAAGTGAAATTTGCTAAACACGAAAAATTGGCTGGGATGTCTATGTGGGAATTGTCCCAAGATGTGAACTATGAAGATTCAAACTCTCTGCTGCGTGCTATGACGAATCAGTAAATCTTAAATGAGTGCATTGTAAAAATGTACAATGCACCTTGCCTATTTCCTATTGTTCGTTTATCCAGCTAACGTTTCATGTTCTTTTGTGGCGCTTTTATCGAATGTTTTATTTAATGGTTGGGTGAGCAAGTATTCAGTCAGCGCTTGGTAAGAAAGAGGCTTACTGAAAATATAACCTTGAATAAAGCCATCACCAAAGCGCTTGATTTGATCAAGTTGGAACTCAGTTTCGACACCTTCAGCAACAATATCTAATTTTAGGCTATCAGCAATGGAGTAAATGGCACCAATAAGTCGAGTGTCACAGCTTTCTTGGCTTACGTCTTGAATAAAACTTTTATCGACTTTTAGTACTTTTACGGGAAATCTTTTTAAGTAACTTAATGATGAGTAACCCGTACCAAAATCGTCCAAGCTAATTTTTATACCCATTTGACTAAATTTGAGAAGCTGATTGTAAGCTTGGATGTCATCATCAATAAGCAGGCTTTCTGTAATTTCTAAAATAAGCTTATTGGCAGGAAGGTCATACTTTTTAAGGTATTTAACTACTTGTTCTACGAAATTACCCTGTTTAAATTGAATTGAAGAAATATTTACGGCGACTCCAGGAGAGTTCGATACCATAGTTTTCCAAGAAGCGGCTGCATGGCAAGCTCTATCGAGTACAAGTTCACCAATTTTGTTAATTAAGCCAACTTCCTCTGCAATTGGGATGAATTTTATCGGAGAGATTGCGCCTTTCTCTGGATGATTCCAACGCACAAGCGCTTCAACATAGGATAGATGCTCTGAATTGCTATGATGAATGGGCTGAAAGCACACAGAAAGCTGGTTCTTTTGGATGGCTTCTCTTAATTCAGTTTCTAACTGGCAACGAAGGCGAACGGCTTCGTCCATTTCTCTTGTGAAAAATTGAAAATTATTGCGCCCCTTGGCTTTAGCTCGGTACATGGCGATGTCTGCATTTTTGACTAAAACCTCAGGCTGAGTACTGTCTTCTGGGTAAATCGATATACCAATACTTGCTGTAACGTATCCTTTGTGTTCACCCAAAGTAAATGGCTTAGCGATTTCTTCGATGATTTTATTAGCGACTTTATCGATGGCATAAATGTCATTTTTATTGGGCAAGATAACGGCAAACTCATCGCCACCTAAGCGAGAAACTGTGTCTGATTTACGTAAAATTTTATTAAGCCTCTGCGCAACGCCTTTGAGAAGTTGATCTCCTTGAGAGTGCCCAAAGTTATCATTAATACGTTTAAACCCATCTAAATCAATAAAAAATACAGCCAGTTGTGAAGATTCTCTATGAGCCACATTGATGCAATGTTCTAGCTGAGATGAGAATAAATATCGATTTGCCAATCCTGTCAAGTTATCGTAATTGGCTTGCTGGAAAATCTTATGCTCCGCTTTTTTTCGTTTCGTTATATCACTAAAAAGAGATACATAGGCTTCAAACTCTCCGGTAGGGCTAGTGAGTGCGGTGACCGAAAGCCATTCATAATACAGCTCACCATTTTTTCGACGGTTACAAATCTCACCTTGCCAATATCCATCCGTTTCAAGCGCAATATACATGTTGTTATAAAACTCAGCGTCATGGCGTCCAGACTTTAAAAGAGAAGGTTGCTTTCCAATAACGTCAGTTTCTGAATAGCCAGTAATTTTCGAAAATGCTTTATTTATGGCAAGAATGTTAGAATTTGCATCACATATCATTACGGCTTCTGTTGCGGTATGGAATACCGTGGAAGCGAGCCTCAGGTCTTTTTCGTTCTCTTTTATGTAAGTGATATCTTGGCTTATTACCACGTGCCTTGAATTGTTTTCCGTCGCAGAAAGTGGATAGATATTGGTGAATTCCCAGTATTCTTTACCTTCAACGTCAACACTCATCAGTTCACCTTGCCAAGCACTTCGTTGCTTCATGCTTTGAGCTACTTCAACGAGGTGAGGGTTTGTTTTGATGTATGAATCAATAAAGTTTGGCTTTTCTGAGGTGATCGAGTTTTTTCTGAGCAACTGCTGGTACTCAAACTCTTTGTTGTTATAAATGATGTTGCTCTCATCATTTAAAATCGCAATAGACATCGGGCTGTGTTCAACAATTTGTGATAGAGCCTTAATTTTTAAGTCGGCTTTGGCTTTTCTCTTTAAGAGATAAACTAAGAAGATGATCATCAACGCTAAAGCCGTAAGCCCTATCAAAAAGTATATGAGTTGTTGTTTCGACTTTTCTTTAAGATTGATAACTTGTTCGTCGACCATATCTTCTAGGCTTTGCTGATAATGCCAGAGCTGATCTTGAAGTAGACGTTCTGATGACATATCTCGAACGATGGAGAAGAGCAATGTTTGTTTATTTATGTTTATAGGGGATGAGTAAACTTGGACAGTTTTTACGCTTGAAGCCGCTTGATGTCGGAAAATGAAATAGTTTCTATTTTCAGCTTTTGCAGCTTCTCTTTCCTTAGCAACTTGAGCCGTACTCAACATATTAATTTGTTGAATGTTCATATTTTCGAGTTGTTTAATTGAGTAGCCGTAAAATTGGCTCGCAGCTGTGTTAGCTTTTGTAATCTTTCCAGTTTCAGGTTGTATCAGTAGCATGACTAAACGATGCTTATTGAAGGCGGTATCAAACGCTGTGTTTGCAAAAGATGAGGGTAGCAGAGTGCACAAAATGCACAGGAGTAGGGAGGTGTATCGAGTGCGTTTAAGCATCTAAGACTACTTATTTTAATTCCTTTTTATAATAAGCAATTATCAATACTTATTAAGTTCAGGTAAATAAGCAATCAGTTTGAGAATATTGTTATAAATCAAACAATCTTTAGTGGAGAGCAATAAATATACAAGTTTTACTTGCGGAAACTTGGTCTGAAATGAACAAAGCTGAATATTCACTCACTAACTTTGTTAAGTATTTAGTACACTTGATAGTATGGCGATAAAGTAAAAAGCAGGCGAAATTAAATCAAAATAGTAGAGTGTGAAATGAACTTACATTTAAACAGTGATTTTAATCAGAGAGTCGTCATTCTTCCATCAGACTATGAATGGGTAGACTCTCCTATGCCAGGTGTTGAGCGAATGATGCTTGATCGAATTGGCGATGAAGTTGCAAGGGCGACGACAATTGTGCGTTATGCCCCTAATAGCGAGTTCTCTGCGCATATGCACACAGGTGGGGAAGAGTTTTATGTGATTGAAGGTATCTTTTCTGATGAACATGGTGACTATGCTCAAGGTACGTATGTGAGAAATCCCATTGGTACTTCGCATAGGCCAAAAATTGGAAAAAGTGGTGCAACCATCTTAGTTAAACTCCATCAGTTTTCAGATCAAGACACGCAGTCAGTTAATATGAATACTTCTGTTGAACCATGGTCACAAGGCTTAGTTGAGGGGCTATCGGTAATGTCTCTGCATGAATTTGAGAGTGAACATGTTGCTCTGGTGAAATGGGAGCCGCATACTCAGTTTTTGAGTCACCAGCATTGGGGAGGGGAAGAGGTTTTTGTTGTTTCAGGTACCTTTTATGATGAACATGGCATATACCCAAAAGGCTCATGGATAAGAAATCCACACCTGAGCAGGCATCAGCCTTTTACTAAGCAAGACGGCGCAATCATTTTAGTAAAAACTGGCCATTTACTGATTTCATGATTTTTATTTAATACTTTTTTCTCATTTTTCTCTCGACTTACAAATTGGTATTAATCATTCCCTAGAACAAGCGTACAGCTTTGACTCTTTTGATTTTGTTATTAATGCCAGATGAACAAGGATTAACTGTGAGCTAGGGCCATCAAGCCTAAAATGAAGATATGGGTATAGTTTAATTACAGGAATCTATGGAAGCGTCTTTAGCCTTAGCCGAACTTCCTCCATCTCTTGCTGGTTACACAGTCTCTAAGAGAGAGAGCAAACATACTCAAAGTCTTACTTTTAAAAGTAAGAAACACGGCTGGGCGACACGAAATTACAAAGTTGTATATTCTCCCAAAGATGATCATTTATACCTTAAACATAAAAAATGGTTCTCTCCAGTGTGGTATAGAAAAGAGAAAATAGATCCACAAAACTTTCCTAAAGATGGTACAAAAAGTTCGGTGATCGAATATGTACGTTCAACTCCGAATTTTTTACCAGAAGAATCAAAAAAGAATATGTTCAGGGCATCTTCACATGAAAGTAAAGGTGAGACGCAGTCCGTGTCTCGTGACAAATTATTGCAGCGCAAGCCTGATATCACTGATTCATTAGATACTTCTGATTGTAAAAGTAGAGAGCAGTTTACAGCTTCAGTTAGAGCACACCCTCTTGGTAAACAGGGCTTGCACGAATACTCACATTCAACAGAGTGTGGTGATTTGATTGATTCAAAAGTTAATACTGCAGCTAGAGTGAATTCTCATCAGCAACAGCGACCAATTCAACACATGACTTCTGAGCATTGGTTACACAGTGATGTGATGAGAGTTATTGTTGAAAAGCAAAACCTTGCTAGCGAGCTAGCTTCTCTATTTCATAAAAATGAAGATACTAGAAAAAGCATTATTGAGCTTTTGAATCAAAATGGTGATTCCAGCATAAGAAGGCAGTTTTTGGGGGAGTTAGCTGCTCTATTTCATAACAATGAAGATACTAGAAAAAGTATTATTGAGTTTTTTAATCAAAGCGGTGATTCCAGCATAAGAAGCCAGTTTTTGGGTGAGTTAGCTGCTCTATTTCATAACAATGAAGATACAAGAAAGAGTATTATTGAACTTCTGAGTCAAAATGATAATGCTAATTTAAGAAGACAGTTTTGGAATGAGCTTGCGCCTGAACATTTTAAATACTTTGAGAATCTATTTAGAGAACAGTGCGAAGAACTAGATCTTCTTTCTTTTAATAAGTTATTTGCGATCATTGAAAAAAGTTTCCCTGATGAGCCTCAGTTAATATTAAATTGCCTTTCAAATGATAAATTTACATCGGTTTTCGAAGACGATAAGAACTTTAGCATTCAAAAATTGATCTTAATGAATGATGATAGTTTTGTGAGCCAGTTGAGTGTAGAAGAGCAAATCGATTTTATTAAAGCTTGCTTGGTTGATGAACGATGCAATGAGTATGTGGAAAAGCTTAGGCATGTGATTCACAAGATTATTTCAGATCCCGCCCTGCAGTTGGATTTTTTCTATTGTGTTACTTCAAACCCCGCTGCTTGTCACATTTTTAAAGGGATTGATTTACTACCTGAAGACTTGGTTGGATATTTATCTGTTTTTACTTCAGAAGCCGAATCACAACTTCAACTTGCGCAAAGGTTAGATCTCATAAACCCTGTGTTTGCGGTTCAATTTATCAGCAGACTTCCTGTTGAAATTCAAGAGGAATATTTGAGTGGACTTTCAGAAGAAAAGAGAATTTGGGTTAAAAATTCACTTGCAACTACTGATTCTTTGGATACGAAAGATGTTGATGAAATCGAGTCACCTCGTCCAGGTATAGGAGTTGAGGTAAAGGATTATTCAGGTAAAAAGAATAGAGCAAAAGCACTCGCTCAGCGTGTTGCGCTAAAGAGGCCAATAACCAAGATTGCAGGAAAAGTAGCTCGAGTTGAAAGAGGATGGTTTAAAAATTCATTTATCAACTGGTATATCAGAAAATACAATATCAATATGGAAGAAGCATTGAAAAAAAATGCAGAAGACTATCCCACATTTAATGATTTCTTCTGTCGACGGTTACAGCCAGGAGCTCGGCCCATTTGCATGCAACCTAACGTGTTAACTCACCCTGTCGACGGAACAGTCAGTCAAGCAGGGTCGATTAATCAAGGCCAAATAATCCAAGCTAAGAATCATAATTATTCAGTACAAGAGCTTCTGGGAGGAAGAAAGGAAGTATCTAAGCCCTTTGAAAACGGAAAGTTTGCCACAATTTATCTATCACCAAGTGATTACCATAGAGTGCATATGCCTATAGATGGCACTCTTAAGAAAATGATTTATGTTTCCGGAGATCACTACTCTGTTAGCCCAAACACAGCGGCACATGTGAAAAGGCTGTTTGCTAGAAATGAAAGGGTTGTTTGCATTTTCGATACGCCAATTGGTGAAATGGCAATGGTAATGGTAGGAGCAACAATTGTATCGAGTGTGCAACCTGCATGGGAGTCTAAACCAGTAACAGCCAAAAAAGGTGAAAAAATCAGTGTCTGGGATTATGACACAACTGGACCTAATGCTCGAACCTTAAAAAAAGGTGAAGAAATGGGTCACTTTAAACTCGGAAGTACAGTCGTAGTGTGTCTTGAAGACGGGGATTTCGGAGACTTTATAAAGACGACTAAGCCAGGTATGAAAACCCAAATGGGAACGGCGTTTGGTTATAGTGTAAAAAAAACGGCTAAAGATACGTCCGCTGTATCTTTTCATTCTGAAGAATCTTTAAATGATGAGCCTGCTCTATGCCCAGCATAAACAAACCTTAGTTTGAATATGCCTCTGCAGATCATTTTTTTAAAGAACTTTCTAAACTATCATTCAAAGCATTATCAATAAGTATCTTATCTAAATTCTTCGTAGTATCAACACCCAATTGTTGCATTTGGTGTGCTTGCCTAATCACATTGCCTTTACCTGTAGAGAGCTTACTCATTGCAGCGTTATAGCTCTTGTCTGCTGTCTCTAAAGCTCTGCCAAGCTTATCCATGTCGGCGACATAACCACATAATTTGTCGTAAATTTTACCTGCATGTTGAGCAATTTTTTGCGCATGTTGGTTTTGATACTCATAACGCCAAATATTATTGATGGTTCGAAGCGCAACCAGTAAGTTTGTTGGGCTTACCAGCATCACATTTTGCTCGAGTGCAAAATTAACAATGTCTGGGTCGTTCTCAAGCGCTAATAAAAACGCAGGCTCGATAGGAATGAACATCAACACATAATCTAGGCTCTTCAAACCATGCAATTGCTGGTAATTTTTCTGACCAAGACCTTTGATATGTGTGCGGATAGACAACACATGTTCTTTAATTGCCGCTTGTTGCTCTAGCTCATCATCACTATTGAAATAGCGTTCATAAGCGATTAATGACATCTTAGAGTCAATAACAACGTCTTTTTCTTCTGGTAAATGAACGATAACATCAGGTTTAAAGCGCTTGCCGTCATCATTTTTTAAATCTGATTGCGTTTCGTACTCATGATTTTCCCTCAAGCCACTTTCTTGGAGTACTCGTTCGAGTATGACTTCGCCCCAATTACCCTGCTGTTTGTTATCGCCTTTTAATGCATTGGTCAGGTTAATCGCATCTTGGCTCATTTTTAAATTCAGCGTTTGCAATTGTTCCAACTGATGCTTTAAAGCGCTGCGTTCGGATTGTTCATGATTGTATGATTCATTAATTTGCTTTCTGAAGCCTTCAAGTTGCTGTTTGAATGGTGAAAGTAAACTTGTGATCTGTTGATTATTTTGTTGATTAAACTTTTCACTTCGGTCTTCAAAAATTTTGCTTGCCAAGTTTTCAAATTCGGTCTTTAGCCTTTGCTCTGCAGATTCCAATAATGAGATTTTATCTTCTAACGCTTTCTTTTCAGCTTCATGGGTAGCTGTAAGTGTTTTATGCATCGCATTTGATTTAGATAGAGACAATTGCGCTTCCATTTGCTTGCGTTGCGCATCTTCAAATTTTGCCTCAAGGGAGGGAACTTGTGCCGTTATCGCTTCAGCTTTACCAAAAGCTTGAATCGTCTGTTCAAGTTTATTTCTAGTTTCTGACAACTCTTCGCTTAGTTTTTCCACCTCTTGAGTGGATTGAGCTTGTTTCATTTCGAAGACTTGTTCCCAGCGTGAACGGGTAAGTCTTTGGTTAACTAAAGCTCCCAAGAAAAAAGTTAAGATGCAAGCTCCAGCAGAGACGATGATTTCTGCGGTTGTAAAGTCGGCAAAAGGTGCAAATTCTGTCATGATTCAATTAAAGATAGGTTCGATGACTATAAGGATGTCATGCTCTAAGTGATGCTTCAAGATAAGCTGCTACAATTTGAGGTATATCGTAAAAAAATTGAAAGAAACTTCGAAAAAGAGCTGTCTATTAATGCAAATGAAAGTATTGCGCTAGAGGTGTATCGTGGCTAATAAAGGTAATTTTGTAAAAGGTGTTTTAAAGAGAAAAGCTTGGGATTTACCTGAAAGCGAAGTAACACCAGAATCCGTGTTTAAATCTCGACGCAAGATTATCAAAGCGCTTGGTTTAGGTGCTGCAGGCGCAAGCTTATCTGCAAATGTTCAAGCTGGTTTATTTGATGTATTTGGTGATAAAAAAGCGGAACCTCAATTTAAAGTTAAGCCGTTAACCTTTACGAAAAATGAGAAATACCAAACCTCTGAGATATTAACACCTGAAACTAAAGTCACGACTCACAATAACTTTTTTGAATTTGGCACAAGCAAAGCCGACCCCGTTAATAACGCACAAGGCTTAAACGTTGAACCTTGGAAACTAGTCGTAGATGGTGAAGTAGAAACGCCATTAACCCTAGGCTATGACGATTTATTTAAGTTAGCGGCATTAGAAGAGCGCACATACAGGCTTCGCTGTGTTGAAGCTTGGTCAATGGTAATCCCTTGGGTTGGGTTTTCACTTGCTAATATCATCAAAAAAGCAAATCCAACCAGTAAAGCTAAGTACGTTGCTTTTGAAACTCTTTACGATCCGAACCAAATGCCGGGGCAAAGAAACCGCTTTGTAGGTGGTGGTATTCACTATCCATACGTTGAAGGGTTAACGCTGCCAGAGGCTATGAATGACTTAAGTTTTTTATCCGTTGGTTTATATGGGAAAACGCTTCCTCCTCAAAATGGTGCACCAATTCGTTTAATCGTGCCATGGAAATATGGTTTTAAAAGCATAAAATCGATCGTACGCATTCGCTTAACGGATAAGAAACCACCTACTAGCTGGAATCAACTAGCATCTCACGAGTATGGTTTTTATGCCAATGTGAATCCAGAAGTTGATCACCCTCGTTGGTCACAAGCGACAGAGCGCCGTATTGGTGCTGGTGGATTGTTTTCAGCGAAACGTATCTCGACGTTGCCGTTTAATGGTTACGGTGATGAAGTTGCAAGTCTATACACAGGGTTAGATTTGAGGAAAAACTTTTGATAAGAGTGAAGCCCAAGCAGTTGAAGTGGGTAAAAGCTCTTTTCCATTTAATTGCTTTAGCACCAATTATGTTTTTAGTGTTTGATGTAGTGAGTGATAACGCTGGGGGTGATCCTGTGCAATACATCATTCATTACACAGGAATTGGTGCACTAAACACCTTGTTTTTGACCTTATTGATCAGTCCTGTGGCAAAAAAATTTAAGATGGGATGGTTAGTACAAACGAGGAGGCTGGTGGGACTATATGTTTTTGCCTACGCTACTTTGCATATTGCTTCGTACTTTGCTTTAGACTTAGTTTTCGAGTGGTCATTGCTTGGTGAGGAAATATTTAAGCGTCCATACATCCTCGTTGGTGCCGCAGCATATTTGATTCTGTTTGCTTTGACTGTAACGTCATTTAAGAAAGTGATGAAAAATATGGGACGCCATTGGCAAAAACTGCATAACTGGATTTATGCGGCCGCCATTTTAATTCCGATACATTTTTATTGGTCTGTTAAATCAGAAATCATCGAACCAAGTATTTATATTTTTATCGCAATTGTTTTATTGAGCTTTAGAGTCGTGCCTAAGTTGAAGAAGATAAAACAAAAGAAACGGTGATGCAGGAAGCAGTTATATTAGAAAAAGAGTGATAACAAGTTATCACTCTTTTGTTTTTTTAAGGCTAATCGAATTAACCCCTGATCATCCTTGAATTAGAATGAAACAGTGAAAGGGTCAGAACATAAGCTTGATTCTGTTTCACAAACTTTATATTCATAAGTACCGGCTGCATCGCGGATACGGTCACGTTGGCGGCCGTCGTTACGAGTTGTAGATACCATTTCACCATTACGGTAGATTGCTACGTTATCGCCCATTGCACCTGACCATGTTAAGTCAATATAAGCCGTGCCACGACGAGTAATGCGTGAACGACGGATATCTGCGTCAATACTGTGTGCAAACACATCGACAACCATACTTGTAGAACCTTCACGACCTTCTGCATCAGTAGCGGTTAGCATAACTGTATAAGAACCAGCTTCAGCATAGCTGTGCATTGGGTTCATATCGCTTGAAGTATTACCGTCACCGAAGTCCCAGCTATAGCTAGCAATATCTTCGTTTACATCAGAACTCATGTTTGTGAACGATACGTCAAGCATCTCCACATCATAGCTAAAGTCAGCTACTGGAGCAGCAGGAGCGGCTTCACCCGTACCTGAGATAGTAAGTCCCCAGCTATTTAAGCGCCCAGTGTCAAGGTTCGCATTATCACTTACAGACAGAGTCCATGTGCCCATTGCCATTTCAGCGTTAAAATCAGCAAGACTATAACTCATTACTAAGTCATCAGCTGAGCTTCCTTCACCATCGTGAAGTACGACTTCTGTGCCATTTGCTGAAGTAAGAGTTACACGCAAATCGCCTCTCCAAGTATGAGTGATATCAACATGTGCTGTCACACCAAATACTTGTAAGTCATCTGCGATTTCGATTGTGCTCGTAATACCTGTAGCATCGTTATCAGGGATATCCATACCGTCAGTGTTACTGTAATCAAAGTCTCTTAGACCAGCAGGTAACACTTCAAGAGAAACCGTTTTGCTCTTAACCATATCACCGTTAACAGCTGTAACTTCCATTGAATAGTCGCCGTAGCCTGTATCCTCAGAAGTCATTACGTCTAGCGTGAATGAACCGCCAGCAGAAACAGTTGATGCAGACAGTGAAACACCGTCAAGTGATGGCGTAACTGCAACAGAAACGTCAACGTCCCCAGTCCAACCCGCTACGCTACCAACATCGAAGGCATAACTAGCAGATTCACCAGCAGAAATTGTCTGGCTTGCAGGTTGAACAGTTAAGCGATAGCCTGGCTCTGGATCGGCTTCTGTTAGCGCTGTCGCAACGTTCAAACGTTTACCAGAAGCAACTAAACCATCTAATGCTGGAATAGCGTCACCCGTTTCCATAAGAAGTTGTTTCATTTCAGCTACAGTTAAGTCAGGATTCAAAGACCAAACTAAAGCTGCTGCACCTGCAACGTGAGGCGTTGCCATTGAAGTACCAGAGTATGTACCATATGTATTTCCAGGTAGCGTTGACAAAATTGCACTACCAGGTGCGCCGATATCAACACTGGTAAGTCCCCACTGAGAGAATGAAGACATGTTGTCGTTACGATCAGTACTCGCTACAGCAACAATGGATTCTGAATCATAACTTGCTGGATAAGAAGGTGTTGCATCATTATCAAATGCATCGTTACCAGCTGCAGCTGCAAACATGATTCCTGCATCACCGCCAGCCTCAATAGAGTCTTTCAAGGCTTGGCTAAAACCACCGCCGCCCCAAGAGTTGTTAGTGGCAACAATATTGACACCACGATTAACCTTAAGATCTGTCATGTAATCAATACACGCAATGGCGTTTGATGTTGAACCACTACCTGAAGCATCAAGAAATTGGCAACCGACGATGGTAACATCCCAGTTAACACCTACAACACCTACGCCATTATTACCTGTTGCGCCAATCGTGCCTGAAACATGAGTACCGTGACCATTTTCATCCATCGGGTCACCAGTGTTATGAACTGCACTGAATCCATGAACGTCATCGACAATGCCATTGCCGTCATCATCTATACCGTTGCCAGGGACTTCACCTGGGTTTGTCCACATATTAGCTTGAAGATCTGGATGGTTGTAATCAACACCCGTATCGATTACACCAACGACAATATCGTGGCTACCTGTAGTTGTATCCCAGGCTTCAACGGCATCAATATCTGCATCAGCAGTGCCGCCATTTTGACCTGTATTATGTAATCCCCAAAGCGTATTAAAGTCAGAGTCATCAGGTGTACCGATCGCTTTAACGATATAATCTGGTTCTGCATATTCTACTGCAGCGTTTTTGCTGATTAGCTTAATTGCAGTTTTAACGTCCATCCCTTTACCAAGCTTAAGCTTAGCTAGGCGGCCGTCCATAAAGCGAGCAAACTTGTCATCAATACCGTCGGCATTGTTGTCATCCATTAACGCACGAATGGATTGGCGAGCGTACTCTCTGTCTTTCTTAGAAGATTCAGTCTTATATTTTACAAGGATAGAACCTTGTTCAAATTTAGGTGTGGTTTCTATTTTAGCGTGAGCAGATGCTGTCATTACGCCAGCAATTGCGACAGCCAAAGGTGAGATTTTTTTTAACATTTCCCAGTTCCTATTTTGTCAGTCCATGAAAAAACTTTTTTGTTATTCCCTGCTATTCCAGCTTGTTATTGCATTATTGGTTTTTAAACCAGAAGAAAAGCTAAACAAATAACGGACATTAAAGCAGGGCAATTGATGACATAGTGAAACGGCTATTTAAAGATGTAGATTTTTTTTTAGTACTAATGGACTAGAGGGTTGGGTTAGTGGAGTCGCTGTAAAAGGCTGCATTCTTTATTGATAACCTGTTAAAAAACGTGAGGTTATCAAATTACTCATCAATTTAACATTTTTTTTACAACGTATTAAATTCCGACTTTTTTCCGATTGAAGCTACTGAAAACCTCTGTAACTTGAACGGCAACTTAATGTCAGTATTCGTGTGCTGAGTTGGGTTTAAATTCAAAAAGGTTTTGAGTATGCGAACAATCAAAGAAAGTTGGTGGAATATGAAAGTGAAAACCTCGTTTAAAGTAACGCTTTTGTTCATTGCCGCTGCGTTTACATCATTCGTTTCTGCGAATGATGAGTGGAATTCTGAAGATTATGCAATCTCATTGTCTCTTGAGAACTTATTGACAAGCAATAATCGTGAAAACCTCATTTCGTTATTTCAATCAGGTTCAAACAATGAAGCTGTTCTTCTTCAAATTGGCAGTAACAATTCGATTAATGTTGCTCAAATTGGAAGAAACAATGTTGCAGTCGTGAATCAGTTTGGAAATGACAATGAAGTAGAGCTAAACCAGCTTGGAAATAACAACTTTGATGTAATTATCCAAAATGGTGATCACAACTTAGTTGAAATAGATTCTTTGGGAAATACCGGATTTATCATTCAACAAAATACAGATAATGCAGTTGTAAGGATTTCGCAATTTAATTAGGGAGAAGCTAAATGTATATCAATACAAGAAAATCAATGTTGGCTTTAGCCGTGTCTTCAGTACTTAGTGTAAGTGCTTTTGCCGGTGAAGGTAACGAAATTACTGTAGTTCAATCTAACGAAGCAATCGGTGAAACAGCAGTTGGCCAAGATGCTACGTCTATTCAATTTGGTTTTGATCATGTTAGCCGAATTAACCAAACAGGTGATGATCAAACTGCCGATGTAACTCAAGATGGTATTTTTACTGAATCATATTTGAATTCAACGGGTAATGTTAACTCTGCAACAGTTACACAGTTGTCTTTTTGGCATATCAGTAATATTGATATTACTGGTGATGAAAACCAAGGTGTTGTTTTTCAAAATGGTTTCTTTTCTCAAGCAGACTCTGATGTTATTGGTAACTTTAACAGTTTTGATGTGACTCAGCTTGGGGATACCAACGAGTCAGTGGCAGAGCTCTATGGTGATGAAAACACGTTAGTCGTTAGTCAAGATGGAAATGACAACTTTTCTACTTTCCGTGTTGAGGGTAACCAAAATGATGGTGACATTACTCAAATTGGTGATAGTAACGTTGGTGGTTTTATATCTCTTGATATTACGCCAAACGTTGGTGATAACAATGATGTAACTGTTGTTCAAGAAGGTAATGGCAACTTAGGTGCGGTAAAAGGTGTTTTAGGTAATGATAACACCATGAGCTTTGAGCAAACGGGTAATAGTAACTCTGGGTTTGTTTATGCACTTGAAGGCAGCCGTAATGATATAACTGTCACTCAAGATGGTAGCGATAACCAAGCTTGGATTGCTTTTGCTGCGGGTGATGGTAATGATATTGAAGTAACTCAATCGGGTTTCGGTAATGAAATTGGTTCAGATTTCAATGGCGGAGAGTTTGCTGCTCGTATTACTGGTGACGTGAATAACATCGACCTTCAGCAAGAAGGAGATTTTAACGGCATGGATATGGAAGTAACGGGTGACGATAACCGTATAGATTTAGATCAGGAAGGTAATGAAAACTATGCTTTAATGAGAATTACTGGTGATCGAAACGTGATGGGTATTCGTTCTTCTGAAGACTTCAATGATGCTCGCTCTTCAATAGTAGGTGATCGTAACCGCGTTGATATTCGTCAAGATTTCGATGGAACAGTTGATAACTCTTCTTGGGTTGTTGTTGAGGGTAACGATAACTTTGCACAAACCGATCAAGTCGGTGAAGAGAATGATGCCGTAATTACTGTTACAGGTAGTACTAACCGTTGGCTGTATGCTGAACAAGATGGCGGCGGTAACAGCAGCGACTTCAATGTGATTGGTGATGAAAACCAAGTTCAAACTTACCAATGGGGAGAAACTAACGTTATCGGAGCAATTCAAAGCCCAGAAGAAGGTGCAAGCTTTGATGAAACAGCAGGAGTTGCTTTGACACCAGGTTTACTTGTTCAAGGTGCAAATAACCAATTAGAAGCCACTCAATACGGTAATGATAATTTATTTTCTTCAGCAATAATTGGTGATGATAATGCAGTCACATTATGGCAAGAAGGTGATTATAATAACACTGAGTTAGCTATATTAGGCAGCGGGAATGATGCATCTGATTTAGTTCAAATTGGTGAGTCAAATGAAGCCGTTTCTTGGACATTTGGTGATGATAACGAAATCTTCTTCTCTCAAATTGGTGCTGAAAACGTTATCGGCGGTATCGCTGGTGTAAGTGCTGACTTTAGAGTTGAAGGTAATAATAACTCAATTTCAATCACGCAGGATGGAACAGCAAACGCGGTATATGGTTTGACTGTAGGTAATAGCAATAGCATTTCTGTAACTCAAACGGGCACAGGTAATGTTGCAACGGTTGGACAAAACTAAAATCCAACCTCTGTAAAGAGTAGCGTTTTGGAGAGCTTCGGCTCTCCTTTTTTGTATTTAAAATTCATTGCTTTTAGCATTGAACGAGGCTCAAAAAATCGATTTAAGGCGCTATCGCACAAAAATTTAGGTTTGTATAAGAGATTAATAATCTGAGTGAAAAGATTTAACTTGATGAAATAGTTAATATATAGCTTAAATTTAATGTACATTTAATGGCTTTTGTCTTGTAATGATAAATAGATTTGTGATCTAATTAATTAGTTTTTCTAATTTGAGGTTAGCCGATATGCAAGTTTCTTTGACTGCTTGTACTGGACTATCGACGCAAAGACCTCCTGCTGAAGAACTCGATATTTCTTCGCTGTTTAACCGAGATTCTGATCTTAATGAAAGCAAAGCTTGTCTTGATAAATTGAAAGATAAAGCAATCAATGACAGTAACCTTGGGTGTATTGAGATTATTCAGAATGTTGCATTAAATTCGGATGAGCTGGGAGTATATGCTGAAGAATTACTGCTAGAAATTATGCGTAACGCCGGAAAAAATAATCAACAATTCGAGGTTGCTAAAACTGTTCAACAATGTGCTCAAAAGGCAGTAATGACAGGCTCTGCAAGTACTAGCAGTAGTCGGATTTTTGACAAAGATTCATTACTGAAAACGCAAGTACATATACTCGCTGCAACTCTACTGCCATCGCAAACTGAAGAGGTTATTCCTGAGCGAGTAAAAGAGGACATTACCAGTAACTCCAGTAGATTTAAGTCGATCCCTACAAAAGATGGTGTTTTCGGTAATGCCGTCACTTTGAGTCAAATGAAAGAGCGTATTACATATTTAGATCGGTGTCAGAATACTTGTTCTGAATATTGTGCTGTATATCTGGCTGATAAGCTTGGTGTGGATTGTCAATTTACTGATTTTGAAAATACAGATCAAATTGATTTGTTCTATCCTTTATCTATGAGTGCTCCAGAGGCTGAAGGGCAACTTTTATATACTAATGGTGCTACTCCTGAAGGTATAGAGGGTTATTTAAAAGGTTTAGATAAGAATCAATGTTACCTACTTAGGACAGGTCAAAACGGCGGTGCAGGGCATAATTTAGTTCTGTACTCTGAGGGGGGAAACTGGTTCATTTCAGATACTAATCATCAGCACTTAAGAGTTACTGCAAATGATAAACTTACTCGTAGTGGGGCACAAATGTTAGTCGCTGAAGCTGCAAACTGGGGAGTAAACACAGAACAAGCTTCTATATCAGCTGTAGGAGTTACTGAAAAAGGGCTGAAAGATATGATTGAATATATTAAAGATTGTAGAGTGCACGGTGTTGATGTAGCTATAGAAAGGCAAAATAATAGACAGATGAACATATAACTTGCACAAGCTTTGTTGCTTCAAATAAACAAAGCTTGTACCAGATAAACATTTCTAAGCCATTAATTGACCTTGGTAATTGTTCGACCAGCGAAGTAATTCTACTCGATTACGAGATTGAGTTTTTCTAAAGATTGATGATAAGTGAGCTTTAACAGTGTGCTCACTAATACAAAGTCGATAGGCTATTTCTTTATTTCGAGCACCACTTGATACCAGTTGAATTACAGTCTTTTCCCTTAATGTAAGCATTTGCCACATTGCCACGCTTTCTTCGCTTTTGTCCAATTGAGCTTCAGGTTTTATATTTTTAACTAACCCTTTTAACATATGGCTCATCATCTTTCTATCGTACCAAAGCTCGCCATTGAGCATTCGTTTAATCCCAGTCAGTAAGAGATCCATACCAATGTCAGAGTACAAAATGCCATGAACGCCTAAAACTACAGCGGAATCTTCGGATATCTTGTTTCTCTCAGCTTGGTACACGGCAATAGGTAGTTCTTTGATCAAACGAGCGACCACTAACGGTAAGCCTTTACTGTCTTGCGGCATACCTTTTTGAGGTATTAAGCAAAAGCAGTCGGCTCTTTTAGAATGATGTATTACTTCAGATACCTCTTTGAGGACTCTAACTTTTATGCCTACGGATTGAGCAAGCGTAGCTAAATGGCATGGTGTATCAAATTCGTGAAGAAAAAGTAATTCCTTTACTTGATTCATTTCACATTCCCCTTTTGAATGTAATCCTTTATACATAAATTTGTATTATGGTGTTTGGTTCTTTTTTATACTTTTTTCTTAGCCAAATCTGCCACCAATTCAGGTTAACATAATATTAACTTTTGTAAATGGCATCTGGTACAACCTGTTTAAGAATGATTCTTTACGACTTCTTGATTATTCCAAAACCCTTTGTGCATGCCTTGCTCTATCAATTCAATCACAGCTAATTCAATAGCTTGTGTTACACAAAGTTGGACAGGTTCATTGGTGCTATAGCCCATTTCTGCTTCTGCTAATCGGCTTAAACTTGTAAATCGAGTAAGTCCAGCTCTTACCTCTTGTGAGAAGATTTTCTTAGTTGTGTTGACTGATAACATGATTTTACCGGTGTGGACGTCAATCGCTCTTAAATAAATAGTGATCTGGTCTTCTCTGTACAATTCAGAAGCACCTAATCCAAAATATGCTGCACCGATACCACCAGTGCTTGTGTTTGTTTCATAGCTTATTATTCCACCCTCAAGTAATAAGCGTGCATTGGCTAAATCAGGAATGGTTACCTTGGCATTCTTATTTGCTTTGGCTTTATTCTTTTTAATTATCTTTCTTTCTGTTAGAAGGTTTTGTAAACCTTCACGCTCCACAGGTGTAAACCATTCCGTATCTAATAAAGTTTGCAGCAAGATTGCATTTGCACCTTGAGTCACCGCCGTCGAAAATGAGCTAACATTTTGTTGTGGTTTGTATTGACCTGTTTGATCTCTAAAAGAATAAACAGCGACAGGGATAGCAAACTTTGGTTTTGGTTTAGCCTGTAACGCTTTCAATACTGAACTTGGGCGATTGATTGACGCTTCTGAAAGGTTAAAATCTGGTTTAGGTACTATCCCGCAACCTGTTGTGCTTAAAAGAAGAAGTACGGAAATTAGCTTTTTCATTGTCTTTCTCCTTATAGGCCAGGTGTAAACATTTCAATAATGGTCGTTTCACCAGTTATCTCATTGAGGATGGTAACTTCAAAGCGGCCGCCTCCTAGGTCCACAACGGTGATTTTGTAGTCTCCGGCATCGAAAACACCCTCTTGTAATTCTCCGTCTGCGAAGTCACGAGTAATTTTACTCATAATATTTCGCTCTAGTGATTCCTTGAAACGTTCAACAAAATCTTTTGAACGATCTTCAGAATGATCATTTTGTGCATTTGCTTTGGAAAGTAAAAACGAGCCGTTCAATGGATTACCACCAAAAGTAGGATTGATGGGGGTATAGATAATTTCAGTTGCAGCAGCATTAAAACAGCACGCAGATGCCACCATTACCAGTGATTTGATTTTCATTTTTATATCCCTTAGTGTTAATAGCCGTCCATTTCTCTGGTGTTTCCACCAGTGAGTTCATTGGCTTTCATTTTTGCTAAATAATCAATCGTCATTAAGATTGCTTGTTTAGCTCTATCTTCTACAGAGCTCATACGACGTCCAAAATGAGTACGGTAGATTTTTTGATTATTGATCTCGAGCGTAAGGAGGGTGCCTGCTTGAGGGAAAACGGTCTCATGAATAGTGACGTTGTATCCTTGGGTATGGGGGATTTCACGCCAGTAACTGGAGTAATAGAAGTTGAAATCTTTGCCAAAGCGAGTCAATGTCCTGTCAATGACTAGACCGTCAATTTCAATTTCTTGACTGGCAAACGTATTTTGCATCGGAAAGAACAATACCAAGAGTATTGTGCTTTTGGTCAACAAGTGTGCGATTTTCTTCATGGCTTTGACTTCTATTTATCGTTATTTTATTGCGAACCTCTGTTCTTCATCCTGAAACGAATGCCTTTCCTTTTTGCATGCGTATCTGTTTCTAAACAGCATCCATTCCATGTAGCGCTGATTCGGGGATACACTACCAACATATCTAAACCCCGTCATCACTGATGAAGACGGAAACGGGTAATATCAAACTAAATAGTACAAAGATACTAGTACAAAAAATTTAATTATCTATTACTAGCCCGCTGTAATCGTTTTGTAGGATTTTTTGTGATACTGAATAAGCGAATGATGAATGATTAGAGGCCGTTCCCAATTAGTCATTTCGATTTGTTACTGCCTAAAATTGGCAAGCTCAAGGCACGAAGATAGAAGTTTAGTGAGCTAAATGAAAGATGAGTAACAAAGAGTTTGCCAATTTTAGGCGTAACCCGGAGGGCTGTGTATATTTTTCGTTTCTTCTGTTTTGCCGAATGCTTATGTAGAACAACTACACCTCACATTCGTCGTCTTGAATAAACAAAAAAATCTACAACAGCAAATCGAATTCGTTTATTGGGAACGGCCTCTAATAAAGAGGAAATACTTATAAATCTATTTTAGGTAGTTTGATATACACTTCAGTTTACCCATAGATAAATACAGAAGACAGATGAATTCTATTAAAGCGCATTTATGCATGATTGCTGCTACGATTCTTATCGCAAGTTCTTTCCCTGTCTCTGCGTTAGTTACTCATGATATTCATCCAATATCATTAACACTAATGAGATTTGTTATTGCAGCAATTTGTCTTTCCCCGTTTGTTTTTGGAAAGATGAGCTACAGAAGAATGTTACCTATGGCCTTCCCAAAAGGAGTCGCAATCAGCATTTTTTATGCAGGATATTTCATTTTAATGTTCATGGCTCTTGCGCATACCAGCGTTGTGAATACTGGAACTATTCATACTCTGACCCCTTTAATTACAGCAATTTTTAGTATGCTTATTTTTAAAACTCGAATTAAGAAGGTAGAGTTTTTAGCATACATCTTTGGCGTGCTGGGCACTATTTGGGTGGTGTTTAAAGGTAGCTGGAACGAGTTCATTGGGCTGCAATTAAATCATGGAGACATTTTGTTTATTGGTGCTGCACTGAGCATGAGTACATATATGATCATTATGAAGTTGGTTTATGGTTCCGAATCGGTAGTGGTGATGACTTTTTGTACTCTATTAGGTGGTAGCCTTATTTTGAGCGCAGCATTACTTATTTTAGGAATTCCGCTTAATTGGGATTTGTTACCAACAAATGAG
The DNA here is from genome assembly GCF_056591695.1 of Parashewanella sp. 2304DJ23-3. NCBI lineage: Bacteria > Pseudomonadati > Pseudomonadota > Gammaproteobacteria > Alteromonadales > Shewanellaceae > Parashewanella > Parashewanella sp. 2304DJ23-3. The sequence continues at coordinate 121,859 of NZ_JBWQOH010000009.1, forward strand.
ATCAAAGATATGGTGTACTTGTCAATCTGTGCGACACTGCTGACTTCTTATTTAATTCAAAAAGCTCACACAGCACTTACCCCTGCAAAAGTGACCGCTTACATATATTTAAATCCTGTATTCGTGTTACTTATCTTTAGCCTTTACCATTGGGAATTACCAAGTTTAATTATCCTTCCTGGTATTTTGTTTTCTATTTGCGCTACCTTTGTATTACAGAAATACGGTAGTTCAATGGTCAAAAAATCCTAACATTTGGAGTCCTTATGAGAGCGGTTAAGTCTCACGTTCTTATGTTGATGTATACGATATTGATTGCTTCTTCTTTTCCGATAACAGCTAGTGTTACTCATCAAATACACCCAATCTCACTAAATTTACTTCGCTTTTTAATTGCAGTCATTGTCTTAACGCCTTTTATATTTTCGATGCCAAATGCCAGAAAAGCAGTTTCAAAAACGATAGTAAAAGGATTTATTTTAGGTTTTTTCTATTGCAGTTTCTTTGTACTGATGTTTATGTCACTTAAATATACCAGTGTTCTAAATACAGGAACGATTCATACTCTGACACCATTTATCACGGCGCTTGTAAGTGCCTTTGTTCTAAAATATCGTATCAAGAAAATTGAACTAATTGCCTATACAGTCGGAATAGTAGGTACATTATGGGTGATTTTTAAAGGTAACTTTCAAGCTCTCTTCGAACTTAATTTAAACTATGGTGATGGGCTGTTTTTTGTCGGGGTTGTATGCGCAGCTTTTTATATTGTATTGATGAAGTATTTCACAAAGCCCGGTGAAATTTTGGCAATGACATTTAGCTCTTTAATCGGTGGAGTTATTATTATGTTAATCGCAATGTTAACTTTTAATACTCCTTTTTATTGGGAGAAATTGCCTAAAGATGAATATTCGAATATTTTGTTTTTAGCTATAGGAACTACACTATTGACGGCTTACTTAATTCAACAAGCATCACCTTACTTAACGCCATCAAAGGTTTCTGCTTATATTTATCTCACTCCAGCATGTGTTTTAGTGATTGATGCAATTTACTATAACCAATTGCCTAAATTAATTTTGTTACCAGGGATTGTACTTTCTGTTGTTGCCACGTTTTTGCTGCAAAAGTATGGTGATTCAGACATAAAAAAAGTGCGGAGCTAAGCCGCACTTTTTATTAAGTAAAGTCAGTATTACTTAGCAGACATAAACGCTACTGCGTTATCTAGCATGCGGTTACTGAATCCCCACTCGTTGTCATACCAAGACATCACTTTAACTAAACGACCGTTAACACGAGTTTGTGTCGCATCGAAGTTAGAAGAGTGTGCGTCATGGTTGAAGTCGATAGAAACTAAAGGAGCTTCGTTTACATGTAGTACACCAGCTAACTTATCTGTTCCAGCGGCTTTCTTAATGATTTCGTTAACTTCTTCAACCGTAGTATCACGTGAAGCGATGAACGAAAGATCAACAAGAGAAACGTTTGCTGTTGGTACACGAACAGCCATACCGTCAAACTTACCTTGTAAAGCTGGTACAACTAGACCAACTGCAGCAGCTGCACCTGTTTTAGTCGGGATCATTGAAAGCGCAGCAGCACGAGCACGACGAACATCAGTGTGATAAACGTCAGATAGACGTTGGTCATTGGTGTAAGCGTGAATAGTGGTCATAAGGCCAGACTCAATACCAAGCTCATCGTTTAGAGGCTTAGCAAAAGGCGCTAGACAGTTAGTCGTGCAAGAAGCGTTAGAAATTACAGTCATATCTGCTGTGATTTCATCATGGTTAACACCGTAAACGATAGTTGCGTCTACGTTTTTACCAGGAGCAGAAATGATAACTTTTTTTGCACCAGCTGCTAGGTGAGGTTGTACCGCTTCTTTTGATTGGAAGATACCAGTACATTCGAACACGATATCAATATCAAGATCAGCCCAAGGTAACTTGCTTGGGTCGCGCTCCTGATAAGTCATGATCTTGTCGCCATTTACATAAATCGCTTCATCGTCATGATCAACTTTAGCGTTAAAACGACCATGAACAGAGTCATACTTAGTTAAGTGTGCGTTGATAGAAGCATCGCCTAAATCGTTTAATGCAACGATTTGGATTGGGTAATCTTTTTCGCTTTCGTAAAGAGCGCGAAGTACGTTTCTACCGATACGGCCGTAACCGTTAATAGCAACACGAATTGTCATTTGGTATCCCTCAAAGTGGATGAGAAAAAATAATTTGGTTATAAAATTACAAAAATGACAATATCAGTCAAGTATTAGGTGATGATATGTCATGTAAAACCAGTAAAATGTGTAAATTTTTTAACACAAGTCTCGAAATTGATATTTTTATTTCTATTTTTAGTAATAAAATTCAACGTGGCAGAGTTGTTGCGTTTTTAGCAAAACCTTGTGCTTTTCATCAGACGGAAAGACGTTAATTTATCACCCTTTAAGTCATTCATTTCGTGACCAGACTCTCAGCTTAGATAATTCATAAGATTAAATTCCTTTGACTCGTTGTTCGAACTCAAGATGATCAGAGGCCGTTCCTAATTAGTCATTTCGATTTGTTACTGCCTAAAATTGTCAAAATCGAGGCACGAAGAAAGAAGTTTAGTGGGCTAAACGAAAGATGAGTAACAAAGAGTTTGCCAATTTTAGGCGTAACCCGAAGGGCTGTGTATATTTTTCGTTTTTTCAGTGTTGACGAATGCTTATGTAGAGCAACTACACCTCACATTCGCCGCCTTGAATAAACAAAAAATCTACAACAGCAAATCGAAATAGTTAATTAGGAACGGCCTCTAGAATAAAAAAGCGAAAAAAACATTAAATTTTTAAGGATTTTTTTTACAACTCGAACATATAAGACGTTGAATTTTACGGTCAGAAAACAGGGTTTTTACATCGATACGTTAACTTTGGTGTAATTATTACAAAAAATAACGAATTCCCATTCTATAATGACTGTTTTTTCTAATAAAATTACATGGTTGTCTTTCTTTAGGTGGCTAGATTAGCACATGAGTTTTCTTTACAATTGCGCCCAATTTGCAGAGGTAGGTTAAGAATACCCGTAGGCGAATACTCCTCTTTACCCATGATTTGTTATTTTCACTCAGCATTTGTCCTCATTTGCGAACAAAGTGAAAAAAAGGATTGATAAATGAACGCTGATAAACACCTAAAAAGTTGGCAAGAACGTTTCGAATTAGCAGAAGCTATGCAACCTTTGCTTGGTAAACTGTACCGAAACCAAGGTGTAGAAGTACTAATGTATGGTAAGCCGCTACTGAATGCGTCTGCTATTGATATCATTAAAGCTCACCGTTTAGTTCGTCGTTTTGTTGGTGATAAATTACGTTTACGCGAAAGCTTTCCATTTGTGGAAGCATTAAGCAAACTTGATGTTAAGCATTGTAAAGTTGATATCGGAAAGTTAGCTGTTAACTATTGGCGTAACCATAATGATGCAAGCAATATTGATGCTTATATGGCACTTGAGCTAGCTTCAGGTCTTGGTAACGAAGCGGATACTGAACCTAAAGATGTTGTACTTTATGGTTTTGGTCGTATCGGTCGTTTATTAGCGCGTTTATTGATTGAGAAAACAGGTCGTAGCAATAAGCTTTGCCTGCGTGCTATTGTTTTACGTGGTGGTCGCAAAGGTGATCTTGAAAAACGCGCAAGCTTACTTCGTCGTGACTCAGTTCATGGCCCTTTCAATGGTTCTGTTGAGATTGATGAAGAAAATAACGCCATCATTGCCAACGGTACATACATTCAAGTTATCTACGCTAACTCTCCTGATGAAGTTGATTATACTCAGTACGGTATTAACAATGCATTGGTTGTAGATAACACGGGTATCTGGACCAATGAAGAAGGCCTAGGTATGCACCTTAAATCAAAAGGTGCTGCGAAAGTATTACTTACGGCTCCTGCTAAAGGTGATATTAAAAATATCGTTTTTGGTGTTAACCACGATGATATTAAAGCAGAAGACAAAATCATTTCTGCTGCAAGTTGTACAACGAATGCCATCACTCCAGTGCTTAAAGCAGTTAACGATAAGTACGGTATTGAAAATGGCCATGTAGAGACGATTCACTCGTACACCAATGACCAGAACCTAATTGATAACTATCATAAAGCGGATCGTCGTGGTCGAAGTGCAGCATTGAACATGGTTATTACTTCTACTGGTGCAGCTAAAGCTGTTTCAAAAGCACTACCTGAAATGGAAGGTAAGTTAACGGGTAATGCTATCCGTGTTCCTACTCCTAATGTTTCTATGGCAATTTTGAACTTAAATCTGAATTCAGAAACGAGTAAAGAAGAACTCAATGTTTATCTGCGTAACTCAGCATTACATTCAGAGCTTCAGCATCAAATCGACTTCACTGAATCAACAGAGATTGTTTCTTCAGACTTAGTGGGCTCTCGCTATGCCGGTGTTGTAGATTCAGAAGCTACGATTGCTGAAGGCCAACGTGCGACATTATATGTATGGTATGACAACGAGTTCGGTTATAGCTGCCAAGTTTTAAGTGTGATGGAGAAAATGTTAGGTCTACACACTTTATCTTTACCAAACGGTTAAAGTAATTAAACCTCAGTTTAAGGTCGCTATGTGCGGCCTTTTTTATTGCCGAATGATTTGAAATATAATAAGGAGCTTAAGTTTTGCACGGGTGCTAGCACTATCAAATAGAGCATAGCCTTTACCTTTTGGAATTGCTTCAGCAATAGACTTAATGAAGAAACCGATTGTTTACGCCTAAATATTTCTCATCAATCCCATATTCTGCTTGAATATTATCTGTTTTGTTCGATATTTCTCCGAACAAACCAAAGTATTAAAATAATCTCTATTTCTTGATTGACTCAAAATCATAAATCCGTAGAATGCCTTCTCGCTGTCAGGGAGAACTTCTCCAAACGATAGTTAAGGCGCGATGGCAGAATGGCTATGCTGCGGATTGCAAATCCGTCTATCTCGGTTCAACTCCGGGTCGCGCCTCCACATTAAAATTACGTTTTAATGTAATGCTTTATAAGAAGATGAGCCCGAGTGGTGGAATCGGTAGACACAAGGGATTTAAAATCCCTCGCTTAATAGGCGTGCCAGTTCAAGTCTGGCCTCGGGTACCATATTCTTATAAATAAAGCGTTACGATAAAACAAAATTTTGCCCGAGTGGTGGAATCGGTAGACACAAGGGATTTAAAATCCCTCGCTTAATAGGCGTGCCAGTTCAAGTCTGGCCTCGGGTACCATTATTTAAAGCTTAAAAAGCTGAAGAATAAGCAGAAAAACCTCAACATATGTTGGGGTTTTTTTGTATCCTATACTTATTAAAATTTCTAAATCCCGAATGAGATTTCACTATGATTTTTTCAACTGTCGAGCAAGCTCCTGCAGATCCTCTATTTGGTTTAAATGATGCCTTTAAAGCCGATCAGAGACCTGAAAAAGTAAACTTAGGTATTGGCGTGTATAAAGCTGATGATGGTACAACACCAATTTTAGATGTTGTTAAAAAAGCTGAAGCTCGCTTGCTAGAATCTGAAAAAACAAAGGTTTACCTTGGAATTGAAGGTGAGTCTAAATATAACTTGGGCGTGCAAAAGCTGTTATTTGGAGAAAATTCAGAACTATTAACTCAACAGCGTGCTAAAACGCTTCAAGCTCCGGGTGGTACAGGAGCGTTAAGATTAGGGGCTGAGTTTCTAATTCGTCAAACAAAAGCGAAAACCATTTGGGTCAGTAATCCAACTTGGGCAAATCACAGTAATATTTTTTCGACGGCAGGGTTTGAAATTAAACAATATGGCTATTATGACAGTAATAGCCACGGTTTAGATTTTGAGGGCATGATTGAAAGCCTTTCAAAAGCAGAAGCTGGAGATATCGTACTTTTACATGGCTGTTGTCATAACCCTACTGGCATCGATTTAAACGCTGAACAATGGAGTATCGTTGCTAGGGTTTGTGTAGACAAGCAGCTTGTACCGTTCTTTGACTTTGCTTATCAAGGTTTTGGCAATGGCATTGAAGAAGATGCACAAGGTTTGCGAATTGTGGCAGCTCAAGTTCCAGAATTACTGGTTGCAAATTCGTTTTCAAAAAACTTTGGTTTGTATAATGAGCGTATTGGTGCCGTTACCTTAGTGGCTGAAAATACTTCAATAGCTCAAAAATCTTACAGTCAGATTAAGCGAATTGTTCGTGCAATGTACTCTAATCCTCCGGCACACGGAGCTTTAATTGTAAGTACAATTTTGAACGATGCCGAACTTACAATGCAATGGCACAATGAGTTAAAGCAAATGCGTGAGCGCATCGCTAAGATGCGACAGCTATTTGTGAATACTTTAAAAGCTGAGGGTGTTACACAAGACTTTAGTTTTATTTCTGATCAGATTGGCATGTTCAGCTTTTCAGGTTTAACAAAAGAGCAAGTAGAAAAGCTCAAGACTGAGTACGGCGTTTATATTGTTGGTTCAGGACGAATCAGCGTAGCAGGAATGACGACAACCAATATTCCCGTTATCTGTAAAGCGATTGCTCAAGTTTTATAGTTCAATCAAAATTGTATGAGAAGAGGCCTAAGTGCCTCTTTTTTTATTGCCTATCGATAAAGAGTTCAGCAGCGGATAAAGGCGTTTTATTTAGTATCACTTTGCTCTATTTTTAAAAAATTAAGAATAGAGAGATACGTTTTTGACGGATTAAACTTTGATAATGTGGTTTGATATTACAGAGCATTGAGCGCATTATTTTATGCGCTTTTTACATGCGGGGACTTTTATGGAGAAGGTTTCAAATTGGTTGATTAGAAAGACTACGGGAAAGAGAGTTATTTTTCTCGGTGTAGTTTTTATTGTGTGTGTTTTTTTTCTCTTACCTCACTTAGAAACCATCATGGACAGAGTCTCTCATGGGGCAGGCTCACCTGATGTTCACTTTTATTATACGAGCTCACAACTGTATGCATGGATGTCTGACTATTCGGACGCTGGACGTTTAGAATATATAAAAACACGTTTCAGCTATGATTTATTTTGGCCTATTATTTACGTCAGCTTTTTATCTCTTGCGATCAGTTTTTCACATAAGTTTCAGCTGAGCTGTAATGTTTTATTAAAAAGCTATCGAGCTTATTTTAATCTTTTACCTTTAGCCGCAGGCTCCTTTGACCTTCTTGAAAATATAACTGTTTCGATAAATATGTATTTTTATCCTGAGCACTTATGGGGGCTAGATTGGGTATCAGGGTTTTGTACACTGTTTAAATGGATATTTGTGGCTTTGGCGTTTGGCGTTTTCTTTCGTGAGAGTTTTGGCTCATTAATTATTTGGTTCAAATTGAAGCGCAGTTAATTTGTAAAATCATAAAGTTGCAGCTGAGAAACTTAAACAGTATCTTGTTTTAATCATTCAAATGGATTCGAACTGTTTATTTTATGAAATGGAACTGGATTTTAGTTGGTTCAGCACTGGTTATGAAACCTGTAATGGCTGACTCATGTGATTTAACGGCGCAAGCCATGCCTCTATATCAACTTGAACAATCGATTGTTCATAAGACGTTAGATAATGGCTTAAACGTTAGACTCATCAATCGACCATCAAATAAAACAGTATCAGTCGTGAGCCAATTTAATGTTGGCTCTAAAAATGAAGTTGAAGGACAAACGGGGTATGCCCATCTTTTTGAACATTTAATGTTCGAAGGCAGTAAACATGCTCCTGGGGACAGTTTCAGCCAACAAATGGATGCTGTTGGAGCCGATACCAATGCTACAACTTGGTTTGATAGAACAAATTATTTCGAAACCGTTCCTTCATTTGCGCTTGAACTAGCATTTTTTCTGGATTCAGATCGTCTTAGATTTCCTGATCTAACTGAAAAAACGATAGCGATTCAAAAGCAAGCCGTGCTTCAAGAACGGACATTAACACTTGAATCACAGCCTTATCTTGAACCTGCTTCAGAGTTCTTATTCCAGCAGATTCGAGACACGCCATATGGTCATAGTGTTATTGGTTCTAGGAAAGACATACAGTCAGCGACTCAAGCAGAGCTACAAGCTTTTCATCAAAAATATTATCGCCCAGATAATATGCAACTGAGCGTTGTCGGTGGTCTACCTGACAACATCGATAAATTAGTGACTGAATACTTTGGCCATTGGCCAAAACCTGATACTGAGTTAACTCCACAGCCTGAGGTACATATTCAGCCTAGAGCTATCTCAGGTGAAATTGTTGACGGTCGAGGGCCATGGCCTGCAAGTTTATTATTTTGGCAAACGGTAGGTAGAAGCCATCCTGACAAAGCGGCAATCCAATTACTGCAAGCGCATTTATTCTCAGATAAGTCGGCTGTATTACAACGTCATAATTTGCATGATCCTGAGTACATGCTGTATTACCCATTAGCTCAGTCGTTGGCTGAATTTGGCGTAGCAGGTCTCGCAATTGCACCAAGAGCAAGAACCCAGTTAGATGCTCAAGTTAAGTCGATATCATCTTTGGTTCAACAAGTTCAAAAAGACAGTATTGATGAGCTGCGCTTATGCTATTTGAAATCTATTTATCTCAATGACCGAATTAATTTATTGCAAGATAATTTAACGATTGCGAAGGTGTTATCCGATTCCCAAAGTTCAGAATCAAAAAATCCTTTAACAGCAAGTTGGCAGCAAGTGAATCAAGTATCGGTTGCTGATATTCGAAGAGTGGCGAATACCTACTTTTCTCCTGCTCATGCCATCAGATTAGACTTATTACCGCCATGGTATATTCGCTGGGCTAAGAGTGTTTTGGAACTATTACCTAAAAACACGACGGATTCACTTGAGGAGGATGCGTTATGAGAATATTGAAGAGCAGTGTATTAGTGCTTTGTTTGGTTCTCGTCGCTTGCCAAAATAAGATTGATTTTACTCCAGTTAGTGAGCCAACTCTACCTACTTTTCAGGTAAATAATGGTTTTCCAAAAATAGTACCTGACTGGAAAATCCTTAACAAAGATAACAAATATCTAGCAAGAGCTCATTTTACGCAGAATGATGGAGTGGTCGTTCCTATCTCGGTTTATCAAGTCGATGACCCTCAAGAAAATAAGTGGGATATTAGACTGATAGGAGTGAATCCGACCAAGCCAATTTCTAACGCAGATGTGTTGGTGAGGGCATTCAGGCGCCAATCCTTATCTATGTTGGCTATTCAGCAAGATGAATGTATGGAAAGTCTTACTGCTGATGCTTCATACCATTCAGTGTCAGTAGCTATGGGCTGTTTTCGTCCTAACGATATTCATTTTAATCAGCTAGGGGCGTTCTGGGGTACTCAGTTTGCAGAAGATATCGATGTCGATACCGTTAGACGGAACTTAAAACTGGATAGAAAAATTCAATCAGTAACAGGCAGTGATATTAACCTTGTTTTTCAACAACACCTTCTTGGCAAAGAGCACCCATACTTACAAGTTGTTCAAAACCGGGTTTTCTTTGAGGATTTAAACCTAGAGAAACTCAAAAAGTTACAAGTTCAGACGTCCTCAATGCTTGAATGGCATTTATTACTTAAGGCGCCTAGTCAGCTAAATGAAGCTGAGCTTTTAGCTATCGCCAAGCAAGTCACTGCCAACATGAATGTAAATATTCAATCAGTTGTTCAACAGGATGTTAATTTAACTTCTCTTAAACCGTCTAAGACAATTTATTTTATTGATGCGCCAGACAGTTCGGATATTAAGGTTCGAGTAGGTTTGCGTTTTCCTCAATATTTTCATGAGGGTCGAGCCGTTTCTCCGGATGATAAAGATTGGGTTAATCAACAGCAGTCTTTATACGCCTGTAACACGCTCAGTGGGATCCTTGGTCGAGGTTCATACGGAAGGTTGTTTTATGACTTGCGTGAGACAAGAGGGCTAACTTACGGCGCATATGCTTATTGTCGAAATCAAGAGCTGCTAAGAGCAATGGTATTATGGGGGAGTGCTTCAAAAGAGCACAGTGGTGCCTTTTTAGAAGGGATGTTGCGACATATCAGTCTATTGAAAAATGAAGCGCCTCAGCAGGCTGAAGTAGACGCAATAAAATTGTATTTTTTAGGTCAAGATTTGATTTCGGAAGATCAAGATGACGGAATGGGCATTTTACAGTTATTAGAGCCAAGTAGTCACAGTGCGAAACTCGAACGTTTAGGTTGGTTGAAGAGTGCTACATCAGAGAGCATTCAGGCATTATCTAAGCAATTTCTATCCTCGACGCCAATTGTTGTTGTGCGCGGAGATGCAAGTGTCATCCTTGATGACATTAGACAAAAATTACCGGACTGGAAGATAGAGGAGGTAAAAGGTGAATAAATACCTTCTTTGCATTTTAATTTCGCTATTGAGTTTAAGCGCTGCAGCAAAAGACTGTGTTGTTGTTTTACATGGTTTGGCAAAGTCAGACAAAACAATGTCAGAAATAGCGTCGAAGCTGTCAGCAAATAACTTTAAATCTGTGAATGTCGATTATCCTTCTACAAAGTTTCCTATTCAACAACTTGCTGCAATGGCCATTGAGCCGGCGTTGAAGCAGTGCGAACCATTAAAAGAAGAGAGTAGTATTCATTTTGTTACTCATTCAATGGGAGGGATTTTGGTGAGGCAATACCTGTCTGAGCATGATATCTCTAATCTAGGGCGTGTTGTGATGCTTGGCCCTCCTAACAAGGGTAGCGAGGTGGTTGATAAGTACAGTACATTTCCTGGTTTTGACTTAATTACCGGGCCCGCTGGTCTCCAATTAGGAACAGGGCAAATGAGTGTTCCTAAAAAATTAGGTGCGGTAGACTTTGATTTGGGTGTAATCGCTGGCAGTAGCAGTTTAAATGTGATTCTTTCAACCATGTTACCCAATCAAGATGATGGCAAAGTGAGTGTTGAAAGTACAAAAATTGAAGGCATGCAAGATCATATCATTATGCCTGTCACACATGTTTTCATGATGAAAAATAACAAGGTGATTAAACAAGTGATTTATTTTTTAAATCACGGAGAATTTGAACGAAATTATCATTTCAAACCGGATATTTAGAGCAATAGTTTTATTTATCCATGAGTGAAATACAGTCATAGAGTGAATGGTCTATTGCCCCGACCCCGAACTCTATGAGTATTTTAATGAAAACTTCAAACTTTAATCCCGTCTTTTATTTACTTGCCTTGTCTTCAGTGTTGTTAGGTGCATCAATGTTATTGATGGGCGAAACAATACACATCACTTTAGTCACAGACTTCTTCTCTATTTCAACGCTTGCAAGCGCTTCAGTTTTTAACGCAGTTGCAGGATTAAGCTTTATTGTTATAGCTGTACTTTCAGTGTTGTCACTGAAAAACGAAAATATGCACAAGCCTTTAGCTTGGGTATTAATTATCATCGGTTTAATACCTTTACTTGCTCTTTTTTCTTCTAAGATGTGGATTGGCGCTTTAGGTGGCTTTCCTGCCATTGGTGCTGGGCAAGGGGTAATTAAATATTTTGCACTTGTTTCTGTAGGCATTCTATTACTGAAATCTTCAATGAATGTATGTCAGCAAAAATTGATCGCTGCTTTTCCCGTAATACTCGTATTACTGTGGATTGGCGGAATGAAGTTCACGGAAATTGAAGCTAAAGGCATCGAAGACTTAGTTGCAACATCACCATTTATGTTTTGGATGTATAAAATTTGGGATGTACAAACAACATCAAATTTAATCGGTGTATATGATTTAATTGCTATGACATTAGTTTTAGGCTCTGTGTTTAAGCCTAAATTATTTATGCCGGCAGCTTTGATGTCTGGTGCTGTATTCGTTGTAACTCAGACTTTCTTGTTCAGCGTTGAAGGTGCACTTTCAGCACAGACAATTTTATCTTCGACAGGCCATTTCTTGATTAAAGATTTATGGTTTATTGCTAGCTTAATCTGTTTGTGGCATTTAGTCAGAGATTGATTGTAGGCATGTTATCGGAGTGGCTCTGCCCTCCGATAATATGATTGATAATTAACTATTTTATTGTTTTTATGGTTATTCACTGCTCTTGTAACGAAAATTTATAGAGGATCAACAAAACTAATTGACGACGGCCTCTAGTTAGTCAATAGATAAATAGTCTTCTTCGTCATCAGAGCATTGATAATCGCTGCATTCATACTTTGTTTGAATACGCTTACTTTCTAAAAAACGAGAGCCTACAGAATCTTTCCTGAATTTTGCCATAAATTTTGGATCTGACCAGATTTTTTGGTAGATAGTTGGATCTTCCTTCGCTATGTATTCAGCTGCTTTTGTATCACCAGCTTTTAATGCATAGAACATTGCGGACTCCGTGGTGGGAATTGTAGTTTCAGATCCTGTTAGCAGGGCTTTATAGCTTTTCTGTAATTTCTTCGGTACTTCTGAATCAGGGATAGCCCACTCCTCTGTTTTCATATAAAGGGTTAAATACCAATAATTTTTAGTTAACGCCTCTATTAAAAGTTCACATTTACTTGGAATAGAATCACTAACCGTATCATCTGACTCCATCTTCTTTCCATAACATTGAAGTGGATTTTGTCCAAAGTTATTTTCAGCAGTAAGAGACGCACCTGCTTGAATGAGTGCATTTGCACAGTCAAGATCACCATAAGCTAAGGCATAGTGTAAAGCGGTATTTCCACGTTCATTTCTTATGTTTACATCAGCTCTGTGATTTAATAATAAGTTTACCTTATCTAGTCGAGTTTTCTTCTGCGAAGAACAGCAACTTTTCATTAAGGGCGTAATGCCCACTTTAGTTTCACCTGTTTCTTCAAGGTTGCCATTTACACATGCTTTGGCTTCTATTAAAAATAGTAGATGTTTTACTGAAGGAGAGTATGCAGCAGCGTAGACAGTCATATAGACCGGTCTTTCAGCCAAAATGCTAAGAGCATTATCAAATGTAAGAAGTTCTTTTAAAGCAGCAGGGTTACTATGAGTGCAACAGTATTCAAGTGAGTTAATTCCAAATGTTGTTACAGCTCTTAAATCAGGATGTAGCTGTTTTAGTTGTTTTAGAGTATCAACGTTACCTCCTTCACATGCATATGTTAGTGGAGTCGCATTTTTTGAGTCAGCATAATTTATACATTCTTTTCCGTATCTAAAAATGAAATCAGATAGCTTACCATCTCTACATTCCATCATAAAAGCGTTACACGTGGCAAGTTGACCTAAATAAGGGGTTACCACATTATGAAACTCTTCCAATACACCAGGAAGAAAACATGAAGAAACACATAAGATTGTATGTTGGGGAAGATTGTTATCAGTGCCTTGGGGGAGACTTTTGTCGGTGCTGAATCCCTCTAATTCAGTTCCAACTTTCGTAGAAATCGCTTGTTCAGGTTCAAAATACCATTGGAGAGAATCATAAGTTCGGACTTTTATTTTACATTTATAATAAACTTGTTGATCGTTCTGACTACTATAAAAACTAACATTAATATTTCCATCACTGAATTTAGCCGAATGTATGAGTTTAAAGTCTTGGCTAGATATGTTTGCGGTACTGTTAGTACTAGATGTAAGAGACAGCATTTTATTCACTGAATATTTTAAATCACTTAAAATTAGTATCTCATAAAGAGCCTTGAAGGCTTTGATTAGTTAATGAAGTTTAATTAATTGTTCATCACATGATTTGGTGTTTTTAGAGGTGATGTAGAGCTGAATAAAGTGGCTATTCGCAATAGATGATTAGGGTTAGCGTGCAACTAACCCTAGAATAGTTTTATTGTCTAGCTAAACGATGATTTTCACCCGGTTGTTCAAAGTCACTGCGGTATGGGTTAATGTCTAAGCCGCCACGACGAGTATAGCGAGCATAAACCGTTAACTTTGTGCAGTTACAAAATCGCTTAAGATCAACGAAAATTCGTTCTACACACTGCTCATGGAACTCATTGTGTTGCCTAAACGAGATTAAATAACGAAGGAGCTTTTCACGATCAATTTTGGGACCTTGATAGCGAATCATTACGCTGCCCCAATCAGGCTGAGAGGTGATCAAACAGTTTGATTTTAACAAGTTAGAAGTGAGCGTTTCCGCTACCGTTTGTTTATCATCTGTACTGTTTTCAAGGTACTCAGGTTTGAACTCATAATCATTAACTTCAATGTCGAGATCATCGATGCAAGTTCCTGGTAGCTCTACTACTCGTTGCGTTGAAAAATGCTTAGGTTCGATGATGTTAACTTCTACTTTTCCGTTTGCACATTTAGAAAGATCTTGTGCCAGTACTTCTTGTATTTGTTCAACTGAATCGAATTTAGTTTGGTTAAACGTATTTAAATACAGTTTGAACGATTTTGATTCAATTAAGTTTTCTGACTCGTAATTTAAACGAAACTCTGCAATGGCTACCATTGGTTTACCCTTGGCGTTCAACCAAGAAAGCTCGTAGCCAGTCCAAATATCCTCGCCGTGAAAGGGCAGTTCTGTGCCAAGTTCAATGGCATCACGATTCAGTTTACGAGGTACGCCCTGCAATAAAGCGGGATTATATTCAGATTCATATTGAGTAGATTTACCTAAAGTTAGGCCTGTTAATTCTTTCGCTTCACCATAGGGATCGTGGTTTTTTGTCATCAATACAATTTCCGTGTCAAAATAGCCGCATATTATAACCAAAATTGGATAGTACTTAAGTGTCTTGCTTCACTGCTTTAGAAGAATTTATTAATAAATATCATCAACAACATCAACAGACCCTGAATGAACTACCACGTTATTACCCTGTTGGAGAGTTTTCGCCCTGTATTGAAGGTGATTATGATGGGGATAAAGACCGCTATGTTCATTGGAATCCAGTAAAAAAAGATGCACCTTCCAACTTTAGCAATGTTGAAAGTGCGTTGGAAATTAAACTTCACCAAGACATTCATGATTTTTATGGCAAGTTATACTCAGCCCCGATTCACTTTGACTCCGAATTTGGGGAAGGTGAGCTGATTCAAGCTTGGAGCCAAGATAATTTTGAGTTGCTGCAGCAAAATATTATTGGTCATTTAATGATGAAGAAAAAACTTAAGCAGTCGCCAACATGGTTTATAGGAACGATTGATCATTCAGGCAAAATGATCACTGTAAATAATGAAGACGGAAGCGTTTGGGCTGAAATTCCTGGAGAAGTGCAATCCGAAAAAATGGCCGACTCGATAGAACAGTTTATTGGAGAACTAGAGGTGAAACCTTGCATTCCTGACGCTCCGCAATCTTATATTGAGCCGACTCCTGAGCACCCTGGAATTATTAATAGTTTAAAAAGAATGTGGCGTAATCTCACCTCAAAATAATGAGGTGAGATATTCAGGTTAAAATAAAGGCGGATCAATCAAGCATCTTTTCAGATAACTTATTTAATGCTTCACTTTCTGAAGCCATCTTCTGAGCCACTTCTACACTTGAAGTGGCCTCTTTTGAGAAATCATCAAGACTATCGGTGATACTCGAAATGGTTACGGTTTGCTCTTCAGTGGCGGAAGCAATTTCACGATTCAAGTCATTAATGGTGGTAACTTGTTCATCAACTTCTGTAAGTTTAGTTTGAGCATCATCTGCAAAATTAACCGTATTTTCGGCTACAGTAGCACTGGTATTCATCATTGAATTGGCTTGTTTAGCGTCAGTTTGTAAATCAGCAATCAACTGGTTAATCTCACGTGTTGCTTCTTGTGTTCTTTGCGCTAACGAACGTACCTCATCTGCGACTACGGCAAAACCACGCCCTTGCTCGCCAGCACGAGCTGCTTCAATAGCAGCATTAAGCGCTAATAAATTCGTTTGCTCTGCAATTCCATCAATTGTGCCGACGATTGAGCCAATGTTTTCACTGCGTTTATCTAAAGATGCGACAACTGAACTTGTTCCATTAATTTCTTCAGCGAGCATTGATAACGATTGGACAGCTTGATCCATGGTATTTTTGCTTTCACTCAACTTTTGCTTAACGCCATCGCTGGTATCGGACGTGACAAGAGTTCTTTCTGATACCATATTGCTCGCATGTTGTAACTCTTGGAGAGAATCAAGAATAAGAGAAATCTTCTCTTGCTGCATCAATGATGCTTGCTGCTGCTGTACTGCCATTACATTGGTATTGGCTGCGGCATCTTGAACATGTTTCGAATTTACTTTGATCGAAGAAAGTAGAGACTGAACAACCGAAATAGTGTGCTGAAAGCTTTTGGAAATATCTGCAATTTCAAACTTTCCTACTTCTGACATTGGATAATCGGCATTGCCACTCGCAATATTATCTGCCGCTTTTTTTGTTTCAGCATCAAGCTCAGAAAGAGGTTTAACAATATTCTTGCGTAAATAGAAGTAGATTACGGAAAGAAGAATCAAAACAGCGATAACCATAATTAATACAATGGAATAAACCTGTTGTTGAGTTTCAGTTTTAATTTTTTCGAGAGGGACATTGACGCTCAGGCCACCTAGTAAGACCTTATCATTCGGGTTAACGCCATGGCAGTTTGCACAACCAGGGTGCATATTACTGTATAAAGGTATGCCGATTCGATAGTGTTTATCATCATATTCCAGCACTTGAGGTTTCCCATTTACGAAAGCAGTTAGTGCTTCGTATTCAAATGCAATATTGGCTTGTGTCGCAGCGCCGCCTTGGCTTTTTGGGATCACAGACTGTGCGTCAGCAAACAGCCTTACTCGGCTTTGTTCATTTCCAAAATCGCTGGTAACAGCTTTATCCACAGCGGTAATGGTTCTCGTCCAGTCAGCATGAATTTCAGCTTTTTTGATGGGATCTTTTTCTTTGGTGAATTCGTCATTGAATTGAACAGACGAGACTAAAAACATTTGAGCTGTTCTCGATATTAGCTCAGCAGCCTTAGATTCAGCATCCTTATAGCTCTTATTATCCAAGTTTGACTGAACAAATAAGCCAAATACAATCGTAGATATGACCCCAATGATAACTAAAATTGCAGAAAGTTGTGTACTTATAGATTTTGTTTTAAACATGTCGGTTACCAATCCCTTACTTCTGGTGGTGTAGCACCAATCGACGTGATTTACCTGTCAGTCAATGTCTCTATATTTGTTTGAATTATTAGAGTGTTTAACTAAAGAAGGCGAAGTGTATTGATTAGCTATATGATGTTCAAGGATATTTTTGAAATAAACGGTATATCATGCTAAATAAATTTCTTTAATATTTTTTGGTTATAAAGATGTTGAATAAATAGGGGGTTAGTTATAGAAATGTCTTGGAATCAAACAGAGGAGTTGTGGCGGCAATATCATTACTTTACCGCCAAATACAGAGACTTCAAGCTGGAAAATTCTCTAGAAAGTTGTGTTCGCTAGTCTTTTCTTTGGGATATTGTTTACTTTAGGTAATCCCATGAAATATTTGAAACTATTCGGCATTTGTCACATTTGAAATGAAATATGTCTAGCAGTGGTTGTTGTTGAAGCCAAGCGGTATTCCCACACTTAGGGCAAGAGCGCTTTTTCTCTTCTGCTAAGCTCTCACCGCCAATCTGATATAAATAATAATAAGTGGGTATTTTAGTCAAATACTCAATGCGCCCTCGTAAATCCCAGCCTCTACGGAATAAGTCACTTTCTGTCGAACTTAGCTCTGAAACTGCAGCAAATTCAGCTTTAGTCGCTGCAGCCATTTGTAGTTCATCACATGCTTGCCATTCAGTTTGCCAACGAATGATTTGTTTATGATCACCATTGAAGGTAGCAGGGGTTTGATAAAGCGGAATAGGTTGTAAAGTGTCACCATTGCGAAGTGGAGAACACATATGCACATAGCTAGTATAAAGTAACTGCCAGCTCGGAGTGTCTGTCGAAGATGTTTCAGAGTTAATATCTTGGCCAATGAACTTTTCTCTAGGTGCAAGAATATTCGCTGCAGTTAAACCTTCAAGCGCTTTTTTTACCCAAGGGCTATTGTAGCGTTGGCTTAAGCTGGACTTTTCAGGCGTAAGCATACGGCAACGAAATTCACCTTCATTGAAAGCCACAGCAAACTCACGACCTAATACCTGGCCGTTTGCTCTTAGTGCTTCAAGATAATTATTAATGGATGATTCTGCCGCAGAGAACGTTGTGTTATCAAAGCATTCAAAGCGTAATTCTATAACGTACATTTATTTTTCTGACTCTAGCTGAGTGATTCGGTGTTGCATTTGTTGATGCTGCTTAATTAAGTCTTCAACTTGTTTTTCTAACTGTTCAATTCTTGTTTCGAGTGAATTGTCTTTTGATTTTTTTTGAGACTGTGGTTGAGTTACTTTCTTCTCATGCCACTTAGAGCGTTGCTCTGGACTCAATGACTTAAATGATTTCAACCCACGAATTAAAAGAGGTAATGTAAATTGATTCTGAGTTCGAACTTTAAGTAAAGCTGTACTCGGTGTTTTTCCTTCTTGCTGAAGTTCAATTGCAGCTTGTACGATTTGGTCAATTTCACTCATGATGTAGTGATAATTCCTCATTTTTTAATATATTTGCATACAATAATTTATCGGTTTTAAGAAAAAACCTTTACTATCAATAGCTTTTTCTTATGGCATACATTCTGCTTGCCGTATGGCGGTAACGTACTATAAAGGAAGTTAAAAATGAAAACAAAATTGCTTGGATTAGCCCTACTTGGATTTACTGCTGTTAGCTTAACAGGTTGTGTTATTAATGTGGGCGATGGTGAGTATGATCATGATTATCAGAGCTGGGAAAAAAGACAAAAACAAAACAAACAGCATATCGCTCAGTTAAAATTAGGCATGACCAAAATGCAAGTTTTGGATTTAATGGGGCAGCCAGATATTAATGAAGCGTACTTAACGGAGAAGAAAGGCGAGCAAGCTGGAAGTGAAGTGCAGGTCTTATTCTATCGAACTCAACATAACCATTCAGACTCTAAAACGACCAAGGACGAATGTACGCCATTAGTTATTCGTGATGGAAAGTTAGTTGGCTGGGGTGATAACGCCTATCGATTTGCTAAGTTCTAAATTGTTCAAAAAATAAGTAATTGCACTTTTCCTTGGGCTTGATACATTGGGTTTAATTCCCGTACATATAACAGGAAGTAAGAGTACGGATGTTCGTGTGATCAAGTTCAAGGAATATCAATGAGTACACCCATTCTAGAAAAGTGCCGTGCGGTTTATCTTACCGCTGAAGATCTGCGGATTGCAGCTTCTCTTCTTTATAACTCCTATTATGATGATCCCTTTTTTATTGAGGTTTTAGGCTCCGATAATAAGATGGCTTACGAGCAGAAGCTTCGTGCAGCAATTCGTGAAGAGTTAAATTGCCTGTGGCAACAAGAGCAAGCATTGATCGGTTTGTTCGAAGATCAAAGAATGCTCGGTGTTGCCTGCATTATGACTCAAGAAGTGCCGCTCGGTGAAGACAGGTACTGGAATTGGCGATTGAAAATGATGCTGGGTACTGGGTGGCAACCAACGCAAGCTATGATGGATAAAGAATCACAAATATTGAAACATCTTCCTGGAAAGCATTGCGGTATTCTTCAATTTATTGCTGTAGCGCCAAATGAGCAAAATAAGGGTTATGGAAGAACGTTAGTCCACACGGCATTAAGTTGGTGTGACGAACAGCCAAAGGTAAATGGGATTGGTGTTTGGGTTAACCAAGATGAACATTACGAGTTATTCGTGAATACTGGATTTGAACCTGTAACTAAAATTGCCATTAATAGTGTTGAGGGAGAGTTGCTTTTCCACAGTAGAGGTGCGAAATAGTGGCACGAGAATTTACGTCGTTTAAAGAGTTTTACCCTTTTTATTTATCACAGCATGAAAATACAGTCTGTCGGTATTTGCATTACGTTGGCAGTATCCTCGTCATTTCTATTTTGGTTGTGTCTATTGCGCTACAGAATTACAAGTTGCTGTGGTTAATGCCGATTGTTGGGTATGGTTTTGCGTGGGTAGGGCATCTCTTTTTTGAGAAAAACAAGCCAGCCACCTTTAAATACCCTTTATACAGTTTTATTGGTGACTGGGTCATGCTTTGGGAATGGGTTATACGGAAGAAATGACAGTTTTCGCAATATTTTCATAATCAAATGAAGTTATTTCATATGGATTCCCGTCAGGATCTGAAAAATAAAATGACCATGAAAGGTCGTGGTCATATTCTTTAAACTCAATGTTATGTTTATTAAGCTGAGTTTTCCATTTCAAGTAATTCTCTGCGTCAGTTGAAAATGCAACTGTCGCCCCTCTTTTTGTAGGGTGATCGAAAAGTGCGATATGCACACCACCATTGACTAGAGTTAATGGTCCGCCTTCTTTAAACCAAACTTCGAGATGCGGCACGCGCGTAAATCCAAGAACATCATGATACCAATTTTCTGTCGTTAATCTGTCGGTGACATAAACATGAATATGATCAACTTTACTGAAGCTGGGCATGGTACTTCCTCTTTTGCTCTTTTATATCAGAAATGAATTGGTGTGGGTTGTCTAGCCCTAGGTAAATCCTATCGATTCCTACTTCTACTTGTCTAAGGTGAATTTCGATATTTGGATTTCCTGAAAAATTGAAGCGCTTGATGGTATCAGCACGCTTGATAAACACAGTATTTAGTTTGATTAACTTTATATCAGTGATGCTAAAACGATATGTGTTGTAAATACCGTATCTAATGAAAACCTTATCATCAACAATAGATACGGGTCTAATCTTCATAGCCTTATACTCTGACCAGAAGAAGGCTAAGCTAAATATTGTCAGTAGTGAAATCACATTTGCAGCAAAAGGTGACCACACAAAGTGCAATAACAAGTGAGCCAAAGGAATTTCGAAAAAGATGATTAGAATAAATCCCAGTGAGTTACTACTATTACCGTCTTTTCGCCAGTATGTGTAATGGCTTTGCCCATTAAAACTCTCGGGTTTAATCCTATTGGAGAAAAATAGGTATACCCACATTCTCGTTTCGAAAGTGAGGAGTTTTGCAAATGGACCCGTTCCGAACTGATTTTCTACGGTCTTTTCTATGTATTCGTCAGTATCTTGGTTGCGATTAATTGATGTTTTAATTGATGAATAAACTGTCCAAAGCGTAATTGCTTCAAACATAATCAAAGCGACTATCGCAAGGTATCTCAAACTTTCTAAGTATGACCAAACCAACTTATCATGCTCAGGGATAATGAAGCTGCCAATAAAAATCGATAACAAGAAAAACACAATAATCTTGTTATAGGCTTGTGAACGGTTTTCAGAGCAAAACCAGCAAATTGTAGGAAGAACGATTAAGCCATCTACAAGGAATAACCACTCATAGTTAGCTGCACCAAATTGATTGAAACTCGTGGTTGTTTGATAGTAAAACGCCCAAGAGACAGAAATAATGGCGAAATATAAAAGAGGAATATATTTTTTATTGAGCGTGATCAAAAGTTTCTTGGCATCGTTATTGTAGATTTATTCAAGAAACATAACTCATTGATTGTACGGAATACAAGCACACCAAGGTAAATCCGTCAAAAAGTTGTTAATTGTTCGAAACTTTTTATCATTTATGTCGCTCTATTATATAGAGAGGGTAAAGAACCTTTCTGAATACTACTCAAAATGAGAAAGTCTTAACACTGCGTAAGAGATATCTCACACGAATGTAAGAGAACCATCTGATATTTCCCCCGTAGATTACGCTATTCAAGTTTTTACTCAAAAAAATCGATTAAATACAGTCAATTAAATGTTTCATACTTGTTACGTGATATAGATCACCTTTTCTAAAAAGTTACTGTTTAGTTTTTAATCTGTATTTTTTGGGATTTTGAACTATTATTTGTTTCAGGGATGGCAATCAAAGCACTGGAAGCTTAGGACAAGCATCAGAGCGAAATGGATAGCCGCTCTATAAGGAGCAACCAAGGAATTTTTACTTCTTATTTGATAAAAAGTAAAGGTAAGTTGTTTAAGGATAAAGCAACTGTAGGTGGTTCGAAAGCCTGATAAGGATATCATCACGACAGGACGTTGTGAATTGTAAGGATACAGGCTTAAAAGGAAAAGCTCGGAAGCTGTTTTTAAAAGGACTTGTCGCAAGGAAGCAGTTAGCAAAGGATTTGTTAACAATCATCACGGAAGTGAAAACAAGGAAAGCTAAAAACAAGGACGAGTAGGTACAAGATGTACCGAAGGTTAGATTGTCACGGACGAATATCAAGGACGAACTTGGACACGCTTAGGATGAGCATGCTTGGTCAAGGGATAACCAAGGCTAGGGACAGTACGAAAGTACAGGGATTTCAAGGAACGGTCACGGACGAGAGACAAGGAAAGCCTGAGACGCATGGATGGTGCAGGGAGCACAATTATAGCGGGATAGCTTAACAGAGAACAAAAGGGCGTAATCTTCGGATTACGCCCTTTCTTTATTTATGAACAACAAAAGTTAACCTTTGTTTGTAGAACAACTTTTATGTGAGCCACAACAGCTACCAATTTTTCCACGAGATGCCGGTGCTTCCATCCAGTCAGGTTCAGGAAACACGGGCCAGTCAATACTTATGATTCTATTGTGTAACATCACAAATTCTGCTTGATAGCGATTGATTCCATCGGTGCTAAACTCAAGTAAAAATTTTGCTTTCCAGCATAAGCCTGTACTTCCACCTAGCGATGGCCGAGCAGAGGACATGGCAACAGATAATAGCTGAACTCGTTGTTTAGCTGATTCCCGCTCAGAAAATCGGCGGCTAGTCTCAGCCATTTGTCTTAATTGCCAGAAAAATGCGGCAATGAGTGCAATTCCTAGAATTAACAGTAAATCAGTCATCATGACATGGTCGCCCTAAATAGTCCCCCAATCGCTTGAGACAACTTAACACTGCGATTGGTATTTCGAAGTTCTAATAATATTTGTTCACGCAACAGCGGAATTGCCACGATATCAGCAAAAACTTGATTAAAAAAGCTCTGTGGTTGCATTGCCAGTGATTCTAGATACTGTAATCTCACTTTATCATCACGAAGCACAGTCCAGTTTCTTGCTGCAATCGTAATCAATGCTTCATCGGTTAAGGTTCTGTGCAGTAAGAACTTCACTGCTTTTAAACTCAGTTCATGGTCGCCCGATAAAGCTTTTAAAAATAGAAGTGCAAGCTCTGGTGTTGCGTTATTAAAGTTTTCAAATAGCTGCTGTGCAATGTTAGCCGTTACATCAATATGCTCTAAACACTGACATATGGCAGCTTGAAGCTCCATAAACTCAGATTGTAAGCCATTGATGATTTGCTGTTCGTGATCCAATGTATTTAAACGAACACAAATATCCGCTATACCTTGAAGACCGAGTTGTTGCCATTTTTCTTTCGGCATTTGACCTGTTAAATATTGGGTGGCCATTTCATACTGAGTCGATGCTGGCATTCCTAGCTGCTTTTTGACTAAGGCATTAAACAAGGCAAGTTTTTCTTGTGGTGGTTTAAAGCTAAATGGGTTATTAGCGAGAGCTTGTTGTTGTTCTTCAGTTAGTGACTTGGTTGGATCACGGCCAAGTGCCTCTAATATCATTTTAATGAATTGCTGACGAGCTGCTGGAACAAATAAGCCTTTTTCATCAAGTGCTAACTTTATAAACCAAATATAGTGTTGCTGATCTTCATTCCAGAAAACGACTGCAAATTGAGCATGACCTTGGATTGGATACGGGTAAGGGGCTTTTAGTGCTTCGATTTGGTGAAATGCCATCATATCTATGTGCTGAACACGGCGACCTAAATCGTAAACTTGAAATTGGGTTTTTGCTGTAGATAAAAATTGGCTTAGTGTAGTGATTTCAGTCATTAGTAAAATGCGATAGGTACTTCAAAGTTGCAAGATTGTATCACTTAAGCCAATTGAAGCTAAATACTTGAGCATAAGTTTCTTAAGATTTTATAGTGCCTATTTTTAGCTCTCTCATTCGTCGTCATGTCAGCTAAGGCTGGAGTCTTGCGTCATTCTCTTTTCTTCCTAGTACTGGCCCGCACAGGTATTACAAAGTGATTCAGTTCGATGTAACTTTGGTGGAGCTTAATGGACAGCCAAAAACTTTTTGCATCTTTTTTATTTTTTCTTCGTCTTCCTTGATGAAACCTACTAAATTTGAGGATGTATCATGAATAACGTTAACGAAGAAAAGCTAGACAAAACTTGTCAATGTGATTGTAGCTGTGACTGCCAATGTGCGGTAATTGACGGTCAATGCAAATGTGATGGTAAAGTTTCTGATAGTTGTAAGTGCGAAAACTGTAATTGTTAATTAATGTCATTGGATGCCAGCTTTTGCTGGCATGACGTCATTTGGCTGGGTATGAAATGATAGAAAAAATTTGGAAAGAGTTTAGCCATCAACTTTTAGCTTTTATTGTCAATAAAGTGAAGGATAAAAGCGTTGCAGAAGACATTTTGCAAGAAGTATTTATTAAGGTTTATCAAAAGCTTGATACTCTTGAAGACAGAGAGAAAGTTCGTCCTTGGTTATACTCGGTTACTCGGAACGCTATTTATGATTTATATCGCAAAAAAGCGTTAGACTTTTCAGAAATTGAACTGGATGAAATTGAATCAATTGTAGCGTTTAAAAACGAAAACTTAGACAGATGCATAGATATCTTAATAAAAGGTTTACCAGATGATTACAGTAGGGTACTTGATGCCAGTGAATTACAAGGTAAAAAGCAAAAAGATATCGCACAAGATCAAGGGTTAAGTTTGCCTGCTGTAAAATCAAGAATTAAACGTGGCCGAGTAAAATTAAAAGATAAACTTCAAGCTTGTTGTGATTTTGAGTTTAGAGCAGACGGTGGCGTTGAATCATACTGCCTAAACAAATGTGGTTGTAGTGAATAGCTAAGGCTTTTAATATATAGACGCCCATACTCATTGACCAAGGAATAATAATGAAAACAAGTACGGTCGTTTCCTGTCTATTGCTATCTTCTTTCTCAGTTACCGGTTTTGCTGCTAGTGATAACCTCCAGACAGGGCCAAAAGTGATAAAGCCTGCACCTTTAGTCAGTATTGCTACTCATGATAAATTTTTTAACCATTTAAAAGCGCATTGCGGTAAAGCCTATCAAGGTAAAGTAACGGTTGATAACCAAGATAACGGCGCTTTTAGCGGAAAAAAGCTAATCATGCATGTCAGAAAATGTACGGCCAATGAATTACAAATTCCGTTTCATGTTGGTGATGACGCATCTCGGACTTGGATCATCACAAAAACAGGTTCTGGCCTGAGTTTAAAGCATGATCATCGTCAAAGTAATGGTGAGTACGATAAATCTACCATGTATGGCGGGCACACTCTCGATGCTGGCTGGGAGTATGTTCAGTCATTTCCAGCTGATCAATATTCAAAAGAGTTATTTGTTAAACAAGGTATCCCACAATCAATTGGTAATACCTGGCAAGTTTATATATATCCTGAGAAATATACCTACCGATTGATTCGTCAAGGTAGAGAATTCAGAGTGGATTTTGATTTGACTAAGCCAATTGCAGCACCTGCAGCTCCTTGGGGATACTAGAGACCATATACGGCCTCTAGGGACCGTTTATCTTTCAGGATTAAATATTTGCACTGAATCAAGTCAATAATTTGGATAAGTGAACTTACATTGCGTAATTTAACATTGAAAGTGAAATTTGAAGTGCCTCACAATTTAACCAAACTATAACTTTGTTTAATGGTATGTTGTGGTTAAAATACGCTCGATCTGTGATGTGGTATTCGAGAAGAGAACTGAGATGTTTGAGTTGAGTGTGGTTACTTTATCAGCGTTGTCTTGTATTTTATTGGGGTTTAATGCCTATCACTCTGGTATGCCAGTTAGACGATGGGGGTTCGCAGGGTTGCTTCTTGGGCCGTTTGCTTATCCATTGTTGAATGCACATAAAAATATCGCTTATCGTAAGGCAGTACAGATAGGTGATATAAAGTTTAAGCCTTAATGCAGCATTACTTGCAAAAGAGCAGCATGTTGGGAAAACTCCCAACAATTGCTGATTCTTTCATCTACAATACTTTCTAATTCCACCAAGCTTTCGCAGAAACAACTTCAAGTTTATTCAAACCATCAGGTAGCTTAGTTTTTACTCTACGAGGCTTTGCAAGACCAAGAGCAAGTAAGATTGAGTTGATCATGGTGTGCTCCTTTATGCGATTTGAGACTGTTTGAATTCAATAACAGGGTTTGCGGCAGTTTGAATTGGTTGGAACTCAATAACAGGGTTTGCAGCAGTTTGAATTGGTTGGAACTCA
>NZ_JBWQOH010000010.1:0-145844 GCF_056591695.1 Parashewanella sp. 2304DJ23-3
TCACTAAGAGGCAAAAAATTGTTGGCTAAAATTTTGGAGCGAAGCGACAAAAGCCAACACTTTTTTGTCCTTCTTGAGTGACTTGTTATGTTGCACTTGCTAAGCCATAGCAAATTTCAAAATTATTAATAACCCAATAGCCAATAACCATGCGGCAGGTACATAAATTAATTTTCTATTTGTTGGAACGAAAATCACAGCAAAAGAACAAATTGATGCAATGATTGCTGCAGAAATAATTATGCCGCTTTTTACTTCAGGAGCGACTGGCAATCCCAAAAAAGGAAGAAAAATCCATAACCAAGTTATATACATACGTTTTAAACGAGCTTTCAATTCTGTATGTGACGCAACTGTATCTGTTTTAATTTGTTCTTCCATGCGATGGTCTCCTTTATTTTGTGCAACATAACAGCTTATTAGAGGGAAAAAGTCCTTCTTTTACTCATCAGACCTTTTTCCTTCAAAGATTTTAATTTCACAACTATAAAACATTTGATACAAATATTTCAATAACTTATCAAAATCAACTGAAAGGACTTACCAGCTAAAAGCAGGATTTTTTCCTTTTTTGTCCTGAAAACAGGAATTTATTTAACACTGTGATTTTATACAGCGGAAATTATTGTTTTTAAATTAAAATATATTCAACTATAAAATCTAATCTATCACGAAGCTTTCAATGACATTTCTGAGTTAAAGATCCAAACCATTTTGGAAAAAAATGAGCTAGAAACACCATATTACAACTCATACAGTATGATGCTTATTATTCACCATAACAGCTTGTGCTAGTTTGGCTTGTATTTGAGTAAATCACACTAAGCTTATCAATTTATATCATAAGCTAAACTAAACGTTTATTTTGAATAATGAATTAGGATGTCCAAAATTAAATTTATTCTATATGTCATGAACGAAAACAGCTTTATGATGTTGTCAGCGGAAGATACTACTAACACAAATAGAAAAATGATTGATTAGTAGTATCCAATATTTTTTCAGTAAATGACTTAATTACTCGAACGTTTAAAACTATCAAAGAATGAACGCTGAGGAGTTTTTACTAAAGCAACTGGTCTCATGTTTTGTACCTCTTGAATAACCTCATCTTTACTGTAACCTATTTCGTACATCAGCATCGCAATCACTAAACCAGTTCGCCCTGCACCGCCACGGCAGTGAACAGCTATTGTTTCTTTAGACTCAAGCATGTCTAATAACTCTGGCAAACATTGAATATATGCCTTCATAAAGTCTTCGTTTGGTGCTTTATCATCCAAAATTGGTAATTGAAACCACCGAACACCGTGAGTTGTACACACTTGTGGAAGTGTTTCGGCACTATTATGTTTCAATTCATCATCATACATTAACGATAACAACGCTTTTGCTCCAGCTTGTTTTAACTGAACAACAGAATCTACTAAAGAAACACCTTTTGTCCCAGGGCAAGGTGTGAAGATAACAGAAGAGCCATTTCTCAGTTTCAAAGTATCAAACGGATGCGATTTCATTATGACCTCATTAATTATATTGTTGTAAACGTGATTCCTAAAGACCACTTACAAATAAGACTCTAGACATTCACGCGTTCGCTAGGCGATCGGCAATGACGGATTACTTCCCCACTCAGCCCACGACCCATCATAAAGAGCTGTATTATCACAACCAGCAATCCTTGCAGCTAACATGATAATGCAAGCAGTGATACCGGAACCACAAGTGAAGACGAGTTTTTGGCTCTTATTTACGGATAAATTAGCAAATAACTGGACCAATTCATCTACAGGCTTGTAGCAATCATTATTTAACACTAAAGCAAAGGGAAGATTGAGTGAATTTGGGATATGTCCTGCTCTAAGCCCCTTTCTAGGCTCTGGGGCTGAGCCTAAATACCGTTCACTTGAACGAGCATCAATAATAGAAACCGAATCCATATTGATGGATTTTAATACATAATTAGAATCACACACATTCTCTTGAATATACACAGGTTTAAAACCATTGAGCCTCTGACCTGATCCAACTATTTGTGCTTCTTGAACCACTATTTTACCTTCACGTATCCATTTAGGTAGGCCACCGTCCAGCACAAACACCTTTTCAACTCCCATCGTTTTAAATATCCACCAAGCTCTTGGCGATGAATAAATGCCTTGATTGTCATAAACAACAACGGTACTTTCAGATGTAATGCCTAATTGTGATGTTTCTGCCTCGAACTGACTAACTGTTGGGAAGGTATTGGCGAAGTTTGATCTCACATCACAAAGGGAAGATTCAAGGCTGAGCTTTATGCTGTTGGGAATGTAGCTAGGATTTTGATATTCAAGTGGAACACGACCAACAACTTTATTCATGCTGACGTCTAAAATCACTAAATGAGGGTCATTCAAATGTTCTTCAAGCCAATCTGTTGTTACAAGTATGCTATTCATATTTGTCTCACTTGATAGTCGACATATTTAGATAAGTCATACATTAAGCGCATTTCAAACACAGATAAACGATTTTCTGATCAGAATGAACAGTTTAGGTTCTATAGGATTACAGGAGATACTTGATATTCCAGCGCCCAATAATGAGCACTGGAATGAAATCTAATGCTATTTGTTTTCACCTACAGGAAGCACTGCACGTCCATATTCATTATTAATTACTTGTGCCATTGCAAAGTATATTGCGCTTAAGCCACAAATAATCCCTTCATAACCCGCTATTGTTCCCAATAATTGGCTGCCAGTGAAATCTCTAGCTGCGAGTAAGAAGAACAAAACAGTAAGTGAACCAAATACAAATTGCTTCGCTTTAGGGTATTTTAATGAACCAATAAACATAAACCCTGTAAACATTCCCCAAAGGACTAGATACCAACCCATAAACGCAGGAGAGCTCGCCTGAACACCTGCATTTGGCATCAAGATTAAACCCACTAAGGTTAACCAAAATAATCCATATGAAGTGAATGCCGTAGTACCAAAAGTATCACCACGCATGAAGCACATAATGCCAACAATAATTTGAGCTATACCACCATAAAATATACCCATTGATAAGATCATCGAGTCAATAGGAAAAAAACCGGCATTATGAATATTAAGTAATACCGTAGTCATACCAAATCCCATTAGACCGAGTGGAGCTGGGTTAGCTAATTTAGTGCTCATTTATGTACCTTTTTGATTGGAAGGAATCCTGAAGTGAGCAGACATCGATAAGTTGAAATGCCACCAGCAGAATGCAGGCGGCGAATTCTATTTAAAGGAGTTAACCAGAACAAATTAAATTTCGAAAAGTGCTACCGAGCTCTTACTCTGATCAAATTGAGTGGCCGATCAAGCAGGATTGTGTTTAGAGGTTACGCAATCCTGCCGCAGAGTGTATATCAGAACTACCCTTTATTTTTACGGTAATACGCCTTAATCGCAAGAAATGAAAACAACAGTGAGTACATCACCAAAACAGTAATATGCTTTATCACTGAACCACCGACATCCATATCTGTTACTTTCAACGCTAGCTGAGCTAAATGATAAGGAGGGAGTGCATTTGCAAACTGCTGTAGGAATCCCGGCATCATATTAATTGGGATCCACAAACCTGATAAGAAACTCATTGGTAAGTAGATTAGATTTATAATCGCTGCGGCACTGTTCGACTTCAACATTAAACCGAGCGTCAGGCCAATAGCGCAAAATGGCAAAGAACCTAGAATGAATATTCCGCTCAAACTCAACCATTGAGTTGCTGCTAAGTCAACGTTTCCAGCCATTGAACCAATGACAAATAGAATCGAAACAATGATAGCTGCGAATATTGCGCTCAATATAACTCTAGAAATAACATACGCTGAGGCTGGCATTGGCGAAACTTCTTTTAAGTTAAACCACCCTTGCCCTCTTTCAACTGCAATCCCAACTCCGAATGAAAACAAAGCTGGGCCTACGATGCCAAATACACAATAAGTTATCATTAAATATGTTGGTGCACTTGTCGGGTTTTTAGCAAAAATCACCCCAAAAAATACATAGAACATCACGGGAAATAAGATTGTGGGTAAACTAAAAGCTGGAGTACGAACCAATCGCTTGAACTCAGAAATGGATTCCAATAAAAATATATTAACTAAATTCACTTTAGCCGGGGTTACAATATTCATTACGCTACCTCCAAAATTGAATCTTTTTGAACAGAGTTTAAGTTGAGTGCTGAGAATGCTTGCTCTAAATCTGCTCCAGCAATGGTTAAGTTTTGAATCTGAAGCTCTCTTTTGAAGAGATTTTTCAGTAGTTTTTCAACATGGCGAGACGTAATTGAATAGCAGTATTGGTTTAATTCATTATCTAGATAATGATCAACAGTAATAGCATCTGAAAAATGCTCAATGAGAACTGACGAATGAAATTTAATGGTTTTAACGTTAGTGTAAGACTTAATTTCTGCCGGTGTTCCTTCTTTGGTTATTCGGCCATTATTCAAAATGATGATTCTATCTGACAGCCTATCTGCTTCTTCTAGATAGTGTGTTGTTAATAGAATTGAAGTTCCCGTGATTTTTAATTCTTCGATCGCTTTCCATAACGCTTTTCTCGAATCAATATCCATTCCTACCGTCGGTTCATCTAAAAATAAAACCTTTGGATTGCCACAAATGGCCAAAGCGAATAATAAACGTTGTTTTTGTCCGCCTGATAGATTCTTACTGTATTCGTGCTCTTTATTTTTAAGCCCTGAATACTCGATCACTTTCTGGTAACTCATAGGGTTGGGATAGTAACTTTGAAAAAGCTTAATATGCTCTGAAACCGTAGACATGTCAGGTAGGCCAGAAATTTGAAGCATAACACCTGACAAGCGTCTGAGCTCCATAGAGCCAGGTTGATGCCCCATGATTTGTATTTTACCAGTTTTGGTACTGACTTGGCCTAACATGCTTTTAATTAGCGTTGTTTTACCTGCTCCATTTGGCCCTAAGATTGAGAGTGTTTCTCCCTGTTTTATTTCTAAGTTAATTCCATCCAGTACCAGAGTATCTTTATAAGCAAAAGATAATTCACTCACTTCACCTATGGATAGCTTTTGTTTATTACTCATGACATTTCCTTGCAGTGCGAGTCGATGAGTTAATTATTACTATTCGTACGCTTAACGATATAGCCAGCTGTCATTAATTCGATATGACAAATGTCACTAACCAACCAAAAAAAAAGATTGCCATGAAAAATATTCAAACCATAAGCATCTAATTAAAAAGAATTACTTAGCCAACTACTAACTTATTGGTGGCGTTAAACTGAAATGAATTGAAAGGATGTAGACAGATAAGTTAAGAGCCTCTATTGAGGCTCTTAACTAAGTTTAACGCAATTGCTTTTCAAGTTCGTTGGTTACCGAACCTGGTGTTCCACTTTTACGTGCAAACAATGAATAGGCAGCGGGTACAACCAGCAATGTAAAGATCGTTGCCAAGATAATTCCGAATAACACAACGATACCAATTACAAAACGGGTCTCTGCACCAGCACCAGAAGCTAAAACTAAAGGTACAGCACCTGCGGCAGATGTAATGCCGGTCATTAAAATGGGTCTTAGACGCTGACAAGAAGATTGAATTAATGCTTTTTCGAACTCAACCCCCCTGTCCCTGAGCTGGTTCGCAAACTCAACAATCAAAATACCATTTTTAGCCGCTAATCCGACCAACATAATAATGCCAACTTGACTGTAAATATTTAAACTCTGCCCTGTTACATATAAACCAATTAATGCACCTAAGGTCGCAAGAGGTACAGTAAGCATAATAATCGCAGGATGAATATAACTCTCAAATTGTGCAGCTAAGACTAAGAAGACCACACCCAGTGCCAAAACGAACACAAAGTAAATTGAGTCACCAGACTCTTGATAATCTTGCGACTGCCCCTTATAGCTAACTGTGGCTTCTGCTGGAAGGTAATCTTTTACGATTCCGTTTAAGTATGACAAAGCTTCACCCAATGAATAACCATCTGCTAAGTTTGCTTCGATCGTAATTGCACGCATTCGATTGTATCGATTAAGCGAACTGGCGTCCGCAAACTCTTGAATAGAAACAAGGTTAGACAACGGGATCAGCTTACCACTCGTATCTGAACGAACATAAATATTATTCATATCCTCAGCGGTATTTTGCTGTTTTCGATCACCTTCAAGTAACACATCATATTCACGACCGTCACGCATATACGTCGTTACAACACGTGAACCAAGGAGTGTTTCAAGGGTTTTACCAATCTGTGAGACCGAGACACCGAGCTCTGCCGCACGAGGTTTATCAATCACTACTCGAATTTGTGGTTTCGTTTCTTTATAGTCATCATCTAAGCCCACAAGTTTAGGGTTTTTCTTAGCTTTTTCGATGATAATATCACGCCAGTGTGCTAATTCTGCGTAAGTTGGGCCTCCCAATACAAACTGTACCGGTTTACCTACACCTCGACCAAAAGCTTGGCGCATAACTGGAAATGCCCTAACACCAGCAAGATCAGAAAGCCTATTTCGTATATCAGCAATAATGGCATTAGCTGGCCGACGTTTCGACCAATCTTCCAATACAATGATTGCCATACCATTAGAGAAATCTGATACTCGACCAAACCCTCTAGGTGCACGGATTAATAGGCGCTTAATGTCCCCTTGGTGAACTAATGGCATCAATCGATGTTCAATTTCAGTCATATATTTTTCAATATATTCGAAACTTGCACCTTGAGGTCCATTTACAATTAAGAATAATGAGCCTCGATCCTCTCTAGGCGCAAACTCTTGTGGGACTTTCTTTACCAATAAGTATGAACAACCAAACGCAATCACTACAATCATCGAGATCAATGCAGGATGTTTGATAGAAAAGTGCAACAAGCCTTTATACTTGTTAATCAACCAATTCATGACTGATTCAACTTTTTTAGCTAACCATGTATCTTCCTTTGATGGTTTAAGCAATTTTGAACACATCATCGGACTGAGAGTAAGCGCAACAATACTCGAGAAGAAAATTGCTGAGCTCATAGTAACGGCGAACTCTTTAAACAATTGCCCTAAATCACCATCCAAAAATGTAATTGGCATAAATACAGAAATCAATACTGCAGTAGTAGCAATGACGGCAAACGAAACTTCTCTTGCGCCTAAATAAGCAGCTTTAAGTGGCGTCTCACCTTCTTCTATTCTTCTGTGTATATTCTCTAACATTACAATGGCATCATCGACGACCATGCCAATGGCTAGAATCAATGCCAGTAAGGTTAACAAGTTAATCGTATAGCCTAAGTAATACAGTACGATAAAGGTACCCATTAAAGAGACTGGAACCGTAATCGCCGGAATTAACATTGCTCGAGCATTACCAAGGAATAGATAAATAACGATCACAACGAGAATTAACGCAATAATTAGCGTGCTATAAACTTCCTGAACAGATGCTTCAATAAACACTGAACTATCATAGGATCGCTTAATCTTCATACCATCAGGCAGTGTCGGATTTATTTGATCAACCAGTTTATTTACACCACGAGCGACGTCTAGCGTGTTTGCCGTTGATTGTTTAGCAACACCTAACCCAATCATGGATTCGCCATTACCACGGAACATGATTCGATTTTCTTCTGCAGCCACTTCAACTTTAGCAACATCACCCAGTTTGATTAAGTAACCATCGTCACCTTTTTTTAGTACAAGGTTCTTAAAATCATTAGGGTTTAAATAGCTACGCTGCAGCCTAACGGTGAAATGACGCTCTTTAGATTCAATTGAACCTGCAGGTAATTCTACGTTTTCACTGCGCAGTTTGTTTTCAATATCATTGACCGTTAAACCACGAGCAGCAAGCGCTTGGCGATCAATCCAAACTCGCATAGCATAGTTTTTACCACCACCAATGAAGATATTCGCCACACCATCCACAACAGAGATACGGTCGACTAAATAACGTCTGGCATAGTCAGTAAGTTGCAATGTATTCATGTTAGTTGAGACTAAGTTCAACCACATGATGGCATCGTCATCACTGTCAGCTTTTTGAATTTCAGGCGGTTCAGCTTCTGTAGGCAGATTTTTTAGAATGCCTGATACCCTGTCCCGAATATCATTAGCAGCGGAGTCAATATCCGTTTTGGTTGTAAATTCGATTGTGATGTCAGAGCGTCCATCTCTGCTTCGAGAAGAAATAAATTTTATTCCCTGAACACCACTAATCCGATTCTCAATAACCTGAGTGATTCGGCTTTCAACAACGGCGGCACTCGCACCACGATAACTGGTTTTAACTGAAACAATAGGTGGATCAATATTTGGATATTCACGTAAAGGTAATTTATCGAATGCTACAAAACCAAAAACAATTAGCAGCAAACTGATAACGGATGCAAAAACAGGACGTTTTACCGATAAGTCAGTCAAAATCATGCGACAGAACCTTGCTTGATTGATTCATAAGTAAAGTTATCATCGTTTTGTGGCTTAACTTTATCTCCAGGTCTCACTTTCAAGAAGCCACGAGTAATGACTTTATCACCTTCTTTAAGTCCGTTAACGATTTCAACAATACCAAGCTTACGAAGTCCGAGTTCAACTTGCTGCTGCACGACTTCATTCTTGTCGTTTACGATATAAACATATTGTCTGTCTTGTCGAGGGATAATTGCTGACTCTGGAACGATCAATGCTCTGCGTGTTTCTTTGATCAAATCAATTGTCATCAGCATACCTGGTAACAATTTTGACTCGGAATTATCAAGCTGAGCCCTCACCACAACAGCTCTTGTAGTTGGGTCAATTCTAGTATCAATTGATTTTACTTTCCCCTTGAAGACTTCTCCTGGGTAAGCAACTGCTGAAGCTTCAACAACTTTACCCGGTTTCAAAACTTGTAGATAGCGTTCAGGAACCGTGAAATCCAATTTTAACGTGGAAATGTTATCTAAAGTAGTCATTTCAGTTCCAGGGGTGACGAGAGAACCAACACTGATTTTTCTTAACCCCAGAACGCCACTAAATGGCGCTCTAATTTGTCTATCTTTTAAATCGGCTACTGCGCTGTCACGATTTGCTTTTGCTGTATCAATGGCAGTTTGGAGCCTATCTTGCTCTAGTTCAGCGACAGACTGTTCTTCAACAAGTGTTTTGATACGATTGAGCTCTCTTTCATTATTTTTTAGGTTAACTTGAGCAATTCGTAGTTGAGCACGCTGTTCAGCATCTCTAAGCTGAACGAGTAACTGACCATTTTTTACTTTTTGACCATCGTCGAACTCAATTTTTGTGACAACTTCAGTTACCTTAGATGTCACGATGATAGATTCACTGGCTTCTAAATTACCAAGCGCTTCAATTTCATCATTTAACTTTGAATAGGTGGCAGGCTTAACTACAACAACTGGAAGAGGACTGGTTTTTTGATTATTATTTTTGGCTTGAATATTCTGGCTGAAACTCAGCGCCAGACTAAAGCATAAAACTGAAAATATAATTGTTTTCATAACAGCTCGATGAATGCATAAAAGTACTGGGCAGTTTAATTAATATTTATGCAGCATCAAGCTATTTTACTTTTACTTACAAATTCAAATAGCTGCAGGTTAAAAAGGCGCCACATAGACGCCTTTTAATGCTTCTAACTGCGCTTTTCTTGCATCAATTTAACAAATATTTCACTTAAACCGTCCATTGACTCAGTAGGGAGCGGCTTCTCGTCAGGTGTCAAAATTCGAATATCTGTAGTATTTGGCAGACTTCCATCTTTTGCAATAACTCGATAAGAACCGTTTTCTAGTTTTAGTTCTTTACTGTCACCCCATAAAGAGCTCCAAAAACCAGTTTCCTGTTTGAAGTCTACATAGTACAAACCTTTATTTGTATCGACATCAACAATTTCAAAACCAGCTTCAGGCAGTACAATTCTCAATCTATCCCACACTTTTTGGAATTCAGCTTTCGCTACCCAATGCTGTGAGTCAGTAGGTGTAGAAATAAACTTAGTCGATATTCCGGCACTTCTAGCAATACGTTTAGCTTTAATCGACTTATCACGAGAGTGACTTAGATACCCAATTGCACTGTTAAGCATGTCAACGGCATATCGATGTTCATCATCACCAGTTAACATAATATTTTGCTCGGTACCGTTATAGTCTTCATGATGATCGATCAGTTTTATCGTGATATCACCAGTACGTCCATGAGGCTTAATGTTGATATCAAACTCATAGCGTTGGCGAAGTGTATAAACTTTATCACTGCCCCACATACTTGAATCAATGACTTCTTTGCTTTCAATCCAGTCAGTTTGAATAGAAAGAGGATCTGTAGTTTCTTTTAAGATCTTAATATCACGATGTTTTAAAAATGCTTTTATAGAAGACGTAATTTCTTGCTTTAAATTCGTCGCACTATCAATCGATTCGATCACGATTTTTATGCCATTACCGGCATCTTCAACGTGAGTACCTTCCGCTGTAGGCAACACTTGTAAAGGAGGACGTATGTCTAATGCATCACCTAATAATGGGTTAGCGTTCTTTTCAACATTAGGAATTTGGTATTCTTTGTTGTACTTAGGTTCGTGTAATCCTTCAGGAATTACAAGTTTAGATTCTGATTTTGCGTTGATGTAATCATCGCTACCATTGGCTTGTCTTCTTTCAATTGGTGTAGAACAAGCTGAAACAGCTAAAATTAAAACCAACGGCGAAACTTGTTTTAGCATTAATTTATTTAACCTCTAGTTGGGCTTTTTCCATTGCTTCTTTAACCAGACCATAGTTTGCACTAGAAAGTTCAGTTAAAGGTAAACGAATTGTATTATTTTTTATGAGACCAAGCTCGAAAGCAGCCCATTTTACAGGAATCGGATTAGCTTCTACGAATAAGGAACTATGTAGCAAAGAGAGCTTGTTATCAAATTCATAAGCATTCTCTTTATCCCCGTTAAGTGCTGAATCACACATTTTCTTATAGAGATGTGGAGCAATATTATTCACTACAGAGATAGCGCCATCACCGCCAGATAATAAAAACTCACACGCTGTCGCATCATCACCACTTAGCAGCCCAAAAGAGTCATCACATAAATTTTTGAGTTTATGTAAACGCGTCAGATCACCCGTTGCTTCTTTAACAGCTACAATATTATTTAAGGTTGATAACTCTGCAATTGTTTCAGGCTGCATATCGACACCAGTTCTGCCTGGTACGTTATAAAGGATCTGCGGGATATCAGTATGACTAGCAACCGCTTTATAATGAGCGATCAAACCTTTTGGTGATGGTTTATTATAATAGGGCGTAACCCCCAACATTCCATCAACACCTGTGCCATTTAATGCTTCTGTTAACTCGATTGCATGAG
This sequence comes from Parashewanella sp. 2304DJ23-3, assembly GCF_056591695.1. Lineage (NCBI taxonomy): Bacteria > Pseudomonadati > Pseudomonadota > Gammaproteobacteria > Alteromonadales > Shewanellaceae > Parashewanella > Parashewanella sp. 2304DJ23-3. The sequence continues at coordinate 11,393 of NZ_JBWQOH010000010.1, forward strand.
CTGTAGCATTCGCTCCGTTTCCTGCAATTACAGGGATCCTGCCATTTGAAAACCTGACGACTTGTTCAACGATTTTAACATGCTCGGCGAGTGTCACAGTTGCAGATTCACCTGTAGTGCCAACAGCAACAATTCCGTCTGTACCATTTTTGATATGAAAATCGACCAGTTTTTCTAGCCCTTCATTATCAATACTACCATCCAAGTTCATTGGAGTGATTAAGGCAACATAGCTACCTTTAAACATCTGAAATCCCCATTTATAAGAATCAAGGTATGTTACTGTTCGATATCAATAATGACAAGTACAAACAACTGGATAAATTATGATAGGATTACTTTCTTATTATTTATACAGCTTATCTATTAAAGAGGTAAATGCATGACCCATCAACTTGTCGTTACTGCGATGGGGGTTGATCGCCCAGGAATCGTGAGCAAATTAGCTCGCCAAGCCAGTGATTGTGATTGTGATATTGTTGATAGCAGAATGGCTATTTTTGGGAATGAATTTACATTAATTATGCTTCTAGAGGGCTCATGGTCAGCCATTACAAAGATTGAAAGTACCATACCTAGCTTAAGTCTTGAACTTGAATTAATGACAGTTGTAAAAAGAACATCGAAGCACACAACAACAAGTTATTCGTCTCGTTTTCAAATTAGTTTCTGCGGACAAGATAAACGCGGAACAATGAAAGCAATCACTGAGTTTCTTGCTGATAAATCGATGGATCTTGCCACATTTGGTTCTCATGCAGAAGAAGATATCAATGGCAAACCTTATCAACAAATTGACCTTGCTGTTAATGTGCCGGAAGAATTAGATTTAAATGCAATTGAAACTGAAGTTGAAGCATTTGCTATGAGTTTAGATCTTAGCTGCTCTATCAAACGTATGAGTGATTCCAACTAATAAAAAGGAACAATAATGGAAACATTAGTTAAAGGTGATATTGCACCAAACTTCACCCTAAACGATCAGTTTGGGAATTCGCATAATCTAAAAGATGCACTTAAATCTGGGCCTGTACTTGTTTATTTTTATCCAAAAGCAAGCACCCCCGGTTGTACTGTACAAGCATGCGGGTTGCGTGATTCAAAAACCGATCTTGCACAAAATAATGTGACCGTTTTCGGAATAAGCCCAGATCCAGTAGCAAAGCTATTACGATTTTCAGATAAACAAGAACTTAACTTTAGCCTTTTAAGTGATGAAGACCATGCCATTGCAGATGCCTTTGGTGTGTGGGGAGAAAAGAAATTTATGGGTAAGATTTATGATGGAATTCATAGATTAAGCTTTTTGATTTCACAAGATGGCAAAGTTGAACATGTTTTTGATAAGTTTAAAACTAAAAACCATCATGAAGTGGTTTTAGATTTTCTTTCGTAATACCCTTTTCCATTTAAGGCTAAATTTTATTTAGCCTTTGTTCTTATATAAACACTGTTTCATCTCTTCCCCATCTTCTATTTATGCTTTGTATTATAGAATAAAATCATGTTCAATCGATATTAGTCTATTATGGCACAAGCATTAACACCTAGAGCACAAATTGATAGTTATATTGATAGATTAGCTGCATCAAGTATTCCTCCTGGAAACGAGGAAGTTGAAGGAAAAGTTGGATTAGTCGCACAGAGACTAGGCCGTTTTATAAAGGATAATACTGCAAGTGATTATACTCTTGCATTCAAAAACTATTTATATCTGATATACACTTCTTCTGATTATGAAAGTATTCAAGGTGCTACAGCAGCAATTATGATGTTTTTCAAACCAGAAAATCACGACTTAGTAAGCTTCGAAATTGAACAATCAGGAAACTCACTTAGAGCAGATTCCAATGTTTCAACATATAAAGTTAAACTTATGCATGGAGAGGAAAATTTAATTCCAGGTGCTGCTTTAAAAACAAGAACTACCATGAATCAGCATTTTCAGAGGTTATCAAGTAATGTGTATAGTCCAATACAAACAGAAATAACTCAAAATCCTTCTAGAGCGACTCCCCCTGAAGTATTACCTTTAGCAAATTCAAGTTCAGGTTTTGACTCAAATCTAAGTCAATATTTTGATTTGAGCGATACAAATGTCACTATAGCCTTTGGTGACCTTAATCTTAGCTCAGACGAGAGTGTAATTAGCCATGCATTAGGAAGTCTAGCAACTGAACATTGGAATGAGATTTATCAGTTGACACTTTCTAACACCCCTCCAACATCAACGCAGGAGGGATTAGAAATTTGTTTTCGCACAGAAACAGGAAAATATTTAACTATTAGCCCTAGGAGTGAATAATCTACATATGGCTTAAGTAGTTTTAGGCCAAGCATTGATAACGGCTTTGATCAAAGATGCGAGAGGAATTGCAAAAAACACACCCCATACCCCCCAGATGCCACCAAAAATCAATACTGCGGCAATAATAATGACCGGGTGTAAATCCACAGCATCAGAAAATAACAATGGAACTAATACATTCCCATCAATAGCTTGAATAATACCGTAACCTAACAATAAGTAACCAAATTCAGGGCTTATACCCCACTGGAAAAATGCAACTAACACAATTGGTAGAGTTACTAATGTTGCACCTAAAAATGGGATGAGGACACTCACACCAGTCAACACCCCAAGTAGCACAGCGTATTGCAAACCCATGATGGCAAAGAAAATGTAACTTGCAACACCGACTGCTACCAATTCTATGATTTTACCGCGAATATAGTTAAACAGTTGCTGATGCATCTCTGACCAAACCTGCCCTGCTAGTTGACGGTTACTCGGAAAAAATCGTTTACTGCCAGCGATCAAAGATTGTTTATCTTTCAAGAAAAAGAATACAAGCAGTGGGACTAAAATAGCATAAACCATTAACACTAAAATAGACGCTGAAACTCCCAATAGCTGTTTGCCTAAATCAAATAAATGCTGAGTATCAACCATTGATTGAGTTTCTGAAACTAAAGCATTTAATTGATCAATACTTATGTATTCAGGGTATTTTTCGGCAAGTTCTTTCAAAATTACCATGCCTTTATCAATCATCTCTGGCAGCTCAGAGAGTAAAGCACTCCCCTGCTTCCAAACACTCGGAATTACACCTAATACAACCATAAGCATTAAGCCGATAAAGCATAAAACAACGATACTTGTACCAAATGTCCTATTAATGCCAAAGCGCTGCATCTGATTAACTGGCCATTCAAGTAAAAAAGCTAGAACCAATGCAACAATTAACGGAGCTAGAATACCAGCGGCAAAATAGACTAAGAAAAAGATAGAAGCAATAATAAGAATTAAAGTAACAGCTTGAGGATCACTAAACCTGTCTTTGTACCAATTTGATAATAATGTGTACATATTAGAGTTGTTCTCTATTTGATTTTGCAACAATAAGCTCAAGTAATTCAGAGGAATTGCTTACTTCCTGAACAAAGTAACCTTCTTTGATCAAATACTTGGGAACATCGTGCCTAGAATTACGGTCAGATAATAAAACCTGCAATTTTTCGCCTTCCGGTAATGTTTTTAGTGCTAATTTGGTTTTTACTAATGGTAAAGGACAGCGAAAATTGGTTAAATCAATACAAAGCATAGTCAGACTGCTCAATGATTGTTAATACTATTATCCTAAGTTGTAGCAGAAACCACAAGCTAGTATGTAAATATCATTAAAATAAATTATAGGCCTAATTTGAAAACACATGCATTCAAGAAGCTATTCAAGCCTTTATTGACATCCCTATCTGGTGCCTTTTTACTGATGAGTGCTGCGCATAGTTTTGCCAATACTGACCTACCAGATTTAGGAAGTGCAGCAAACAACACATTTAGTATTGATAAAGAACTAAAATACGGCGACGCATACATGAGGGTGATTCGCTCGTCTGCGCCTATGCTTTATGATCCCGTGCTTGAGCAGTACCTGACGGAGTTGGGTAATAAATTAGTTGCCCATGCAACTGATGTAAAAACGCCTTTTACGTTTTTCTTGCTTAGAAATGATGAAATTAATGCTTTTGCATTTTTTGGTGGTCATGTGGGTGTTCATTCAGGGCTCTTCTTAAACGCTGATAATGAAAGCGAGATCGCATCTGTACTCGCTCACGAAATCACACACGTCACCCAAAGACATTTGGCTCGACAAGTCGAAGCATCACAAAAGGCTGGCCCCGCAACTATTGCTGGTGTTTTAGGTGCGATTTTATTGACTGTTGCAGCGCCTCAGGCTGGTATAGCTGCTTTAGCAACAACACAAGCTTTAGCTACTCAAGCAAAAATTAATTACACTCGAAGTTTCGAAAAAGAGGCTGATAGAATTGGTACAAAAGTGATGGTTGATGCTGGTTTTGATCCTGAAGCCGCTTACACTTTCTTCAATAAGTTAGCAGCTAAGTACCGTTTTACAACCAAGCTACCTGAAATGCTGTTAACTCATCCACTCCCAGAGTCACGTATCTCAGAAGCAAGAAACCGTGCCGCACTTTATCCACATCGCTATATACCAGATAATATAAACTTTCAGTTGGCTAAAGCTCGAATTCAAGTTCGCTTTTCAAGCTATAACCCACAACAAGCATTGGGCATGTTTGAAAACCAACTAAAAAAAGAAACGTTTGCTTTTAAGGATGCTGCGCTTTACGGCAAAGCACTTGCCCTCTTTCGTCTTGAGGAGTTTAAGCCTGCAACTAAAATCATTGACCAATTGCTAAAGAAAGATCCTGAAAATTTATTCTATATAGATACGAAAACCGATTTATTACTTGAAGCCGGTGAATACAATAAAGCCGTTACAATGTTGAATGAACAACTTCAGTTGAAACCAACATCACAAGTTATCAATATCAATTTAGCTAATGCTTATATTGAAGAAGGCAAACCACAAAAAGCGATACCACTGTTGCAAGAGTCTATATATTTAGATAAACAAAATGTATTGGCGTATCAATTACTGTTTGATGCTTATCACAAAGAAGGTAAGTCAGCATTAGAACACTATGCAAAGGCGGAGTTACTTGCCCTTTCGGCTAATTATAAGGGAGCAATAGATCAGTTGAACTACGCCCACCAAAAGACAAAAAACAACTCACTCCAGTTGGCTCGAATTGAAGCTAAAATTAGGCAGTTTAAACAAGCCGATAGAGATCTTGATGAGTTGAAGTAAGTAGCAATATTAGATTTAGCTATCTATCTCACAGTTTGATAAAATTTAAAGATATAAAAAATATAGGCTATTGAATAATGACAAAAGCAACCATCTACCATAATCCGAGGTGTTCTAAGAGCCGCCAAACACTTGCGCTCTTAGAAGAAAACAACTGTGAAATCACAATTGTGGAATATTTGAAAGAGGCACCTAGTGCAAGTGACATTAAAAAATTACTTGAGCTGCTAAATTTCGAACCAAGACAGATGATGCGGACGAAAGAAGACGAATATAAGGCGCAGAACTTATCAGATGGAAATAAAACAAGTGAAGAGCTTGTCAATGCCATGGTTGAAACACCAAGGCTCATTGAAAGACCCATTGTACTGGCTAACGGTAAAGCTGTTATTGGTCGCCCACCAGAAAATGTATTAGACATTATTTAATGAGACAAAGATGCAAACTCAGACTTTACTCAAGTTAAACCAGGTTGGTTATTTAGCTTTACTGCTTCTGCTTGGAGGCTACTTTGTTCAATTGGGACTCAATGGCACCTACAGCTGGATTTTCTCTTTACTCTGGATTGTACCGCTGATATTCCCAATAAGAGGCATATTAAAAGGTAAGCCATACACCTTTGCTTGGGCCAGTTTTATTTTATGTATTTATTTATTGCATAGCTTTACTCTGCTTTATGTTGAAGAAAGCATTCGAGCTTTTGCAATTGTTGAATCAACTCTATTGATGGGGCTTTTAATCGGGTTTTCTTACTATGCTCGTTTGAGAGGCAGGGAATTAGGGCTTGGACTGAAGAAAAAAAAGAAAGACTAATTTAGTACAACTCTTATTATATAAAAAGCCCTGACTTAAAAAATCAGGGCTTTTTGAATTCACAGAAGAAAGCATTCCAGTGATTATGGCTCTTGGCGTGTAGCTGCAACTACGATTTCACGAATACAAACACTTTGTGGTTGTTGGAAAGCAAATAATGTAGCTTCAGCAATTGTCTCAGGGTGAATAGCACCGCCCATTGACCCTTTCCAATCTTCATAACCCGCAACGATGTCTTTATTGGTCGTATGACCAAGTAATTCCGTTTCAACAGCACCTGGTGCAATTGTTACCATACGTACGTCAAATGGTGCAACTTCTTCACGGATGTTCTCAGTTAATGCATGTACTGCAAATTTAGTCCCACAGTAAGCAGCATGAGCACCAAACGTTTTACGACCGGCAATAGAACTTATGTTGATGATTGTACCGTTACGACGTTCTTTCATGTCAGCTAAAACTGAGTGAATTCCGTTTAATACGCCCATAACGTTTACATCCATCATTTTTTGCCATTCTGCAGGATCTTGCACATCAGCTTGACCTAGCAACATAACACCTGCGTTATTAACTAAACCACCTACTGGGCCAAACTTAGCTTCGGCTTCTTTAATAGCAGCAGTCATAGCATCACGATCAGTAACATCTACTTTTGCAAGCATTGTGTTTTCTAGGCCAAGTTCTTCCATTTTTTCTATACGACGTGCAAGAAGAAGTAACGGATGACCAGCATTATTAAAAGCTTTTGCAATAGCAGCACCAATACCAGAAGATGCACCTGTAATAACTACTAACTCTTTAGTTTTCGAATCTGTCATTAGATTTGCCTATATTTGTTAATCAATTGAAATATCTTTTAATATCGCTTATTTAAAGCAGTATTAAGGAAAGTGGGCTTAGTATAGGTAGCATAAAAACAATTGAAAAATACTAATTTCAGCTAGATATGATAGGCTGAGCCTATTGATACAGCTACAAACACAGTATATATGGTTGATTTAAGATTATTACGCTTTTTTATCGCAATTTTTGAAGAAAATAACATCACAGCAGCAGCGAACAGATGCCATGTCAGCCAGCCATCGCTTTCTGCTGGGCTTAAACAGCTAGAAGAACAACTCGGCGGGAAACTATTTGAGCGAAGTAAGAAAGGCGTAAAAGCACTAGATAATGCTCAATACCTATACCCTCTTGCTTTAAAATTAGTTGAAGAAGCAAAAGAGCTTCCTGGCTTATTCAAGCAAAAAGCAAACAGAGTTAAGTTTCAATTAGCTGTCATGCCTGACTTAAGTCAACGTAGGCTTTCGAAAGTACTTACCACTTGTAATGAAGCCATTGAGCACTTAGATCTTGAATTGGTTGAACTGTCTTCACAAGCTGATGCCAGATTAATCATTGAAGAGCTAAAACACGAAGATGAGATATTTATTCCACTATGGGAGGAAGACTATGTTCTTTGTGTGCCTTCAAGCCATGCTCTTACAAGCGAAGAACTTGTAACACCTGAAAAACTGCATGGTTACCCGTTTATAGAATGCCCACCTTGTAAAGCCCATCAACAAACCATCGGCTTATTGGCATGCAATCATATATCGTTAAACTTAGTTGCTAAAGCAGCATCAAAATCATTGGTGCAATCATTAGTACTGGGTGGTTTTGGAATTAGTTTTTTGCCAGATGGACTTATTGAAGATGAACCAAGACTAGCGAAAGTAAATTTTGATGGCCCGAGAATGTTCAGAAGGATTGGATTGTGTTATCCCGCTCATCAAAGCATTGCACCAAGTTTAGCTGCGATAATAAGAAGTCTTTCGAATAAATACAGTTAAGCGTTATTTTACGTTTAATAAATAAAAGCCACTCAATTGAGTGGCTTTTATTATTTTTACTTTACTTGCCAGCGTTAGATTTCTCTACGCGGCTTTTAAGTTTTTGTCCTGGTCGAAAAGTTACCACTCGGCGAGCCGAAATTGGTATATCTTCACCAGTTTTTGGATTCCTTCCCGGTCTTTGATTCTTATCCCTAAGGTCAAAATTGCCAAAGCCAGATAGCTTGACTTGCTCACCACTTTCGAGCGCTCCACGAATTTCTTCAAAGAACAACTCAACCATCTCTTTGGCTAGTCGCTTGTTAATACCAAGCTCTTCAAAAAGATGTTCTGCCATTTCGGCTTTGGTAAGTGCCATAACTTTAATCCCTCAACGATGCGTTGAACTCAGTCTTAAGAACTGAAACTATAGAGTCAACTTGCTCCATAATTTCTTTTTCTTCTAATGTACGTGTTTTGTCTTGTAATGTAAGTGCAATAGCTAAGCTTTTCTTGCCTTGCTCAACACCTTTGCCTTGATATACATCGAACAAGTTTATGCCAACTAGCTGATTATCGCCACTTTTTCTTATGGAAGCAATGATATCCCCAGCAGAAATATTTTCATCGACAACGACTGCGATATCACGTCTGTTTGCAGGAAACTTAGAAACAGTTTCTGCTATTGGCAACTTAACATGTAACAAGGCGTCCAATTCTACCTCAAAAACAATGGTTTTGCCGTTTAATCCAAACGGTTTTTCCAAATTAGGGTGAATTGCTCCAATATAACCGATTACTCGATCATTTCTCAAAATTTCAGCACATTGCCCTGGATGAAGAGCAGGATGCTGAGCAGCATTAAAAGTAAATTCTGAAGCTGCTGCTGTCAACCCCATAATTGCTTCTAAATCACCTTTAAGATCGAAGAAATCAACGGTTTTAGCTTCCATCGACCAATGTTCGTCCACATTGGTGCCAGAAATAACGCCACCAATCATCGCATCTTGACGAACACCAGACTCTGCAGCGTCATCAGGGACAAAGCGTAATCCCGTTTCGAATAAACGGACACGACCTTGTTGACGCTTCTGGTTATAAGCAAGCGTAGTCAACAGACCTGTAAACATAGACAAACGCATCACCGACATTTCAGTTGAAATTGGGTGCGGTAACACCATTGTTTTTTGCTCTGGGTGAATTAACTGCTGAAGCTTAGGATCAACAAAACTATATGTTATTGCTTCTTGGAATCCACGAGCGATCAAAGTTTGACGAACTTTACGAACTGACAAGTCGGATTCTTGATGGTCAGACATAACCAAATTTGCTTGTGGAGCAATGTTTGGAATATTGTTATAACCATAAATTCTTGCAACTTCTTCAATCAGATCTTCTTCAATTGCCATATCAAAACGATAGGTACGAGTAACAACTGACCAACCTCCTTCACCTACTTGAACATCAAAACCAAGCTTCGTAAGAATTTCAACAACATCTTCATCACTAATAAAGTGACCTAAACGCCCATCAAGCTTATTGCGACGTAAAGTAATTGTTTTCTCTTGAGGAAGGTTTTCTGCAGCAACAGCTTCTACAACGTCACCTGCTTGACCACCACAAATATCAAGAATTAAGCGTGTTGCTCTATCCATTACTTTGTGTTGAATTTGTGGGTCTACACCACGTTCAAAGCGATGTGATGCATCAGTATGTAAGCCATGCACACGAGCTTTACCACGGATAGCTGAAGGTGCAAAAAAGGCACATTCAAGAACAATATCAGTTGAAGATTCTGTTACGCCTGATTCTTCACCACCAAAGATACCCGCTAATGCAAGAGTTTTGCTCTTATCAGCAATGACTAACGTATCTGCTGGAACTGTAATTTCGTTACCATCCAATAAAGTTAGCTTTTCTTCGCCGTTACCCAAACGAACTTCAATTGCACCATCAATCTTAGCCGCATCAAATGCATGCATTGGCTGACCGTACTCAAGCAATACATAGTTAGTCACATCAACAATAGGGTCAATAGAACGAATACCACTGCGGCGAAGTTTCTCTTGCATCCACAAAGGCGTAGCAGTTTTAACGTCAACACCTTTAACTACACGAGACAGATAACGTGGACATGAAACTGAGTCAGTTAATTTAACATCAACTTTATCAGCAATACTTGATTCAACTTTTTCCCAAGTTGGCTCTGTCGCTTGCATACGATTAAGTACTGCAACCTCACGAGCTAAGCCAACCATACCGAGACAATCCGCACGGTTTGCCGTCAAATCAACGTCAATAATGGCATCATCTAAATCTAAAAATTCACGAATGTCTGTGCCAACGGTTGCATCAAGAGGTAGTTCAATGATGCCATCGCTTTCAATATCGATGCCTAACTCTGAATAAGAACAAAGCATACCGTGAGAAGGAACACCACGTAGCTTGGCTTTCTTAATTTTGAAGTCACCTGGTAATTTTGCACCAACGACTGCAACGGCAACTTTAAGCCCTAAATGACAATTTGGTGCGCCACAAACGATATCAAGCAGCTCTTCACCACCGACATTGATTTTTGTAACACGCAACTTATCTGCATCAGGATGCTGTCCACATTCGACAACTTCACCAACCACTACACCAGAAAAATCAGCAGCAACTGGCTCAACACCATCAACTTCTAACCCTGCCATGGTGATCTGTTCTGAAAGCGCTTCACGAGAAATTTCAGGGTTTACCCACTCACGAAGCCAAGATTCACTAAATTTCATTGTTAATTTGCTCCGCTATTTGAATTGCTTAAGGAAACGTAAGTCATTTTCGAAAAATGAACGTAAATCATTTACGCCATAACGAAGCATTGATAAGCGCTCTACGCCCATACCAAATGCAAATCCTGTGTATTCTTCTGGGTCATAACCTACGCTGCGCAGTACATTCGGATGCACCATGCCACAGCCTAATACTTCTAACCAGCCATTCTTACCTTTAACATCAACTTCTGCGGATGGTTCAGTGAACGGGAAATAAGAAGGACGGAAACGAACTTCTAAATCTTCTTCGAAGAAGTTACGAAGAAAATCATGCAGGATACCTTTGAGTTCAGCAAAGTTAACCTTTTTATCAATCATCAAACCTTCTACCTGATGGAACATCGGTGTGTGAGTTTGATCATAATCGTTACGATATACACGACCTGGGGAGATAATACGTAGAGGTGGATCTTTCTTCTCCATCGTTCTGATTTGCACACCTGAAGTTTGAGTTCTGAGAACTAACTTAGGGTTAAAATAAAACGTATCGTGATCCGCTCGAGCTGGATGATCGTCAGGAATATTTAACGAATCGAAGTTATGAAAGTCATCTTCAATTTCTGGGCCTTTTTCTACTTGGAAACCAAGCTCGCCAAAAAAGTCCTCAATACGTTCAATAGTTCGAGTGACTGGATGTAAACCACCAAGTTCAGTTACACGACCAGGAAGCGTCACATCAACTTGTTCAGTTTTCAGCTTTTCTTCTAGTTCAGCAAGTTTCATCCCTTCAATTTTAGCGTTTAACGCTTTTTGAACGGTTTGCTTAGCATCATTAACTTTTTGGCCAAATGCAGGCTTTTCTTCCGCACTTAAAGTAGCCATCATACGCATCATTGCCGTAATCTGACCTTTTTTACCCAAGTAATCCACTCGGATATCATCTAGTGCTTTTAAATCACTAGTTTGCTCTATTACTTCTAAAGCATTAGATACAATGTCGTTTAGTTGTTGCATTTTAATTTCCACTGCATGTTGGAAAAACCACAGAATTCTAAATAAGAGAATCTATCTTACCTTATGAATTTTGAAGCTATGAATTCGCTACACAATCAAGAATAAAAAAGACGGAAATTTTACGCTAATGCTCTTGGTTTTTCTAGAGTAAATTGATTTATATAAGAGATAAACGCTCAATTTAAGCCAATACTTTACTCGTTACAGAATCCAATTCCGTATTAGTTGATTGTCATCACGTTATTACAAATTTATAGTCAAAATGACTAACAACTACTGGCCTGTAAAATGATCAAGATGTAAAATGTCGATAACAATTTTTCAACGGAAGATAAAATTTCAGCAATTGGTGTTTAATTGCTTAAGTCGTAGGTTCTCGAGCCGATATTGTATTTGGGGTCACTCATAAAAAGTGCTACTAAAAGGCATAAGAGTATAATTATGAAAGAAGTAAAATTTCGTTGGATCGATAAGTATCTGATTCAAACAACAATAAGACAAAAGTTTTTTATTTTAGCAACCATTTCTATTTTAGCATTAGCGTTTTTAGCTTTTGCCTCTCATTACGAGTTAGGAAAGATATCGGGAGAATTTAATAAATATGCGAGTACTCAAAGTACTCAACAAAAGCAAAGAATAGTTGATGCAGCTTTAGATTACATCCCTGCTAACCAAAGAGATAATTTTCTCTCTTCCATTTCGACACAACAAAGCTCTTCTTCAATGAAGCACGTGGACGAGATCATTAACGACGATCAACAAATTATTTATATTGTAACTGCTGGATTAATATTTCTCGTTTGGATGGCGACTTATTATATCTCAACCTTTATTCGTGGGGCTTTATACACTACGGTTATGGCATTAAAACGTGCTGCAGATGGTGATTTAACCAGCCGTCTTAACTTTTTTAAAGTACCAGATGAATTCAGCCATTTAGCGATCAGCATTGATACTTTGGTTGACAGGCAGCATCAATTAGTCAAACAAATTATTCAATCAACGGATCAGATTCGCAATGTGGTCAATGAATTCCGTGGCAATGCAGGTCAAGGCCAAGAGTTAGCTGTTAATCAAAGACAGCACCTTGACTCACTTGCCACAGCTATGGAAGAAATGACTGCAGCAGTTAAAGAAGTTTCCCGAAACGCTGAAGTGTCTTCGATGGAAACTCAAGAAGCAAATACCCAAGTATCAATTGGTTCTAGAGATATTGAAAACACAGTTAAAGTTATCGGCACTTTAGCTACTGATATTTCAAATGCCTCTGATGCAGTAAATGAGTTGAATGACAATGCCTCACGCATTGATGAAGTCGTGACAACCATTAATGCGATTTCAGAGCAAACCAACTTACTCGCACTCAACGCTGCAATTGAAGCAGCACGTGCTGGCGAGCAAGGCCGTGGTTTTGCCGTAGTTGCAGATGAAGTCAGAACGCTAGCAGGGCGTACACAAGATGCCACTGTAGAGATAAAAAGCATGATCGAATCTCTGCAATCTGGCGCAAGCGCCCTCACCCAAGTAATGTCGAGAACGGTCGAGCAAGCTGAACAAGGTAAGTCTCATGTTATGAAAACGGGTGATGATTTACGAAATATTTCTAGTCATAGCGACAAAGTACTTGATATGAGCGTTCAAATTGCAAGCTCCGCTGAGCAGCAATCCGCCGTTGCAAACGAAATTGCAGGCAATTTGATGGAAATCCGCAATCAATCCCATAATGTGGAAGAATCAGCCAACAATGCTGTTTCAGGTTGTGATGAATTACACGCTACTGCCGAGCAGCTTGATCAACTGTTAGTTGGTTTAAAGGTCTAAGTAACACTCACCTTTATAAAAGGCACTCTTAGTGCCTTTTTTATTGCCTATAATAAAATCATTATGTGTGAACATGGATGTTTATATGAAAAGGCATATTTTTCAATTATCACTATTTTTTTCCTTTCTTACTGTTGTTAATTATGCTGATAGTTCTGAGTGTTTTGATAGAAATCAATTCCCTCACACACTGCAGGTTGATACACATTTACATATACAACCTTTTAATAATGAAGCCATGCCTACCGATAAACTCATTAATATTCTTAATAAAGCGGGCATTAAGTACGTCAATGCTTATGGCATCGGTCAACCATTTGCAGTTAAAACTGCTTGCAAACATTACCGAGACTGTCCAAATACGCCAATTCGACCAAGTTGGGTAAATGATTTTCGAAACTTAAAAGCGTTTACAAAAAATGATCATGAAAACTTAATCACAAATCTCTCCATGAGTTTTCCTGATTTAGCCAATCCAGAGAATATCTTGCAGCGGATTCTTTATATTCAAAATAAGTATCCAAATAAATTTAAGTGGGTAGGTGAAGCAAACCTAATCAAGCACGCTTTACTAAGTAACGCACATGAATCAGCAACAATCAGTGACATTAATAATTGGTTGCCATTCATGGCATATTTGAGGGCACATAACCTCCCTCTCACCTTGCACGCCGACATTGGTTTAAACGACTCTCCTTTTGAATATATTCATCTAATGAGGCATGTGCTAGAGCGATACCCAGATAATCAAATTGTATGGGCTCATATGGGGCTTTCTAAAGAGCAACGTGAAATCGATACGAAGAATCATATTGGGCTGATGAACAGCTTTTTAAAAAACTACCCTAATTTGACGCTAGATATTTCATGGAAGATTTTAGAGGAAAACTTTTTTAGTCGGGACAGAACTCGCTATGTTGCTTTAATCAATAAGTACCCTTCACGATTTATCAATGGTACTGATTTTTTAGCACATGAAGATTATGGGCCTGAAGACTATGATCACATTTTGAAAACTGTGAGTGAAATACACAAATACATAAATGATAAAGCATTTAGAAATATAGCTTTAGGTCAAAACTATTTTAATTTACTAGGTTTACAGCAACAAGCGCCTAAAATTTGTAAAAGCTAAAACGAACAAAGCCCCGGTAAACCGAGGCTTTGAGAGCAGTACAAAATAACTTAAGCGATTAAGCTAGAGCTTCTTTTGCTTTTCCAACTAAAGTTGCGAAAACAACTTTGTCGTATACTGCGATGTCTGCCAAAATCTTACGATCGATTTCGATAGACGCCTTCTTCAGACCGTTGATGAAACGGCTGTATGAAAGACCATTTTGACGAGCTGCCGCATTGATACGTGCAATCCAAAGTTGACGGAATTGACGTTTCTTTTGACGACGGTCACGGTATGCATATTGACCAGCTTTAGTTACTGCTTGTACCGCTACGCGATATACGCGAGAACGAGCACCATAATAACCTTTGGCAAGTTTTAATACTTTCTTGTGACGAGCACGAGCGGTTACACCACGCTTAACTCTTGGCATTTTCTATATCTCCTAAATTAAGCGTAAGGTAATTGACGCGCGATTGCTGGAACGTCAGACTTGGCAACTAAACACTTAGCACGTAGATGACGTTTACGCTTAGTGCTTTTCTTAGTCAGAATGTGACGAAGGTGAGCTTGCTTACGCTTAAAACCATTAGCAGTTTTCTTAAAGCGTTTAGCAACACCCTTATCTGTTTTCATTTTAGGCATTTCTAAAACTCCGCATTGGGATAGTTAATTAAATAGCAAGGCGAAGCAAGGCTCTATGAACCTTACTTACTTTTTAATAAGCCCGACTTATTTCTTTTTAGGCGCTAGCACCATAACAGCTTGACGACCTTCCATTTTAGGGAAAGACTCCACGACTGCTATTTCTTCCAAATCTGCTTTAATACGGTTCAATAGAGCCATACCAATGCTTTGGTGTGCCATTTCGCGGCCACGGAAACGCAGCGTTACTTTCGCTTTGTCACCATCGCTTAGAAAACGATTCAGGTTGCGTAGTTTTACCTGATAATCGTTTTCATCAGTTCCAGGTCTGAATTTTACTTCTTTAACCTGAACCTGCTTTTGCTTCTTCTTTTGTTCCTTTTGTGCTTTCGCTTTATCAAAAAGGAACTTTCCGTAGTCCATTATCCGGCATACTGGAGGTTCAGCATTAGGGCTGATCTCAACAAGATCTAAACCTGCTTCATCTGCCTTACTTTGTGCGTCACGAATGCCCATGATTCCATGTTGTTCGCCTTCAGCACCATTTAAACGTACTTCAGATACGCCGGTAATTTCATCATTGATTCTATTGGGAGCGGTATTACGCCCACCATCTCTTTTGCCTTTTATGACCTAGTCCTCCAACAAATTTAGACTACGGAACGAAATCTGTTCACGGATTTTAGCTGCAAACGTATCAATACTCAGTTTGCCTAAATCTTTTCCGTCCCGTGTTCGCACAGCGACTTCCCTATTTTCCATCTCTTGATCACCTACGACCAATAAATAAGGGACACGTCTTAATGTGTGCTCGCGTATTTTAAAGCCAATCTTCTCGTTTCTCAAGTCTTTAACTGCACGAATTCCCTGCTTCTTGAATATATTGACTACTTCTTCAACATAATCAGCGTGCTTATCGGTAATATTCATTACAACTGCTTGAGCAGGAGCCAACCAAGTTGGGAATCGCCCTGCATACTCTTCAATAAGAATACCTAAGAAACGCTCTAGTGAACCCAGAATAGCGCGATGAATCATTACTGGAGTCTGACGACTGTTGTCTTCGGCAACATAAGTTGCACCTAAACGATTCGGTAGCGCATAATCGAGTTGCACTGTACCACATTGCCATGCACGATCTAAACAGTCATGCAAAGTAAATTCGATTTTTGGGCCATAGAACGCTCCTTCGCCATCTAAAATCTCATATTCGATTTCATTGGAGGCCAAAGCTTGCTTCAGAGCTTCTTCTGCTCTATCCCACATATCGTCGTCACCAATACGCTTTTCAGGACGAGTTGATAACTTAACAACGATATTTTCAAAACCAAAAGTAGCGTATGTGTCGTATACCATCTTGATACACTTAATCACTTCGTCTTGAACTTGATCTTCAGTACAGAATACATGCGCATCATCTTGAGTAAAGCCACGAACACGCATCAGTCCATGCAGTGAACCTGAAGGTTCATTACGGTGACAACACCCAAACTCAGCCATACGCAATGGAAGATCACGGTATGACTTCAAACCTTGATTAAAGATTTGTACATGACCTGGGCAGTTCATTGGTTTCAAAGCATAATCACGAGCTTCACTGTGAGTCGTGAACATAGCTTCTGAATATTTGTCCCAGTGACCTGAGCGCTCCCACAGCACTCTGTCCATGATTAATGGACCCTTTACTTCTTGATAATCGTAATCAACAAGTTTAGTACGAACAAAGGTTTCTAGCTCACGGAAAATACTCCAACCATCATTATGCCAAAACACCATACCAGGCGCTTCTTCTTGCATATGATACAGGTCAAGTTGCTTACCAATTTTGCGATGATCACGCTTTGATGCTTCTTCAAGGCGGTTCAAATATGACTTAAGCTGTTTCTTGTCTGCCCAAGCTGTACCATAAACACGCTGAAGCATTTTATTCGAAGAGTCGCCACGCCAGTATGCACCAGCAACATTCATTAACTTAAAATGCTGACAAAAACGCATATTGGGTACATGAGGGCCACGGCACATATCCGTGTATTCTTCATGATGATATAAAGCTGGTGTTGCGGTTTTCTCGATGTTTTCATCAAGAATTTGCATTTTGTACGTTTCACCACGAGCTTCAAACGCATCATAAGCATCTTGCCAGCTACCGACTTTTTTAATTACATTGTAATTTGTCTTCGCAAGTTCAAGCATGCGTTTTTCAAGCTTATCAATATCTTCTTGAGTTAGTTTATGCTCAAGATCAATGTCGTAGTAAAAACCTTTATCAATAACAGGTCCAATTGCCATTTTGACATCTGGCCATAGTTGCTTGATAGCATGACCTAATAAATGCGCACAAGAGTGACGCAAAATTTCTAATCCATCATCATCTTTTGCTGTGATAATAGAAAGGTCAGAGTCTGACTCAATAACATCGCAAGCATCTTTAAGCTCACCGTTTACTCGGCCAGCGATACAGGCTTTAGCTAAACCTGGACCAATATCCATCGCAACGTCATAAGTAGAAACAGGTTGTGCAAACTCACGTTTGCTACCATCAGGAAGTGTAATAACAGGCATGATAAATCCTTTCCAGTGGTGACTCATACGTAGGGCCACTTGGTTGTAGTATTTGAATAAAATAAAAACTGAAATGAAAGTTAGTCAGTACCAGAGCCTAAATAGTTTCATCCCAGCAGCAGCGTGATGATACGTAATTGCAAAATACTAAGCAACCTAGCACTACTAAAGTTTTAATAAAAATTTACATTTTTTATGGGATTAAATTAGACAACCCAAAATCCTGTTCTATTCTTTAGGCTCAAACAAGACGTTTAGCCGATAAAATGTTGTAATTGCCGAGGTAAAGGATGTACAAGGTAGCTGTATTTATCGTTATGATTTTTGTGTCTTCAAATGCTGTTGGAGACGAGTTAGATTACGTTTTAAATGAGCATAGATATAATGAAAACGCTTTAAACAAAGACGTTGCAAATTCAATTGAAACTATTTTGAATCAACAACACAAGCAGCACATTGATGCTCTGTGTAAGAAGCTGATCACTGAGCATTTAGAAAAGTTTAGATGGTTAAGTAGACTGAATTCAAACGAGCAAGTCTATTTAGAAAACAAGCACAGAGTCTAACTAGCCTGAGCTCAGGTTAACAAACGACAATGAAGAGAGCTCTCAGCTCTCTTCTTAATTAAATGCCGATTAAGCGTTACCCTTGACTTTCATATTCATTTCTTTTGCAAAATTCAGCATACGATCCAATGGTACTAATGCATCATCACGCAATGTGTCATCAACAAAGATTTCATGATCTTTAGTATCAGAGGTTGATAATGAAGCTTCAATGGCTTTTAAACCATTCATAGCCATCCAAGGGCAGTGAGCGCAACTTTTACAAGTCGCACCGTTACCGCCTGTTGGTGCTTCAATCAATGTTTTACCCGGAGCAGCCTGTTGCATCTTATAAAAAATGCCCTTATCAGTGGCAACAATAAAGGTATCATTGTCCATTTCTTGAGCTGCTTTAATTAATTGACTTGTAGAGCCAACAGCATCAGCCATTTCTACTACACTAGCAGGAGATTCAGGATGTACTAATACCGCAGCATTAGGGTGTTCTTTTTTAAGGTGAGTTAGTGCACGTGCTTTAAATTCATCATGAACAATACATTCTCCTTGCCACATCAACATTTCAGCACCTGTTTGCTTAGCGATGTAACTGCCTAAATGGCGATCAGGTCCCCAGATAATTTTTTTATCTTCACTATCGAGATGTTCAACAATGTCCAGTGCAATACTTGAAGTTACGACCCAGTCTGCACGTGCTTTAACGGCCGCAGAAGTATTCGCATAAACAACAACAGTATGATCTGGATGGGCATCACAAAATTCACTGAAGGTATCAATTGGACAGCCTAAATCAAGTGAACATGTAGCTTCAAGGTTAGGCATTAACACCGTTTTTTCTGGTGATAAAATTTTCGACGTCTCACCCATAAATTTAACGCCAGCAACAATTAAGGTTTTAGCGGGATGATCACGACCGAAACGAGCCATTTCTAAAGAGTCGGATACACAACCACCTGTTTCTTCAGCAAGCGCCTGGATCTCTGGGTCAGTATAGTAATGTGCGACAAGAACAGCATCACGTTCTTTCAATAACCGCTTAATGCGTTCTTTGTATTCGCTTTTTTCATCAACAGATAAAGGGATTGGTTTAGCTGGAAATGGGTAATCTATCGTTTCTATCTGTGGTGCCGCCTGGCTCATAATGCGTCCAAAAAATTACAACAATCTTTCAATTATATTAAATTGGTTTATGAAAAGCTAACTACTGACGCACAAGAATTAGGAAAGCTATGAAATATTAAGCCGTCAATCTGACGGCTTTTAGTAGAAACTTAAAGTGAATTAACAAATTTAATTAGCTGTTCTCGCTCAGAGGCAGTTAACGCCATAAAATCAATTCTCGATTGTTCTGCTTCACCAGCATGCCATAAAATTGCTTGTTCGATATTTGCTGCACGTCCATCATGTAAAAAGCCAGCCTTAGGATTGACAGTTTTGGTTAATCCTATCCCCCAAAGTGGCCTTGTTCGCCATTCACTACCGCTCGCTAAAAAGTCAGAACGACCATCAGCTAAACCTTCTCCCATATCGTGAAGTAACATATCGGTAAAAGGATAAATGGTTTGATTTTTTAGTGATTCAATCATTGGTTTTCCACCAATCTGACCGGAAGACTTCGTAATGAATTTAGGAATGTGACAGCTAGAACAATTGACTTGCTGAAATAACCTTGCACCTTCTTTTACATCTTGGCTTTCAACATTTCTGCGAGCTGGTACAGCTAATGTTTCAGCATAAAACACAAGTGCATCACTGAAGTTATCATCAACCTCAGGCATTCCATCTGGGCTTACCCCATTGTCTGCTGGGTTTTCAGATAAATACACATTATGAAGATGAGTTCCTTCAACGCTTTCTTTAGGAAATAATGGGTTTGTAATTCCTATATCACCTCGCAGCGCACCTAGAGATTGAACCCTGACGCTCGGTGTATTTGCTTTCCAACCAAAACGCCCTAACGAAACAGGGTTATCATCACCACTATCGGCTTTGACTTTATCAAAAACAAAATTAGGCTTACCGCTAATTCCATCATTGTTTTCATCATCTACATCTACATTTGCTAAAATATCCGATTCTGGAATAGCTTCTAATAAACCTAAACCGAATACTGGCATGCCATTTCTCCATCCAAATGCAACATCCGCTTGTAAAAGCTGTGATGCCCCAGGACTTTCAGGGGAATCATAAGGGTTGTCGATTTCGAATAATGGCTTTTTTAGTGTTACTTTCGAACCATCTGAGTACACAACTTCAGTGTATTCATAGGAAAGATAAACATCTGCTTGCCCAACGAATTTATTGTTTTGCCAATCTGGTCTTGCTTTGAGTACTCCTCGATGAAAAAGTTGGCCACCAAAATCAGGAACAGGAATGGGTGCGCAATAATTATTTTCAATTGTACCTTTGACACACTCTAGATCTCGTTTCTTGGAAATCCTTAAAAATATCCCATCAGAAGAACCGAGAAGCACCTTATTCGCCCCAGTTGGGATCGTTGGTGTTGAGTTTCGACCATCACGTTGATGGCAAGCATTACAGTTAATATTATTAAAAACTGGGCCTAAACCGTCTAATTCTGGATGTTCAGTGCTTGGCGCTGTCACAAAAGTCGACTCAAAGAAAGCATCTCCTTCTTCATGCCGAAGTACCTGCTCTGTTGTTAAATTTGGCGCAGGCGTTGAAAAGCCATGACCAGAATTTGAAGCATCTGTTGTAGTTGTCTCACCGCCTAACAAAACTATATCTGTATAGTCTGGATAAATTACAGTTGGTGGTGGCATTGGTGTTTCCGCTTTTTCTTTCTTACCTGTACCGCCGCAGGCTGTTACCCCTAAAACAACAGCACAAACGATGGAGAGCTGTTTTGTTTTTATTACCATCTTTTCATTGCCCAAATATTTTTAGGGTCTATTTATCTTTTAGGATTAAATTTTGTGCTATTTGAGCGTTTACTTGTTCAAGGCGTGAGCAGTAATGCATAGCCATCTAAGTAATCTGATCACAACACCAAACAGTGAATGCTCAAAAGCATCAAAGACAGTGTAAATTGGTTATTTCTACTTCGTTATCGCTTGCTTATTTGGAAAAAACCAAACCACAGGCACTGCCTTGTATCAAATAACCAATTTATCGCTGCAAAAACAATCACGAAAAATAAACAAACCCTAGAGGCCGTTCCCAATTAACGATTTCGATTTGCTGTTGTAGATTTTTTTGTTTATTCAAGACGACGAATGTGAGGTGTAGTTGTTCTACATAAGCATTCGGCAACACAGAAGAAACGGAAAATATACACAGCCCTACGGGTACGCCTAAAATTGGAAACGGCCTCTAGTTTAAGATTAAATTTTCACACCCAATTCAATCCGAAATAAAAAAGCAGAAACAACCAAACGCCTCTGCCTTTAAGTACAAATCAAGTTAATTAGCGTTCCACTTTTTAACTAGTGGTAAAACTTCTAGTTCAAGACTTTCCTTTAGAATGGCAAGCGCATCTACCGCCTCTTGAACTCGAGTTCGCCCTGCGGTATCTGAGATAGCCTGACGAAATGGCATGTTAATATCACCACCAATTAGATCAATTTTTGCAATTGCTGTATCAATTTGTTGACTCACTTTATCAGCGAGTTCACCATCCGCAGCTTCAACAAAGTCAACAATACCTTGCTTATCGGCATTACCAGCTAGCTCGCCTTCCCAAACGTTTTTAATGCCTTTGATGTTATTCCCGAAATCAATCAGCGAGTTCCAAGAATATTGAGACTCAACTTTTGAAGTATCTTGCTCAGAAAATGGTTCAGCAATTTTTGCTTCTCCAACTTCCTTTGCAATACCAATCATACCGTTGATAAGCTCTTCGATTACGCCAACTTGTGATGAGTATGAATCACTTGAGTCAACACTTTTCAAACGATCAGCGAAAGGAGCAGAGCCATCGTTATCTTGATAACTGTCTTTCCACGCACCTTCTAACTGCGCAGTATAATCTCTTAGTACTTCAGCTAACGCGATTAAGTATTCTCGTTCTTGAAGCGTAGAATCTGTAAGTAACTTCTCGTTATCATTTACACCATCACCAAACAAAAGGTACTCGATTGCGTGAAAACCTTGAACGCCATCATCTGCTTTCAATAGATCATCAGCGGTAATGGTTTCACCACTATTTAATAACGCAACTAGATCAACCGTGTTCAGTGGCCAGGAATCTAGATGTGGATCAATGCTTTCAGCTTCGATTGGGCCAAAAATATGAGACTCACCTTGCTCCCAGGGTTTACGTGCCGCCTTCCATGCAGCTTGAGCAGCTGACCAATTTTCTTCAGTCGCATTTTGCAAAAGAACGAGTGTCGCTTGATGAAGCAATTCACCTTTCTGTGCTAAATCACTATAACCAGCAACAATTACGTCATCAGTTAAATTGTTAATCATTTCAGTAGCAGTAAAACTAAATTCTCCATTCGTAGGTGTACCTTGGTCTGGCTGTGTTGTTTCTTCTTTTTTTCCTGAACCGCCGCAAGCTGTCAGCAATGTTGCTAATGAAAGAGCAATAAGAGATTTTTTCATTTTTTGATTTCCATTCATCATAATCTATAGAGAAAATTGGTAGCCTAAGCCTAAGTTAAAGAAGTAAGTATCTGGAATTTCATACACTGCTACTTGCTTCATCCCTGCTTCTGCTTTCAATACTATTTGAGGTATAGGTTGGTAATTGACACCAAGACTTGTCCAAGTTTGTTCAAAACGTTTAGTAGCAATGCCTGATTCGACTTCTTTAAGTGGGTTCGCATAATCAAGATTTGCAAATACCGTGACAGGAACATTTAACCATTCTCGTAAATCAACACCAGCCTCGACAAAGAAGGATTCTGCTTTAGAACCAACTTGTGAAAAGCCACCTGGATTCAAACCTGAAGTTGTTTTATTTGCGATTGTAATTTCATCGGCATCAGATAAAGAACCGTAGAGATATTGACTTCTGAAAATCCAAGGTCCATCAACATATGCGCCTGATAGAGATGCGATTTGAACTTCACCATCACCGATAATGCGCCCATCGTTATGGCGGTTACCTGCAGAAAAGCCGTAATAATATGCAGCGCCAATAGCTAATCCTTCTTTTTTGAAATCGCCATAATCAAGACGGACAACACCAGCAAAATCATCAGCATTAACATGCTCAAAGCGCGTTTGATGCCCAGTACTCACCCAGCCATAGCTTCTGAAGTATTCTGAGTTCAAGCCATTAATCAGTTGTGCTTGATAATGAAAGTTGTCGAAATTACCGAAAATACCAATACCAAATTCATTCCAAGTTGTCGGAATCAACACTTGTTCGCTTCTATGACGCATCACCGTTAGGTATTGATTTGGCTTATGAAGAATTGTACCTAGACCAATTGGTACATGGATATTACCGAATTTAATCCCAAAACTATCAGTTGGGCGATAACGAAACTGCGCTTTTTCAATAACTACTTCACCACCAGCTTCGATTTCGGTTTCGAACTCACCAGCTTCTTCAAAACCATCATATTCAAGTGTTGCACCCGTCCCACCGTGCTCATATTCGATTTCGAACTCAACATCCCATTCATCATTGAACTTATAACCAAATTCAGTGACGATACGTTCTAAATCTAAACGTCCGCGCCGGTTTGGGTCTGTGTCTTGAACATTCTCGAAAATCTCATCATTAGAATAAGTGAGACTACCGTATGATTTAAAAACAAATTTCTCTAATCCCTCTGTTTTAGAGTTTTTAGCTCTTTCAGAAGTCTTAGCAATTTCTTTTACTTTCAACTTTTGCTCAGTTTGTTCTTCCTTTAACTTATCAAGTTCTGCTCTCAGTATTTTTAATTGAGCTTCTTGCGCAACAATCATCTGCTCTAATTTACTGGTATCAGCACCAAATACTGAACCGGAAAATGCAGCAAGGACGCCAAGAGTCAACAGTGACTTTTTCATTTCCTTATAACTCCAAACAATATATTTACAAAATTGTGCAGAGTTTATACTTAATGAAAACGATTTGCATTACCTTTTTTATGCGCAACATTTGATTTAGATCAATTTTTTCTAATTTTAGGGCGAGTTAATCTTTCAAGATTGAATTTTGTACTATTTGAGCGTTTATCTACTCAAGGTGTGAGCAATGAAGTTTAGTAATCTAAATTAATTGCTCACAACACAGTACAGGGAACGCTCAAACGTATCGAAGACGACATAAATTGATCATTCCTGCTGCGTTATCACTTGATCATTTGGAGAAACGAAACCTCAAAGGTTTAAATAACCAATTTATTGCCGCAAAAACAAACAGGAATGTTCAACAGGCCTAGCGGCCGTTCCCAATTAACGATTTCGATTTGCTGTTGTAGATTTTTTTGTTTATTCAAAACGACGAATGTGAGGCGTAATTGTTCTGCATAAGCATTCGGCAACACAGAAGATACGAAAAATATACACAGCCCTACGGGTTACGCCTAAAATTGGCAAACTCTTTGTTACTCATCTTTCATTTAGCTCACTAAACTTCTATCTTCGTGCCTCGAGTTTACCAATTTTAGGCAGTAACAAATCGAAATGACTAATTGGGAATGACCTCTAATGCGATGTATATGCCTAGAAACGAAATTATAAGAAAGTGATCGCATAATAATTTGACATATTATGTCTCAAGCCGTATTTTGGATACATAAATT
Organism: Parashewanella sp. 2304DJ23-3; assembly: GCF_056591695.1. NCBI lineage: Bacteria > Pseudomonadati > Pseudomonadota > Gammaproteobacteria > Alteromonadales > Shewanellaceae > Parashewanella > Parashewanella sp. 2304DJ23-3. The sequence continues at coordinate 36,367 of NZ_JBWQOH010000010.1, forward strand.
TAACACTAAACAAACATATTCAAGTTAGTATTTGTAACGTTCAAAGTTTTGATAAAAGGAATTATGATGAAATCAGCTACTGTTTTTGGTGCAATAACCGATATTTTCTTATCACCAACGAAAGCATTTAATGGATTAAAAGATGCAAAAGGATGGTCTTGGTCAGCCTTTCTTTTAATCATTCTCTTCTCTTCAGTTGCAATGTATTTATTTTATTCTACTGTTGACCCTAACTACCTTGTCGATCAACAGATTGCTGCACTCGGTGATGAGTTAACGGCGCAAGAGCGTGACGCTGCAGTTAATGGCATCAAGCAATTTGCAGACATTCAAATTTATTTTGCGATTGGTGCACCTATTGTTGCCATTGCATTGTTTAATGCACTTTATGCATTCTATTTCATGCTGATCAGCAAAATTGACCCACAGTCTGATATGAAATTTGGTGCTTGGTATGGATTTAGCATTTGGACCATGATGCCGGCTATCATTAACAGCCTAGGCACAATTATTCTTGTTACGACGGCGAAAACGGATCAACTGAGCCAATCAATCTTTAACTATGCATCATTAAATCAACTCGTTCTAAATTTAGATATTCATAATGCGTATTATGGCCTTGCCGAAAGTATTGGGTTGTTTACTATTTGGGGAATGATCCTCACTATTATTGGTCTAAGAAGCTGGACGAACTTTACTAAGAACCAAGCGGTAATATATGGGCTTTTACCATCAATAGTTATCTTTGGTATTTGGTTCCTAGTAGCAGCCTTAAAATAATAGAGTTTATTTTTAGCCAGCACAGATTGTGCTGGCACTTCAGGGATCAATAATGAAAAAAATAATTATCATCATTTTAGCTGTTGTTGCATTTGCAGGAATTCTAATCAGCAAACAAGTCACAGATAATAAAGATACCGTAAAGCTAGAAGTTACACACCCTTCTACGGGTAGCATAGCAGATACCATTCTTGCTTCAGGTAACCTCGTTTTTAATACCCAAGTACAGTTACGGTCAGAAGTGACTGGTCGTGTTGCAAAAGTCTTTGTTGAAGAAGGACAAACAGTCAAAAAAGGCGACATCTTGATGGAGCTTGATACTAAAGCTTTTAAAGCGGATGTCGAGCGTTCTAAAGCTGTTGTACAAGCCAGTGAGATTGAAATCCAAAAAACACACGTTAACTTAAAAAATATTGAACGACAGCTCACTCGCCAACAAAAAATGTACGCCCAAGGACTTTCTGATGCCGAAACCTACGATAACCTTAAAAACAGTCGTGATCTTGCGCTTATTGATATTCAATCTAAAAAAGCACAGCTTGAGCAGGCTAAGGCTTCTCTTTCAATTGCAGAAGATAGGTTAAGTAAAAGTGTATTTAGAGCACCGATGACAGGTCTTTTAGCTTCAGTTGATATTAAAGAAGGTGAAACTGTTATTGCAGGTACAACAAATATTGTGGGTTCAGATCTTATGCTGATTGCTGATCCGAGTGCAATTTTAGCTGAGTTGAGGGTTGATGAAACCGATATAGCTAGCATTAAACTGGGTCAAAAAGCAGATATTTTTGCTGCGGCTTATGCTGACGATCCATTTATAGGAAAAGTTATTAACATAGGCACTTCAGCCAAAGCTGAACAAGGTTCAAATGCTCTATCATTCAAAGTTAAAGTATTACTTGATCATACTGAACGTCGTTTATATGCAGGCATGAGCTGCCGAGCTGAAATCGCCACTTCAATATCTAATCATGCCGTCAAACTACCGATTGAAGCTGTACATCAAGAAGACAACAAATATTTTGTTTGGACCGTTGATAGCGAAGATAAAGTTTCGAAGAAGTTCATCACTGTTGGTATTTCGTCTGATATTGAACAAGCCGTAAAAAGCGGTTTAACCACTGAAGATAAAGTTGTTGTTGGCCCAGCTAGACCTGTAAGTAAGCTTAAAGAAGGTGATGTAATTCATCCTGAAAATGCTTCCACAAAAGCCCCTTCTGAGAAGGAAAGCGTATGAGTAATGTGATCGATTTACAAAAAATTTCGAAACACTACCAAATGGGTGAGCAAACGTTTAAAGCTTTAGATGACGTAAATGTTGCGATCTCTAAAAATGAGTACGTTGCGATTATTGGGCCTTCGGGTTCAGGTAAGTCTACATTAATGAATATTTTAGGCTGTTTAGATGTCCCTTCAGAAGGTAGTTATTTATTAAAGGGCAAGCTGGTTAAAAACATGTCTGAAACTGAGCTTGCACATCAAAGAAACGAAAGTGTTGGCTTTATCTTCCAAAGTTTCAATTTGATTCCTAGAGCTACAGCCTTAGAAAATGTAATGCAGCCGCTAGTTTATCGCTTTATTGCAGCCAAAGAGCGCCGAAAAATGGCGATTGAATCGCTTAAGCGTGTAGGTTTAGGCGATAAAATACACCACCTTTCGAGTCAACTCTCTGGTGGTCAAAGACAACGAGTCGCTATTGCAAGAGCATTAGTGACTAAGCCACATATACTCTTAGGTGATGAACCCACAGGTAACCTCGACAGTAAGACTACTCGAGATATCATGTCATTATTTGATGAACTTCATGATGAAGGCCATACCATTATATTAGTGACACATGAACAGGACATTGCAGATCATTGCGATAGAGTCATTCGTTTAGTTGATGGTAAAGTCGTTGCTGATACCGTAAAAGTAAAAGAGGAGCGATTGCATGTTTAAATCCGCTCTAGCAATTATGGAAGGCACCAAAGCAGCATTTGCGGCGATTCGAGCCAATGCAATGCGCTCTGCACTCACCTGCCTCGGTATTATCATTGGCGTAGCGGCTGTAATTACTGTTGTTGCAGTGATGCAAGGTTTCACAAAACAAATCAACGATCAACTTGCTGATCTTGCACCTGATGTCACAACGATTAAGGCATATACTAATCCAAGATTAGAAATGCTAGGGAAAAGAAGTAAGCTTACTTACGAAGATTTTTTGATTTTAAAAAGCAAAATTAAGCAAGCCGAAACCATGACGGCAATTATGTATAGCTGGCGTTTTTCTGGCGGCGCACAATATGGAAGTTATACGCACAGTACTCGTGTCGAAGGTACTGAGCAAAGTTATCAAAAAGCATACAGAACCTTCCCAGAACAAGGCCGATTTATTCGTGCTGAAGATGATAAAAAACGCCGCAGAGTCGCTTATATAGGTGCCAGTATAATAGAAAAGTTACATTTGCCTGAAAACCCTGTGGGTAGCTACATCAAACTCGGTAATGAGTGGTTTCTGATCATCGGTGTTGCAGAAAAACTAGGAAGCTTATTCGGTTTTGATCAGGACGATTATATACGCATACCTATTAGCACTATGAATGCACTCGAAGGCAGCAATAAGCATCGCAGTAACGTACAAATAATGTACCGTTTAAAGCCTGATGCTAAAGAAGAAGTCGTTCAGCAATCGATTCGAAGAATTCTGAGGCAGCAGCATAAGATTTCTTCTGGCCAGGACGATGACTTTGAGTTTGAGACTTCTGAGAAATCAAAGGAAAACTTTGAAAAATTCACCAATAGCGCAACAGGCATTACCGCTGGCATTGTCGGTATTAGTTTGATTGTTGGTGGAATTGGGGTAATGAATATTATGCTAGTGTCTGTTACCGAACGAACTCGAGTTATTGGAACATTAAAGGCACTGGGAGCAACTCCCGGATTCATTATGTTGCAATTCTTAGTAGAAGCAGTTGTACTATCGCTGTTTGGTGGCGCAATAGGCTTGGCTATTGGCTATGGTTTATCCGGATTAATCTCCGTCTTAATTCCAAGTATGCCTGGAGCTTACATACCGATTTGGGCTGTGTTCCTTTCTTTTGGGTTTACATCGGCGATTGGTATTATTTTTGGGCTAGCACCCGCAATTAAAGCGGCAAGATTAAACCCTATTGACGCTTTAAGGTATGAATAACATTCAAGACTAAAGGCTTCTTTCGGAAGCCTTTAATTTTACAATTTGAATTGATTCTTCCAGTTTTCAAGTTGCGGTAACGTAACCCCTACTCCACCGCACACAATCACTAAAATATTTCTATAATGTTTTAATTGATTATTCTTATGGTGATATGCAACAGATAAGCTGGCACCACATGCGGGTTCAACAAGCATTCTATGTTCATTCAAGAAGCGACAACATGCTTCAACTGCATCAGCGTCTTCTACACAAACAGCGTTTACTCTTCCTGTTTTACTTAATTCAAAAGCGGACTGTGCAACTTGAGTAGCCCCCAAAGACGTTGCGATAGAACTGATTGGGTCTAACGAAATACGTTTATTTAATGACATGGATTGCGCTAATGCATCGGCTCCAATCGTTTCTACCGCAAACACAGGGATTTCTGAGAGATCATGTTGTTCAAGCCCTTCAGCAACTCCTAGTAACAGGCCACCACCGCCAACAGACAGGATAACGGCATCTGGTTTAACACCTTGCTCAATGACCTCATCAATTATCGATGCATGCCCTTGCCATAACAAAGGGTCATCATAAGGGTGGATATAAGCACATTCATCATCAAGCAGAGACAATGCATGTTCATGAGCTTCCAACCAAACATTGCCATGAACGATCACGTTTGCACCTTCCTGTTCAATTAGTTCAATGGCCTTTTGCTTGGTAGTTCTAGGGACGACAATAGTCACAGGTACATTTAATTGTCGCCCACAATAAGCAACGGCTAAGCCAGCATTTCCACCGGAAGATGCAAATAACTGTTTTGCGCCTTGTTGTGTGTAATATTCACATGCAAACCCTACCCCTCTTGCCTTAAAAGAGCCTGATGGCTGACAGTTCTCTAATTTTAACCAGACCTTAGTTTCTGAGTTCAGGGCTATCGACAAGCTTTGAATTAACGGTGTTTTTAAATGCAACATATTCTCAGACCGCTTTACCTAATACCTTAAAATGGATTAAGTGAATAACCTTCATTATGCAAAATAGCATGTGCCGTCATTGCTGACAGAGCCATATCTACGTTCGGCAACAAATCTTTTTGTGATAAACCGTAATAGGCAGCGCTCTGTCCGCAAATATAAATTTTTACGCCAAAATCAGTAAGCTGCTTCACTATATTTTGATTCACATTTTTATGTCCAGAATGGAGCTTTGAATAAAACGAATGGTTCGCTAAGTCTGCCACTGACTTCCCATGTACCACCATTGCAACATTAATATTTTCTTTGGGGACGCCGTTTGCGACATGCATATTGATAAAACGACCTAATGTATCTAAATTACGGTTAATTTTTCCAACATCACCAACTTTGCTCATATCAAAAGCAACTTTAAATTTCATATTTTGGGGAATTGAAACAGAAGCATTTACGTCTGCAATTTTCCCAAAATTTTTGAACACTGGTCCTTGATGAAAGGCTTCGATTTCTGCTACAGATTGAAAAGCACACACAACACTAAATAAACCAATCCCTAGTCTTTTATACATCTTATTTTTTCCTTTTTGCTAAGATTCTGTCTAATTGATTACCAAACGCCTGTCGATCACTTTGACTGAGCGGTGCAGGCCCACCAGTATGCACGCCACTTGCTCGCATGGTGTCTAAAAAATCTCTCATATTGAGACGAGACTTTATATTCTCAGTTGTGAATAACTCACCTCTGGAGCTTAAGGCTAACCCGCCTTTCTCAATCACATCATTGGCAAGAGGTAAATCACTCGTAATCACTAAATCACCGTTCTCGGTCATTTCAACAATTTTGTCATCGGCAACATCAAACCCGCTTTCAACTCTAATTGACTGAATGACTTTAGAATTAGGTGTCTGAATAAATTGATTAGCAACTAAAATGAGTTGAGTTTGTGTTCTTTCTGCAGCTTTAAACAAAATCTGCTTAATGACCACTGGGCAAGCATCTGCATCTACGTATATTTTCACAAATTTTCCGAATCGTTATCTATTGTTTTACTATATCTAAATTAATCAGATAACAATAATAAATTCTATTCGAAACACTAACGTTAAGTTAATAAAGATTCATAAACGATGACAAATGCTCTCATTCGGAATATACACTATCTGTATATAATAAAATTATTAATGATAAATGGACTGCTATAACGCACAAGGCTTCACTTCTACAGAAAACTATCTTCGATTAGAAAAAGCTAAGTTTGAGGTGGATAAACCTTTTAAAATAAAATTAAAAGGAGATTTTTTTGAAAACGAATATGAAATTGCTATCACCAATGATGGCATAGCCATTGCTGCCTTCAAAGTATTTAACAGTAAAGACACAGTAAGTGCCGCTCAAACTTGTTCAAGCACAACACGTAGTGAGGTAATCAATACGATTCTCTGCCTTGAATCATTTAATTCGGATTTATTGGTTAGTTTAATTGAAAAAGGAGCAATTCACGCTTCAAGATTAAAATTAATTTCTCCAGCTTGCCCGCATTCTGCGAGTGATCTGCTTATTAGATACGCTCTAAATCATAATAATAGAACAAATAATGAGCATCTCATCACTTTTATAAAGTCGCTTCCTTTACGCTATCGTGCAGATCCTTCAATACAACCTGAACCTCTCAATATTCTATATGGTCGTTTATTTAACAAACAAAGCCAGAATGCTATTTTCATACACTTAGTCAATTCATTAAATGATGCACAACTTAAAATGGTTGCTACCGAATTAGCTGAAGGGCGTGGAGAGATTTTGCAACATAAAGCAGTCTTACTATCAATACCAGCTTACCGACTAACAATGCTACTTTATGACTTTGAAACACCAGATATTCTTACCATCTTAACTTCGCTCGATTACCTATATTCATCAGAAGGTCTTCAAATATTGACGTCTTTGACAGAAGAAAAGTCACTAGATATAATTTCCAGATGCCAGCAAAATCACAAATCATTAGAAAAGCTTCTATTCCCAACCGAATGCTTTGAAGAGCATCACTTATCTGATAAACAATTCGCTATATTCGAACGAATTATAATCACATCCGATAATATTGATTTATACAAACAGTATGGATTACAGGTACCTCCTTATTTAGCTTGCACTCTGTTACAAATTCCACCTCAAAATACTGCAAAAATTTTGTTTAACTCATCACCTGAAATAGCTGCCCGAGTTTCATTATTGATCTTTTATATTACAGAGACGACCAGGCCTTTTATTGAAAAAGGGTTGAAGTCCTGTCCAGTAGATGATCAACTGGTTAGCGATCTAAAACAATTGAAAAGGCTACCATCATGTCCAGTAGTCACTGAACAAAGCTATTTAGAGTCATTTCAAATGCATATGAGTTTCTTGTGGTTACTGAATGTAAGTGACAAGGCTCGAACTCCTTTATTTTATCGATTTATTAACCCCTTCACTAAAACTCAAGCTTTAGAAATTCAAACTCCTGCCTTCACTAAGTTCAAATGTCATTTATTATCAATTTTAGCCAGTTACAATACCCTAGAGCATCAATTCAAATATAAGCATTCTGGTGTGCCCTCAACCTGTGATTTGGTTCGAAAAATTTGCAATAAAAATGGTGAATTATTTGCAGAACTTCTTAAAAATGGCTTTGAATGCTCATACCCTGCTTTACAGGCAATACTAGATGAGAAGTTTATCGTAGAGATTGCAAACAAAAGGGTTAGTGACTTCAAAATTCAGGAGATATTTAACCTTATAGAAGAGTTAGATAATATGGACACTTTTTACATTCCAGATAATGAAGCTTTTGTATTAAGTTTATGTATTTATTTACAAACTCACTCGACTGAAGACCCAACAGTTGAACATATATTAAACTTATTCACCCCTGAAAACCGACAAAAATTAATGTCAATTGATCTTTTTTGACTTTACTGTTGCTACAAGTCTCATGAACAATGGATGAATCATGATTCAGAAATATTTATGTTTAAGTTCGTTGAGTTATATTTACTGTATGTTGTAAATAGAGGCTAAGCGTGAGTGCTTAGTATTTTCCATGGGTGGAGCCACAGTCGACAATTACCTAAGTTCATTCAATACTGGTGTATTGGAGCAGAACCTAGGTGATTTTAAAGCTGACGCAACTCGACTATGTCGGTTTAAAGGTAACCATTCTTGGCTTCACAAGTATAGAATCAGCGTAGAGGAAGGTGAACTAAAGGTTGAAAGACGTGTTTTATCTTTTCATAGTAAAACAACCACATCACAATCTGCTTGCAGTAAATCAACACGAAGCAAACTCATTAATTCAGCACTAATTTCACAACAATTTAGTAACGAATTATTATTTAATATGATTGAAGGAAAAAAGATTCATGACGCACGCTTAGAAGTTCTAGCAAAACACATTTCTATTGAAAAAGTCATTGCCCTTTGCAATAGAGCAGAAAACACACAACCCTCACAAGGTGTCCAAGACTTTTTGAGAACAATAGATATAGGACGATTTGATTTAAATGCGATTGACTCACCTGACCATTTAGAGATAGTACTTGCAAAGTGTTGTAGTCGTGAGGATTCGCCTGGCGAACTAGATATTGAAAAAATTCAGTCACCTATCCATAAAATAAATTTATCTCGAACCGTCGCACTATGCGAACATTGTACAACTAGCACCAACTGCCATTTTATTAAAGCTTTCTTAAAGCAAGTTGATATAGAGTCTTTGCACATTGACAGCCTTGATGACTCTACTCAAACAGAACTACTAATAACATCATGTTGTGGAGAGTCAGACGCAATTAATATTGCTCTTAAAGAACTAAGTATTAGTAAACTCAAGAGCTTTGGTGAATCTAGCAAACCCGGTTCAATTTGGTACAAGCTCTACAATATATCTGCTGAAGAAGCTATAGGACTATCAACCTCTCAACTTGCCAAATTATCAAGAATTTGCCCTCAATTTAAAATAGAAAACTTTGATGACTGGACACAATCACTTTCAGCTGCTGACAAAACTAAATTGTTACTTAGCCTTCCTATAGATAATGCTGTCATTGCCCTAAGTAGAACATCAGATAATGAGTTTGGAGAAATAATTTTTGAATTGACAAAAATGGTATCCAATGCCTCTGATAGTATCAATTTAACCGAAGTAGAAAAAAGAATATTTGATATCTTAAAAAAAATATCCAAAGTTACATCAAAAAAGGAATCATTAACAGATGCTGGGAAAGATGTTGCTGAAAGATTGAAAGCGAAAATGAAGGCTTTTGTTAGCGAAAAAAGAAATCTAGAGTCAATATTTCCTCAAGGTAAACCTCTTGTATGTAGTTATTTAATATATCTGTTTTATTGTAGTTCAAACAGTATCGATAACTCACTTCAATTAGTCCTAGAAACACAAATTATGGCTCTTTCATTTGAGAGTTTTCTTATACTTACGGATTTATTCTCTGATCGCATTATCAATCAGTTCCTAACTCAAGATACCATGTCTTCAATGATGAAGTTAGCAGATAAAGAGCGCTGGGGTTCTTGTTTTTATGCAGCAATTTATCAGCATCAATGTAAAAAAGATGAGGGGTGTCAAGCCGATCACTTCAGATTATTTTTAATTCTGAGACATGATATGAATATATGGTTGCATTACACAGCTGAAGAAATAAATACTTTCGCAAGCTTAGCAAGAGGCTCTACAGAACAAACTGAAAGCTTTATACGTTCCTTGCCAGCTAAATTTTATAAACATATTAAGTTACTCATTACTCCTGAAAATAGAGAATCATTAGATTTAAATTGTATTCCACCAGAAACTTGGAACTATTGGCTAGAAAACGACTTTGAAACAGCTAAACAATATTTGTTTTGGCTTAATACTCGCACACTCGACGACATTGAAAATAAATACGTGAATTTGAACCACCTAAAAAGTAATAAAGCTAGAACAGTCAATCTAGCTACTATTGCATACGGCTTAGATGATACAAAATTTGATACATTAACTAAGCGACAATTATCAGAAGTTATTGATATTTTAAATTCATTACCAGCAACTATTGTAAAGAATAAATTAGAGTTTTTATCAGAAGAAAAATTAGTAAAAATATTAAACAAACTAAATCTAACTCTCATTCAAGAACTTATTCCAATATTAGAACCACAACAAGCATTAGAAATCTTAAAAACACTAACAAAAGAAAAAAAAATAGATTTTAATGCAATTTCTGATGAAGTTTGGAAAGCTTGGATTGAAACTGATTTCACAGAAGCCAAAAAATATTTAAAGTTCCTCAGCAAGGAACGATTGCAAACAATTAAGCTAAATAACGAAATACTTGCAATAAAACGAGATGGAGTAACAAATTACTTTCAGTTAAATTACTATCTAAATGATGCAAACATTGCGAATCTCACATTCCAGAATTTTTATGAAATTATAAAGTTATTAAACTCTCTTCCTCCAGAAACTGTATTTAAAAGATTAAATGCACTGTCAGATGACAACTTCTGTAAAGTTTTAAAAAAATTGAATAATACTCTTATTACAGATGTTTTATCGGTTTCGAGTGCTCACAAACCAGTTACTTTTTTGGAACAACTTACTGATGTAATAGAAAAGCTAAATTTTGACCGTATAACTGGTATAGCCTGGGAAAATTGGATTGAAAAAGATTTCGAAGAAACCAAACAATATTTTAAATATTTAAGTATAGAACAATTCGAAAAAGTCAAAGCAAGTAACGCTCTAGTTGAAATAACAAGGAATGGCAATCCATGTTTAATCCAAATAACTGAACATTTTAACCACACTCTATTGCATGAACTTAAAGATGATGATCTAGCTTCAATTGTTCAGGTTATTAGAAACCTACCAGCAAAAAGTATTAGCGAATTCTTACAATGCTTTGGAGATGATGATAGCTGCTGGATTTTAACTCAACTTCATCCATTTTGTGCTGTTGATGCTATATTTCATTGTGAACATAAACCTATCCATTTAATAACTAGATTAGCCACTCTATACTCCAAACCAACTGATGGCTCAAATAAGTTTTTATCAAAGTATCTAGTTAAAGATCAAATCCCTGAATTTTTTAGCCGTCTTGCAACATTCGGTAGAGCCGAACTTCCAGGTGAAGATTACTCTTGTATATGGGATCAGAAAGATTTAAACGAAATGGTAAGATGTGCACTAAAAGAAATACCAGAACATATTCGAACCGACATAGTGTTAAAATCAAAACATCCAGTGAGCACAATTTTTACTGCAATGCTCATAAATCATGAGTTGGTAGATTATTCTTCATCTAGCACTGATCCAATTATTCAGTTAGTTTCACACATTCCAGCTCACCATTTAAAAGTACTTGCAAACCACTTAGACACCTCGAAACTAGTCGCTTGGCTGCTCTATCAACACACCGCCTTACCAAAAATAACACCTAAATATGAAACCCATGCATTAGCTTATTCTAGAATTAGAGCCGTGGGGTTAGCGGGGAGCACTGCAACTTCAAAACGGTCTACAAAAAATAATGATGCCAAAATGGTATTTGAAGAAATAGTGAAGTTCTTTGTTAAACAACAAGCTCCCATAGTTCACCAGGCAGAAGTTTTTATGTTCTTGGGTAGTGAACTGAATTCTAGAATAAGGGTCACTAAATCTAATGGTACAGACGTTCCGGTGTTCATTGATATTGTGTGTACTCAATTTATTCCTCATCTACCTAATAAGGAGCGTAATTTAAAATATTTTCTTTCTGCAATCCCTGCTTGTTGTACTTCTGCTTTGATAACTGCAATAACCCAAACCAAGCCAAAAGTTGAAGATTTAGAATTAATTAGTGCTGAAGCATGGGCTTATTGGCTTGAAGCTGATTTTGAACTCGCATATGACTACTTTAAAAAGCTTCCAACCGAAATACAACAAAAACTGATTTATCAAATCAAGCTTGAGGACTGGTCTAAAATAGCTAAAAACTTTAATAGATATGAATTATTAGACTGGGTTAATGGAACATCTGTTGAACAGTTAGCGTTTTGGATTGAGCAATATGATAAAGGTAATATCAGTACTGCTATAGAGCTTTTATTTGAGCACAAGAAAGTTCATTTAATAACTAGGTTACCCAAGAATAAAATTGCTGACGCTCTAGAGTACTTAATTAATAATGTATTAGATGGTTTGAGAGCAAGTAATGGAAATGAAGATCTTGAAAAAATTGAAGAAATTGAAACTCTTATAACAGTATTAAAAGAGAACTGTTTCTCAACAGATATTGCTAAAGAATTAATTCAATTATATCAAAAAGAAACTGATACTCTAATGAAAGTTCTTACAAAAGTTTTCAAAGCCCCTCCTGGAATCATATCTGAATTACAAGAAGCATTATTGAACAGTGATTATACAGCTGTACTCAAGGTTATGAGTAAATTTGCAGTGCATCATGCGACAAAGGAGGAAAAACAAGCTGCGGTGAATATCCAAAAAGCCTTTCTTGCTCAACAACAACACATTGATGAGCTTGAAAAAAGATCTGATATAACAAGATTCGAACGTATTCAAGTTATAGAATCCAGGCACATGAAAGTATTTTTTGATCTCGACCGAATTTATCCTCCTATCTATCAACCTAAACAAAGTTGGCGACACGCTACAATTCCCAATGGTTCATTTAAATTCCCTGTCGCTTCGGATCATAAAATGATTGAGTTTGCTGCAAATGAAGCCGATCAACTCACTTCCAAAAGTGTCCCCGTAACCAGTGCAACAAACTCTAGAAATAAAAAGTTATTTAATAAGATGAAGCAAGTGTTTATTTCAGATAGGAGACCCGAAAATAATCCATTTCAAGAATCGTCAATTCAACCTGGGTTACAAGGAGTAGTAGTGAGTGAGCGAGAATTAATTTCTGTCAGAGCTGGTGAAGGCCTTGATTCACATTTAAAAAGAAATTGCGAACAAGGAGAACTAAAAGATACCGGATGTTTTCGTCAACTTCTAGCTGACATGGAACTGATGCATAAGAGCCAAATTTTCTTTAGAGATATAAAGGAAAGTAATTTACTCTATGTTGACCATGTAGAGAGAGCAGACGGAACAGTATTTAAACTCTCCCAACCGAAATTAATGTTTATTGACTTAGCTGATGTTTGTTTTGTCCCTGATGCGGGAACGACAGAAGAGGCTATTGGCAGCTTAAAACAGTATTGCGGAACACCTAGCAAAATTACTCTTGAATTATTAGAAAAAAGAAAACAAGGAGATAAAATTGCGGCAAAGAGTGCTGATGAATATGCCCTTCTACTTACATTCTTCAATTCTGTATCTAAGAAAATAAGTAAACTACCAGTAGCACCATGTGGAATACAAGGCCATCCCAATAATAATGCAAACAGATACCCTTGTGGTCTTAAAGAGCGTAATGTGTTCAAAAAGGGGATTTTACATATGGACTCGCTCACAACTACACAGAGGAATACCTTCATATCAGAATGTAAGTCCTTCATAAAAGAGGATTATCAGGATGAAATCATAAGCTTTTTGGAAGACCCAAGTAACAACCCGCTGACTCATAAATTAAGTGAAATGTTAATATTGAGTGATTAGATGTATTAGTTCAGACTAGATCTGACACTTCAATTTGAAAAGAAGAGAGTTACCCACTTTGATTAAAGGTGCTAAATCCGAAATCAAAGTAAAAAGAGGTAACTCTCATGCTTCATACTAGCAACCCAATCATTAAACACAAAGCTGGCCTTCTTAATCTTGCAGAAGAGCTTGGTAATGTTTCTAAAGCCTGTAAAGTTATGGGTGTATCAAGAGACACTTTCTATCGTTATCAAGAACTCGTTGAAACAGGTGGTATTGATGCTTTGATTAATCAAAGCAGAAGAACGCCAAATCTTAAAAATCGAGTTGACACAGAAACTGAGCAAAAAGTGCTTGAGTATGCGATTGAGTTTCCTGCTCACGGTCAAGTCAGAACAAGTAATGAACTGCGTAAGCTTGGTGTATTTATATCTCCAAGTGGTGTTCGCTCTATTTGGCTTAGAAATGAGCTTGAGAACTTCAAGAAACGACTCTTGGCATTAGAAAAGCAAGTGGCTGAAAACGGTATAGTGCTAACAGATGAGCAGGTAGCAGCTCTTGAGCGCAAAAAACACGATGATGAAGCTTGTGGCGAGATAGAAACCGCTCACCCAGGGTATTTGGGCTCTCAAGATACCTTTTATGTTGGCAATCTAAAGGGAGTTGGACGTATCTATCAGCAAACCTTTGTTGATACATACAGTAAGGTTGCTTTCGCTAAGTTATATACCACCAAGACACCTATCACAGCAGCTGATATTTTGAATGATAAGGTGTTACCGTTCTTCAAAACTCATGAGCTGCCAATGCTTCGAATATTGACCGACAGAGGCACTGAATATTGTGGTCGAGTTGAACAGCATGATTATCAGCTTTATCTGGCTATAAACGACATAGACCACACAAAAACAAAAGCCATGTCTCCACAAACAAATGGGATCTGTGAGCGCTTCCATAAGACGATTTTACAGGAGTTTTATCAGGTAACATTTAGGAAAAAGCTGTATGGCTCAATGGAAGAGCTACAAAAAGATCTGGACGAATGGATGGAATACTATAACAATCACCGAACACATCAAGGAAAAATGTGCTGTGGAAGGACACCAATCGATACGTTAGAAGATGGAAAACTAATCTGGAATGAAAAGAATTTAGTCCAGATTTAACCTGACAGGCACCGAGTCAAAACTGGGTAACTGTCAGATCAGGTCTGAACTACTACAGATTAGAACACTCTGTAAAAATGCAGTGTAACTGCCTAAAATTAAGCGTAATCTATTAGTTTATTTTGAAATTTAATAACAAGCCAATTTAAAGCAGCGTTACAATCTCTGAAAGGCACCGTTCATTTCTTAAAGGGTTGTTCATTTACCAGATAAATTACCTTTCCTTGCAAACTCTATAAATTATCCACTTAAAAATAAATTAAGTGAAATGTTGATTACAACTGCTGAATAACCAACATTCCAAAACTTATTTGCACTACTTTATGAGATTAGACAGTTTAGTAACTTTTCAGTTTGTTCCCAACTAATACATGCATCGGTAATTGATTTTCCGTAAACCAATTTTCCATCCATAGATTGATTTCCTTCTTCAATGAAGCTTTCTAGCATAATGCCAAGAATATTCTGATTACCTTTTCGTTTCAGTTGTGCCACATGAAGCGCTATATCAATTTGCTTTAGATGTTGTTTTTGCGCATTATCGTGACTGCAATCAATCATCACTTTAGTGTGAACATTTTTAGCCGTTAATGTTGCTACTGCCGCTTCTATACTCTTCTCGTCGTAATTAGTAATAACTTCACCAGTAGCTGTTTTTCCACCTCTTAAAACCAAATGAGTATCAGGGTTACTTGGTGTGTCGATCATGGCAATTTCACCATGTCCATTTAGTCCGAGTGTATGGTGACTATGTGCCGCAGAGATCATCGCATTAATTGCAGTATCTGCCGAACCATTGGTATTATTTTTTATGCCAACTGGGATATCTAGGTTACTGACCATTTCACGGTGAGTTTGAGATTCAGAAGTTCTAGCTCCGATAGCTACCCAAGAAATTACATCATCCATATACATCATAACCAATGGATTTAAAGCTTCAGTTGCTAGAGGTAAACCTAATTGTGCTAACTGCAACATTAATTTTCGAGAACGTAGTAAACCTTGCTCCATGTTGCCACAACCGTCACGCTCTGGGTCATATGCAAAGCCCTTCCAACCGACACTGGTTCTTGGCTTTTCAACGTACGCACGCATTACAATCAGTAATTTGTCAGAAAGCTTTTCGTTTAATTTGGCTAACTTTTGACCATACTCTAAAGCAGCAGCTTCATCGTGAATTGAACATGGACCAGTAACTACCAAAAGTCGGTCATCTTTACCGTTAAGAATATCTCTAATTTGCTGTTTAGAATGTTCAACCGATGCAGCTATCTCTTCAGGCACAGGAAGTAAGTTTTTCACTTGCAGTGGTGATAACACCTTTTTAGCTCTTGAATCATTTGCGGCTTTTGGTGCTTCAGTTCTTGGTAAAATATTTAATTGGGTCATAACGTTTCTCGCTTTAGCTGAATAAAAATTTAGTTTTTTAATATGATGAGCTAGATTCGCCAATACGAAATAAGCCCACCGCAGCTAAATCGCCCATTCGAGCGTCTTGCAAGTTGATGGAAAATGTCAGTTAATAAAGACACCATCGTTATGTCCTCTCCAGGTAAATACCTAAAATAAAAGTATAAAAAAACCCCGACTGGCTGACTGCCTATCGGGGTTGTATCCCTGGTTGGCAGTCTGGCTTTCGCCGGGACTGCCGTTTTGTTTGATTAACGGCGACCCGACTCCTGACTAAAATAGCCATAGCCAAACCACCAAAAATATACAGATGCAGAAACTACCACGCTATTAATTGTGCGGTAGATTATATTGGTCGATGCATTTGTATTGAATTTTTTCATGCTTTCATCATGTACCAGACGAATTTATAATGCAACAGTTCGTGATACAATTTATGCATTATTATTTTAACAGCTTATTTTTTAGCATATGGCTTCAATCAATCCTGCTTTTATCGAGCACATTACAGCACAGCTGCCGTCTCACCTTAATATTGATGATTTAATTAACTATTCTAATAAGTCACTTCGGCCATCAATCAGGGTTAATACTCTGAAAATATCTAATGAATTACTCATACAAATTCTAGAAAAAAAAGGTTATCAATTAGAAACTATTCCATGGTGTGAAAATGGATTTTGGATAACCGGTGGCGAAGGCCGCTCTCTTGGTAACTTAATCGAACACCTACAAGGGTTATTTTATATACAGGAGGCCAGTTCAATGTTGCCGCCTGTTGCACTCTTTTCTGAGGAAAATGACTTTACTTCAGTACTGGATATGGCCGCTGCACCTGGTTCAAAAACCACACAAATTGCCGCTATGATGAACAATGAAGGACTTTTGATTGCAAATGAATATTCATCGAGCAGAGTAAAAATGCTACACGCTAACCTCGTAAGAATGGGGGTTACGAATTCTGCAATCACTCATTTTGATGCCGAAGTATTTGGTGAATACTTATTTGAAGAGTTTGACGCCATATTACTCGATGCGCCTTGTGGAGGTGAAGGTACTGTGCGTAAAGATGAGCAAGCTTTAAAGGATTGGAAACTTTCAGAAGTGGAAGCAATCGCAGTAAAACAAAAACGACTCATCTGCTCGGCATTTGAAGCACTTAAAGTGGGTGGCACTCTTGTTTACTCCACCTGCACCTTGAGCGAAGAAGAAAATCAGCACGTTTGTCACCACCTGAAACAGTCGTTTCCTGATTCTGTTGAATTTATTTCTCTACATAAACTGTTTGAGGGGGCTGACAAATCGATTACCGATGAAGGTTTCTTGCATGTTTGGCCTCAGACCTATGACAGTGAAGGTTTTTTTATTGCTAAAGTCAAAAAAACATCTGCTGTAAAACGCAGTAAAAACATGCCAAAACCTCAAAGAAACTTTCCTTTTAATGCTGCAAGTAAAAAGCAAGTCAATGAAATCTCTGAATGGCTAAAAAACAGTTACGGTATCGAAATTCCAGCCCATTCAGTTTTAAAAGTACGTGATCAACAATTTTGGTTATTCCCTGAAGCATTTGAAAATTTTACAGGAAAAATGCGTTTTCAACGCATTGGTTTAAAACTCGCTGAACAAAAAGGAAAACATTTAAAACTTTCACATGAAGCCGCTACTGCACTTACTGTTTCTAGAGAGCATAAATTAGACATCAGTTTAGCGGAGGCAAGCGAATATCTGAAAGGTAGAGACATTCCATTAGCGGTTGCAACAAAAGCTGAAGGTGAAAAAATACTTTGTTTGCATAATAATTCGTTAGGGGTCGCAAAGCATTTAGGAAATAAATTAAAAAATAATTTACCGCGTGATCTTGTAAGAGATAATGCTACAGCCCAATAAACTCAAGGCTTTTGTGTGCTAAATAAGAATTTAAGTCAAAGGGAAGCTACTTGATGAATAAAAATTAATGTAATTTTTTAGGCAATTTATTCTAACTGTTCTAATCTTTAAATTAATGAATTTCTACATTAATAAATTTGAAACATAAGGTTAAATTTTAAAATTTATTAATGAGTTACCGAGTAGCGCACGGCTCGAAAGAGCCATTTCCCAACGCCCAATTCAATTTATTGAAATGGGCTTTTTTTTATCTGCTTTACTTCAATCGATTTGCTGTTTTAAACAGATTAAAGAAATTTTCGCCTGTATACTCAATTAAATCTTGATACTTTTCACCACGCAGTTCAGCAACAAACTCTGCAACATCTCGAACAAACGCAGGCTGATTTTCTTTACCTCGATGAGGAACAGGTGCCAAATATGGTGAATCCGTTTCAACCATTAACCGATCTTTTGGTATTTTGCGAATAACACTACGCAATTCACCTGCATTCTTAAATGTGACGATACCAGAGACAGAAATATAAAACCCAAGATCAATGGCCGCTTTTGCCATCTCCCAATTTTCAGTAAAACAATGTAAAACACCACCTACTTTATCGGCATTACCATTTTTCAGCATGGAAATTGTATCTTCACGAGCATCACGAGTATGAACGATCAATGGTTTATCAACTTCTAACGACAAAGCAATTTGACGCTCGAAACAATCTTGCTGTAATTCTTTAGTTTCCGGTGAATAAAAGTAATCGAGTCCTGTTTCACCTACTGCAATCACTCGTTCATGGCTCGCACTCTCCAACAACATTTTGTCATCGAGTCCGGACTCAACATCTAAGGGATGGACCCCAGAGGACAGAAATACTTGGGGAAAAGGTGCAACCTTTTCTTGCATTAATTTAAATTCTTGTTGACGAACGTTTACACAAAGCATGTACTCAACGCCTTTCTGTGTGGCGTTTTCAATAATTTGTGTCAAGCTTTCATGATCAGGTGCCGCTTTTAAACGGTCTAAATGGCAGTGTGAATCGATTAACATTAATAGTCATGAACAAGTGAAAATGGCAGCAAAGGATAACTGTCTACATTGTACAGGTCAAATCGTCAGAATTTAATTCGCTAGCAAGTAAATTTTCTATTCTTTGCCGATGGATTTGATCATCTGATTCAATTTTGACTCCAACGCCAACTGGGCGGCCACCTGAAGCACCTTGTGGATTACTCCATACAACAGTACCGGAAAATTGATAAAAATTATTATCTTCAGGAAGTTGATATTGAACAAGAACTTCTTCGCCTAATCCAAATGGAGAGTTCATATTTATGAATACACCCGCTGGAGAAATAAAAGGCATATAGGCTCGATAAAGTTGATGAAGATTATCAAACTTGATTGAAACTCTCTCCATACCGCACCTCTTGAGCAGAGGTTAACAGCCTCTACTTAATGATTAGTCAGATGTCGATATTTGAGCATGATTTGCTGGCATAAACCTGGTGCGTTGATGTTACTCATCAGTGATAGCCTTTGACGTATTGTCATCACTTCCGACGCTAATTTTATTATGTTGGCTTGCAACAATGGATCAGCATACTTCTTTTGGATAACAAACTGTCTTAGCACTAGGTACAAAACATCTAAAATATCAACGATTTCTTTTTCATTGATATCTAAAAAATTAGTACACAGATGCCCTTCCATCAAACTTTGACTCCAATCTTTACGATATTTCAGTAGAGTTTGATAGAAACCAGATGTAATGGACTCAATTAAATTTATAGGTCCACCGACGATAGGCATTGCCCATGTCATATCACCAGAGACTTGAGAGTTTTGTTTTAACCACACATTAAGTTCATCTTTTGATGGCGAATGTACTGCGATTTCTTGACAGCGACTACTGATAGTTGCCATTAATAAGCTCGGTGACGATGTTTGCAATAACAATAAAGTATCTCTACCAGGCTCTTCCAACGTTTTCAGTAGCGCATTAGCTGCTGCAACATTCATTTTTTCGCATTCATAAATCACAGCAATACGTTTACCGCCTTGCTGTGAAGTATTAGCTAGAGCACGACAAAGCTGCCTAATTTGATCAACCTTGATTTGTTGACCATCAGGCTTGATGATATGTAAATCAGGATGAGTATCTGCAGCCGTCAATTGGCATGAATGACAAAAGCTGCAAGCCTCACCATTTATAGGTTTACTACATAGGGCCAAACTCGATAAGTGCTCTAACAATAGCTCAGCACCGTATCCATGCTCAATACCTAAGAGTTGAGCATGTGGCATTGTACCTTCACTCAATTGTTGAGCGAAGATACTGCTGGCTGAGTTCAACCATGGTAATTGGTTCAGTTTAACCATGGCATAGCCTGTAAAACACTGATGATGTCTTTGTGTACTTCTGTAATATTCTGACTTGCATCGATGACGTAAATGCTGTCATCTTCAGCAGCGATTTGTAGATAACGAGCACGCGCTCTTTCAAAAAAGTCTATCTTCTGTTGTTCAATACGATCTAAAGCACCACGCGATGCAGCGCGCTGCAACCCGAGCTTTGGGGAAATATCTAGATATAATGTTAAATCTGGCTTGAAATCCCTTAACGTCGCATCACTGATCACGCTAACCAGCTCATTTAATCCTCTACCACCACCTTGATATGCAAGAGAAGAAAGATTATGTCGATCGCCTAAAACGCATTGGCCACTATTAAGTGCAGGTTTAATTACATTTGCCACTAACTGTGCACGAGCAGCGTATATCAATAAACATTCAGCCTCATCACAAAGAGGATCTGTTTCATCAACTGTTTTAACCAAGTCACGCATTTTTTCAGCAAGAGGTGTCCCACCAGGCTCGCGAGTACATACCATTTTGCGGTTTGTGTGCTTTTCAATATAATCACGAACCAAACTAATTGCACTAGATTTACCAGCACCTTCTAGTCCTTCGATAACAACAAATTTACCCTGAACTCCACTCATTTTTTACTTCTCTGATATATATTTACTGCGCGATTATGTGCTTTTAATGTTTCCGAAAATACATGGCTACCATCATTTCTAGACACAAAATATAAATAGCTGACATCAGCTGGATGTGCTGCTGCTTCTATTGAAGCCAAACTTGGTGCAGCGATTGGTGTCGGTGGTAGCCCCTTTATTCGATATGTATTAAAAGGCGTTTTTGTTCTTAAATCTTTTTTAGTGATATTCCCTTGATAACGGTCTCCCATCCCATAAATAACAGTAGGATCGGTCTGCAATCGCATACGCTTCTTCAGTCGATTATTAAATACCGCCGATATCAAGTTTCGCTCTTCTGGTTTAGCGGTTTCCTTTTCGATAATCGAGGCTAGAATCAATAACTCGTATGGGGAATTAACTTCTATTGTTTTATCTCTTTGCTCCCAAACTCGGTTTAATTCATTTTCCATGTGTTTGTAGCTTTGTTCCACCAACGTTTTTACTTCTGTAGTTGAAGTATAACTGTAGGTTTCAGGAAAAAACTTGCCTTCAGGCAAGCCCGACATATCACCATTTTCTTCCAGCACCTTTACAAATATGCTCTTCGGTAAAACCAAACGAGGTGCAGCTTTTATGGTTTGTTTCCACTCTTTGAGTGTGTGCCCTTCAATTAAAGTTAAGCTGAATTTTTTTACATCTCCTTCAACGAGCTTCTGCATAATTGAAAGCGGTGAATCTAGCGTATCTAGCTCATATAAACCTGTTTGAATTTTTTGATAGACGGGGTTTAGTTTCACAAACAACTTAAGTTTCCAAATATCAGAAAGTACACCTTGCCTCTGCAATTTAAGTAATGTGCCATTAAGGGATGCCCCTGGCTCAACCCAAAGCTCTCTTTTGTGTTCAATATTGAGTGGCGAACTTGCATAAGATTCGATCGAATTATTTACATAAAAAATACCAATAAATCCAGAAACAATAAGGGTAAAACATACTTTTAACAGGAGTTTTTTCATAACTGAACCCCTAATAAATTATTCAACATAGATGTGGAATCCCAAGCTTCAAAACAATATTGATCAACTTGTTTGATATCAACGGCACCCATCAAGCTGTTCGTCATGAAAATATGTTCTATTTTATTGAGTGTTTCAATCCCAATATTAGAAATTTCAACATTAAAACCTAAATCAAGTAGCGCATAAATAACTCGTTCTCTCATAACCCCTGCGACACCACTTTTGCAAAGCAAAGGTGTGTACCATTTGTCATCCATATAAAAAAATAAATTAGCCATCGAGGATTCAATAATTTGGTTATTGCTATCTGTCACTAACCAGTCTTGGAAGTTATCGGGTAATAACTGAGACTTAATTAACACTTGCTCTAAACGGTTTAAATGTTTCATTCCTGATAATTTAGGTTGTTGAGCAAGCTTTATATCAGACAAGGTAAGGTTGAGTCCTGTCTTTTGTAACTTTTGATAGTTTGTTGGAAGATCAAAAGTTGTAATAACCGTAGTGATGTTGGTGCAATTTAGGGCTGAATAGCCTCGACCACCTTCCCCTCTGGAAATGAGTAATTTAATACCTCGATTGGGATTAGCTTCAGCGATTATTTCAAGTAGTATTTTTTGAGATGTTGGTAACTGCCAAAAACCGATTTCATTTTTAATATTTAAACGAATGACAGCTTGTTCAATGCGAGATAAATGAGAGTTTAAGAAAAGAATTTTACCCTCTTCATTCACTCTCATTGTTAAAAAGAGGCCATCACCATAATTGAGGCCCCTGTTTGAAACGTCTATCAGCTTTCCTTGCTGACCATTAATCCAAGTATTATCCATATATGTAGGGAGTACTCCCGATTAATCCTGACTGATTCGACTCGCTACCGCTTCTTGCTGGTCTTTATATTTAGCATTTTTACGCTTGTTATAAGGCTTCGCAACAGGGGTAGATAAACGTTCAAAGTTCAATGCACCAATTTTCATTTGAGGCCGTAATGCAAGCGGTAATTTACCACTATTATAAAACTCTAAAACAATTTTACCTTGCCAACCTGGATCGATTCTGTGTGCAGTAACATGCACCATTAAGCCTAAACGAGCTAATGATGATCGACCATCTAACCAACCTACAATATCTGCCGGTAAGGTGACGCTTTCATAAGTTACTGCTAAAGCAAGTTCACCAGGGTGTAAAAAGAAAGCTTCACCATCTGGGATATCAATTTGGTCACTCATTACGCGATCAAGCGCTTTCTGAACGTCAGCACTTGGTCCACTTAAATCGATATAAGGAGCAGTATGATCTTTAAATACTCTAAAATGACTGCCTAACCTAACATCAATACTTACACCACTAATGGCTTCTTCGTCTGGCCGTGGTGACATAATAATCTCACCTTTATCCAAACTGCGGGTAATTTCAATATCGGTTAAACGCATCTTATGTGCTGCTCCTTTGCGTAATCAGGCTATTAGCCAAGTAGGTGTTGAATTCTAGCTTTTAGTATATCGGTTGCGATACGGTTTTTACCGCCCCTTGGAACAATGATATCAGCATATTGCTTAGAAGGTTCAATAAACTGTAGGAACATTGGGCGAACAGTCTTTTTATATTGAGAAATAACAGATTCCATCGTTCTATCTCTCTCTTCAACGTCTCGTTGTAATCGACGTAAGAAACAAATATCCAGTGGTGTGTCCATGAATACACTGGCATCAAATAGATCACGAAGTCTAGGGTCAGTTAATAATAAGATGCCTTCAAGGATAATCACTTTTTTAGGTGATACTTTTGTCGTTTCAGTTGTACGAGTATGCTCTGTGTAGCTGTACTGCGGCACTTCAATTGTTTCACCTGACTTAAGCTTAATTAAGTCTTCACAGAGACGCGCATGATCCATTGATTTTGGATGATCATAGTTAGTTTTAACACGCTCTTCCATCGTCATATGACTTTGATCGTGATAGTACGCATCTTCATTGATTACCGCAATTTGATCGGTTCCTAAATCACGACGTAACTCTTCAAAAATAGTTCGAGCAATTAAACTCTTACCTGAAGCTGATGCACCCGTAATCGCAATAATAACACACTGCTGAGAATTCATTTTTTGACCCTGTTTTTTTTAAGCTTTTAAATTTATTCATCAGAAAAACTGATTGAAACTGAATCGGTCGTTTGATCGTCAACGAAGTTCGCAATTTTTTCTGCGATACCTGAATACAACAAACTGATTTCAGTGTCTGGGGTTGCTACCAATGGCGGCTTACCTGAATCCATGGCTTCACGTATTTCAACGTTTAACGGTAGTGCTCCTAAAAACGGTACTTGATATTTCTCGGCTGTTCTTCTGCCGCCATCAGTACCAAAAATATGTTCTTTATTGCCACAATTACCACAAATGTGAAAACTCATGTTTTCAATCAGGCCCATGATTGGCACATTCACTTTTTCAAACATATTGATGCCTTTTCGAGCATCAGCTAACGCAATATCTTGTGGCGTAGTTACGATAACAGCACCTGTAAGCGGTACTTTTTGAGATAATGTAAGTTGGATATCACCTGTACCTGGAGGAAGATCGACAAACAGATAATCTAACTCCGGCCAAGCTGTTTCGTTCATAAGTTGAGATAGTGCTCCTGCAGCCATTGGTCCACGCCATACAGCGGCATTTTCACTGTCAATCAAAAAGCCAATAGACTGAGCGGTAATACCATGAGCGGAAGCTGCCGTCATTTGCTTTTCACCAACTGCTTCAGGCTTAAACGTTTCTAAACCCAACATTAATGGAATAGAAGGACCATAAATATCCGCATCTAAAATACCCACTTTATAACCTAGCTTACTCATCGCTAACGCTATATTTACAGATGTAGTGGACTTACCAACGCCCCCTTTTCCAGAGGCAATGGCAATGATATTTTTTACATTGGATAATGCTGATGATTGAACTGAATTTTGGTTATTCATAAACAGTTTTTTCTGCTATTCAACATAGAATTAAAAATTCCGGCAATTGTACCAGATATTAAACTGAACTTAATGATTTTAAGGATTTGTTGGTTAAAATATGACGAACTGAACTTAAGCTTTCATCTCACAGATAATTAAATCGTCAAAATTTGAACAATGATAGAGTCTTTCTTTTACTTATTTCAAAGCGATTATGAGAACTCACGTCCTTTTTATCTCAGCATTATGTACATTCAGTTCTTTATCTTTACTTCCACAAGCCTCGGCGGAAACGATTAATGAAGTAAGTCAAATAAACGTATCAAGCCCATCATTTTTAAACGTAATAAAATCAACTGTCCCATCTTCAGTTGCGGTTTCAAGTTTTAAAGTCAATATAATAAAGAAGAATGCTTATCATATCGGTGTATTGTCTGACGTAAATAATACGTTGAAGGAGGACATCCTTGATACTGGCATTGTCTGGCCAAATGAAATAACTTATGTTCCTCAAAATGTCTTCGGCCAAGAAGGGTTACTTGTTGCAAGTGGCTTTTTTGATGTAATTCCTCTTAAGCACAACAGCACTGGTGCTGTAACGTTTATAGATAGCACAACTCATGCTTCACACAAGCTAACAAAAGATAAAACTGGCTTTTACTATCACAAAGCTATTTGGGTCGATTTATACGGCAACGGTCAATACGGAGTGTTAACAACAAGAACTGACAGCTCTCCTCTTAAACTTAAAGAAAGTGAACTCGTCTACTTAACGCCATCAAAAAATGACCCTTCTTCATTTCCATGGAATGAAAAAGTCATCTATTCAGGTGGTGCTGATACCACCTTTACTGTTGCAGATATGGATCAAGATGGCATCCAAGAAATCTATGCGGCTGAATATTTTAACAAAGCAGTAAGTGTCACCTTTTATAGAAATAATAAGTGGCTCCATAGGGTAATAGATAACCGTATCGATCATGCTTTCAATATAGAAATTGCTGACCTAAATAACTCTGGCCAACCTTCGTTACTTATAACAAATCATACAATAAATGAAAAACTTGCTGGTGTGTATGTTTATCAACTTCCTAACGACATTGAATCAGGTCAATTTAAAAAACATGTCCTGGCGACAGGATTTAAAACGATAAAAGGTGGATTCGGACAAGCAGCTCCAGGAAAGGCAACCCCTTTTTATCCATCAAAAGACAGAAACCAGAAACCATCGATACTGGTTGACGGCGATGGTGCTGAAACAGTTACCGTGCTAACACCAAACTCTCAAGATAAGAATGATTGGAGTTATAGTAAGAATCTCATATTTAAATCGAGTAACAACAGCATCATTGGACAATCAGCTATCATCAATGCACACGCTAATTATTCGACCAAAATTTTTACGCCTGAATATGGAAACAATAAAGTTCATGTGTTTGAAGTAAAAAATTAGAATTTATTGTACTAATTGCTGTGTTCGGCTGATGAAAATTTACTGTCTATCAGTTAATATGCTTTCCATATTTAGAGTAATTAACGATTTAAGAGAAAATGGCAGAGACAAAACGCAAAATTCTTGTAACGAGTGCCCTACCTTATGCTAACGGCCCTATTCATTTAGGTCATATGCTTGAGTATATTCAAACTGACATTTGGTCACGTTACCAAAAGCTTCGTGGTCATGAATGTCATTACATTTGTGCTGACGATGCACATGGCACTCCAATCATGCTTAAAGCTCAACAGATGGGTATTGAGCCAGAGGAAATGATTGCACAGGTTCAAAAAGAACATGAGCAAGATTTTGCTGATTTTCGTATTGGCTTTGATAATTTCCATACGACTCACAGTGTTGAAAATCGTGAGTTAGCAAGTGATATATATTTAAAGCTGAAAGAAAATGGCTACATCAAAACCAGAACCATTTCTCAGTTATTTGATCCTGAAAAGTTAATGTTCTTACCTGATCGTTTTGTAAAAGGCACTTGCCCGAAGTGTAAATCAGAAGAACAATATGGCGATAACTGCGATGCTTGTGGTGCAACGTACAGCCCAACGGACCTAGTTAACCCGAAATCAGCTGTTTCTGGTGCGACGCCCGTTATGAAAGACTCAGAACACTTCTTCTTCGATTTACCAGCTTTTGAAGACATGTTGAAAGAGTGGACCCACTCTGGTTCTTTACAACAAGAAATGGCTAACAAACTGAATGAATGGTTTGAGCAAGGCCTTCAACAGTGGGACATCAGCCGTGATAAGCCTTATTTTGGTTTTGAAATCCCTGGAGCCGAAGGTAAATACTTCTATGTTTGGCTAGATGCTCCTATCGGATACATGGGATCATTTAAAAACCTTTGTGATAAGCGTGATGACCTTAATTTTGATGATTTTTGGTCAAAAGATTCTGACGCTGAGGTTTACCACTTCATCGGCAAAGACATCGTTTACTTCCACAGTTTATTCTGGCCAGCAATGCTGAGCGGTTCTGGTTATCGCCAACCTACAAGCGTATATGCTCACGGTTATGTAACGGTTAATGGCGCTAAAATGTCTAAATCTAAGGGAACCTTTATTAAGGCTCGAACTTATTTAGATAATCTAGATCCAGAATACTTACGTTATTACTATGCTGCCAAGCTGAGTAGCCGCATTGATGATTTAGATTTAAACCTCGAGGACTTTGCACAGCGTGTAAACTCTGACCTTGTTGGAAAATTGGTTAACTTAGCGTCACGTACTGCTGGATTTATTAAAAAACGTTTCGATGGAAAACTAGCTAAACTTGAAGATACAAGCCTAGTCGAGCAGTTTATAGCTAAAAAAAATGTGATTGCTGAATGCTATGAAAAGCGTGAATTTGGTAAAGGCATGCGTGAAATAATGGCACTTGCTGATATCGCTAATGCTTACGTTGCAGATATGGAGCCATGGAAACTGGTAAAAGCAGAAGAAACATTAGAACAAACGCATCAAGTTTGCTCGAATGCTCTGAACTTGTTCCGCATTTTAGCCACTTACTTAAAACCTGTATTACCTCGCTTGTCTACTGATGTAGAAGCGTTTTTGAATACTGAACTTACGTGGGATAGCTTAGAAACAGACTTCAGTGGTCATGAAATCAATGCTTTCAAAGCAATGATGCAGCGCGTAGACATGGACAAAGTTGCTAAAATGGTTGATGAATCAAAAGAAAACCTTGTAGCAACAACACCAAAAGCGATAGAAGAAAAGCCTGTAGATCAATCATCAAATCCATTGGCTGATGATCCTATCAGTGACACAATTCAGTTTGATGATTTTGCAAAGCTTGACCTAAGAATCGCACGTATTGCTAAAGCAGAACACGTCGAAGGTGCAGATAAACTTCTTAAATTCCAATTGGATTTAGGTGGCGAAAC
Organism: Parashewanella sp. 2304DJ23-3; assembly: GCF_056591695.1. NCBI lineage: Bacteria > Pseudomonadati > Pseudomonadota > Gammaproteobacteria > Alteromonadales > Shewanellaceae > Parashewanella > Parashewanella sp. 2304DJ23-3. The sequence continues at coordinate 64,701 of NZ_JBWQOH010000010.1, forward strand.
CAAGCAAGTATTTGCAGGAATCAAGTCTGCATATCAACCTGAAGATTTAGAAGGTAAGTTAACCGTAATGGTTGCGAACCTTGCTCCTCGTAAAATGCGCTTTGGCATTTCAGAAGGAATGGTGTTAGCTGCTGGCCCAGGTGGTAAGGATTTATGGATTCTTGAACCACATGAAGGTGCACAACCTGGCATGCGAGTTAAGTAGTTCTACTTATTACAAGAAACCACTGCTTAGCAGTGGTTTTTTTATGTATAAACGATAAAGCCTATTTATTTACTAGCTGTACTCTGAAGTTTTTACATTCTATCACTGAACCTTCGAACACCTTTACCACGTTCGGGGCAAAGTGATAACTTGATTTTGCAATAATCTGCTTAACGGCCTTTATCAACTGGCTATGCTTCTTTCACATTGAATATGATACAGCGGTCCTTTCTAAATCATGCATTGGTGAAGCTTTACCAATAAATCTATCCACTCAGGTGCTAAGTACATCTCACTCATCAACGTTTTAAGGTTCATTTCTGAACATCGATTCTAAAGTTAACTTTCTTTAACCTTTCAAACGACGATAATGACATAGAATTGACACTGAATTCATTATGATGTGAGGTTGAGTGTGCGTTCATTTCCTAAATTTATATTCATCGTGTATGTGTTTCTTCTCCTAAGTGCGTGCTCATCTACTCCAACTGTACCGAAAAAAATTCCTGTAACTAAAACAGAAAAGATTACACAAACAAGTTTACCGACAGTAAAAATTTTCGATCATACCAATACTCAATCGTTAAAATCATTGCCTGTTTATGCTCAATGTCAAATTCAAATTGATTTAAAAATCAACCCTGTGACAGGCCTCCATTTAGCAACTGATGAAACTTCCAAAAGGGTGTTAATGTGTGCTGCTGAAGCAGTTAAAAATAAAGCAAATGTTTTGATTCTTCCAGAATTATCATTATCTTACCCCCAACCCAAAAGAGATAAGATAATTCAAAAGCTCAAAACGATCGCAAAACAGCATGACATGGTAATTATCGCTGGCTCCTATTACGATGAAAACAGGTACAGTCGTACGCCTATCATTGGCAAAAACTGGATAGAATTCGGCTATAAGATTCGCCCATCATTTTATGAGGCCTCACCGCGGAACGGTTTAGGAATGCGCCAAGGTAAATATCTAACTGTCGTGAAGACAAAATACGGTAATATCATGCCATTAATCTGTGTTGACTTAATTAGCGATGCAGTGAACTATCAAATCCGAAGACTTGCTGCAGAGCATAAGATTGATGTCCTCGCCAATATTAACTATAACCCTGCTGCATGGGAGTTTTTGCTTGAAGCAAATAGTATTGTGAGAAGACACCCTATTTTTGCGACTGTGACAAATGTCTCTAGCGTTTTCGGTCAGAGAAGAAGATGTATTAAGTCAGGAGATAACGGCCTCTGCGGCGGAAACACTGCCGTTTTAGCTAATATTAGAAATAATGATCTTGCTTGCCCCAACTGTGGTTCAATTTTGCAAGAATACTTACCAAGTAACTTTCTACTTAATGGCCATAAACGATTAGCTTATGACAATGTTGTTGCAACCATTCCACCGATTAAGCAGGGCTTGCTAGTATACAAATTAAATTTAAATCTTAAACGAATTCCATTGGCGGCTAATTCGCCAGATCAAGGTTACCCACCAGTTAGTAATCTTAAATTTGTGTCGCTTAATTAACCGGTGAACGCTAAAAAAGCTGCCTTGAATCATATTCAAGGCAGCGACTAAATCACTTTGATTTATCCCCTTACTTTAGGAAATGCATAATGAGTATCACAAGTACCATTTTCTTGATAAAAACGATAAATGTTTTCAAATTGATGATGAGAATGTTTAATCCTTCTAACCCCTTTATTAATAATTCCAAGTAATTCAGGTTCCTCATCTTGAACCCAGAAAGCTAATCCTTCAGCGTTTGGATCATTTTCATCTAAAGAATGAACATCAATCATTGTTAAGTCTTTAGCATCATCAGGATTAAACCAAAAACCAGTGTAACCTTCAGCAATTGCATCAACTTTATGCTGTCGAAGCAATTCACGAGCTTTACCTTCTAACTTAGATACAATCGTTAATTTGAAATCACCTTTATATTGATTATTAATATCTTGTAGTGCGGTGCTCTCATCCATTACCGCAACCTTCGAACCTTTTGGCAGTTTTTTCATTGAAGCAAAAGGCGAATCTTTTAACACTGTGAACCCTCGTTGAACATTAAGATAAGGTTTTGAAGCAACAGCATATTCTGGTTTAGCTTGGGTGTTAATGTTTGAAATACCATGAGCAGAAACATCAATTTCGTAATGATAAATTTTGTTACGAGCCGTCTGAAGTGGACTAGGAACTAATCGCAGTTGTAAATCTTCTTGTTTTGCAATATCAATAAAAAAATTCACAACAGCACAGGACATATCCTCTTGGACGCCAACGTCAAGATAACCAGGATGTATTGTAAACACGGATGCGTATGACATTGAGCATTGAAATGCTGTGAGTACAATGAGAGTTAACTTCTTTACTCGCTTCATAATATTTCCGCCTATTCAGCTGAATTGATAAATGAGTTTAGACGCACGTTAAAAGTACATAACGCATTTTTAGGACAATAGCACTTGCATTTGAATTGATGAGTATCTTTTTTTTATATGGTATGAACTTTATAAGAGAACAAAGTTTTTCATCATTTTGGATGGAAAATTTCTGAGAGTTTGCTTGAATTAAAGATAATTAAAATAAAGAAAAGGATTTCTTTGTGCGCTTTCAATATCAGGTAGATCAAGACATCATTGAATTAAAAGCCAGTAACTGGTTTGGTATGGAAGAACTGTTCCTTAATGGGCAGTCGGTCAAAAAAGTTTTTAACTTTTCTCCTTCTAGTGATCATAAAATTAAATTATCAAATGGGCATAATTGTCGATTTCAAATGTTTGTTGACCCGACCCATAACAATGTGGTTTGCAGGGTATATAAGAAAGATCAATTGCTTGCACGTTTAACACAAAATCAAAACAAACAAGACACAGTGAACCGGATCGTTAACTGTGCCTTAATTGCGATTGGTCTAGGCTTTATTGCCTTATTTAGCTTACAAATTTAAGCCTTGCGGTAAAATGCCTTAAGATTTTAGGTTCGTACTCAAAGTCTAAGCCTTTCAGCTGCTCTCGGCGTTTGTATACCTCGATAAGTGCATCAGCGATATAATCCATATGGTCATTTGTATACGTGCGCCTTGGAATTGTGAGCCTCAATAATTCAAATGGTGAACATTTCTGCTCACCCGTATCAGGATCTCTTCCAAGTAACAGTGAACCAATTTCAACACCTCTAATCCCAGCTTCAAGATAAAGCTCATTTGCCAAAGCATGGGCAGGAAATTGCTCCGCTGGTATATGTGGCAAAAATTTCTTAGCATCGACGAATACAGCATGTCCGCCTGTGGGGTATTGGATTGGTATCCCACCGCCCTTTAACCTTTCGCCTAAATAAGCTACTTGGTTGATTCGATAGTTCAGCATATCTTCATTTGTACACTCTTGAAGTCCTACTGCTAATGCCTCCATATCTCGGCCAGCTAAACCACCGTATGTGACAAATCCTTCCATCGGCACACATCGGCTCTGACAAGCTTGAAATAATTCCTTGTCATCTCGAATGCACAGTAAACCACCGATATTTACCATGGGATCTTTTTTGGCTGATAAAGTGAGCATGTCCGCATTTGAATAGATTTCAGCAACAATTTCTTCAATCGATTTAGTTTCATAACCCTCTTCTCTTTGCTTGATAAACCATGCATTTTCACAGAAGCGAGCTGAATCTATAATAACTGGAATTTTATGCTGTCTAGCCATTTCTGAGACGGACTTAATGTTCTCCATTGAAATTGGCTGTCCTCCAGAGCTATTGCAGGTAATGGTAATAATGATACCTGCAATATTTTCAGGTCTGTTACTAGCAATTTGACTTTTTAACGCCTCAATATCAAAGTTGCCTTTCCACGGATAATACGCTTGAGTATCTAACGCTTCTTTCGTTAATGTATTTATTGCTTTTGCACCATTTAGCTCAACATGGGCAGCAGTAGTATCGAAGTGATAATTAGATATAAAAACAGGATTTTCACCTTGGCATTTCTCGACTAAACAAGGAAATAATACCTGCTCGGCCCCTCTTCCCTGATGTACCGGAATGATATGTCTATACCCAAATACTCTTTGCGCTTCTTTTTCTAGGTTGAAAAAGCTACGACTACCTGCATAGGATTCATCTCCCATCATTAAACCAGCCCATTGACGATCGCTCATCGCCCCAGTACCTGAGTCAGTTAATAGATCGATGTAAACATCTTCACTTTTAAGTAAAAACGGATTGTTCCCCGCATCCGCCAATGCCAGTTGCCTGTCATTTAAAGTAGTCATACGAATAGGTTCAACCATTTTAATACGGAATGGTTCAGGTGTACGTTTCATAATAGTTTCCTCAAATTGTTTTAAAGATGTATAAAAACAAATAAGGAAATTAAAAATGGAGAGATGATGCAGACAGTTGATGGTCGTAAGTAAACCATCTAGAACTATAATTATTTGAAGGAATAACTTTCATTAGAAAACAAACCCATGCAGATAAATCATATTTTTAGCTTACTTAATAATGATAGCAAATTACTCTTTTCATCGAGGGTCAAATTAGATAAAAACGATCGGTATATTACCTCTACATCTATGTTGACATCATTTTCAAGCGCTTTTGCCGAATCAGTTAAAAACACATGAAACGCTCTTTTATTATCTTTCTCTTGCTGACGTACGATAAGGTTTAACTCTTGTAGCTGATCGAGCATCCTCGTCATACTGTAATTAGCTACAGAACACCGAGCAGATAAAACAGTTTGAGTTACACCCTCTTCTTCCCAGAGGTAAAACAAAACATAATAGAGCTTTGAATCAAGATTATATTTCTTCAAACGACAATCGAGCTCTTTTTGAATGGCTCCATTCAACTGTGAAAAAAATGAACCGAGATTTTGATACTTATCCATTCGACACCAACCAAGATTACATTCCATGTAAACTCTAACATATCCAATTATGATTAAGATGTTAAGTTAAAATCACTTCATCAATATATCGGTAGTAAGTCGGACGGTTAAAACTTGCTATTAGGCCATGCTGAATTGAACAAGTAATTTTATTACCTGATACCGTAAAAGCATTTAAAGATTCAAGCATGAATTTGAAATCCAAGCTTGTAGTAATTTCTACTTGCCCACCTTGTAACAATTGGTAGTCAATAATCTTAATCGGTTCTTGCTCAACCTGTACTTTAACCTTCTCTGCGGGGGTAATTAAATAGTGTTGTTCATCTTGATAAAAGAGGATTGAATAAAATAATTTCGCAAACTTTTTAGGCAATGGTGAGCCTTGATAAAACCAATTTCCCTCTGCATCAATGTCAAATAAAGGCTCCTCATCACAGACATCTTGTCTTAATGAAAAGTCCTTCAAAACTGATTCTGATGTAGGCTCACTCATATGTAGTCTCTTTTTATTTGATTGCCTTTAATAGTACTTCTATTGGGTGTTGACTTCTAAAGTTAGCAAATCGTTTTACCTGACTTCGGCAAGAAAACCCTGTAACGAGTACATTTTCAGGCAAATTCTCAGCTACAGATTCCTTCCAAGATAAATCGAATAACGTCTTACTGCGCTCAAGGTTTTTGACCTCATGACCATAAGTTCCGGCCATACCACAGCATCCTACGCTTGCGAGCTTTAAATTTAACCCAAAAGCACTGAAAATCTGTTGCCATTCTTTGCCTGAATTTGGTCTTGCTGTAGCTTCTGTACAGTGATTAAACAAGGTATATCGAGAATTATCAGATACGAGATTTGGCTTAGCCTCAATGTTAGCAAGCCATTCATTCACTAAGAGAACCTGATAATCGCCACGTTCATTACCTAAAATCTCTCTGTATTCATCGCGATAACAGAGCACTAATGCAGGATCTAAACCGATCATAGGAATATTCAATTCATGAATTTGATTCAAAAAGTCGGAGCTATCTTTCGCAGTTTTAGCAAAACGATTAAGAAAGCCTTTAATATGTATCGGTTTGCCATTAGGTTTGTACGGCAATAACACTGGATTAAACCCTAAAGCCTCAACAAGTTTGATCAATTTAAAAACCAATTGTGCATCGTAAAAGCTATTGAATGGATCTTGTACAATTGACACATATTGCTTTCTATCTGCTTCAGAGATGCTCTTTAGTTTTTCAAGCGAATAGGTAATCGCTTTATGCTGCTTTAATTGTTCTGTTAATGTCGGGATTGAAAGCGCTGGCGCATCGATATAGCCTAACGTATTTTTAATCAACCACTGACTAAAACCATTTTGCGACACAGCATTAATGAGTCTCGGCATGCTTGCCATCATTGGTAAGCTTTGCTCTATGCTAGCAACTAAATAATCGGTAGCTGGGCGCATATAGCGCTTGTAATACACATCATAAAATTGAGCTCTGAATTTTGGTACATCAACTTTTACAGGGCATTGACTTGAGCAAGCTTTACAAGCCAAGCAGCCTTGTAAAGACTCCATGACCTCATGAGAAAAATCATATTCTTTAGAAACTGAGTTCTTAACTCTGCTAAGTAGCCCCTCGCCCTTTTCAGTCACAAGCTTGTGAATATCAACATGATTGTTTTCGAGCAAGCGTAACCATTCCCGCATCACACTGGTTCGCCCTTTTGGCGATTGAATACGATCTCCAGTAGCTTTAAATGATGGACACATTTGTGAATTGGCCGAATAATTGAAACACAAGCCATTACCATTGCAATTCATCACATCTGGAAATTCTTGGCGAACGTTAATACGAATCTGACGGTCGAAGCTGCCACGTTTTTCGCTATCAACATCATATTTTAATGAATTGGCATCAGGTGCAAATAACTTGCCAGGATTCAGTCTATTATTCGGATCAAATAGTCCTTTAATCTTGCATTGAAGTTGATATAACTCTTGACCAAATACATCAGGAGCATATTCTCCACGAACACCTTTCCCGTGCTCGCCCCACATTAAACCACCGTATTTTTGGGTGAGTGCGTTCACTTCATCTGATACAACTCTAAGTAACTTTTCATCAGCCGGATCACACATATCCAACGCTGGGCGGACATGAAGTACACCAGCATCAACGTGGCCAAACATACCATACTGAAGGTTATGTGAATCAAGTAACGTTCGAAACTCCATGATGAAGTCGGCTAGGTTTTCAGGAGGAACTGCGGTATCTTCAGCAAAAGCTAACGGTTTCCGGTTACCCTTTGTTGCCCCAAGTAAACCCACCGCTTTTTTACGCATGGCGTAGACTTTGCCGATACTCGCTAAATTATCAGTATATTGATAACCAATTAAGCCAGGCGTTTGATTCGTTAGTTGCTGATCGAGAATGAGCTTAATGTTTTCAACTTTTTGCTGAACTTCTGCTTCATTGCCAGCAAACTCAACCATATTGATGCCATCAATGACTTTACCGTCAACATCTGAAATCAAATCTGACACTGAATGCCAAATAATGTCTTCTTTAGCTAAATTAAGCACCTTAGAATCAATCGTTTCAACTACGGTTGCATTGGCTGCAACTAAGTGCGGAGCATGTCTCAACGCTGACTCAAAAGAATCATACTTGATGTTAACAAGAAATCGTTTTTTAGGAATTGGCGTAAGGTTTAATTTAGCCTCAGTTATGACAGCTAATGTCCCTTCTGAACCAGTTAGAATACGTGTAAGGTCAAACTGCGTGAGTTCATCATTCCAGAGATGCTTTAAGTCGTAGCCAGTCAAAAAACGATTCAGTTTAGGAAAGCGATCTAGAATTAATTGACGCTCATTTAAAGAATCATTAGCTATGGCTGAAAACAGTGGTTTGCCATTTAATGCAGCACTTTTTTCTACTGGTTGAGTATTAAGTACAGAGCCATCCATCAGCACACTTGATAATTCAAGAACATGATCAGACGTTTTCCCGTAGACTAAAGAACCAGCACCAGATGCATCAGTATTAATCATTCCGCCAATGGTTGCACGATTAGAAGTAGATAGGTCTGGACTAAAAAAGAATCCGAAAGGACGTAATACATCATTGAGCTTATCTTTAACTAACCCCGTTTCTACTCGAGCCCAACCTTCTTCGGCATTGACCTCGAGGACTTTGGTCATATGCCTAGAAATATCAATGATAATTCCATGGGTTAGCGATTGTCCGTTGGTTCCTGTACCACCGCCTCGAGGGCTAAAGGTGATACCGATATATTTATCTTGATTCGCCAATTGAAGAGCAAACTGTATATCAGCTTGTGTTTTAGGGTAAATAATGGCCTGAGGAAGAAATTGGTAAACGGAGTTGTCAGTGGCTTGAACAACCCTAGCGTTGTAACGCTTATCTACCTCACCACTAAAGTGGCTTTTTTCTAATTCTAATAGGTACTCTAAATAAAGAGGTTCAATCGTATGCTTGTGGGATAACTGAGGTAACATTGCTACTTTAAATGTATATTCTTATCCTTAAATTATACCTCAGTTTACTGGTACATGTGATATCAATTTAATAAAGGTAATTATTGGACATTAAAACAAATTATCATTTTAAAGTTATTTTTTTTGTGAGCACTGCCAACCTAAGCTTTCCAACTTCGACTTAAATGACTGAGCTTTTGATTCACAATAACCAACTTGGTGACTCGCATTCCAGACAACGGCTGTACCTCCTGACTTTGTATATTTAACATCGCAGGGTACTTTTGCATTTTGCTCTTTGTACACGACTTCAACTTTTCTCTTGGCGTGCCCGTTATTGCACAGATACGCATTCTGAGCTAGTACCGGAAATGAGGTGATCGCAAATAAAGCCACAATAGATATTTTCATAATTCCTCAAAACTTATCATAAATATATTGATGGCAAGCATAATAGTCTCCATTTCAATCTTTTTATAATAACTTGTTTTGATATCTATTTTCACTGTGGAGTATAGCTTTATTGAAACCAACGAATTCCCGATAGGGTATCAAGAAGCATCAGTACTGGTGTAATAGCCTGATTTAGCTAATCTACAGTTCATAATTTCTTTTTTTGCTTTTGGGTGTGGTATTTGTTGCGTAGTTAAGGATTCATCATTATTGAATTTCAATTTGAGATAAACGGTCTGAGCTGGTTTTGCGTGTAATTTAAAGTCGTAACTCTTATCTAAAACAGTGGAAGTAAGCTGTAGCTGCCCCACATCGAGGTATGTCGCAAAATAAGATCCTTTAGGCATATAGGCTTTATCAATTTGATTGATAGCAACTGTAACACCTTGCCCTTCAATTTTACCTTTTGAACAATCATGATAAACGTAAACTAAAGATTGAGTGTTTGTTGGCTCATTAGCAGGTTCAAAATATTTCCATTGGGTAAAGTGAGCACAACCTGTAAGCAATAAAAACCCTGCAGATATCCATTTCTTCACACAGCCTTCCTTTTTTGCTACTTATCTTATCTTTTTGTTTTCACAAATTTATCACAGTGATAACAAACAAAAAAGCCCTGTTACTTTTCAATAACAAGGCTGTAGATGGTTATCCTGTCAAAAGATTAACTTTGCAGATCTTTCTCCATATCTTCATAAGATGTATGGCGAACATCCTTACCTTTAACGTAATAAATGACATATTCGCAAATATTTTTACAACGATCGCCTACTCGTTCCACAGCTCGTGCAGCCCAAAGTACATCGAGAACTCCAGGTATTGAGCGAGGATCTTCCATCATATAAGTCATTAACTGACGGATAATACCTTCATACTCTTTGTCGAGCTTTGCATCTTCCTTATGAAGCTCAAATGCCGCATCGGCATCCATGCGAGCCAATGCATCTAAAGTAGCATGTAAAGTGCGCGTTGCATGACGCCCCATGCTTTCAATGCTTACTAATAATGGTTGTTCATTCTTATTACGTTTATCTAATGCTGCCTTAGCAATGCGAACACAAGCATCACCAATACGCTCAAGATCTGCAATAGTTTTCGATATAGCGATGATCAAACGTAAATCACTTGCAGCAGGTTGGCGCTTAGCAATAATTCTTGTACACTCCTCATCAATGGAAACTTCCATTCCATTAACTTTATGATCTCCCTCGATAATTTTTTTAGCGAGTTCAGCATCTAATGCACTTAAAGCATCCAAGGATTGCTCAAGTTGGCGTTCAACTAATCCACCCATAGCTAATACGCGATTACGGATATCTTCCAGCTCAGCATTAAATTGACCAGAAATATGTTTATTTAAACTTATGTTTTCCATCTATCTACTTCCTTAATCTAGAAGATCAACTGTTCAAACTACCTCGAAAGAACAGCCATCGTCTTGAAGATGTATTATCCGTAACGACCAGTAATATAGTCTTCTGTTTTCTTTTGCTTTGGTGTGGTGAATATGGTGTTAGTGTCAGCATATTCAATTAACTCACCCATATACATAAATGCCGTTTGATCCGACACACGCGCCGCTTGTTGCATGTTATGGGTTACAATCACTACAGTATACTTCGATTTTAATTCAGTGATCAGTTCTTCAATGGTTAATGTCGAAATTGGATCCAAAGCCGAAGTGGGTTCATCGAGTAGAAGCACCTCTGGTTCAATCGCAATAGCTCTTGCAATGACCAAACGCTGTTGCTGACCACCGGATAAACCAAATGCATTATCATGAAGTCGATCTTTAACTTCATCCCAAATAGCTGCACCACGAAGAGAGCGTTCACAAGCTTCATCCAGTAAGCGACGATTGTTGATCCCTTGTAAGCGTAGACCATAGACTACATTCTCATAAATAGACTTAGGGAACGGGTTTGGTCTTTGAAACACCATACCTACGTTACGACGAAGTGCTGCAACATCTACGGCTTTATCGTAGATATTTTGACCATGCAAAAGAATTTCACCATCAATATGACATGAATCAACCAAGTCGTTCATACGATTGATACAACGTAATAAAGTTGACTTACCGCAACCACTAGGACCAATAAATGCGGTAACTTGTTTCTTTGGAATTTTCATCGAAACATCAAACAAAGCCTGCTTTTCAGCATAACGTAAGTTTAAGTTACGAATTTCAAGCGCAGTCTCAGCTGCAGTCAAAGTTGCTAAATCGATGACTTCCGCATCCGTGTTTAATTTTTCTTGGTCTATTGAAATCATTTTCTTTCCTAACTAAATCAGGTAATTCTTTAGGGTGATCACCAATGGCAATCACCATTATTCGTTAATCGATTAGTGTTCTAATGAACGGTATTTCTCACGTAAGTGGTTACGCACACTAATTGCTGTTAAATTAAGTGCAACAATGACAGAAACAAGTAAGAAAGATGTTGCATATACCAGTGGTCTTGCTGCCTCAACGTTAGGACTTTGAAATCCTACATCATAGATATGGAACCCTAAGTGCATGAATTTACGTTCTAAATGAACAAATGGAAAGTTCATATCTATTGGTAATGTTGGCGCAAGCTTCACGACACCGACCAGCATTAGTGGTGCAACCTCTCCCGCTGCACGGGCTACAGCTAGAATTAATCCCGTCATAATTGCTGGGCTGGCCATAGGAACAACAATACGCCATAAGGTCTCAGCCTTGGTTGCTCCTAAAGCTAAACTGCCCTGCCTAACTGAACTTGGAATTCGGCTTAACCCTTCTTCTGTTGAAACAATAACTACAGGCAGAGTCAAAATTGCTAACGTTAGTGCAGACCAAATGACACCTGGTGAACCAAACGTTGGAGAAGGCAGCCCTTCAGGATAGAAAAGTTGGTCAATTGAACCACCAACCATATATACAAAGAAGCCTAAACCGAATACACCATAAACTATCGATGGAACACCAGCCAAGTTAATCACCGCAATGCGGATCATCTTAGTAATTGGGCCTTTCTTAGCATATTCATGTAGGTATATTGCAGCAACAACGCCAAATGGTGTTACGATTACCGCCATAAGCATAACCATGAATACCGTACCAAAAATCGCTGGGAATACCCCACCTTCTGTATTGGCTTCTCGTGGATCGTCCGCAACAAACTTACCAACACCAATAAACCAATGTCCTAGCTTATCGAGTGTGCTCATGCTATTAACAAAAGTCACATCGAGTACTGTATCCAGTGGTAGCTTAATGGTATCGCCTGTCATATCTTTAACAAGAACCGAATCACGCCCAGACTGTTTCTTGAAGTCAAAGAACTCTTTTTCAAGAACTTGGTAATCTTTATTCAGTTGTTCTTTTTTCTGCTTAAACTCTAATTTCTTAGCTTCCGTTAACTTATTTTCTAACTCAAGTTTTCGGGCTGACAAACGTAATTGTTCAAGCTCGTAGTTGATCGTACCTATTTCACTCTTTTGCAGTGAATGAGCTTTGTCAGTCAGTTCAACAGCACGTTCAATTTGTTGTTGAAGAACAGTTATTAAATCATCACCTGCGATTTTTTTGCCATCAACAATAACGGCTTTAGGGTAACCATAGAAATTGCCGTTTTTACTACGCTCAAACTTAGCAATGCCTTTTGGCGTCGAACGGCTAACGATATCTGTGGCCATAACCCAACGGAAGTCTAAGCTTACGCGTTCACGGTTACCGGTTTTAATTAAATAACGAGTAACTGTCTCGCCAGGATGATTCTTAAACTTGTGACCCGCTGATTCTAAACGCTCTGTTGGAACATCTTCACGATCATATATTTCGCCGATTAACGTAGATTCTGTTCCATTTTGATCCTTCAGCTGCCATTGATAGATATCAGCAGGCCAGAAGTAACTTAGGCCTCGCCAAGCAATTAATAACAACAAACCTAATACAGCAATCAAACTTAAACTTACTGCTCCACCCGTCATCCAGATCCACGGTGAGCCTGATTTAAACCACTTACCCATTGCGTGAACCTCTTAAGCTCTGATTCAAAATAATTAGTAAAGAAATCATTGTTTAATCCTTTTTATTCTTATAGCGAGCTATATTTTTCACGCAATCTTTGTCTAACAACTTCAGCAATCGTGTTAAAGAAGAAAGTAAATATAAACAACACAAATGCGGCTAAGAACAATACTCGATAGTGGGAACTTCCAATCGCAGATTCAGGCATTTCAACTGCAATGTTAGCTGCGAGAGTTCGCATTCCTTCGAATACACTCCATTCCAAAATCGCTGTGTTACCAGTCGCCATTAACACAATCATTGTTTCACCAACGGCACGACCTAACCCCATCATGACTGCAGAGAAGATACCTGGACTTGCTGTAAGTAAAACCACACGTGTTAAGGTCTGCCATTGTGTAGCACCCAATGCCAAGCTGCCATTTGATAAATGACGCGGAACAGAAAAAATAGCATCTTCAGCAATTGAGAAAATCGTTGGAATAACAGCAAAGCCCATTGCAATACCAACAACTAATGCATTTCGTTGGTCAAATGTAATACCAAGCTCATTGGTAATGAATGCACGGGTATCTCCGCCAAAGAAAGCAAGTTCGATAGTTGGGCTTAATGCGAAAGACAACCAGCCGACAAAGCATATGACAGGAATCAACATCAGCTCTTGATAAACGTCAGGCAAACGTTGCTTCCATTTCATTGGTAACTTGCTCCAAGAAAATGCTGAAACAAGAATGGACACAGGTAAAGCAATTAACAACATTACGATACCAGGTAAATTTTCCTCGATCAGTGGCGCTAGCCACAAACCTGCTAGGAAACCAAGAATTACCGTTGGTAACGCTTCCATGATTTCGATGGTTGGTTTGATAAAACCACGAACCGTTGAAGACATAAAGTAAGCGGTATAAATCGCTCCTGCAATTGCGATAGGAACTGCGAATAACATTGCGTAAAATGCCGCTTTCATGGTACCAAATGCCAATGGCATTAAGCTTAATTTAGCTTCGAAGTCATCCGATCCAGATGTTGATTGCCAAACGTACTTTGGCTCAGGATAACCTTCGTACCATACCTTTTCCCAAAGTGCACTCCACGAAACTTCTGGGTGTGGGTTATCGACTGAAAATAAGTGTAACTTACCTTGGGATTCAACCACTAAACCATTTGATCGAGGGTTAAAGCCCAACGATTGTGGTTGAGGGATATCGAACTTTTCGCTCAATAATTCGCGCTGACTGGTTGTATACAATAATGTAAGTTGGCCTTCAGGACTCACTACTGCAAAGCTTTTACGATAAAACTCAGTTGCCATTGCACCAACGGGGGCAATATCATCAAAGCTACGAATCAGTTGATATAAGCGCCCTTTATCACTATTAACTTGAAAATATTGGCTGATTAAACCTGAGTCATAAGAAACTATTAATGAACTTGCACCAGCCAATAACTCAATGTCGCTGACTTTGGTGTCATTAATTTCAAGGTTCAATACTTGCAATAAGCTTAATTCATCTAAGTAATTGATATCATAAATAAAGACTTTATCAGAAGTTTTTAAAAGAAGTTGACGCTGATCAGGCGTTATCATCACCTTTGAAACATGAATGGGAGCATCTTCAACAAGCGCACTTTCTGGCGTCCACTCAATTTCCTCAGTCATCATGTTTTCTTCGCCTTCTAGACGCTCAATGCGCCACTGCTTTGCGGTCGTGAGGTATGCGAACGAGATTTTGTCTTCTCCAAGACTAAACGCAAGATTAGTGAGTGGCTCGCCATTAGGATCAACAGTTATCGGTTCTTCACCAGCTGGGAATGAAACCTCAGGAGTAATTACACGAACATTATTTGGATAAGAAACACCAAACTTTATTCCCAAGACCAATGCCTGCCCATTACTTAAACCTAATGCAAACATTTGCTGACTTGGCATTGATTTAGAACTACTGACAACAGAAGTACCGTGAGGAAGATTTGGAGAAAAACTTGAAATTAGATTTCCAGAAGTAACATCATAGAACTGAACATGGCCAGTAGAAGTAACTTTATATAAAACTTGATTTTGCTCATCACTGCCAATCATCAAAGTTCTAGCAGCACTAGTATCATTTAGCTCTGTAACTACCGTTGATTCTTTGATGCTCGCACCATCAAAAACCGGTTTAATAACATAAAGTAAATAGAAGAAAATAAGTAACAGGGCAACAAAAACCATAGTACCACCGATAGACACACCAATACGTGTAGCCTTATCCTTGATAGCTCTGCGGGTTGTTCCACTGTTCATTAGTAGCGACTGAGAATTATTTCCAGGCTGTTGGACCTGACTTTCCATTAAAAACCTCTGTTTTTTATTGTTGTGTTTTCTTCCGCAGCTTCTGAAAACACTGGCCTTTTCTGACGTTGAGAAGTTTATGACCGAAAGATGACAGTTGTATTACAACCAGTAATAATTCACAAACAAATTCAATAAAAAAGCCCATGCTTCCCGACGAAGCATGGGCTTGAGTTAAATTCTTTTAAATTATTTTAACAACCACATCCTCGCAGAGCGCCCATGAATGACAAATTCATTTAATGGTTGCGAATCTCTCGACAACATATCTTGATAAACCCCATTATTCTTTAAGCCGCTCGAAGGCAGATCTAAACTCACCGTTTTATCTTGCAAACACTTGTTAATGGCAACGACACCTTTACTACCTCGACTAAATACAATTGAGCAATCATCATGACTTAATATATGCATTTGAATTCCCTGAGTTGCATTATGAAATTTAATCATTCCAATTATATCTTTACGCTTGTAGAAATCTTGCCAGCGAGCATTATCGTGACTTTCATTATGATCAGAGTAAATTAACGGCACCCCGCCATCTCTACCCAATACATAGACCGAAGCAAGTGTCTCATCGGTGGGATTCATAATCTGATATCGAAATCCAGCATTCATTGGAATATCATGAGTAATCACAAATGTAACAGCCCTGCTATTATCAAGTGCATGACCATCGTGTTTTGGTTCAGCTAGAGAGTTCATCGAGCCAATATAACTAAATGCACTTCTAATCTGGCTAAAGAGTGGAAAATCATAAGCACTGAAGTTGGTTCGGTCTAAATATGGTCCTAAGAATTGCTTATACTCAATAGACTCTTTACCACCTGATGTGATTAATTCGCCAAAAATATGCATATTCTTTGTGATTTCAGGCGTAAAGACTTTATTGAGATGATCGATAGTCATATGTTTTGCGGCATCAATTCTAAAACCAGTAACACCGATTGCTTTTAATGCTTTTAAATAGGCTTGCTGTTGACTCACAACCCAGTCGTTATAAGCCAATTTAGGTAATCCGGTATCAGGTGGATTACCACAAATTCTATTATGTTGAACGTCATCGACATTATTGTAATCGTGAATGCATTGAGCTGGGAAAAAATCATTCCCACTAAATAAGTTTTGATTAATATCACCAAACAATATTAATGAATGATATTTTGTTTCATCATCCGCATACTGATTTAAAACATCATTGCCCGGATAATTTAAATCTGACCGTGTATGTGATTCATTTGCCATATCATTGAAAACGATGTCTGCGTAAGTTTCTACGCCAACAGCTTTCAATGCTTTCACCATGTTTATAAAATCTTCAGTATTACCAAGCGGATTTTCAATTACTCGATAATCTTGCGGCTGATACCTTGCCCACCATTCACCACCCGTTGATTTATAAGCAGGTGAAACTAGGACTTTTTTATAACCAATTGATGCTATTTCGTCAGCTTTTTGGGCGATTTCACTGTATTTCCAATTAAAGGCGTGAAGTATTACGTCGGCATGCGCAGAAGATATGATAATGAAGGAAAATATTAGGGCAACCGCTTGGAAGTACTTTTTGAGCATAAACTCTATCCTCTCAATTGTGCCTCCTTGCTTAGATATTTCGTCTAAGAAAGATAATTACTTATTCGAATGCCAGTAATTAATTTTAATCAGTGATTATCTCAGACAAACCGTATTTCCGCTTATTAATTTTTGAGCTTAACTATGCAATACCTGCTGCATGTACAACGAGATGAAGATGACGGCGAAGAACCTCACTTAATTTTGAAAATTCTTGTTTAAAGTTGTCACTTGATTGGAGCATCATCAGTTTTTTTTCTACATGGAGAATTAATGAAAAAGTGACCTCAGCATCCTGAATTGGTGTTCTCGAGCCTAAAATTCGATATAGGCTTTCAATCCGGTCAATTTCACACTGCCATGAATGTACAAGCAATGAACTGAGTCGTTCGTTTCTTATCGCTTCATTATGGAAGGCGAGCTCAATTTCCCTATTTTCTCGTTTATCAACAACTTGATTGCGAATATATCGCTCACAAGCTTCAACTAATTTATCGACCAAGACTGCGGAAGAAACATTATCGATACTCTGAATATCTGCCTCAATTGCAACAAAATAAGGATTATTACCAACATCTTCCATTTCATACCAATACTCGAATGCAGATAGCACAAGATCTTCAATATTTTTGAAATGATACGTTGTCGAACCTAGAGAAACCCCTGCTTCTTCAGCAACAGCTCTATGTCGTATAAACCTCATTCCTTGCGTTCTGATTATCTTCAGAGTAGCGATGATGATTTTTTCTTTAATTTCTGAATGCTTAGCCATATTTACAAATAATTAACTTTTGCTTGATCCTAACTTATGAATATCATACTTTAAAACTGTACCATAGTACAGGACATGGGAATAGTTTATGGATCTCACAAAAATTAACTTAGACCGCCGTCAAATATTAAAGCTCGCTACAGCAGCTGGTGTCGTAAATATAGTCGGTTGTAGTGACTCAGAGATATCAGAATCTCATGTAAGAAAAGGCGCACTTGATAAAAATGGCAAGGAAGTCACTCCATGGACTAATTGGTCACAAAACCAGTACTCAACACCCAATGAACGACTCATTCCTCAAGATACAACCCAACTTTGTGAGATGATAAAAAAGACCAAACAGAAAATACGCTTAGTCGGTGCAGGCCATTCATTTTCTCCGTTGGTTCCCATAAACGAAACTCAAATGTCTCTGGCTTATTTTCAAGGTATTAATAATATTGATACTCAGAATAAAACCTTTGATGTTGCTGCGAACACCTTTTTAGCGGGTGTTGGGGAGCCCCTATGGAATAAAGGTCTCAGCTTAGAAAACATGCCCGACATCAACACTCAAACATTCGGCGGTGCAATTGCGACGTCAACACACGGTACCGGGATGAAATTTGGTTCTTTATCCTCTACTGTCACCAAAATACATCTTGTGAACGGTTTAGGTGAAAAGCTTGAATGCAGTGCAGATAAAAATAAAGAACTATTCAATGCAGCTAGAACCAACATAGGTGTTCTTGGTGCCACGACACATATGACCATCCAAGCTCAAGATAAGTACTACTTGAAAGAAAGAAGCTGGATGATGGACTTAAACGAAGGTCTAGAACAAGCAGAGGCACTAAGAGACGCTCATGACCACTTTGAAATGTATGCGATTCCGCATGCGGAATATATCCTCGGTATTGCCATAGATAGAATTCCAGAAAATGAGCTTTTAGAACCCACCGAAAATAGTGGCGATGCTTACGGTACTTTCAAAACATTATCCAAGGTCATTGAAACGGTGCCGTTTCTACGAAACTTTATCATTAATAAAGCAGCGAGCACAGTAGATGAAGAGATAAGAACCGGTCGAAATTATGAAGTTTTTGGCAATTTACGAGACATTTTGTTTAACGAAATGGAATATACCGTCCCAGCCGAATATGGTGTTGCTTGCTTAAGAGAAGTCCTTGATACCATCAAAAAGCTTGATATTGATGTCGTCTTCCCACTCGAATTTAGGTACATCAAAGCAGACGATATTTGGCTGAGCCCGTTTTATCAGCGTGATGGTTGTGCCATCAGCTGCCATAACTTCCATGATAAAGATTATAAGAAGTATTTTGCCGCTATCGAGCCTATTTTCTTGAAATATGATGGTCGTCCTCATTGGGGGAAAATTCACACCCTGACAGCTAAAGAGCAAGCTGCACGCTATCCTATGTTCAATGAATTCATAAGAACTCGTGAATTGATGGATCCCAAACGTATATTCACAAACGACCACATCAATTCAGTTCTCGGATTGGTTTAGGAGTTCATCGTGGCAATTTCAAGAAGACAGTTTTTAGCCGCAGGTGCCGCATTTGGTATCGCTGGATTGATGCTCAAACCAAATGATAACGGACAACCTCATAATCACTATTTTTCGAAGCTGAATGATCAATTACGTAATCATGGTGATTTTGTTCCAACAATGTTGATCGATTTAGATAAAGTCGATACTAATATTACTCAACTAAAATCAATAATGAATTCGAGCACAGATTTACGAATCGTGGCTAAGTCGGTGCCCTCACCTGAATTACTAGATTATTTATTAAAAAAAACCAAGACCAACAAGTTGATGCTATTTCATCAACCATTTTTAAGTCATATTGCGGAACATTATCCACACAGTGATGTATTACTCGGTAAACCTATGCCGATTAAAGCCGCAGAGAATTTTTATCAACAATTGAGTAGTGAAACTACGTTTAACCCAAAGCAACAACTGCAATGGCTTATTGACTCTGAGCCACGCTTGCAACAGTATCTGGCGCTAGCAAAATCCTTAAATCAGCATTTTAAAATTAATGTTGAAATTGATGTCGGTCTGCATAGAGGTGGTTTACAAAATCCAATTCAACTTGATTCATTAATAAAAGTAATCGATAAGAACCCAAAGCATTTAAGTTTTGCTGGTTTCATGGGATATGACCCACACATAGTTAAGATCCCAAGCATTGTAAAATCTCCTCAGCAAGCCTATGAAGAATCACAAGCTATTTACAAGAGCTTTATTAATCGACTCTATGTGCTTAATCCTGAATATAAAAAGCAGACACTCTGCTTTAATGGCGCCGGTAGCCCAAGCATTTTAATGCATAAGGACAAAACCGTTGCCAATGAATTAGCTGCAGGTTCATGCTTTGTAAAACCGACTGATTTCGATATTCCGAGTTTGGCTAAGTTTGTCCCTGCAGCTTACATAGCAACACCGATATTGAAAAAAATACAAGGAACTCAACTTCCTGCCATTGAATTTGCGAAAGAGATTATTCCACTTTGGGATCCCAATACTCAAAGAACTTACTTTATTTATGGTGGCAAATGGTTAGCTCAGTATGAGTCACCAAAAGGATTGCAAGCTAACCCACTATTCGGAACCAGCACTAACCAAGAAATAGTGAACGGCTCTACAAATACAAAATTGGATGTCGATGATCATGTTTTTCTCAGACCGACACAAAGTGAGGCTGTATTTTTACAATTTGGTGGATTAGTAACACTAAGAAGCAAAAAAATAGACCAGAGATGGTCTATTTTGCCTCAATCATAAAACTGACTATTACTCCATTAACCACATTCTTGCTGAGCGGCCAGGAATATAAAACTTGTGCCATTGTGAACTGATATTTTGAACATCGTTTGAAAGAGTATCACGATAGTTTCTATGCCAGTATAAGTTATCTACAGCGGTATTGACCCAAACGTCTCTACCCTGTTCGCACTTGTTTAGCCCTACGACACCATTATGATCACGCTTGAACAATATAAAACAATCGTCGTGATTTAACACCTGCATACCACTGCCCTGAGTCCCGTTGTGGAATTTAAGCATGCCTTTTATGTCATCACGTTTATATAGATCTTGCCAACGGCCATTATCATTACTTTCATTATGGTCAGAGTAGATCAATGGAACTCCACCGTCTCGTCCCATTACATAAGCCATTGCTAACTGTTCATCTTTTTCATTGAAAATCTGATGTCTAAAACCATCATTTAATGGAACATCGTGGGTAACAGAAAATGTGATCGAGCGATTCCCAGCTAGCGCTTGCCCGTAAGCTCCTGGATCAACTAAGTATGACATTGAACCACCGAAACGAAACGCTTTATGCATTTGATTGAATAACGGGAAATCATAAGCACTGTGGTCAGTGTAATGTAGATATGGTCCAAGAAAATTTTGATAATCAATATTATCAGATCCACCCGTAGTGATAATTTCACCAAAAACGTGTGTACCTTGCTTTATCTCTTGAGTAAAAACCTTGTTGATGTGTGAAATTGTCATGTGCTTAGCCGCATCAACTCGGAACCCTGTTACTCCAATGTCTTTAAGCGTTTTTAAATAGACCTTTTGTTGTGAAATCACCCAGTCATTTTCATCAAGATCCGGCAGCCCTACATCCGGAGCTGCACCACAGAGTCGGTAGTGATGCACATCCCAAACACTCGTATAATTGTAAATACATTGAGCAGGTCTAAAATCAGCATTCTGAAAGAGGTTTTGATTGATATTGCCAAATAACACCAATCCATCAACACCTTCGTTTGAATAGTCTTGCAGTACTTCAGTGCCCGGATAATTTAAATCATTGCGTTTGTGTGCTTCATTAGCCATATGATTAAAAACGATGTCCGCATAAGTTTCAACACCAGCCTTTTGTAGTGCTTTCACCATATGTTTAAAATCAGCAGTATTACCGAGCGGATTGTCGATTACCCGATAATCTTGCGGTTGATACCTCGCCCACCATTCATTTCCAGTTGACTTATAGGCAGGGGAAACTAAAACTTTTTTATATCCCAGTTCTGCAATTTCATTGGCTTTTTCTGCAACTTCACTGTAATCCCAGTTAAAAGCATGCAAAATAGCCTCAGCATTGGCTGTTTGACTTACAATAGATGCTGCAGCAATAACCGCTGCTGGTATGGATATTTTTATCATTATTATCGACCCTTTAATATTAACGGGATAATTCCCTTGGTAAATCTATGCCCACCTAGGAATGAAATTAACATTGCAGTAACACAAGAGTCGATTTAATGCATACGTATTCAAACGTCTAAGCTGTTGAAGTTGATTTTTTGAATGATTTTAATGGTATTTGAGAAACCAACATCCCTGCCAGCATTAAACTACAGCCTATAAGTTCTCTCTCGGCTAAATGCTGATCAAGTATCAACATTCCACCCATTGCTGCAAACACAGCTTCTAGGCTTAAAATAATCGCCGCATGTGCTGGATGAGCCTTTTTCTGTGCAATGATCTGTAAGGTATAAGCAATACCAACTGACACTAGGCCGCCATAAAGTAATGCACCACTTGCAGCAAAAATATCTGCAACTTCAGTAGTCTCTATTACTCCTGAAACACCTAAACTTAGAACACCACAAATTAAAAATTGCACAAAAGCCAAAATCAAAGGTGAGTGTTTTTCACTGTAGTGATCGATAATCAAAATGTGTAACGCCCAAAAACAAGCACCAATTAACTGTAGGGTGTCACCATACCCAATCGTAAAATCATCTTTAATACTCAAGTAGAACAAACCAATAACCGCCAGTAAGCAGCCAACCCAAGTATTCATGCCAGTTTTATGTTTAATCAACAAGCCAATAATTGGCACAATAACGATGTACAAGCCAGTAATAAAACCTGCATTGGCGGCTGTGGTATATAACAATCCCACTTGTTGCAACGAGGCCGCTATAAATAGAACAACACCCATCGCAACAGAGCCAATGATAAGAGATTTACTCTCACCAAATTTCAACTGTTTTTTCTTATAAAAGTAATAGATTAGAGGCAATAAACTAACCGCACCAACCAAGAAACGGTATCCGTTAAATGCGTAGGGTTGAAGATGTTCCATCCCCAAAACTTGGGCAATAAAGCCAAAACCCCAAAGCGCCGCTGTTAAGAGTAATAATAAGTTAGCAAGCAATGTCAAAATTCCACAAATTTAAGTAAGCCGTAATTGTTACCTTTTTGTATACAATTTTCAAACCACAATCATCAATGAAAATGGTATTATGAGTTCACAAAAATAAATAATACTACTTGCGCTATATTGAAGCGCCTGTACGGAACGCAAAAATATGTTTGGAACGCTCTCGAAAATGCCAGCATCACTAGATGATGCGAATATGGCTCAGTATCAACTCAAAGTTGGCGATGAAAAATTGGCTCTTAATGAATTAATTGGCCAAACAATCAAATTAACTCACTCTGGTAAAATACTTTGCAGTAATTGTGGCAAGAAGACCAAAAAAAGTTACTCACAAGGCCATTGCTATGTCTGTATGCAAAAATTAGCGAGCTGTGACTTGTGCATAATGAAACCAGAAACTTGTCATTTCTCAGAGGGTACCTGCAGAGAGCCAGAGTGGGCTCAAACTCATTGCTTTGTTCCTCACTATGTGTACTTATCGAACACATCAGGAATTAAAGTTGGCATTACTCGCCATAGCCAGATTCCAACACGTTGGATTGATCAAGGCGCTACCCAAGGACTACTTATTTTCCGTGTTTCAACACGTCAATTAAGCGGTTTAGTTGAAGTCGAATTAGCAAAACTAGTGAATGACAAAACGCATTGGCAAGCCATGCTAAAAGGCCACAATGATGACCAAGACCTTAAAGCCGTTGCTGCGGAATTAATTCCACAAATTGAAGACCGTTTGAATGAGTTGCTAATGGAGAGTGGCGATTACAAAATCGAACGTTTATATGAAGATATTCAAGCAATTAATTTCCCTATTGCCGAATTCCCCAAAAAAGTAAAATCGTTTAACTTTGATAAAACGCCAGAAGTTACTGGCACTCTAAAAGGTATTAAAGGTCAATATCTTATCTTTGATACTGGCGTAATTAATATTCGTAAATTTTCATCTTATGAAGTCGATGTAGAAGTGAACCCTTTAGCAGACAACAACGAACAATTGGCATTAGTGTAATCCATATGAATCAACCAGAACTAATATGTCACACGGCGAGATGGGTTAAAGATGTGATCATGAAATACAACATCTGCCCTTTTGCTCGTCCGGAAGTTGAAAAGGACACGATTCGATATTCCGTTATTGAAGAATCAAAATTGAAAAAAATCGTTGATGCTTTAATCAGTGAATATCAATACCTTGATAATCATGACGATACAGAAACGTCTTTAGTTATTTTACCTAACGGGTTTAATGACTTTAATCGTTATCTTGATGCAGTCGCTTTAGCGGAAGACTTAATCTTTGAGTTAGGCTACGAAGGAAAATATCAAATAGCGAGTTTTCACCCTGAGTATCTATTTGAGGGCGAAGATTATGATTCTCCTACAAACTATACTAATCGCTCTCCGTATCCAACGCTTCACATTATTAGAGAAGTGAGTATCGAAAGAGCGTTAGAGAACTATAATGAGCCGGAGTCGATACCAGAGCGCAATATGGACTTTGCTGAACGTAAAGGAGCAGAGTTTTTTGAACGACTCCTAGCGAACTGTAAAAAATAGAATATTTAAGCCACAAACTGTGGCTTAAACAGGTTTTAATGTCACTTTAAGTGTGTTTGCTTCCTGAACCCAGGACTCAACTAAATTACCATCTTTTGAAGCACTTGAAATCATCCAAATTTTGTCACCACTGACGGCAACTTTAAACCAGCCTATATTTTTTAAATCATACCCTGATGTAGCCTTTTCCTCACTTTTAGTATTAGTATCTACACCTAAGTTTTTAGACTCTTTTCTTACCTTGATAGAAATCTCATTTCTTCCACTTGTCTGCCCCATAAGCGTTGTATCAAAGCTAATTCGATCTGTCGGTCGAGCCAAATGAGAATGTAGTGCTCCGTTCTCAATGCTTTCAAACTTGTAACCATGAGACATACCACTTTTGACAATAGTAACTCTCTGCCCAGATGCTAGTTCCGAGTGTTCCGCAGCAACAGCAGCAGAATCACGGACACTTGCTCCTAAACATACATTGCTTACATGTCTTCGACCTGTGCGAGCAGAGGAATCAACCAAATAATTTTTTTCATCGATTCGATCTAGTCGTCCATTTACTTTATCTAAAGTAAACCATGCAAAGTTTTTTGCCAATTCAGTTTGATTTGCAATTTCAATATGAAATCTCTGAGTTTTTTTTGGAAGCCCGACAGAAGGCAGTGACCTTTTATGTACATTTTTACCTTCTACTTCACCATTTGGTGTGTAGCAAGTTGTTTGATAGGTATATCTCGATGAAGTGCCTTGTGCCATTTTCCATACCACGTATAAAATAAAGTTCAGTTATCCTATAATAACTTCCCTTAATCTTTACTGAATATCATTCCATAACCTTAAAGAGTTGATAATTTAGATATGCTAGATATCTTTGCCGGTCGTAATGCGCTCAATGTATTACAAAAAAATGGATTTTCACAAACTCAATTCACTTCATTTCTAGGAGCGAGCGGTGGTCCCAAGTGGTTCTCTTTATTTGGCTTAGATAAATATCTCTTTGATGAATTTTTTCATGGCCGTAATAAAGCACTAAATCTCATTGGTTCATCTGCAGGGGCTTTTCGAAGTGCTTGTTTCGCACAAAATGACCCAGTTGCAGCCATTACTAGAATGGCAGAATCGTATTCTGAAACCGTCTATTCCGAAAACGCTCAACCGAAAGAAATAACCCAAAAAGCGATTGAGTTACTAGGTTATATTATGGCTGACAATGGTATCGAAGAGATCATCCACAATCCGATATTCAAAGCGCACTTTTTGGTAAATAAAACTAATGGCGTATTAGAGTCTGAGGCCAAACTCGCACAACTTTTGGGTTTAACAAAAAGTTACGTACTAAACAGGATAGATAGAGATCTATTAAACTCTCAATACGAACGTTTTGTATTTAGACCAGCAAATAGTAATTTAACTATTCAGGATTCATATAACTTTAAGACTTCTTACCTGAACTTATCAAATGAAAACCTGAAAAGCGCTCTACTCGCATCAGGTTCAATTCCACTAGTTATGCAAGGTATCAAGAATATTCCAGGAGCACCAAAGGGAATGTATCGTGACGGTGGCATTATTGATTACCACTTTGACATTGAAGTGAAGCCTAATGAGGGTCTAGTTTTATATCCGCATTTCAATAAACAACCTAAAGCGGGTTGGTTTGATAAAAGCTTAAATCGTTCACCATCAAAAGCTCATTACGACAATGTAGTTATGCTAGTGCCTTCAGATGAGTTTATTGACTCACTACCTTATTCAAAAATCCCTGATAGAAATGACTTCAAGGTATTAAAGCCACAAGTACGAATTAAGTATTGGAAAACCGTTTTACAAGAAACTGAGCGTCTTGCTGAATCTTTCGACAAGTTTTTATCCTCGCAGAATATTAATGAGGTAAAACCACTGCCATTTTAGTCGCACATCACATTTTTGACACCTTGAACGCTGTACTGTGTTTGATAATCATTATCATTTATAGTAATATTACGATAAATAGTTATTAGGCACAGTTGAAAAATGTACGTTTGTATTTGTCACGGAATCAAAGAAAAAGATATTCAACAAGCTATTGACGCCGGAGCTGAAAGTGTCCGTGATTTAAGGAAAAACCTTGATTTAGGATCACAGTGTGGCAAGTGCGTTTGTTATGCCGCCAAAATGATTAAAAATTCAAACAAGCATATAAATTATGATTTAGCCATAGCTGTATAATCCTTTATAAATAACAGCTTTGAATATACCAATCATTACTTACCCTCTGAATAAATATATATTTATATGGTTTAAATTATATTTTTATTCACTCATTCAGCACACATCTAGCAACTATAATAGAAAATACGTTTAACTTACTCTGTACTTTAAGTTTATTTCTCTATGGCCAATAACTTAAAAAGAAACCTGCTCCCCCGCCACCTCATCATGATTGCTCTTGGTGGGTCAATTGGTACAGGTCTCTTTCTTGCCAGTGGTAGTTCTATTGCCATTGCAGGTCCTGCTGGAGCACTCCTCGCATACGTATTAATTGCAATCATGGTCTATTTTTTAATGTCGAGTCTCGGTGAAATGGCTGCATTTAGACCGACTACAGGCTCTTTCTGCGAATATTCAACAAAATACGTTAGCCCAGAGTTTGGTTTTGCCATGGGATGGAATTATTGGTTTAGTTGGGCAATCACCATTGCTGCGGAAATAACAGCTGCATCTCTCGTCATGCAGTTTTGGTATCCTGATGTTAATACCATCATTTGGAGTATTATTTTTTTTGTAGCCATATTTGCTCTCAATATGTTTGCGGTGCACGTGTATGGAGAAACTGAATACTGGCTATCATTTGTTAAAGTCTCAGCGGTCGTTCTTTTTATTATTGTGGGTACACTCGCAATTTTTGGACTGATTGGCGCTAAAGAAGCGGTTGGGTTCCAAAACTGGCAAATTTCTGGAGGGCCTTTTCATCACGGATTTACAGGATTTATGGCGGTTTTCCTTGTAGCTGGTTTTTCGTTTCAAGGCACAGAGCTCGTTGGTGTTGCTGCAGGTGAAGCTCGCGAACCGCAAAAAGCGATCCCATTAGCCGTAAAAAAGACTTTCTGGCGTTTATTCATCTTTTACGTACTTGCCATTGGCGTTATCAGTTTTTTGATCCCATTCAACAGTCCGACTTTAATTAGCAGCAATTCAGACTCAACGACCAGCCCCTTCACTCAAATATTGAGTAATGCAGGATTTTCCTCTGCAGCAACCATAATGAATGTGGTGGTTTTAGTTGCCATTTTGTCGGCTGCTAATGCGAGTATGTATTCAGCAACCAGAATAATGTGGAATCTGGCTAAATCGAACCAAGCACCAAAAGCACTAGAGCATGTTAATAAAAGAGGGTTACCTATTGCAGCATTAATCATTACTGCTGCAATTGGAAGTTTATTTTTTTTGACTTCTTTATTGGGAAATGGAACCGTTTTTATTTGGCTTGTAAATATATCATCTCTTTCTGGTTTTATTGCTTGGTTTGGCATTGCGTTAAGCCATTATCGTTTCCGGAATGCCTTTTATGCACAGAATAGAGATCTTAATGAGCTCCCCTATCGTTCTAAGTGGTTTCCCATTGCCCCGATTCTAGCCATGATTTTAATTTTAATGATTATTTTTGGTCAAGAGTACGAATCTTTAACTTCTGGAACGATGGGAATTGATAAATTTTTAGCGACTTATTTAGGTGTTTTTGCTTTCATCGGCTTGATAATAGGCTATAGGCTAATTAAAAAGACTAAAACGATTCCACTTGTGGATTGCGACTTAACAAAAATTGAACACTAAGCCCCAGTTAAACTGGGGCTTAGAATTACTATCTTAAATCTAAAATCTCGCTTTCAAAAGATGAGTTAACGTCATCCACTCGAGAAATTACAGCTGACAACTTGGTAACTTCTTTAATAAGGTTCTTCAAGTAGCACCCTAGTTCTGTTTTGGCCGTATACTCGAAAGTAAATACATCATTATGATTTTCTCTGCTGATCACGAAACGAGCATTGGTGATTTCAGGAAATAGCGACATGATTTTTTGTAATTGTGAAGGATGAACAAACATCCCTTTCACTTTCAATGTTTGATCTGCCCTGCCCAACCAACCTTTAATACGGCGATTCGTTCGACCACATGAGTTTCTCTCGAAGTAATATGCGGTTAAGTCACCTGTTGCAAAACGAATCAATGGGTAACGTTCATCTAACGTGGTGACGACTAACTCACCAACTTCACCTTCATCAACAGGTTCACCGGTACCCGGTTTTACGATTTCAACAATGATGTCTTCGGCAAGTACCCAACCTTCATCATCATTAGCTTCGAAAGCGATTAAGCCAACATCAGCGGTAGCGTAAGCTTGTTTCACATTTAAACCGTTTTCTATGAACTTTTGGCGTAATTCAGGTGTGAGCGCTTCTCCTGTCACTAGTGCTTTTTTAAATGGCACTTCATGTCCACGCTGTTTTGCCTTATCAATCAGAATATTTAGAAAGGAAGGTGTGCCACAGTATCCATTAGGTTTAAAGTGCTCCATAGCATCCAACTGTTGCTCAGTTTGGCCAGGACCAGCGGGAATGACGCTACAGCCGCAAGCTCTAGCACCCGAGTCCATAATGAATCCGCCTGGCGTTAAGTGATAAGACAGTGTATTTAAAACCACATCACCGTTTTTAAAACCAGCAGAATGAAAAGCTTGAGCCATCCGCCACCAATCAAAACTGTCCATTGCACCTTCATAAATATTACCAGGGGATTGGAACAGGCGTTGCAACTGAGTATTAGCTGGGATAATGCCACCAAACGGCGCACTTTCAGCTTGCAGCTTGGCGAGTTGTGACTTTCTAATCAACGGAAGTTTAGCCAACTCAATTCGATTTCCGACATTAAAATCATTTAAGCCTACGACTTTAAATGCTTGGCTATAGTAATCACTTTCAGATGCTAACTTGCCAGCCAGAAGTTTCAGTTTATGAAACAGTTCAATTTCTCTTGCTTCATGTGGCAAGCTTTCTTTATCTAAAATCGAAGACACTTTTGAATTCACTAATGGACAATTGCTGCCCCATTCACTGTGATTTGATATAACTTCAGCCATAACTTCTCTCCCTAAATAGCTGTTTTAATCTTGTTAAGAAATTTACAACCAGCGCTTACGACGCTTGTATGACTTAAGGTTTTTAAAACTCTTACGCTCTTCATTACCTCCGCCAAGGTAAAACTCTTTCACGTCTTCATTATTTAATAATTGCTCTCGGGTTCCATCAAGGACAATTTTCCCTGATTCCATGATGTAACCGTAGTGCGCTGCTTTTAGTGCGTAGTTAGCATTTTGCTCGACTAGCAGCATGGTGATGCCTTGCTCACGATTAATTTTTTCAATGATCCCGAACACCTCTTTAACAAGCAGCGGCGATAGTCCCATTGACGGTTCATCAAGACAGATCATCTTCGGTCTAGCCATTAATGCACGGCCAATCGCCAACATTTGTTGCTCACCGCCAGAAAGATAACCCGCTAATCCCGTACGCTCCTTTAGCCTTGGAAAGTAAGTGAACACCATTTCGATGTCTTTATTAATTTCATTATCACTGCGTGTATAAGCACCAAGACGTAAATTCTCGACGATAGTCATATCTTCAATTATTCGACGCCCTTCCATCACCTGGAAAAGGCCAGAACTTACGATATCTGCGGCATTAGTGTTATCAATTCTCTTACCTAAAAAGGTGATATCACCTTTCGTAACTTCACCATTTTCGGTTTTCAGTAATCCAGATATTGATTTAAGTGTGGTTGACTTCCCTGCACCATTTGGGCCCAGCAACGTAATGATTTTTCCTTTGGGAACATCAATACTTACGCCTCTTAATACTTGAATCACCTCATCATAAACGACTTCAATATTATTAATTGATAGTACGATTTCTTCTGGTTGAATTTGTTCAGCTGCATTACTCATCAGTACTACTTCCTTGAATCTGTTTATCTACGCTTTTTACTTGTCGTACCTGAATAAACAGGTACGACACAATATAATTAGTAACCTAACCAATCTGGACGACGTTCAAGGCTTACCGTATCGACTTGTTCAATACTGACATCACCCTTGTTGTAGTTACCTTTGTAGATATTAACTTCTGCAATACCTCGGTGATCATCCGCTGACCAAGTTGCAGGTAAACAAACACCCTCTAAGCCTGTAGGAACCCAGTCTTTACGGGCATACATGCCTTTTTTAACATTCGCACCTGTAATTCCACCATTATCTTTTGCCCACTCCATTGCTTCTTTCATGTAATACGTTGAGCAAATACCTCGAATGTAATGATGAGGGCGTTGCTTTTCACCTGATACATCAGACATTTTGGAAATAGCTTTCACCAACGCCATGCCTTGTGCTTTTGAATCCCAAAACGGTGTCATTGTTGGGAAGATATAATTCTTAATACCCGAGCCAGTCGCTTCAAAAATCTTGCGATCACCACCCCAAATATTTGACATAAATTGAACATCAGTACCAACCGTATTACACGATTTAACCAGTGACATTACTGAACCACCCAAGTTGCCAATGTAACCATAGTTGGTGCCTGAACTCTTGAGGCTTAAACACTGTGCTTTAAAGTCGCCCGGCTTCATTGAAATCACTACAGGAGGCTGTACATCAAACCCTAATTCTTTGGCGTACTCAGCACAGGCTTTTTTAGGTGCGTTAGGGAACGGATGGTTTGCACCTATGTGAGTGAATTTCGGCTTACCTTCCCCCCCCTTTGTTTTCCAGTCTTTAGCAGCCCATTGCGCTAATGCACGGCAAGAATCAGAATACGATGCACCATAGAAAAAATTGTATGGTGCAGGCTTTTTAGTATGCGGGTTCTTTCCTTGTGGATCAGTTAAGTGTCCAGAATAAGAAGCTGAAAAAACTGGAATTTTATCTCTCGCAACAAATGAAATTAATGCTTCTGTATCTGCGGTTCCCCAGCCTTGCATTGCTACCATTTTTTTACGTGTTTTCCATTTCTTATACGAAGCAATCGCTTGAGGCACTTTATAAGCGTAATCAATGGTTTCAAACTCTAAACCTGTTCCTTTTATGCCGCCGTTCTTGTTGATATAGGTCAGTGCATCACGAATACCGTTGGCATACTCCTTTCCAACGAATGCGGTTGGGCCAGACATATCTGCTAAATGGCCAACAAAAACTTTGTCTTCAGCTTGTACTGCCGCCGACATTGCTGCAATAGATGTCAGTGTTGCAAGTGTTAATTTTGATAGTTTCATGGTTATTTCCCTTAACTTATTTATTTTAATTTTTAATCCATGTGGCTTTAAAAACTGAACAACAAAAGTCACTGGCATGACGAACTAATATGCAAATGGATAGCACTTCCAATAGTTCTTAATTTGATTCCAACGATGCGCTAAACCTTCAGGTTCAAATATGAGGAACAAGATAATAACGAGACCAATAGACATTTCTTTGATGTAAGCTAAGCCGTCCACCAGCATAGGGCTGTTGCCTATGTCAGTCATTTTCAGTAGTCCGACACCACTTTCCATTGCTTCAGGCAGTAGCACCATAAAGATCACACCAAACATTGTGCCTTTGACTGAGCCTAAACCACCGATAATGATCATGGCTAAGAATTGAATCGACATGAATATCGTGAAACCTTCAGCCGATACATACCCAAGGTAATGAGCATAAAGTGCACCACCAATACCAGCGTAAAAGCTTGAAATACCAAATGAAAGCAGACGATATTTATTCAGTTTCACCCCCATAATTTCAGCACTTAAATAATGGTCTCTAACCGCAACAAAAGCACGGCCATCACGGCTACGCATGAGATTACAACCCCAAATAAACATGAATACCAAAGCAAAAAGGGCGACATAATAGAAGCTTTCATCTGTATCGAACGCAAAACCAAATATACTGATTGGCTCAGCTAACGATCCTGCACTACCACCTGAAAACCAGTCCGCACGAGCAAAAAAGTCTTCCATGATAAATTGTGCTGCTAACGTTGCGATAGCAAGGTATAACCCTTTAATTCTTGCTGCAGGCATCCCGAACATCATCCCTACTGCCATGGTTAAAAAACCTGCCAATGGAATACAGAAGATCACTGGAATATTAAAGCTCGTATTCAACCAAGCTGAAGCAAATGCACCAAAACCAAAGAAGGCGCCATGACCCAAAGAAATCTGCCCTGTAAAGCCTACAAGAATATTTAAGCCTAAAGCGGCAATACCTAAATAGGACACTTGAATGAACAGAGTTAAATAATATGCATCCAATATAAATGGTGCACAACACGCTAATGCTATTGCGAACAGTGTCACCATTCGAATAGTTTGTGTTTCAAAAATAGTATTATCCTGACGATATGAGGTTCTAAAGTCACCACAAGGGCGCATAGTTAAACTTGACATAATGATTCTCCTCCAATGCCCTATATACGTTCAATGTCTTTGGTGCCAAATAAACCATAGGGCTTAAACCAAAGGATGATCAGCAGGACATAAAACGGGGCTATGTCATACATGTTGCCAACATGGAAATACTGGCTGTCAAAGAACTCTGCTAAGTTTTCAAGCACACCAATGGTTAAACCACCAACAATGGCGCCAACAATGGAATCAAGACCACCCAGAATAACCGCTGGAAAAACTTTTATTCCCATTACTGAAAGCGAGTCAGAGACACCGTTTACCATCCCCATTACCACCCCAGCTGTCGCAGAAACTGTTGCAGCGATTCCCCAACTCATGGCAAATACTTGCTTTACCGAAATACCAAGACTTTGAGCCGCTTGTTGATCAAACGCCGTCGCGCGCATAGCTAAGCCGTGCTTTGAATGTTTAAAGAAGAAGTAGAAGCCAACCATGATCATCAGAGCAATGACTGTACTCATCAAGTATGCAGGTTCAATGTTTAGTCCCAGAATGCTCACAGAATCAGCTTCAAACACTTTCGGGTAACTTTGAGGTGCAACACCAAATATCCACTTTGTTAGAGCCTGGAAGAAAATAGATAGGCCAATGGTCACCATGATGACAGAGATAATTGGTTCACCAATCATCGGCCTTAGCACTATCATTTGCAGTAATACACCAAACAGCGCCATAAATATCATGGTGAAAATAAAGCCTAAGAAGAATGGAATTTGCATGTAGACAAGGAAAGCCCAACAAACCCATGCGCCTAGGAGTAAAAACTCACCTTGTGCGAAGTTAACAATCTGTGTTGATTTATAAACCAACACAAAACACATGCCGACCACGCCATAAAGCAAGCCGACGATCAGGCCATTCGTGATCAGTTGTAATAGTAAATCCGTATTCATGATGCAATCCTCGTATCACTAGTTACTGCGGAATCAACCTCAGAATGCTCAAAGTCATCAACTGGCAGAACATTAGCTACCTTTAATTGAGTTTGAATTCGAGTCTTACTGCCATCTTGAAAAGTGATCATGGTATCGACATCAACGTGCTCATCGCCTTGATAAACTGAATCGATAATGTCACCGTATTTATCGGCTATCACACCACGTCTTACTTTACGTGTTCGCGTCAACTCACCATCATCGGCATCTAACTCTTTATAGAGCAGTACAAACTTTCTGATTTTTTGAGCTT
The DNA here is from genome assembly GCF_056591695.1 of Parashewanella sp. 2304DJ23-3. Lineage (NCBI taxonomy): Bacteria > Pseudomonadati > Pseudomonadota > Gammaproteobacteria > Alteromonadales > Shewanellaceae > Parashewanella > Parashewanella sp. 2304DJ23-3. The sequence continues at coordinate 98,821 of NZ_JBWQOH010000010.1, forward strand.
CAGGCAAAGTCTCATTCACTTTTTCAACTTCGCTCATGAGTTTTTCATACACTTCTGGAAGCGTAGATAAGTTGGTATAGTTGGTGAAGGCATAGCCCGCCTGTTCTGCCCACTTAGCGACGATGCTGTAGCGAATACACAGAATGGCAGAAAGATAAGGTCGTTCTTTGCCTAGAATGACGGCTTCACCAATAAAAGATGAAAACTTCAGCTTGTTTTCAATATATTGTGGCGAAAACTGCAAGCCGTTGCTGGTTTTTGCTAAATCTTTAATACGGTCAATAACCACCAAATGGCCATTTTCTTTAAAGTAGCCTGCATCACCTGTGTGCATCCAACCGTCTTTAACATCTTCGTTATATGAGTCTTCGTCATTCAGATAACCTTTGAACATACCCACGGTTTTGGATACAACTTCGCCCAAACCTTGATCATCTGCATTAATGACTTTCAGATTCGCCGTATCAAATGCCACACCAACAGAATCGTAATCAACGTCAGTTTCTTCATGAATGGTATAGGCTCCCGCCATTTCAGTTTGACCGTAAAGCTGACGAAGTGGTACACCAATACTTTGGAAGAAACGGAATGTATCTGGTCCCATTGCTGCGCCCCCCGTTGCCGCTGAGGTTAAGAATGAGAAGCCAAGACGATCTTTTAGTGCTTTGTTTAGAAGAATTTCAGCTAAAAACGACTTTTTACCTTTATCTAACGCTTTTGCCGCTCGGCTAAGCGAAAACTCGAAAACCCAACGTTTTAGCCGTGTTGAATCCATCATTCTGGCTTGGACATCAGCTAAAATGCCTTCCCATACTCTTGGCGCAAGTAACACAAAATTCGGTCCAATTTCTCGAAGATCTGCCATCATGGTTTCTTGTTCTTCAACGAAGTTAACAATTTGACGTGAAATCAAAGATTGGCCGACAACATAAACTTGCTCCATAATCCAAGGCAATGGCAAAACAGACACATAATTGTCACCCGCTTTACGTGGATCGGCGCGAAGGTATGAACAGCAATGTTCAATAAAGTTACCACTATTGAGTAAAACGATTTTAGGGCGAGAGGTGGTTCCTGACGTAGTACAGTAGATAGATATTTCTTCTGGATCTGTTGCGTCGACCATTTGATCATAATGTTCATGATGCATTGACTCATAGTCGCGTCCCATGCGATATAAATCTTCGATATCAATCAGGCGTTCATCATCGTACTTTCTCATCCCTTTTGGATCACAGTAAACGATGTATTTTAATGTCGGAACTTGATCACCGAGTTCCAGTAATTTATCGCACTGCTCTTCATCTTCAGCAATAACGACTGATGCTTTACTGTGGTTGAGTAAAAATGCTACTTCTTCATGCATGGAGTCTTGATAAACGCCCAGTGAATAACAGCCCATGGCATGAGCAGCAATTTCACCCCACACCCATTCAGGACGATTATCACCCAGTAATGCAATGGTTTCGCCTTTTTGAATGCCCAGATGTGTTAAACCCAGTGTCATCCATTCCACACGGTGATGATAATCTTTCCAGGTGAACTCATTCCAAATACCAAACTCTTTTTCTCGCATGGCAACATCGTTCGGCCAGTGCGCAGCGTTATAACGCAAAATTTTAGGGAAGGTATTCAAACTGGTAATATATCTTTTGTGCTCTTTGAGCATGTCCTTGTGTTTCATTAACATGCCTCCTCTAATTGTTTCTCAAGAACTGCATCACCTTCTATGCCTAAATAAGCTTGTTTCACATGAGGATCGTCCATGACTTTTTCTGGTAAATCACAAATCAGCTTTTTACCGAAATCTAGCACCATGACTTTGTGTGAAATATCCATCACCACACCCATATCATGTTCAATCATCACAATCGTGACACCAAACTCTTCATTGAGTTCGAGGATGTATCTCGCCATGTCTTCTTTTTCTTCGAGGTTCATCCCAGCCATAGGCTCATCGAGCAAAATGAGTTTCGGATTTAGTGCCATAGCACGTGCAAGCTCGACACGCTTGCGCAAACCGTAAGATAAATTTCCTGCAATTGATTTTCTAACATGAGTAATTTCTAAAAAATCGATGATCTTTTCGACTTCATTACGATGTGCTAACTCTTCTGTTTGAGCACCAGAAAACCAATAAAGTGGGCCCGTTAACCAATTGTTCTTCATCAGATGATGACGACCTACCATGATGTTATCGAGCACTGTCATATGACCAAATAAGGCTAAATTTTGAAAAGTACGGCCAATGCCAAGATCGGCACGATCATTAGGTTTTAAATGAGTGACATTTTGACCGTCAAACTTAATGTTACCTTTATTAGGTTGGTATCGACCTGAAATACAATTCAACATCGAGGTTTTACCCGCTCCGTTTGGGCCGATAATTGAAAAAACAGAACCTCTTGGTACATCAAAACTAACGTCAGTTAATGCTTTAACACCACCAAAAGCGAGGGATATATTTTCTACTTGAAGAATGGACTCTGACATTGGCTTTACTCCTTAATCCTAGATATTCAGCGAAAAATTTGGGGGATGCTGAGTATCTAGTTCAGTTACATAAAAAAAAGCCTGAGACAAAAACTACTGTCTCAGGCATCTTGCATTTACAACATGTAACGAAGGGAGAGCTGACCGTAGAATGAGTCAGCATCAGGGTTCTTCATCTTGAATTGCCCTACCTCAAAACCTACAGTCAATTGTTTTGTGATGTCCTCAAAGATGTTTACGCCCCACTGGTCACGGTCAATATCTTGTACATCAGTAGTGATTTTTCCGTAAAAAACATTGGAGCGCATGGTATCAGTCCAAAAATGACGATACGCACCCAAGAAAGAAGTCACATCTTCTACTTCTTCACCGATCACATCTCTTGATGCACCGACACCAATGTAGCGACCCACTTCACCAAAATGAGCTTGAAATTTAAAGTCGTCCTTTTCACCAACCATAATCTTGCCGGCTACAGAACCACCAAGCGCCATTTCCTTATGACCCATTTCCGTCACAAGTTCACGAGCTAAGCCAGAAAAAGAAACCGTACCCCAGTCACCTTTGAAATCGTATCGACCAATCACATCTGGCACTGAATCTTTTGAAGTGTCTCCACCCCAGCTTTCAGGGTTTTCTAAAGCAATTTGAAAACCATTTGTGCTATAGCGAAGCATGCCTTGACGAATAAAGGCCAGTCCGACTGTTGCACCTGCAAAATCTGCAGTTTCAGGAATCGCAGAAGTATTCATGAACGTGGTCCATGTTTGACCTGCTAAAAAGTCTTTATATTTAATGAAAGCATGGCGAATACGAGGTTTAGAAGAGTTAGAAACAATTTGATTTCCACCACCACCAAGGAAATCCATCTCTATAAAGCCCATCAAATCGCCATTAACATATTTAGTATTAAAGCGTGTTTCGTCAGCAAAAATACGGAATTGACTCTTGTCTTCATCCATACGAACACCATTACCAATCCAAAAGTCGCGATATTCGATGTCACCAGAGACAAAGCGAGTATCCACTTTTATGTAACCACCAAATGTAATGTTACTGTCATCGTTGATGTCAATCTTAAAACCAGCGTGTGCGCTCCCTGCAGCAAGAATTGAAGTCGCTATGAGCGTTTTTGTTAGAGTTTTCATTTCAAGGTCTTCCCTTTATTGGTTAATACCATCTAGGTATACCTTGAAGAAAAAGTGGACAAGCAACAATTGACAATCTGTCGTACGACTCAGGTCGTACGACTTTAGTCGACGCATATCGTTTTACACCTGATTTATGTTTTCTGGTATGGTAATGAAAAATAATAAAAACCTAAGGATAGGTGCTTACCGTGTTTTCAAATTGGCTTTTAATCACCGTTAGCATTATTTACGCTGTTCTCTTAAGTGGACTAGCAGTGTGGGGAAATAAGCATCGTCACAAAATCTCTAATAATCAGCAAAAATTCATTTATGCACTTTCCTTAGGTGTTTACTGTACATCTTGGAGCTTTTTAGGCATTTCAGGTCAAGCTGCAAATAATGCTTTTTCTTTCCTCCCTATTTATATTGTCCCAGTTCTAATATTTATCTTTGGCTGGCACTTCATCCAACGTGTCATTCGTGTCAGTTTAAAGCTCAATTCAACGTCTATAGCTGATTTACTCGCAAACCGTTTTGGCAAATCTCAAAAGCTAGCTGTGTTGATATCATTTTCAATTTTAATTGGTACGCTTCCATACCTAGCTTTACAAATTAAGGCGATAGTCAACTCGTATATTCTTTTAAGGCAAGACAATATTTTACCTGCTGAATTTTTAGGGCTAATCGTTACAGGTTTACTGGCTGGATTTACGATCCTTTTTGGTGTTAGGAATGTTGATGTAACCGAACGTCATTTAGGCATTATGATAGCGATTGCTTTTGAATCTGTGCTAAAACTATTCGCATTCTTAACTATCGGATTCTTTGTAAGCTTTTATCTCTTCGATTCCCCAATTGAAATCTGGCAGCAAGCAACAAGTAACCAACCTCAAAGCACACAAATGTCAGGGTCACAGTGGTTTTCATGGTTTGGACTTTCAATTATCGTTTTCTCAGCATTTTTATGTTTACCTCGTCAATTTCAAACCTTAATCGTTGAAGCAAAAGATACCAACGTCACCTCAACATCAAGGTGGTTGTTCCCAATTTATATATTATTATTTGCACTATTTGCGATTCCTCTTGGCCAAGCTGGAAAATTGTTATATTCAGACGCCCTCGACCCTGACGCTTATGTTCTCTTCCTTCCAGCCTTTAATGGTCACGCTCTAATGAGTCTCGTCGGCTTTATTGGCACAATTTCAGCGGCAAGTGCAATGGTTGTAGTATCAACCATTGCGATAAGTACAATGCTGAGTAATGAAGTTGTTTTTCCTACTATTCTAAAAAGAAACAAATTTAAACAACATTCATTTGAAGACTTTAAAAGCAACTTTCTGGTCGTGAGAAAAATTTTAGTATTACTGATTCTGACACTCAGTTTTTTAATGTACTCGACTGCTCCGCCTGAAAAGCTGGCAACGCTAGGAGAAATTGCGTTTGGTGCTATAGCTCAAATTGGTCCCGCTTTTTTTGCTGCTTTCATATGGCGCAAAGCAAATTTTGCCGCTGTATTTTCAGGAATGTTTATTGGTTTTGGGCTTTGGTTATTACTCAACTTACTGCCTACTTTAGGCTTCTATCAACACCCATTCATTGATGTTTCAGTGAGTCACACCACATTAGCAACGCTTATATCTTTAGCTGCAAATTTATTGCTCGTTATCGCTTTATCTTATCTCAGTCGTCAAAGCATTCAGGAGCAAGTACAACTTGAACATTTTTTTGATAAACGAGAATTTAAGCAGCTGAAGGGAACTGGAATAAATAAAGTCTCTATTGATGATTTATTGCTTATCATTTCTAAATTTGTTGGCAGCGAAAAAGCTAAGCAAACTCACATTGATTTTAAAATACTAGAGAGCGAAATAACCGATAAAGCAGAGCTTTATCATAAGTTTATTAACCACACGGAAATGGTACTGGCCAGTGTCATGGGGTCGACATCTGCAAGATTAGTTCTATCTTCTATATTTGAAGGGCGCCAAATTGATCTCGCCGAAATGGCTTATTTCGTTCAACATGCTGAAGACCGCCAACAAAAATTTAGTCAAAACGTGCTTCAGAGTGCTATTGAGAACGCCACCGACGGGATTTCAGTCATTAATAAAGAACTAAAAATCGTCGCTTGGAATCAAGCCTATCTAGATCTATTTAACTATCCTGAAGATCTTGTATACAACGGCTGCTCTGTTACTGAGTTAATGAAACATAATTTGATTTACCAAGGAAAGGTGCCACTTTCAGAAGTAGATGAACAAGTAGAAAAACGCATAAGCTTTATCAAACAAGGCTCAATACATAACACCGAGCGCTCTCTTGCTGATGGTACAATTATACGAATTAGGGGTAATCCTATTCCTGGTGGCGGCTTTGTTATGTCATTTACTGATGTGACTATTTATCGTCAAGCAGAGAAGCTACTTCAAGAAAAAAACCTCGACTTGGAATCTTTAGTTTCACAACGAACCGAAGAATTAAAAAGTGCGAACTCGGCACTGTCTAAATCTAATCATGATTTAGCTATTGCTAACCAGACAATTCATTCTGCTCATAAACAAAAAACAAATTACCTCAAAGCTTGTAGCCATGATTTAATGCAGCCTGTTTCTGCCGCACGATTATTCGTTTCAGCTTTGGCCTATGATCAAACGTTGTCAGAAAACCAGCAGCAGACGGTTCGCCAAATAGAATCATCAATCAGTAGTGCCAATGACTTAATCAAAGATTTGAACGAAGTTTCACAAATTGAATCTGGCAGTATTACCCCCCAAATTTCTGATATCAGTGTTCAAGAGTTATTCTTATCTTTGTATAACGAGTTCGAACTCACTTGCGAAAACGCCAATATCTTCTTTAAGTTTGTTCCTACCGAACTTTATGCGGAATCAGATCCAAAATTATTGAAACGTATATTGCAAAATTTTATCAGTAATGCCTGTCGCTATGCGCCAAATTCAAGATTACTACTTGGCTGTCGACGCAAAGGTGACTTTATTGAGATTCAAGTTATCGATACTGGTCCGGGTATACCATTTGAAAAACAAAATATTGTGTTTGAACAATTTACTCAACTACAAAAGAATGGGTCCGAAGGTCTTGGTTTAGGCCTTAACATTGCTAAAGGTTTTTGTGAATTGCTTGGGCATCAACTGTCGTTAAAATCAGAACCTAATAAAGGTTGTAATTTTAGTGTATTAGTCCCTCTTTCACTAAGCTATATATCTGAAGTGAAAATGGAAAATTCGTTTGCTAATTTAAAAGATGTAACTGTTCATTGTATTGACAATGAGTGGCAAGTTACACAAGGAATGCATAGCCTTCTTTCACAATGGGGTTGCAAGATTATTACTTCGAACTCTGTTGCTGAAGCCATAACAAATACGAGAAAGTACAAAGATGAGATTGATATCATGCTGGTGGATTATCAGCTGGATGACGTAATGAATGGGTTTCAACTTATTGAGAACCTCCGTAACGACTTTAACTATATTCCTGCGATACTTATAACGGCAACGTTAGATAAACCATTGGAACAAAGTGCAAAAGAAATGGATGTAGGCTTTATCAGTAAATCAACGGTTTCGTCTGAATTAAGAAGTGAAATAGGCCAAACTGTTATGAGTTTTTACCAAAAAAACTACTACGAAAAAAATAGAGAATAAGGCGAACTGTAAATACCCGTTTCGTTAGAGTTTATCACTACTGGACAATGAACTTTCTATCCGATTGTTCTTGTAACTCTTGTCGATGTGTCGACATTATTAAAGTAACATTTAACTCCTTGAGGCGCTCTATAATGCTCAAACTGGTTTCAAAATCTACATGACTAAAAGCTTCGTCAAAAAAGATAACATCCGAATTAAAACAAAAGGCTCTCGCCAATGAGATCCTTTGTTTTTCACCCACACTTAACGTTTCTAAACCCTTTGAAGTAAATTCATTTTGCTCTACTTCAAAACCAAATTTTTCGTATAATCCCACTAACTGCAAGGCCTGTTTCATTTTATCTTTATCAGGTTGATTATCTGCGAATAAAAATTCACTGAGTGACCCTGTCACTTCTTCATCACTGAATACAAAACCTGATTTCACATTGTGAAAAGCCGTGAATTGGTTTGCCAACATTCTGCCTGTTGTTGGTTTTCTTTGTCCTGAAATTACTTCTAATAATGTTGTTTTGCCGCTACCGCTTTCTCCTATTAAGCAAATAACATCACCTTTGTAAATCGAAAAACTGATATCTCGAAATACAAATGATTGTGAGCCATTAAATGCATAGGCTATATTACTCGCTTGAAATAATGCCTTCTCATCAACTTCAATATCAACAAGATCAATGTTGTCCTTAACATCTGGATCAAAATCACTGGTATCACCAAAAAAATCATCGATATCAGTTGCTAAATTTTTGGTTTGTAAATATGTGTCCAACTTATAATGAAGTTGCTTCAATTTAGGGATGACAGCAAGGCTAAGAACATAGGTAAAAGCGTACGCCCCAAAGGTTAATTCTTTTATAAGTAAAAGATAAGATGATGCAAACAAAACCAATGGAAGCGTAATACTATCTAAAACCTGTGTCATTGACTCATAAATTGATAAGAACTTTTGATAACGAAATTGTTCACTTTCTAAGTTGATGCTGTCTGCTTTCAAAGGGGGAAATAACGTTGACTGTAGACCCATTGCTTGAAACCTACCAATATCACTGAACCTTTGGTTAAGACTAGAGTTAACTTTTCCTTTTGCTGTCTCTTTTTTTATATGTAACTCTTTTAAACCATATTGTATTCGATACCAGTATGCCATTAACAAGAAATTCGGAAGAAAAAGAACGAAGAATAAAGGCGGATTAATGATTAATATCAGCAACAACGAAGTCACTAGAAATATCGAAGATTCAAAAGCATAAATAAATGAAACAACAAGATTAGTAGAAACGTCCCTCAATTGCGTAAGCCTATAACTAAGTTCACCATCATAATGAGATTCAAAAAATGTGATGCTTTTATTAAGCAACTTGGACGTCAATAAAATGCTTAATCTATAATCTATATCTTGGATTAAATGTAGTTTCAGCCTCTCGATTTTATTGTAAAAAAAATACTTAAAAAGTATGAGCGCTAAACCTGAAAATGCCAAGATACCAATCCAAAGACTCAGTTGGTTTGCCACCGCATAATCATAATACGCATTAAAAATTCCGGCGTAGAACAATTCGATCATTAGAAAAACAAATGCGGGTATTAATAAATATTTTACCGATTGACGCCAAAGTATTGGAGAAAAATATGAGTAATGACTAAAAGTATTATTTTTTTCACTGGTAATTTGCTGGGGTTTAAAGATTTCAACACAAATACCGGTGAAGTGTTTTTTAAATTCATTTAACGTTATCGTTCGTTTTCCTACAGCTGGATCATTTAAATATACAATGTCATTTTTAATGCCTTCGAAAACAATGAAATGATTTAAGTTCCAATGGATAATTAACGGACTAGCTTGGTTCTTTAGAGTACTGATGCCTTTTTTTAAAATTTTCAATTCATACCCAAGCTGATTTGCGCCTTTTTGTATTTGTTTCACACTCGCACCATCACGCCCTATTCCGCACAAGTTTCTTAATTTACTATTGCTGAAGCTTTCCCCTAATGATTCGACAATTATTCCTAAACAAACAGATCCACACTCTGCAGGGTGACGTTGCAATCTAATAGGTGTAGAAATGAAACCATTCATGCTTAATTGCCTAATTGGATACAGTAATCTGGAAGTAAGTGACGACCTTGGCGATGACTTACTCTAAACAAATAAACATAACGGCTCTTAATATTAGTGAGAATTTCTATTTCCATTTCATAGGGTACACCTGAAAGCGCTTCATCAAGAATCATAATCTTTGCAGGCTTTAGTAATAATTGTGCTAATAGAATTCGCTGACATTCCCCGGTAGAAAAAGCACTACCAGAAGCCATAACGGGTGTAACCAGCTGTAAGGGTAGAGATTTAACTTTATCGAATAGTTTGACGGTTTTTAGTGCTTCCCAAATTTCGTCATCATGGACTTCGGCCTCACATAAGAGCGTGATGTTATCTCTTAATGAGCCGCTAATAAGCTTAGTATCCTGACTTAAGTATGAAAATAGATATTGCCTCTCAATATTGCTGAGCATCGACGGCTCAACAGTACCAAGACTCAAACTTCCTTTGATAGGTTTATCAATTCCTAGCAAACAACGAATGAATGTACTTTTTCCAGAACCAGACTTTCCCCTAATTTCAATCAATGAATTAAGTGATAGCGTTAAAGATAGAGTTTCACTATCGTTAAAAACACACCCATGAGGTAGTCGTAAGTCAGTGAAAATAATGTCTAAGCCGTTTAATTTGAAATTGCTATGTTCGTGTCGCTCAAGAACATCATCTAATATATCTTGAACTATTTTTTCTCCATTTTTAATATCTTTCTTTATTTCAATGACTTTAATTAGCCGTGGGAATGCTCTGAAAATCGTGTTGGTTAAATAGAGCATCATATATGCGCTGCCAATCGTCAGTGTTGTAACTTCTGTCGATGTAGATATGAACTTTTCAGTTATAAGCATCACAGCAAATAAAGCTGCTCCCTGAAATAATTGTCCATTAAATTCAGTCTCAGAAACATGTGATTGCAATTTATAGTCATCACCCATACCTTCTTCTACTTTTGATTGGTACCCTTTAAATGCACTTACTGCCCTTCCGTAGAATAAGTCAGGTTGAATATTTCGAATTGTTCGATATATCGCCTCTTGCGTATGCATACGTTTATTACTTAACTCCTCTGCAACACCAAGCACTTTTTCTTTTCTAATTAATTCAAAAATTGTCATCGTAAATGTAAGTAATAGAGGCACAATTACTAGGATAAAAGGCATCCTGATAAAAATACTTACCGCCAATGGTATTAAGGCTACACAACTCGTAATTGTGCTTTTTAATCCCGTTTGAAGTAATCCAAGTTGAGCAATCTGATTTATGAGACTTTTAAACTGAGAGTGCTTGTCTAATGGTAAGTGGCTTAGCATCGATAAATATAGGTTTTGCTTACGAAAGGAGACAACTGAGCTGAACCAAATTTGTACTTTATGAATTAAAAATCGACTAAAAGCAAATAGAACAATAATCATCGATACAAAAACCAACACATTAAAGTAACTCGAGGTTGCATTTGAAGGTACGATAAAATTTAAAGTATCTAACCCTGACATGTAAAGTAAGCTAATTAATAAGCTCGAAAGAAAGCTTAATTTTAGTATTTGTTGGTTAGCGTGCTTTATTGGTAACTCTAGATAGTCTGATAAATCTGCAATTGTAGACGAATGATTCCAATCAAATTCATCAATCAATATATTGGTTTTATCTATATCACGATATTCATCAGCAATGAAAACTTTTTCTAAACCGCTACTCAGTACTAACAACTTGGTTGAACGCCTTTTAAAAAGGTCAATTGAGTTTTTAATTAAAACTGCACCATATTGTGAGTGTTCTGCTAACAATAAACTTGCGTTTTGTAGTTGTTGAGCAGTCTGATTTAATGGAATCACTGAAAAGTTCAGTTTAACTTTAAAAAAGTCACCCCAATCCGAAACAGAAGCTATGTCAGAAATTTGTTGTTCTATATTTTGTTCTTTATATTGAACGGAAACAGACGCCACTTCAGTAACAAATCGATTCAGCTTTTTGAATGAAAGAACGTCTTCATTAGAGTTCATACAAACTACCTAATCCTGGCCAAAAAATCCAAGATTCAATAGGACAAGTTAATTCAGCACCCTTCGCAGGTACTAGATCTATTTCTTGCTGTTCATTTATATTACATAGGTAATGATTAGCTCTTATATTTTTAGACATTTTCTCAGCAACAGAGAGCCTTTCTACAACAATGCTTTCTTTAACAGATGACGATGGTAGACGTAGCTGCCCCACAGTTTTTGATTCGCTTTGTTGTCTATTTTGTTTTGCAGGGAAGTCACCAAAATAGATTACTATTGATGTTTTATCTACTTCTGATTTAAATCTTTTGTACCAACTTCGCATTTGATTAAATGCGTATAAGTTTATTTCAAGCTCATGTAAATTTTCTAAGATCTCTTTCTCGTATTCCAATCTTTTATCTAACTCTTCATTTTGATGCATCATGAATACTTTTTTGTATCCAAACTCCTGACATAATGATGTGATTAGAACATACAAGATTGAAAAAATACTTTGGTGATGACTACACTCTATAAATAAAGCTGAAGTGGAATCCACATTTTTGAACGTTGGGAACTCTATGCTCTTCTCAATATTTCTAAAATAACCATCGACCTGCATTTCCCCCATGGTTGGGAGGTAATAACGTTCAAAATAAAAATCCAAACAACTTCTTGCAGCTTGATTTTCAATCTCTTTAGGAAAAGAAACTTTGGACTGTAGCGAATTCAAGTTTGAATCAAAAAATAATGGCACACTTCTCCATTCTTTTCTTAACTTGTCATAAGTTTCCTTTACATTTTCACCATCATCAAATTTCTTTAACACATTGAGGTCAAAACGATTATTTAAGATTGTGTTGACGCTTTTTCTCGCCATAACCTTTTCCTTATTAATTACTCTTCCAAAAAAGTCTCGAAACATAAGGTACAACGACTAAAATAGGAGGCACAGTCTCTATTGTTATCAGGGTATCTGTTGGTACTCCGGCAGAAATAGGTCTAATTGGTAACTTATGTCCCCAATCAAACTGCCCATTGCTATGTTTCTTTAGTTTGATTAATACGATCACTCCGGTCTTATTTCCGATGATTTTATTTGCCAAATCAGCATTTCCAATAAGAGAGTACGATTGGAGCTGCGTAAGGGCATAAGGACTTACTTTTTCGACTTCCCCATTGAGTTGAGCACCAATAAGGTGCTTCTCGAATGCAGGCTTTATCAAAGCACTGTTTCCAGCTGCGACCAGTTTTGCATCTTGATATCTAACAACGGCAATATTTACCAAATCGCTATTTGCTCTGTTCTCGCCAATAATCTGTAAACTGGCAAAAACTGGAATATCATGACGATTTTTTAGATTGTATTGGTGAAGTGAAATACTCTTCCCCGAAAATTCAAACGTTATAGCGTTTCCTTTCCTCATAATGTTTGATATTTTTTCATGTGCGCCGAGTGCTTGCATTAGCTGTTGATTAGCACTAAGCATAGACACATTACTTAATTCGAGATTATGTGTTTCATTATCAATGTTAAAAGTGAGCTCACCATGCTTTGTTTGTTCTGACACAATCAAGAAGTGTTTTTTTAATTGCTTCGTTAAACTGATGAGTGATGCACTTTCACCTTTTTCCAAAATCTGACCAGTTCTTTTTTTCCGCTCAAGTAACTTGCCCTCATATTCTGTAAATATATTGGATTCGACCCAATTCTTGTGCTCTAGAGAAATAAGCTCCTGTGCTGCCATTTGTTTTTGTAATTCCAGCATGGCGAGCTTTTCATTGAGTTCTAATTTAAATTTAGAAAAATTTATCAGATTTTGATGAAAGTGAATCCTCTCTTTTGCTAATTCATTTTCTATTTCAATAACGCCCTGCCAATCTTTAGTTATTGTTACGTCTAATAGAGGGTTCTTTTGTTTCAAATTTGATAGGTTTTGACTCAAAGTTTCATATTGTGTTAGCACTGAAATGACAGACACTTCACTCGTAAAGCCTTTTTTTTCAAGCTGTTTCAGCTTGTTAAGATACTTAACATAGGTGTCATTTATTTTTCTTAAATCCGACTGTTGAGATGTTACAGATTGCTTTACTACCTGCTCATACTTATTAAGCGAAATATGAAATTTTTCGAGTAGTTTTGTTAAGTCTTCAATTTTTTGGGAGATATGTTTTTTTTGCTTTTTTAAGATTTCTATCTGTGCATCGAAATTTGCGTTAATTTTATCGTAATTAGTTTGAATGTGATTAATTTGAGCCTTGTATACATCGACTTTAGCTTTATATTTTTGGTCAGAAATAGGGTTGAACAGCTTAAAAAGTGGATCACCGGCTTCGATTAAACTTTCCGGATATTCATATACTTTTGTGATTCGACCATCACCTAATGAAACATTTTCAATCACGCCTCCTATTGGTAAAATCATACCCTGCGCTTTAACGTGAACATCAACTTTGGCAAAAAAAAGCCATGATAAAATCACAATAATGATTATTGAAACAAGCGAAATCATCAAATAAAAAAATGGGAAGTGCCGTTCAGGAAGCGAAACACTTAAGCTCTGTATTTTTTCATATTCATTTAGAAAGCTTTTACGAAATAATCTTGCCATAATTCATCCAACTTGCTTTATCGGGATGACTGAACTTCTGGTAATACCAAGCTCAACAAGTTTATTCTCTAACTTCTTTTGTGCATTGGTTAAACTTTCCTTCGTATGCCTTTTTCCAGAAACCTCGGTGTCAACTGTTGCTTGTTCAGGTAACCAATCCTCCTCTGAAACGATTTGTTTCTGTAGCGCTCGATTGAATATATTCTCAGCTGTATTCCATTTCCAGTCTGGGCACGGTGTTGAGTTTTCATCGTTCTGATCGCTATACACAAACCTATGTCCACACATACCGCCGCAAATAGGAAGAATTTTACAACTTCTACATGTGTCATTTTCATAAGGCGACCACTGGTTCCATAGATTGTTTTCGTAGGAAACCATCGCTTTATTTACGTCAAAAATTGTCCCGATTTTTTTAGTAGAATCGTGCATTGTTTCCCAGCATTTGTGTAAATCACCATTTGCTGCGATCACCAACCCATTATTTTGAATTGCAACACACATACCCAATGTCGATCCTGGTGCAATCGTTGGATTGATGATCCCAAGAGATTGCCCATGGCTTGTTAATTCCTTAACTATCCTATTAAACGTTTTCTTATCTAATGATTGTTCGAAGGCTGAACCACTTTCAGGTGTAGAAGCATCGATAGGCGCAAAATATACTTTTAATCGACCACTGCTAATAGGCAATTCTTTACAAAAATAATTAAGTAGTTCTTCACATTCTTCAATGTTCTGATTTCCAACATTTACACGGATATGAATAACCATATTCGTCTGGTTTAAAACTTCTTTTATATTTTCTATGATTTTTTCAAAACTTCCCTTGCCATTAACTTTAGGTCTCATGCTGTTATGAGTTTCAGGCATACCATCAATAGTAATTTGCGCCCATGTCACTTTCCTTTGCAGCAATTCTTCAGACGTTGTTTTATTCAATAAATAGCCATTGGTTACTATTGATGCTGAATATTTAATATTATTAACTCTACAGAACTCTATGAGTTTATCTGAAAGCCTTAATAAGCCTGGTTTGCCCATCAATGGTTCGCCGCCATACCAAACAATGCTTAGATGCTTCAAATGTTGTTTTTGGTTATTCAGATGATTCAATATCTCTTGCTCTACAGAAGCAGATATTTTGTGTTTTGATTTGTCGAGGCCTTGAAAACAATAACCACAGGCGAGGTTGCAATCAAAAGTAGGCGCTATGGTTAAGTTTAAAACAGAAGTATTCTTTCTAACTTGATTATAATTTGACTCAAGTATATTTATCTCTTCTCTGTTGTTTGGTACAACGAATTGATCGCTAAATAATGTATGTATCTGTTGCTTGCTAAAAAACTGTTTAAGATCAGATTTTTCATTCTGAAGGGCCTGATACTCCTTCTGCTCCAATTTTACTAATGCACGGCTACATGAGTTGAAAAGTAAAACCTCTCCAGTTCTTAAGATTACTGGAATATTATAATTAGAAGGTTTACTCGAAATCATGTAATCCCTTGCACCATATAAACTGACAACGGACTTTGCTATATTATTATATGATTCTTTTTTAGCTTCCATGCTCATTAACCTTCTTTATACTTTACGTATTAATCTCTAACATGACGGCAGAAATGGAATTACATTAATCGCACAGGCACTGACTAAATCTCCATCCTCAACATCAATACCGCAAGCCCCTGCATGTGCTGGACATAAGTCGAGTGCTTTAACACCGCAGGCGTCAGCATTGGCTGAACAAGCTCCAGCAGCTACATCCGCACCACACGCTGTTGCTTTTGCAGCACAAGCATCAGCTACATCTACATCTGCTCCACAGGCACCAGCATCCCCAGCACAAGCAATTGCGGTATTTGCTGCGGCAGCGCAAGCAACAGCGTTACCAGCACAAGCAGTCGCAGCAGCAGCGTTTGCAGCACAGCCCTCTACATTTGCTGTACAAGCTGTTGCTGCTGTCGCATTTGCACCACATACTGCGGCATCGGAACTACAAACGGCTGCAGCTTCTGCATTTGAGCCACAAACATCGACATCTGAGGAACATTGCCCCTGAGCACCAACATCAGCACCACAAGCTGCGGCATCCTGAGAACAAGACACATGTGATGAGTTATCAGCACCGCAAGCGTGTGCATCCTGGGTACAAGAGCTCCCATTTCCTTCTGCTCCCCCTGATGGCATACCATAAAGTTGCAACTCAGCAGCACTTATTTCTCGATCTTCATATTCATCATCGTTCTCAAGAACATCTTCTGATAACTCTAATAGTTGACCTCTTAAGAATGAGATGAAAACATCTGAAGATATTGAAATATCGTAAATCTCTTTTGAGCTTAAAGTATCAATCGGTAATCCAGTCAAAACTACGATTCGCTGATTTAGTGCATAAATAGTAAAATCACCTACATTCGTAATTCTAAAACTAATGCTCCCACCGATACTTTCAAGGTGTTTAATGTCATAACAATGAGGCAGTATTTCAAGCATAACAAAATGAAGAGTGTATCCAATCGCATTAGATAATGATCCATCGATCCCTTTCCAATATTTAGAAAACAAAATATCAGTATCTAACTGTATTCCTTTTGAAAATTTTTCAAACATACTCTTACCTTCAATTTGTACGGTCGGCAATTGAAGTACGTCATGACAAGAAAGTGTTAGAGGGATACTTGAATCAATGCTGTACATTTTAAGAACCAGTAAGCAACTATAATCCTTAGTCTAGATAAGATTTGAAATGATGCAAAAATAATAAAATTGGGAAGAGGTGTTGTTCTTGCACTGCCGCTATTTCGTGTAATAAATTAGCTATTTTTTGTAAGGCAGCGCATAAGGTGATTGGGTTATTAGCTCCTAGGTAAACTGTAAAACCCTTGTCAGTTGACTTAGCTAATACCAATAACAGTAATTAATTTCCCACTCAGCAAGAGCTAAAGGTTTTCAGTACAAGGCGCAAGTTTGCAGTACTATCGGGATAATTCAAAAACTTGCAACACAGTAATGGAAGCCTTTAGCCTTGCCCTTCGGGAGCTTGTATGCGCAAAAATTACTGCACAAAATTGTCTCAACGTAGAATAACTATGTCTTCACAAATTTCGCTTGTACTTTGTGCGCATACATAGCTCTGAGTTGTGCATTTAATTACTGTAATTAGTATAACTGCATAATTGTTTAAAAAGTTCAGTCTCTGTTTGAGACTGAACCGCAATGTACAGAATGGCTATTAATACTCATTATCAAGAACCAGAAAATTAACAGCTGATATTTTCTTGATATACGATAACGGCTTGAGTCCGTGTTTTAACACTTAACTTTAAAAATATGGCTGTAGCATGAGCTTTCACGGTCGCTTCACTTACTTCAAGATCAGCTGCTATTTGCTTGTTCAATAACCCCTTAGCAAACATTCCAAGGATTTTTAATTGCCTCGGAGTTAATGAAAGTAGCTTGTTTTTTGATTCAGAGGTCGAGATTATAGGCTCAGCTTTAAACTCGCCAGCCAAAACTTGCTTTATTACATCAACCATTTCAGTAGGCTGCGATGACTTCGCAAGAAATGCTGAAGCGCCAAGCTCGGTAGCTTTATTTATGGTTGTTGAATCTTCTTGTCCTGAAATCAAGATAATGGGTGTTTGTGCGTTTTCTTGCTTTGTTTCCATTAACGCTTCAAATCCATTCGCACCCGGAATATTTAGGTCTAACAAAATTAAATCTGGTGCATGAGCTTCAAGATTATTTTTGAGTTCATCAATATTATTTGCTTCAAGCAAGATGACTTGTGAGAAGTGTTGCTGAAGAACAATACTGAGTGCCTGTCTAAACAGAGGATGATCATCTGCAATAGCTATTGTAATCGCATCAGACATTTATATTACCTTGTTATTATTATGTTAATAATTCCCTTTGTAATGATTCTATCTCTTCTATATACAAAAACAATAACTAAAAGACAGTTTCCCTCTAAATGAATAAAGCTTAATACGTCAAATTAAGAGTTAATTGGTATATTGACCTAATAAATCGTAAACATAGAAATAGTTGCATTTGCAACCATTTCTTATTGTTTTTACTCGCTTTTTCGTGGCGAGCAAGAATATTGTGACTAGACTTTAAGTTATTAGAGATGAATATGTCATTTCCGATGACCTTAAGGGGGCACTATGGGTATCTTTGAACATTACCAAGCACGATATGAATGTAAATTAGATGAAGAATATTCGCTAGAGGACTTTTTAACAGTTTGTAAAGAAGATAGAAGTGCTTATGTAACTGCATCTGAACGATTATTATTGGCAATTGGCGAACCTGAAGTTATCGACACTTCTAAAGACCCTGTCTTGAGTCGAATTTTTTCTAACAGGAGAATCAATCGCTACCCTGCCTTTTCAGAGTTCTATGGCATGGAAGAAGCCATTGAACAAATTGTGTCTTACCTGAAACATTCTGCTCAAGGTCTTGAAGAATCTAAACAAATCTTATACTTACTAGGTCCTGTAGGCGGTGGTAAATCATCGTTAGCAGAAAAATTAAAATCATTAATGCAATTGCAGCCGGTTTATGTACTGAGTGCAAATGGTGTACGTAGCCCAGTAAATGACCATCCATTTTGTTTATTTAATCCTTCTGACGACGGAAAAATACTAAGTGAAGAATACGGTATCCCTAAGCGCTACTTAAAAGACATTATGTCACCTTGGGCTGTCAAAAGATTACATGAGTTTGGTGGCGACATCTCAAAATTTAAAGTTGTTAAAGTTTATCCTTCTATTCTGGATCAAATTAGTATTGCAAAAACGGAACCTGGGGATGAAAACAACCAAGATATATCTTCGCTCGTGGGTAAAGTTGATATAAGACAATTAGAACATTTCTCTCAGCATGATGCAGACGCTTATGCGTATTCTGGCGCATTATGTCGTGCCAATCAGGGCGTAATGGAGTTTGTTGAGATGTTTAAAGCCCCCATTAAAGTCCTTCACCCACTCTTAACCGCCACGCAGGAAGGTAACTATAACGGCACTGAAGGTTTGTCAGCCCTACCCTATAACGGCATTATTCTCGCTCACTCTAATGAGTCTGAATGGGCAACATTTAAGAATAATAAAAACAATGAAGCATTCTTAGATAGGGTGTACATCGTAAAAGTCCCATACTGCTTGCGTATCACTGAAGAAAAGAAAATTTACGACAAGCTTATCTCTAACTCTGAGCTTGCTGAAGCGCCGTGCGCCCCATCGACTTTGGATTTACTGGCTAAGTTTGCCGTACTTTCACGAATTAAAGTCCCTGAAAACTCATCAATATATTCAAAGATGCGTGTTTATAACGGTGAAAGTTTAAAAGATACTGACCCTAAAGCTAAATCACATCAAGAATACAGAGATTTCGCAGGTGTTGATGAAGGCATGACAGGTTTATCAACCCGTTTTGCATTCAAAATTCTTTCCCGCGTATTTAACTTTGATAATTCAGAAGTCGCAGCTAACCCAGTTCATTTGTTTTATGTGCTTGAAAAGCAAATTGAGCAGGAGCAGTTCCCAAATGATGTCGGTGAACGTTACTTAGAATTTTTGAAAGGCTACCTCATTCCTAAATATGTAGAGTTCATAGGAAAAGAAATTCAAACCGCGTATCTCGAATCTTATTCCGAATACGGCCAAAACATATTTGATAGATATGTAACCTATGCAGACTTCTGGATTCAAGACCAAGAATATCGAGATCCAGAAACTGGACAACTTTTTGATAGAACGGCGTTGAATACTGAGCTTGAAAAAATTGAAAAGCCTGCAGGAATAAGTAATCCAAAAGATTTCCGTAACGAAATCGTGAACTTCGTTCTACGTGCAAGAGCGAATCATGGAGGTAATAACCCAGCATGGACTAGTTACGAAAAATTACGCACGGTCATTGAAAAGAAAATGTTCTCTAATACTGAAGATTTACTGCCAGTAATTTCATTTAATGCCAAAACATCCTCTGATGATCAGAAAAAGCATGACGATTTTGTGAATCGGATGATGGAAAAAGGCTATACGCAAAAACAAGTACGCCTGCTTTCTGAGTGGTACTTAAGAGTAAGAAAGTCTTCGTAAGAATAAGATCTTACTCTCGAAGGAGTGGAACATGTTCACTCCTGTTTTGCAAGGAGGACTTATGGCAAATTTTATTGACCGAAGGCTTAATGCTAAAGGTAAAAGCACTGTTAATCGTCAACGCTTTATTGAACGATATAAACAGCAGATAAAAAAGTCTGTCAGTGACGCAGTGACACAGCGCGGGGTTACGGATATCGATAAAGGGGAAAGCATCAGTATCCCAACTAAAGACATTTCTGAACCCATATTTCATCAAGGTAAAGGTGGGATAAAAAAACAGATCCACCCTGGCAATAAAGAATTTATTGAAGGTGACAAAATTCCCAAGCCTAAGGAAAACGATGGAAACGGCCAAGGAAATGGAGATGCTTCTGATTCTGGAGAAGGCCAAGATGATTTTGTATTTCAAATATCAAAAGATGAATACCTCGAACTTTTATTCGAAGATCTCGCTTTACCAAACCTACAAAAAACTCAGCTGAGTAAAATCGTTGATTACCAAATTCATCGTGCTGGCTTTACAAATGATGGTGTGCCAGCAAATATTAACATTGTCCGATCATTACGTACTTCATTAGCAAGAAGAATCGCATTAACTGCGGCCAAACGAAAACAGCTTGCCAAATTAATTGCAGAATTGGATGAACTGCTTGATATTCCAGGCTCAGATGCTGATCGGATTGAATCGACGAAGCAACAAATCAAAGAGTTAGAAGCAAAAATAAAGAAGGTGCCATTTATCGATACCTTCGATCTCCGTTATAACAACTTTGCAAAACATGCTGTTCCAACATCACAAGCGGTCATGTTTTGTTTAATGGATGTTTCTGGTTCGATGGACCAAGCTACCAAAGACATTGCAAAACGCTTTTATATTTTGTTGTATCTTTTTCTGACTCGAACATATGAAAACCTCGAAGTAGTTTTTATCCGTCATCACACACAAGCTAAAGAAGTCGATGAACAGGAGTTTTTCTATTCTCAAGAAACTGGCGGAACAATCGTATCTAGTGCGCTTAAATTAATGAATGAAATCCAACAAAAAAGATTTCCAGAAAATGAATGGAATATCTATGTTGCACAAGCTTCAGATGGGGATAACTGGGCTGATGATTGCAGTAAATGCATTGACTTACTCTCTAAAAAGGTACTGCCAATTGTACGTTACTACTCTTACATCGAAATAACGCAGCGTGCTCACCAATCTTTATGGAAGCAATATCAAAAGCTTCAAGAGGAAAACGACAACATCGCTGTACAGCACATTAAAACACAAAATGATATCTACCCTGTTTTCAGGGAATTATTCAAAAAGCAGACTGCATAGGTGATCCAATGACAAAATCAAAAAGAGAACCGCTAAGCGATGGCCCTGAATGGACGTTTGCTCTTCTTGAAAAGTATCAAGCAGAAATCGAACGGGTTGCCAATCACTACCAACTCGATTACTACCCGAACCAAATAGAGATCATTACTGCAGAACAAATGATGGATGCTTACGCCGCAATTGGAATGCCAGTTAGTTACACTCACTGGTCATTTGGCAAGAAGTTCATTCAAACTGAACAAAGTTATAAGCGTGGACAGATGGGGTTGGCGTATGAAATTGTAATCAACTCAGATCCCTGTATTTCGTATTTAATGGAAGAAAATACGATAACAATGCAAGCCCTCGTGATGGCCCATGCTTGTTATGGGCACAATAGTTTCTTTAAGAATAATTATCTTTTTAAAACATGGACAGATGCAAGCTCGATAATAGATTACCTAGTATTTGCAAAGAATTATATTTTAAAATGCGAGTTGGCTCATGGTGCTGCTAATGTCGAGGAGTTTTTAGATTCATGTCATGCACTGATGAACTTTGGGGTTGATAGGTACAAGAGACCAAGTGAAATATCATTCAAACAAGAACAAGCTCGTCAAAAACAAAGAGAAGAGTATCTTCAAAGTCAAGTCAACGATTTGTGGAGAACACTTCCCCAAAATAATGCCAAACAAAATCAATCTAATGAAAAATGTTTTCCCGCTGAGCCACAAGAAAACCTGCTCTACTTTATTGAAAAAAATGCACCTCTTTTAGAAAGTTGGCAACGAGAAATCGTTAGGATTGTACGAAAAGTTGCACAATACTTTTACCCACAAAAGCAAACACAGGTGATGAACGAAGGCTGGGCAACATTTTGGCATTATACCATTTTGAACCGTCTTTATGATGAAGGAGTGGTAACTGATAGTTTTATGCTTGAATTTTTACAAAGCCATACTGGCGTAGTAAAACAGCAAGCTTTTGATAGTCCCTATTATAATGGGATCAACCCTTACGCTTTGGGTTTTAATATGTTCTGTGATATTAAGCGGATCTGTGAAGAACCTACAGCAGAAGACAGAGATTGGTTTCCAGATATTGCAGGGAGTGACTGGCTAGAAACGTTGCACTTTGCAATGAAGAACTTTAAAGATGAAAGCTTCATCAGTCAGTATTTATCTCCCAAGATAATGCGTGAGTTTAAACTCTTCAGTGTCGTTAATGACTCAGAAAAAGATCACGTCACTATTTCTGCGATACATAATGAGACTGGGTTTAAAGAAATCCGATATTTGCTCTCTCAGCAATATAATCTGTCGAATAACGAACCGAATATTCAAGTTCAACGAGTGGATGTGAATGGTGATCGTTCGTTAACGGTTCGACATGTACCCCACAACTCAATCCCTCTTGATGAAAGTTACAAGGAAGTATTGAAACATTTACACAGACTATGGGGCTTTGACATTCATATTGAAGAAGAATCAATTACAGGAAGTATTACTCACTTAGCAACATGCCCAGAAAAACCAATGGGCTCAGAAAACGAAAAACCACAGCCAAATTAGCTGTGGTTTTTTAAGTAAACTAATAACACTAACTTTTAGCCTTCGTGAGCAATTTCCGCTGGAAGGTCATCACGAATAGTCAACCATACTTGACCACTCTCAATGCCATATTTCCTCATTAAATTAGGCACTTCTTGGAAGTTTTTCTCTTGACCAAGCTTCTCAAATTCAACGTAAAAGTTCTTAGCTAACTTTCTCGCTTCAGGACTTGAAAAATAGTATCGACCAACACGACTGTAAAGCCCTTTGAAACCATTTAAAATTAAGACGTAAAGTGGGTTTCCACAAGAAAATGCTAAAGTATGATGTAGTTCATAATCAAACTCTGCATAAGCCTCTGCGGTATCTTCCAAGTTATGGCTATTAGCGAGCACATCACAAACCATTGTTGGGTTGGTTCTCACAGCAGAACGGAAATAAATAGTACTAATATTAGTTCTTGCTGATAAAAGTTGATCAACTAACGTTGGAAAGCCTTCTGGGTTTAAATCTGCAATAGTTTCAAGAATATTGAGTCCAGATGTTTCCCAAAAATTATTTACCTGTGTTGGCTTACCATGCTGAATTGTTAACCAGCCATCCCTTGCGAGTCTTTGAAGTACTTCTCTTAATGTAGTGCGAGTAACACCAATTAATTCTGAAAGTTCACGTTCAGCCGGTAAAATCGATCCCGGAGGAAACTTTCCTTCCCAAATTGAACGAACAATATATTTCTCTGCAAAACTCGCAGGTCCTTTGGCATTGATAATCATCAGCCTACTTTTCCAATAAAAATTCGCTTGTAAGTAAACTGATCATACCAGAGCGTGAACAAAATAAAACAATTGGATTTAACGGAATTGTAAAAAAACATCACTTTTTTCGTGTTTATATTATGACAAAGATAGCATTTCGCTCTCGAAGACACTAAAATTTTGCCGCAGACTTCTTATTTTTAATAATTTTAGTTTTTTCCGTGATGACATTTAAAGTTTTTATGGACTAGACTGGTCGCAGATTTTTTTAGTTTAAACCATGATCAATTAATCTAAGGCATTAATAATTTTAAAACTTGATTTAGTTGATTAATAATAATATTAGTGAGGATCCTATGCCTGTGACTATGAGTCAGGCGTTTATTGATAACTTCTTAGGCAATTCGCCTAAGTGGTACAAGATCGCAATTTTAGCTTGCTTGATAATTAACCCGTTAGTTTTCTTTTTTGTAGATCCATTTGTAGCGGGATGGATGTTAGTTATTGAGTTCATTTTTACTTTAGCAATGGCACTTAAATGCTATCCTCTTCAGCCAGGAGGACTCCTAGCTATTCAAGCCGTCGCCATAGGCATGACGAGTCCCTATCAGGTTCTTCACGAGATTCAAGCTAACCTTGAAGTACTGTTACTTTTAGTCTTCATGGTTGCTGGTATCTACTTTATGAAGCAGTTATTACTGTTTTCATTTACTAAGATTATTACCAAGATACGCTCAAAAATTGTCGTGTCATTAATGTTCTGTTTTTCAGCAGCATTTCTATCGGCATTCCTTGATGCGCTAACAGTAATTGCGGTAATCATTGCTGTAGCGATTGGTTTCTACTCGATTTACCACAAAGTAGCATCCGGTAAAAACTTCCATGACGATCATGATCACACTCATGAAGAACAACAACAGCTTAATCATGATGAACTGGAAAATTTCCGTGGGTTCTTACGTAACTTACTCATGCATGCTGGTGTTGGTACTGCACTTGGTGGTGTTTGTACTATGGTTGGCGAGCCCCAAAACCTTATTATTGCCTCACAGGCAAACTGGGGCTTTGCTGAGTTCGCATTGAGAATGTCTCCTGTCACAGTACCTGTACTCATTGCTGGTTTATTCACATGTTACATGGTCGAAAAGCTAAAGATTTTTAGCTACGGAGTACAACTTCCAGAACGCGTTCACCAAATTCTTTCCGAATATGCTGATCATGAAGATAGAAACCGTACCCAAAAAGACAAAGCTAAATTGGTTATTCAAGCTTTAGTTGGTGTTTGGTTAATCGCAGGTCTAGCGCTTCATTTGGCATCTGTAGGTTTGATTGGTCTTTCTGTCATCATTATTACAACAGCATTTAACGGTATTACTGATGAGCATGCTCTCGGTAAAGCGTTTGAGGAAGCTCTACCTTTTACCGCTTTATTAGCCGTCTTCTTTGCTGTTGTTGGTGTAATTATTGATCAAGGCTTATTTGGTCCAGTAATCAGCTGGGCACTTCATTTTGAAGGTCATATGCAATTAGTTATCTTCTATTTAGCTAATGGTGTGCTTTCAATGGTCAGTGATAACGTATTTGTAGGTACGGTATACATTAATGAAGTCAAAGCAGCATTGCTTGATGGTGTTATTACACGTGACCAATTCGATCTACTTGCTGTTGCGATTAACACTGGTACTAACTTACCGTCTGTAGCAACGCCAAATGGCCAAGCAGCATTCTTGTTCTTGCTAACTTCGGCTCTTGCTCCATTAATCAGGCTATCTTATGGAAGAATGGTTTGGATGGCACTGCCTTATACCATTGTACTTACTATTGTAGGTGCGTTAGCCATTCAACTTGGTGGTCTAGAGTCAATGACGCAATATTTCTACGATGCGCATTGGATAGGACATCATAGTGTTAAAGAAATGATGGATACTGCGGTCTCTAGTCATTAACATTTAAATTTCAAATTGTTATAGTAATATCAAGTGCCCCTACTTTATCGTAGGGGCTTATGATTCCTTGGAGTGGCAATTGAAGCATTTAATCTCATTTTCTCAAACAAGATTAGCTTGGCTAATTTTAACCTTAACGGCCTTAGCACTTGAAGGCTGCGCACTTTTCTTTCAGCACGTAATGCATTTAAACCCTTGTGTAATGTGTATTTATCAAAGATTAGCTATGTTTGGTTTAATGGCCGCAGGCCTAATTGGACTGATTAATCCTAGATCCAGATTACTTCGAGCTCTAGGTGTTGTCGTTTGGGGAGTAAGTGCCTCTTGGGGACTTAAAATTGCTATTGAGCTAGTTGAAATAGAACATAACCCATCACCTTTTGCGACATGTTCATTCTTACCTGAATTCCCAAGCTGGATGCCGCTTCATGAATGGTTCCCATCGGTATTTATGCCGACAGGTATGTGTGGTGAAATTCAGTGGACGTTTTTGGGCGTATCAATGGCTGAGTGGATGGTTGTCGTCTTTATCGGTTTCTTAGCAGCTTTTGCATTGTTCTTCCAAGCTTCAATTAGTAAAACTATTGAGAAGTAACAAGTCGATTAAAACAGTGAGTTGATATCGAAGTAACATATCAACTCACATTTAAGCCCTAATCAATATTGTATAATGGCCACATTACAATATGGTCTTCGAGGTATTTCACACTTCGCTCATCGATCACTTTACCTTTTATTGATATATCCAGCTTATGCATTTTCTTCTTATTGCCAGTGATTAACGGGTGCCACTTAGGTAATGGTTTACCAAGATATAAACGGCGGTAAGCACACGATTCAGGTAGCCAATCTAATTCAGAAATGTTTTCAATTGTGATCACTGTACACTCAGGCACCAGCTTAGTTCGATTTGAATAATCTCTACAGCTCGCTGTTTTGTGATCTAAAAGTTTACATGCCGCATCAGTATAAAAAAGCTCATCTGTTTCATCGTCAATGATCTTATTTAAACAACACTTGCCACAACCATCACAAAGAGATTCCCACTCAACTGATGTCATCTCCGATAATGGTTTTTCTTCCCAAAATGCCATAGGTTTACTTTAACTACCAAAATAAAAACGCTAGATTCTACAACAAATCTAGCGTTTATTCTGTATATTAGATCTCAAGAGTTCTATCTTTTTCTCAGTATTGGTTTGAGCTTTTCAGAAAGATAAGTAATGGCTAATGCCTTTTTTTGATCTACATCTGGCATCATTTGTAAAATATTAAAATTTTCATAAGTAAGATAATGGCGGTTATCTGCTTTTATGGGCTGAATTAACTGTGCAGTTATATCGTCTCTGTTAGGTAACGCTGAACCGTTATATTTAGTAATACCCAGTGAAACCCAATGTGAGAAAGGCTGCGGAGTTTTGTCAGCATCAATCAATGCTAATTTACTATTTATTGCGACTTGTCGCCCCCAAGTCATCGAATCATTCCAACCATTCTTTTGTAAAAAATAAGCTGTCGTCGCCAAACTATCCAGATTGTTATGCCAAATATCAAATTTGCCATCTTTATCCCAATCCTGGCCATATTCTGCAAACAACATTGGGCTAAAAGATAATTGCCCCATTTTTCCGTTTGAACCTGACTTAAAATCTTGTGGTGCAATTCTGTTCGAATCAATAGACTTCAATGAAGAAAAAAGCTGTTTCTTATAAGCATTCTTACCTGTCTCGTATGCCATTGATGAGTATATGGAAATAACAGGAAAACTTGAATTATCACTTGAGCTTTCTGCAGCTAAAGCCCAAGCTGCAAGTATGAATCTTGGCTGAACATTATAATGCTTCGAGATATCGGAAATTGATTGATTATACTTGTCAACAAAGTCAGCAAGGTAATTCAGTTTAGAATCTGGAACTTCAGATTTTAGATATACTCCAAGAGACTTTGGCGACTCTTCTTTCGTTGTTGGCTCTTTATCACCTAATTTCTTAAATGGTTTAGACTGTTTTGACAGTAACTCAATTGTTTCTTTTGAAACTCCTTGTTCAAGCGCTTCCTTTTGAACACTTTGAATAAATTCCCTAAAAGTTTGCTGTTGAGCAAAAGCTACTTGAGTAGAAAACAGCAAAGACAACACCCATAACGATCTTCCAGCCATAAATAGTCCCTATCATCCCTGTACTGTATTAACGACTAAACAGTATTTATTACTTTCTTATTGTTGTAGAGAAATATAACTAACGCCAATGACTACTACATAAATTTTCTGAGTCAGAGCTCAGAAAATTTATCATATCTTCTAATGAATAAAATTGCTATTGCTCAACTTTATCCAGCCCCAAAGAAGCTCGGTGTTCTTCGAGTAAATTCTCTTTTGGAGGTGGTAATTGCAAATAGAATCCTTTACTGAAAACTTCTTCTTTGACTTTTTCGATATCAGCTATTGCTAGTTTTTCTCTCTTATTGAGCGGGAGCAACATAACCAATGATGGTGTTCCAAACATCTTCATCAATGGCTCTGGTACATCATCAAAATTGCCTTTTTTGGAGACAAAAAGATAGGTTTCTTGTCTCAAGCTACTTTTATAAACAGCGCAAATCATTTTGTTTAATAAATCCTAAAGTTACAACTTGCCAGATAACTATCGACACTATAACATGAACGCTTAAAATTATAATCAGATATCTGGTACAAACCAGATGGAATAAGGGTATTGTTTTAGAATGCCAACATCTAGTTTCGAGTTAAAAGGGTCATCTTTCACCCTATCAGTGCTTCATTTGAAGACTTCAAATCTAGAGCAAATCAAAAGTGAATTAGTTGCAAAGGTTGCATTAGCTCCTCACTTTTTTATTGGCGCTCCTTTAGTTTTAAATCTATCTCAAGTAGCTGAAAAAGACTTTAATATTGGTGAAGTAAAGCAAATGCTAACGGAAATGGATTTAGTGATAGTAGGTATTACAGAAGCAAGTAACACCTTAATCGAACAAGCCAAATCCGTAGGTTTAGCCTCAATAAAAACTGGCAAAACTGTAAATACACCAACAATCCCTAAAACAACCAAAGTTATTAAAAAAACCGTGCGTTCAGGTCAACAAGTGTATGCAAAAAATGCAGACTTAATTATTATCGGATCTGTCAGTAACGGCGCAGAAGTAATTGCTGATGGCAGTATTCATATACACGGTACCTTAAGAGGTAAAGCCATGGCGGGTGCGGCAGGTGATAAACACTCGGTAGTTATCGCACATAATGTTCAAGCTGAATTAATTTCTATCGCTGGTCAATATTGGCTCAATGATAAAGTTCAAGAACAGCTTGAGCAACCTGCAAACTGTATTCGATTAGAACAAGAAAATTTAATTTTAGAACCATTACCTTTTTAAAGGAAAGGAAAGAATTTATGGCGCAAGTAATTGTAGTGACGTCGGGCAAAGGTGGTGTAGGGAAAACAACATCAAGTGCCGCAATTGCAACAGGTTTAGCCTTAAAAGGCCACAAAACCGTAGTAATTGATTTTGATATCGGTTTAAGAAACCTCGACTTAATTATGGGCTGTGAACGTCGTGTAGTTTACGACTTTGTAAATGTTATCAATGGTGAAGCTAATTTAAATCAAGCTTTAATTAAAGATAAACGCAACCCTAACCTGTTTATCCTTCCAGCATCTCAAACTAGAGATAAAGATGCCTTGACAGTGGAAGGAGTAGGAAAGGTTCTGGATAATCTTAAAGCTGATTTTGATTATATTGTTTGTGACTCACCTGCTGGTATCGAACAAGGCGCAATGATGGCCCAATATTACGCCGATATTGCTATCGTTACCACAAACCCTGAAGTAAGCTCTGTCCGAGATTCAGATCGAATTCTTGGGATTTTACAAAGTAAATCTAAGCGCGCAATTGAAAACCTTGAACCGGTAAAAGAATATTTACTTCTTACTCGATACTCACCTAAACGTGTAAGCACTGGTGAAATGCTCAGTGTCGATGATGTAAAAGATATCTTAGCAATTGATTTAATTGGTGTAATTCCTGAGTCTCAAGCAGTGTTGAAGGCATCAAACGCTGGTGTACCAGTAATTCTTGATGAAGATAGTGATGCGGGAGAAGCATATAAAGATGTTATCGAACGTATGATGGGAGCTGAAGTAGAGCTACGTTTCATTCAAGAACAAAAGAAAGGGATTTTGAAAAGGATTTTTGGAAGCTAAATTATGTCATTGATAGATTACTTTAGATCAAATAAAAAACAAACCTCTGCTTCTGTCGCAAAGGATAGACTTCAAATCATTGTGGCTCATCAACGTGGTGAACGAAGTGGTCCCGATTATTTACCTGAAATGAAGCAAGAAATCATTGCTGTTATTAAGAAATACGTAACCATTTCAGAGGAGCAAGTTTCAGTTCAGATGGAACAAAATGATGAAAACTTATCTGTATTGGAGCTCAATGTGACTCTGCCAGATAACGCAAAATAATTTTCGCCATCTCGTTAAAAGCTCAACTGTTTGACGTTGAGCTTTTATCTATTTAAACCTCTGTATTTTTATCTACTTCCGTCGTCTTTAACCAACACCAGAACAGACTCTTTTTCACCTTTGAACTCATATAAGTTTCGCTTCTGATGACTCTATCCAATGATTAAAAGTGTGAAGTTCCAAGTAGCTTAGGCATTTTTTATCGCTTTATAGCAGCTTACTCTTACAGTTTCTTATTTCTCTCTAGAGTCCAATATTTGTTATTGCTGGAGGTTTATTAAAATCTATCACAAAAAGAGTACTGCGGGTGGGTTTTGTTTCATCAAAGATTTTTCTATTTATAACACCTTAATAACAGGCAGAAGTGTGGATTGTCATTGTCTGAAACCCTCCGGCGTAAAAGTAAGAACCTTTATGATCACTCTTGCATTATTTTATTGTCTATTTCATTTTGAAGCTTTTCAATCTCATCAAGAACATTCATAAATTTGTTCCCGAAATCGGTGACTCTGTATTCTACTCTTGGGGGGACTTCGTTATATGAAATTCGCTCCAAAATCCCAAACTCTAAGTTTTTTCGTAAACACTGATTCATGACTTTGGTCGTCAAACCTTCAACACTACGTACCATTTCACCGGGACGATTAACCCCTTCAGCTAAAAGTTGATAAATCGTAATCGACCATTTGCAACCATAAATTGCTTGAACCATCTGTGCACTGTCGCTCAGTTCTATTTTTTTCATGTTTTTTTCTGCTTATCTTTCATGAAGATGCACCTTAAAGTAACTACCTTACTAATTTGTACCTACTTTTTAATAGGCCGATGATTCGTTAATTTACCATTGAACTTTAACATATATCGGAGAAATGCTATGACAGTTTTAAACACTGCTCTAATTATCGGTGGCTCAAGTGGCATAGGCTTAGCTACGGCAAAACTGCTCGCCTCGCAAGGTACCAATATCATTATCTTAGGCAACAATAAAACAAAACTAGAATCTGCTAAATCTGAGCTAACAGAAATGATGGTAAACAACGGCTTTGTTGAAACAATTCAAGCCAATCTCTATGAGCAAGAAAACGTTAATCGAGTTCTCAAAATGCTAAATGAGGAAACAAGGCACATCAATTATCTGGTGAACGCTGCAGGATACTTTAACCCTAAACCATTTTTAGAACATAAATATCATGATTATGATGCTTATGCCTCACTCAATAGAGCCACTTTTTTTATCAGTCAGGCCGTGGCACAAAATATGAGCAACCATGGTCGTGGTTCTATTGTGAATATTGGTTCAATGTGGGCTAAGCAAGCGATTAAAGCTACGCCCTCTTCCGCATACTCAATGGCAAAGTCTGGATTACATGCTTTAACACAACATATGGCGATGGAGTTAGCAGATCACAATATTAGAGTAAATGCGGTTTCGCCTGCAGTAGTGCAAACACCTATTTACGAGGCTTTTATCGCTCCAGATGAAGTAGATGATGCGCTCAAAGGTTTTAATGACTTTCACCCAATTGGTCGTATTGGAATGCCCAATGATGTTGCCAATAGTATTGTGTTTCTACTACAAGACAGCACTAGCTGGGTAACTGGAGCAATTTGGGATGTTGATGGCGGTGTTATTGCAGGCAGGAATTAAGTGAACCAAAAAATATTATAAGCACTTCATCCGATACTGACTTGAAAAAAAATGTTGCGCATCAAACCACTGAATATCATTGGGTAGGTGCACAACGATAAATTCGATTAGGTTTATTAACTATGTCTTTGCCTGACCTCGTGCTTTTGTATAACGTATTTGTGCTATAAACCATGTCAAAATACCAAATAAAACGCCTGCTGAAGGCCAAACAATGTAATGAATAATTGCAGCTTTTGACGTAAAACCTTCAGCAAAAGGGTTACTCATAAATGCCATTATAACGAACATCATCATTCCCCAAGAAAGTACTCCATTAATTAAGACATATCTAAACATCCCTTTACTTTGAATTGATTCCCAAGCTTCCATTTCTGTTTTTTTCATACTACATCCCAATTTAATGCTAATCACAGGTACCTCAAGCTGAAAGCTTTCGAATATATAAGCATTCATCTCGCTGGCCCTTTGTATAAATCACATAGATCTTTTTCAGTGCCTATTTGTTCAGTTGCAGCAAGTCCCACTTATTCCCATAAAGATCTTTAAATACCACAACTGTTCCGTACACTTCATCCCTAGGATGTTCAGTGAATATCACGCCTCTTTCTTTCATATCTTCATAATCTCGCCAAAAGTCGTTAGTGTGTAAGAATAAAAATACTCGACCTCCTGTTTGATTTCCAACCGACATCTGTTGCTTCTCGTTATTTGCTTTAGCGAGGAGAAGATTGGTACCCGTAGAGTTTGGAGGAGACACCAATACCCATCTCTTTCCATCCCCCAAATCTGTGTCTTCTATAAGATTGAACCGTAATATTTGAGTGTAGAAAGCAATAGCCTCATCATAGTCATTCACAACTAGCGCAATTGATCCTATTTGCTGCTGAATAATCCTCTTCATATTCTTGTGCTCATGTGGTTTTAATGTTCGTCATTCTACATGAAACACATGTAAGTGATGACATCAAAACATTATGATTTTAACGTTGTGAAATAGGCATCACCGAGAAAGGTTAGATATGTCTATTCTCAAATTCCGATCGGCCTGTTGGTTTTGGCAACTCAAAAGTTACAGTGCTTCGGTAACGGTATATTTAACAGATACAATTTTCCAACCAGAATCATCTTTGACTAAATCCCACGCTTCTGTTCCAAAAGCTTTTTTTACTCCATTTCTATGATCACTGTAATTGAAATGAACTGAGCCTAAATAACCATCAGATTTAATGTTAATATTCCAAATTTTTTCTTCTTGTTCCTCATCGTCAGAAATCATTTTAACTGGAGGTCCAAACTTTCCGAAATCGATTGAACGTGGATAATTAGGTTTTATTTTCCGTTTTGCATTTACCATTTCGTCGCTAAACACTGCAACCCACGGAATGCTCTCACTATAAAAAAGAGACTTAAAGGTTTGCTTATCTTTATTTATTATCGACACCCTGAATGCTTCAATAACCTTTTTTATCTCTGTTATATCAATTTCGTTGGCACTCTTAGCTAAAGATGAGTTACAGATACACAAAACTAATAATGCTTTTACAGTGATAATCAAAAAAATATGTCTTGAAACTCTGGTGTTTTATTTATCCAGCACAATCATTAATGTTAAACTAAATGTTAAGTAGCCCCATACATCTTCAATTTGTTTACCGAATTATTTAGTTAAGACAGTTGATTGATTAACAATCAATAAGATAAATATGATTACAGTAGTATTATCCAAAAAACTCGAATTAGCTTACGTTACAGAAAATCAGCTCTTCACAGATTTCATCATCTCTAATGATATTCCAGGCCTAAAATCTTTTATATTGACACCCGAAAAGCACACGTTTGGCGGAAAACCAAATGGCAACTTTGTCGATAGAGATGGTTGATATTCAGTTAGAGATATAGCGCAAGCCGAAGATTTTGAAGTTTTAGAGTTTACTACAAACATTAATTCGAAATCCTCTGCAAAGACCTTCCTTGCAAGCTATCTTAGGATAATCGAAGGCTCCAAAATAATCTCTAAACCCTAACAGTGATCTGAAGTAGCGCATAATTTGCCTGCTTTAGAGCGAACTAGAAAATCCTGAAGCTTCTACCCTACGAACAATTTTCTGTATTAACTGAACTAAAATCTGATGAGGTAATGGAAATCATCAATACATCGACTGAGCAAGACAAACTTTTCAATATCGGTGTGGCGAAAGAATTCATTGGGTCAGTTGATAAAAACAGCTTCAAAATTTCAAAAAATATCACATACAGAAACTCTTTTTTACCAGTTATTGAGGGTAATGTTGAACCATTGAATAATGGTGCAAAAATCACCTTTAAATTACGGTTACACACGATGGCTTTGTTATTTGCTGCTTTTTGGCTTTTTGGCTTTTTGGCTTTTTGGCTTTTTGGCTTTTAGCCGTTGGCGCAGGGTGTATTAATATTCTTTTACGAACAAGTTCCATTGAGGTTTTCACATTATTTCCTTTTGCAATGCTAGTATTAGGCCTAAATGTCGTTTCTAGTGGTTTCTGGCTAGAAGCAACCACACAAAAGCAACAACTCATAAAGTTGGTTCATGGACATTTAATACCTTGAAAATTTAAATCATAAATTTGCATTAGATTGCATAATTCTCTGTTTAAAACGATAGCTATTTGTAAATCAGAGCTATAAAAATTAGCATTAAATCACCATTTTCAGAGCATCAATTTTAAATTTGCCTACGAATCCAATTCTTGTGTCGAATAAATAAAGTTAGTTCAGCAATGTGCTAAACAACTATCTCTAAATTTGAGGATCGACAATGAAAACAGTAAATATTTATTGGAATAAGCTGAAATCGGCAAGTATCAGTAAGAAGGCTTTATTGGCGACAGGAGCTGTCGCACTAGGTGTAACTACTGCAATCGCTGCTGGTACCGGTGGTGCTGCATTTAACCCTATTCTTACTGAAGTGGAGGGTTGGTTAACTGGTGCCCCAGGTAAAATCATTGCAACACTGGCTTATGGTGCAGCAATGTTTAACGTAGTAAAACAAAACTTCATTGCAGCTATTGAGGCTTTCTTAGGTGCGATGTTAATGGCTAATGCAAACTCTGTGATCGACACATTTATGTCAGCAGGTCTATAAGGCATATATTATTTGAGTAATGTAATTATAAATCGATAGCATTACTCAATCCCTTCCATAATTCTAAAAATTCCATTTCCTTTAAATTCATTACTCCTGTTTTACCAGCATCTCGTGTTCACCCATTTGGGTGATGTAGTTTTTTTAGCCTCACGGTAGCATCTCCTAAACTGTGCATTTTATCTGACAGAGAAGTGTACATACATGCAGAATGACTGAATAGGCCCTGATATGCACTTGATGAAAACAAAGGCGGTTACTTCACCGCAAACATACATTCAATCCAAACTTCCCTTACTCGGGTATGCATTAATGTTAGTTAGTTTGATTTTCCCTATTGTGCTTTCAGGGAGTGTGGTCTGGCTTATTTACTACCGAAAAGCTAGCGATTCATATTTTAAAAATCACTACCAATATATCAAACGTACATTTGTCTTAGGCTGCTACCTATTCGCTATAGCTCTTTTACTCAATAGTTTATTTATTGGGTACTTTCTCATTATTCCTGTTTGGCTTTGGTGTATATACCGCTTCCTAAAAGGAACGTTGTTATGCCTATTCAATGGACTGCCTTACAACAAATAAATTATGGATAATACAATGAAAATAAGAATATTCAGTCTAGCTGTCGCATTAGTGAGCTTTTCTGCTCAGGTGAAAGCTGATACTTGCACCCAATATGATGCATCTTTACTAGAACCAGAATCAGAAAAATGTCAGCAGCTTTATAAAAAGTCTGCTGATTTATCGTATTGTGATCTAAGTTATCGTTCTTTAATTGGATTAGATTTAAGTGAGGCTAACTTAAAGGGCGCTAATTTAGAGGGAACCGATCTCAGTAATATCAATTTAAGTAATGCCAACTTGAGTAGTGCTAATCTAAAGGGCGTTCGCCTATTTCAGTCTAAGTTACACTCAGCAAACCTTGCAAATGCTGATGTCAGAAGTGCTATTTGGGTGAAAAGCGAAAAAGATAGCACTTCCCCCAATGTTAATTTGCACGATACGTGTATTAACACAATCCCAAACAAATTAGGGTTTCGTAATTGGGTTGGATACCCGAATAGAACTTATGTAAGAGAAACTCTAATTCCAGTACAGATAACTCAATCTTCAACAGATCAAAATGGTTATGGTTTCTTGGCAATTGATGGTGATGTCAACACGATTCTCAGAACAAGTCCAAACCAAAATGGCGAACATTGGGTGATGTTTGATCTCGGTGCAAATTATTGGGTAAGTGAAATTGAATGGGATGCATATTCAGAAAATAATCGAAGGGTTTCTTATAATATACATATTAGTTCTTGGAATGAGTCGGTCAACCAACGGCCTGAATACGCAAAAGAACATTCAAAGTATTCCAATGCAAATGCCCGATACATATGGATAAGTAGCCAAAAGCCAATCGAAATCCGTGAATTTTCCATTAAAGGCAGTAATATTCATACAGCTTTGCCAACAGCCCAACCACAAACTCTTTGGCCTATCTCAGAATTTTCTCAGACTGAACAATATAGGCAATTAATAGATAGTGATCTGGAAAGCGAACGTTACCTTGATTCTTTATCACGTTGGCAGAAAATAGATAAAGACATAGAAGAGATCCAATACACTTTGGATTTGCTGAACAAAATTCGTTCTAAATTGGACTCAACCTGTCAAGCCGTTGATGATATTGACGGTGTTATAAGTACTATTCCCTCACTAGGTCCCCTTACGAACGTTAAAAGTCGTGCAAAGCGGTTTGTTAGACCAAATAAAAACAAATGTACTGAAATAAACGGCAAGTTTTATACAAAGTTTTGGGAAGTAAAAGGTAAGTTTGATGCTTTTCTATTAGCTGCAAGTACCCAATCTAAACTCAGTATTAGTTTTATTCGTGAGGAATACCAAAAGCGGTTATTAGAAAGAAATGCGTTAGATGATGCATATTTTTCGGTAAGAAATGAACTCACTGAAGGCGATCTTGAAAGTCTTATCGCAAATCGAGCGAGTGCGTTGGAGGTAATAGCAGATCAAATCGAAGAATATAACGAAGCTCTAGAAGTTGTTTCCAATGCTGTTAAAGAAATTGAAGAAAATAGACCAACAGACTCTATTCTGACTGACAGACTCAACGAAATATCTAAAGTTTCTAGTACAGTCAGTAGGATTGCGACCCCATTTCGGAGTATTAATAATGTACTAAGAGCAAAAAAATGCATTACAATTCGACTCTTTTGGCCATTCGATGATATTCGAAAATGCTTTTCCGTAGCGAGCATTATCAATGGTTTAAACAATATACCATTTCTAAGCGATTTATTGTCTTTTGCTAGTCGTATTGTAGATCCTATTGTTACCAGAATTCTCAATGCAGTTGGTATTAGTTTTCCGACAATGAGTATCGATGTTGAGTTCGATATATTTAATGTTTCATTTCCAGATTTTCCTAGTCTACCCAACGCATCTTTGACGTTGGAAGATTTAATTAACCTTTCTGAAGTTAACCAATGGAAAACGCCTTACTTGCTCAAACCGAATGAAGATCTTGACCAAGATGGTTTAACAAATTTACAGGAACGTCAAAATGGAGGGCTGTTCAATAACTTCAATATTACTTCATCTTATTTAAGAGATACCGATTTCGACGGTATTGATGATCAATACGAAGTTAGCACTCAAACTGACTATATCGTTGAGAGTCAAAATACAAACCCAATCTTTTCATTCAACTGCCCAAGACATATTCTTAGTCCAACTATGACCAGAGATGCTGTGTTAGACACTGACAGTGACGGGCTAACGAACCTCGAAGAATATCAAATAGGTTCTTGTCCTACATTAGCTGATACTGACAATGACGGGATAAACGATCTCCTAGAGTGGGTAAATAGAACATCTACTTCTGGTGAAGTAAGCCTAGGACTCAATTTATTTGATCCAAGAGATGCTGAACTTGATTTCGATGGAGATGGCCTTACTAATAAAGCAGAAGTTGACTATGGATTATCAAGTATTTTCTTTGCTGATGAAGATGGCGATGGATTAAGTGATCTGGAGGAATTAAGTCCATGCATCATAGACGGTAACTTTGAAACTTGTACTAGCCCAACTCGTCATGACACTGATTTTGACAATATTCCGGACCATATTGAAATTCGCTTCGGGCTCCAACCAACTTCTCCTATAGATAGTTGGTCTGATACTAACGGTTCTGGACTCACAAATTATGAAGAGTATGCATCTACTGGAGAAGTAGGCAATGTATCGGATTCAGATTCTGATGGTTTATCTGATGTTTGGGAGCTGTACTATTTTGACTCAATAGCTACTTATACTCAAAGCGACGATCCGGATAATGATGGCTTAAATAATCTTCAGGAGTTAAACAACAAAACAAACCCTTTGGTTGTCAATTCAATGAGGGCTGAGTCAATTGGTTACGAGTACCGAACAAGCTTTAATCAACCTGATTATGAAGCCCTAACAAGCGAAAATGAGCTTAGATTTGAAAGCATAAATGAATCAATCGAAAAAACACTGAATCAGTCTTTTATCTATCTAGGAAAAGTCTACAATTCGATACACATTTCAGCTAACGGTTATCTTAGCTTTACGGGAACGAGTGCTTTTGAAACCAGCATAAGAGCCTACACTGAAATTGGTAAAGACATTGATTTCGAACGTTCAAACTTCAGATATAAAGATGAAGACGGTATTGTTACTGTTCAATACCTCATCTACTCAACTGACCCTTTTTCTATTCCCGTTGAGTTTCAAATTCAGCTTTTATCTGACACGAATAGCGTTGAACTTCAATACCGTAGAACGCTTTCTAAAAATCTCACTGATAGTCAAGGTGGTAATGCCAAGATTGGTCTGATCAATAATCGTAACCACCAATTAATTTACACCGATGAGCTACAAAATGTTGCTCGCTCTAACATGCTTATTTCTTTTGAGCCACCCATATCGATAGCTTTAGATGAGGGCGAGCCCATAGCATTGCCTGGAGATGAGTATATACATAATGTGACGGTAAGCAGTAACCTTGATGCACCATTAAATTTTAATGTCCAACTATCTCATGGCTCGCTTTGGAACACTCAATTACTTACCG
The DNA here is from genome assembly GCF_056591695.1 of Parashewanella sp. 2304DJ23-3. Classification (NCBI taxonomy): domain Bacteria; kingdom Pseudomonadati; phylum Pseudomonadota; class Gammaproteobacteria; order Alteromonadales; family Shewanellaceae; genus Parashewanella; species Parashewanella sp. 2304DJ23-3. The sequence continues at coordinate 137,823 of NZ_JBWQOH010000010.1, forward strand.
AAGATGGTTCCGATGAACTTAATTTACAAGTATCGAAGGAGCTTGATGGCCATTTTCAAGTTAAGGTTACTGTGCCTAATGTAAATGGAAGGATTAATTCAACTGACTCATCACAAACCGACCGTGGATTTATTACTTTAACTGATGAAGCTAATGGTATTCAGTTAACCAAAAAAGTGTTAACGATTATCAATGGATATGAAGAGTTTAACCCAACAATTAAACCACTAATAAACCATGAGGAAACAAATCCGAATACAGTTAGGTTTTTAAGACATACAGGTCAGTTGAGAGAAGAGCTACAACTAGAAAGTGTCAGAGTTTCAAACAACTATAACTTTGATTTGATATCCCGCTTTAACGTAAGTAATACACAGGAGGTTGATGGTATTGAATGGCTTGCTAATGGAAGCTCGTTATTTTTTGAGATGACCCCATCAAGACTGAGAAATATTTTTGATATTAACTTAGATACTGAGACACCACTAAAGCCAGGATATTTTTTAGATTTTTCAACCCGTGCGCATGAAGACCCTCATTTGGTTATCTATTATTTGGGGTCTGATAATGAACTACATCCACTCTCTCCTGAGATATGGTCGATGCAGTCTGTTGTAAACTATTACGATCCGAATCAAGCGGTTAACTACTTGTATTTACCTTTATTTATAGACGGCTCTCAATACGATTTTGACGGACAATTTAATGACAATGTAATTTATCATCTGCAGTTTGGACGATTGTTAAATCCGCCAACAGGTATAAACGATTCATACACTCTATCTCGTGGAGAAACATTCATTGCATCCCAAGATGAAGGACTATTAAGTAATGATCTAAACCTCGCTACTGATGCCCGGGTGAAACTCATTGATGAACCAGAATTTGGTGAGTTGGTTATAAATGAAGATGGCAGCTTTAATTACCAGCATAATGGTAATTTTGAATACGTAGATAGGTTTAGTTATCGAATCGAAGATGCCCGTTATTTTAGTGATACTGTGTCTGTTGAAATTAATATTGAGCAATCAGCACAAATTATCACTGAAAATTACGAGCAACAAAACATTGAAGAAGATAACACGTTAAAATTCGAGCTACAGGCGCTTGACGACAAACAAGGACTTACTTGGACTATCAGCGAACAACCACAGTCTGGTACAGCAACTATAAGCTTCGAAAATGATAAAGCAGTTATCATTTATGACCCATCTTCAAATACCTATGGTTCAGATAGCGTTACCGTCCAGATAGTCGACAGTGATGGAAATATCACAACACAAGTTATTACATTAAATGTACAGCCAATAAATGATAACCCTATTGCCGTTGACGATAGTTACATAACAGCACCAGGTAAAACGCTCAACATTGCAGCCTCTCAAGGTGTAATAACAAATGATATCGACATCGATTCTACTGAATTGACAGCTCGTATTACCCAATTACCAAGGCATGGGGCACTACAGTTCAATAATGATGGTTCCTTTAGTTATCAACACTACGGTAATTATGACAATCATTTAGATAATTTCCGCTATCAGTTAGCAGACAACGATGGTGGTTACAGCATCGATGCGCTAGTTGAAATTGAGGTCGTTATTGATGCAGAGTCCAATAGAGCATTCGATGACTTTTATGAAGTTGTGGAAAACTCAATGCTTGAAACTCATTCAGAAAATGGAGTACTAAGTAATGATGATTTGACTGCAGAAGTAGAAGTCATTACGCAACCAGAATATGGCAATTTGGTTTTCAACACCGACGGTTCATTCAAATATGTTCAGGATGGCAGTGAAGCTACAGTCGATACATTTACTTATCAATTAACTGGCAGCAACTCATCTCAGAGTAGTGCTCAAGTCATTATCAATATAATTCCTGTTAATGATACACCAACTCTGGAATTAGAAGATCCTATTGAGCTTGTAATGTATGGCAGTTCTGAAATTTTAGAGTTTGATCTTACCGCATACGATCCTGATAGTTCCGTGCTTCAATGGTCTATTTTTGCAGTCGAAGTGACAGACGACACTGAATCTGAGGTTAATATTACAGTAGATTCATTTGATGAACTGACTTCAGAACAACCCTACGGTTCATTATTTGTTGAAAAGCTCGAACAGGAAACTCCAGAATACTTCAACTCTAAGCTTCACTATCGAGCACCTTCGGGGTATTTAGGTAGTCTAAGTTTTAAACTGTACCTACTTGATGAGCAAGGGGACTCAAGCGCTTATCCATTACTGGTTAAGATTGAACCACATAACAGTAAACCTGTTTCACAAGATGATGCTTATACTTTAGAGCAGGGCGGAAGAGTGTTGTTAGACCCTATCGCTGATTTCCTGAGCAACGATTTTGATGAAGAAGGTGAGGAGTTGACGGTAAAAATTTTGGAGTTGCCGACAAATGGCGAATTGGTAGTGGAAGATGAGCAGCTCTACTATCAACATAACGGAAGTCACACTAATCTGGACACGATTATGTATCAATCCTTTGATGGCAAGCAGTTTAGTGATTCTGCGACCGTATTCTTCAATATTACGCCGGTCCAGTTAAGCCCAGTAATTGATGAGATTATTTATGAAAGAGTCGGCTTTGAAGGTGAAGAACTGACGTTATCCGTCAACGCCTCAGACCCAAATCCAGATGATGAACTCAGTTATTTATGGGAGCAAGTTTCAGGTCCTAATGTTGACCTTCCGATAACGGATTTATCGAGTATAGTTGTGAAATTACCTCAAGTATCGACGCAACAGGTCATCGAGTTGAGGGTTACAATCAGTGATAGTCATTCATCGGTTACCGAGAACATTCAAATAACTGTAAATAATCGAAAGAAGTCAGGAGCAGTATCAATTTGGTTGTTGTTTATTCTTTTGAGTTTTTGGGAGTATAGAACTAAAAGAATGAACATTTAATCACCTGTACCTATACCGTATACGAGAATACTTGTCAGTGTAATTTAGACATATATTCTTGTATGCGGAATTAACACCTATGAATTAACCTATTTGACGAATATATTATTTATCAGCTTTCATTACCCTTAATATTGAAAATATAAGCAATAACGCACAAACCTAAACAACAATTAAATCAAGAGCGTTTGATTAAAACCATATGCAATATTAAGTAAACACAAAATAATTTAACCCTTCTTTTTGCTCTATCACGTCCTATCTCTTGAGTAAACAGTGATTACTCAGGCGTTCCTCAGCAATGGTTAGTGGTAAAAAGTGAACAAGCCGCAAAACGGCAGCAAGCAACCCTCGAAAAGAACATCACAAAATATACAGATAAAGAGCAAAAGCTCCTCCACAAATTAATGAAAAAAGGCTTTGCCTGTGAACTGGATGCTCAAAATGCGCTCACTGAATTTCAAGCCAAACTCGATTGGTATGTTCTCATTAATCCAAGTGTTTTAAAAAAGCCAAAATATCCACACTCAGGCAGACCAAAAAAAGATGAACAGCCTGAAAGTTACCAGTATTTCATTACCGCTACAGCTCAAACTAATGAAGTATATGTATCAAAGAAAAAAGAGCAAAGCGGCATGTTCATCCTAGCGACTAATGCCAGTGCTGATGAATTTACAATGAATAAAATGCTAAGCACTTATAAATCTCAGCAGACAATCGAAAGAAGATTTTGCTTTTTAAAAAGCCCGGGGTTTTTAACATCTTCTTTATTTCTAAAAAAGCCTGAGCGTATAGAAGCTCTCCTGATAGTAATGACTTGTAGTTTAATGATTTATGCGACGCTTGAGTATATCATTAGAAAATCGCTTAAGAAAAATGACCACTATGTGCCAGATATGAAAAAGAAGCCAACACAACGCCCTACTATGAGATGGATTTTTATATGTTTTGAGGGGATACATGAGCTACATGTAGGCTTAGAAAGTCCAGTAGTTGCAGGGCTTACAGATATGCAGCGTGGTTTACTCGAAATTTTGGGTAAACCATATTTAGAGATTTATTCTTAAAAGTGCTGCGGAATGTAGGATAAATGTCTTCGTGCTTCAAAATCCCCCTTTCGTACAGCTTCTTCCCAATTTTTAACGGCTTTAGCTCTATCTTGTTTAACACCTAAGCCTTGATACATTAAAAAAGTAATAGTACTCAATGTCATAGCTTTTATTCGATCGTCACCGCTATGCTTTATCGGAGTCTGTAAAATATATTTCCAGTGAGCGGCCGCAACAGTGTATACCTCATTTCTGTATGCTTTTGTACCAAGATAAAATTGACATTCTATATCTGTATATTCCAGTTCTGTTAAATTTTCTAATTTGCACTGTTCTGCGAAAGAAGAACATGAGAATAAGATAGAAAGAATAAAGAACAACCTTAATTTCAAAATTGAATTCCTTTTCCAGTATTTGTTCGGATTGATTTAGTTTGCTAACTCCCGATCCTCGTAATTGAAAAATGGTGACTAGCAATATTGAATTTATTATTTAAATAAAAGCGGTGTGCAGGAAACCGTTGTACCCCCGAATCCAAATGTAATTGAGAACACCCAAGTTCTAAACAATATGCCTTAAACCAATTTATAATAAAAGTTCCTGCACCAGTGGAACGATATTCTTCGTTTGTAACAAGATCGTCAATGTAGATACTTTTGCCCCATGCAAGCTTTTCAGTTACCACAAAACCAGCCACACATAATACTTTGTTTGCAGACAACACGTAGGCTATTTTACAACCAGATTTTTGTTGTTTTTTAATTTGCTCAATAAGGGATTGCTTAGTGTATTCAGGTCTTAATTGTAACAATACATCAGCGATTAGAAAAAATTCATTTTCTGACTTTGCTATTTGAGTTACCATTTAAATATCGACATCCTTGAGCTGGTTGCGCCTACCTCAGTGGCAGAGTTGATTGGTAAAAAGTTACTGTTGAACAAATAGCAGCATTAATTTAATTGAGTTACCTTTGAATTGCTCGCTTTTGCATTTTCATGAAAGATATCACCTAAGTACTTGGCTAAATCAATTTCTGATAATTCTGGTGGTATCACAACCTCATAAATTCTTGTACGTAAGCCAGTACCTGAATCTAAAAATAAAAGCCATTCATCGTCTTTGCGAAGAATTGACATACGCTTACCAAACACATCGAATTTCAAGAACATTTGCTGATTCCATTGAGCAATACGACCAAAACAATAACACCAAATAGTATTTGACTAAAACTTTTAAACAAAGCGACAAAGCCTACCAGAGTTTATCATATTGAATTTCTTTTTATGTTTTTCCAGCTAACTTAAGTATCACGGAAGGTTTATACCCATGCACAACTTTACCGTTTATTGACAATACAGGTATACCCGCTCCATTTAGTTGCTCGTATTGCCTCAACCCTTCTTCCGATTTTTCAATATCATATTCTTTAAATGAAATTCCATGTTGAGTTAATAGCTGTCGAGTTTTTTTACAATAGCCGCACCAAGAAGTAGCATAAAGTACCACTTCTAACTCCCCACTCCCGACTCTCGAATCAGGCTGTATAAAATCACTAATGACATCCCATTTTTGGTAAATAATGAGGGCAAAACAGAGTATTGCTATCTTTTTCATAAGTATCCATTCAATTACAGTATGGCCAAAATTTCTGTGTAAAATATTATTACTGATAACTCTTACTCTAAAGCAAACTTAACAACATCGGAAAATATAAAACCTACACTAGCTAAACTCTTGGTATTAGATAACACCTAAAACTAACCCAACTACAAAAATCACCCAAAATGCCGTCGTATCTCTAAAGCGATCTAATAACCAAAAATATACAAACGCTAAACCACCAGAAATTACAGAACCAATAACAGCTGCAATAAAGCCGACACCTGACATTAATGAAAAGCCAAATACAATTGCAGCATATATACCAGCACAAAGGCCTGGTCGTTCAGTTTTTAAAAGTAACTGCATCAGTCCAACTAAGATAACGATTTTGATAGCGAACATTGAACTCCCCTCAGTAAATTACAACCCAATTGATCACTCAATATAATTGATAATTTGTTCATATATTACAATGCATTAGCCGACGCACCTCAATATGCATTTATCTTCTTAAGCGGCTTTTATAAGGCAAAACCACGACTTTTTAGTAGCTCTAGAACCTCGCCATGCCCATGTAGATATGAAGATAATCGAACTTTTTTGCCAGATTTAAATTGAAGTGTGTACCAGTACATTGATGCATTAAACTTAGCTGAAATAAGGTCATCCCAATCTTCTTTTTTTACACCTGTCCAAGGGGTATAAAACTCAATACCTTGGTTATCAAAGTTTCCTTTCACTTTAAAATACTCGGCAAAACATGCTAGTGCAGCTATACCAAATCCTGAAAACAAACCTTATGCAGCGATTAAGTCACTTGTTTTTTCTTGAACATTATCATCGTAGAAAAAAGCACAAGCAGCAAAAAACGAAAAAGCGAAACATGCGATGGCGAGTATTAATACAAATATGCCATGTTTAAGCTCTCCATTAGTTACTTTCTTCTTAATTGTTTTTGTTAGTATTGCACTCAATATCACGGTAATGAAACCACCAATCAATCCTGAAGTAATCCCAGAAACCATAGTCTTCCCCTTGATTTATAACGCCTACTTAACAGGAAGTGGTGGTTAGCTATTATACAATAGCAAAGCATAGGTTCTAACCGGTATCCCCCCGCTATCACCTGGTTACACCTTTCTGGAAAATGCATTAATTTCCAGTAATTTAACAAGAATATTAATACGTTTATGCGTCGTGTAATACTCTTTACTATTACTACCTGAAAGAAGAAGTACTCCAAATAAAATGAAATAAGATATTGATGTAAAAAATTCAATGCCAATAAAATAATGCAGTAAGATTACCATAAAAATCATAGCCACTAATGAAAACAAAAATTGAAATGGCTTAGGTTTCAGAGACTCTAACTCTGACTTCAACTTTTCTATCTTTTCCAGTTCATACGATTCAACAATTTTATCCGTATTGATTTCATTCATTGTTCAATTTTCCGCTGTGAGACATAACGCCTGCTTAACAGGCAGTTACTGATTAACTAAAATCCGAAGCACAGCGTAGACGGCAACCAGCATTTGTCGAGTTGATGCGCTTGTTCGCTGCAGCAGTGCTATTGACGAATCATTTTCTTACAAGCTATATAAATAGAATCAAGTAATTCTGCAAGCTGTTGATTTACAGCATCCTCTTCGTTTGACTCAATATTGTGCCCATTGGCTTTGCATATATAGAGATCATTTAAACTACCCATACCACCAAATCTATTTAAAATTAATTGAGCTTCAAATGAGCTATTTGCGCTTTTTAATTTCCTTCCTTTGACGCCATACTTTGATAGGAAGAAGTTTAAATTAGTTATTTTTTCATTTAGGTCCATAGACTTCTCACGACAGCTAATTTTCAATTAATAGGCAAATTGTGTTTAGCTATAATTTGCGAAGAAGGAGCAAAGTAAAACAGTTTTGTGTCCTTGTTGTCGCACTTCAAACTTGATACTAAGAGCGTCATTTAATAGTGGTACCACATTTATGGCAACAGTCTTGTGGCCAGCGTATTGAAAGGATACTTATACCACGAAAAACTTGTCTTGCCCCACATTGCTTACAACCTAAACTAAAGGCGTATGCAAAGATAACAATGCCCCACAACATTCCAAACCAGTACGTCCAATTTGAAATGTAGAAGAAGTTAGTTGCAGTAAATGAGCTAGCAAACCACTTGTGTGCGATTGTAATTAGTAATTGCACAAATAACATTATGATTAATCTGAATTTGTATTTATTCATGCGATACCAAAAAGCTTATAACGCCTGCATAACAGGCGCAAAATGTTTGGCTATAATTTGCGACGAAGGAGCAAAGCCAAACATTTTTGCGTGATCTTGCCCCGATAAAATGGACACGCTCCATTCTAAATTAATGCCTGTTCGTACTCGACATGCGTTTTATATCCTAAACTCGAATGTAATCGCTGTCTATTGTAAAT
>NZ_JBWQOH010000011.1:0-137527 GCF_056591695.1 Parashewanella sp. 2304DJ23-3
AGCGATTAATAAAATTTGAACGCCTCACTGATGTTCAGCTTATTGTGTTCATATATGAATGGATCATCACTAACTAATACTAACCTCTTTGTTTCTTTGAATTCTTTCCTTAATTTAAACCTTAGCGATTAATAGTTATCAGAGCGGTTTCAATTCGCTACAATGAAGCAAAATCCTATAGGAATAAATTAAATGTCGGTAACTTTGCATAATCCTACTTGGTCTCTTACGGGTGAACAGCCTGAACTGTTGATTTCGAAACTCTCACACTTGGGGTTGATTTCTGCAACTGATGAGCAAGCGGCAACATTTTTACAGGGGCAAGTGACCGCTGATGTGACTGGCCTTGCTGAGGAGGATTGGTGTTGGGGCGCACATTGTGATCCTAAAGGTAAGATGTTAGCGAGTTTTCGCTTATTTAAAACTCAAAATGCTATTTGGATGTTATTACCTAAAACGACAGTGGATGCTGATTTACCACAGTTACAAAAATATGCTGTCTTCAGTAAAGTTACGTTATCGGATGCCACGGCTGATAAATTGTTGTTTGGTATTGCAGGCTCAGGGGCTTCTGCATTTATATCTAAACATTTTGGAGAATTAACAGATCGGGTTTCAGAGTTTAATGGCATGATCATTCTTCAAGATAATGAGCGTTACATTCTTGTAATTGATGCTGATGCGAAGCTTGATTTTCTTGATGGTGAAGCGATTTATGAGTCAAGCAGTTGGCAAACGTTAGAAATTACTGCTGGATACCCTAATATTTCTGCTAATCACAGTGGTGACTATATTCCCCAAATGTGTAATTTGGATGCTCTAGGTGGCATTAGCTTTACTAAAGGTTGTTATATGGGGCAAGAAACCGTGGCTCGAATGAAGTATCGCGGTGGCAATAAACGTGCACTATATATATTGTCAGGTACTGTGAATAACCAACTTACGAAAGACGGTTTTGTTGAAATAGCGTTAGAGAACGGTCATCGCAAGGCGGGTAACATTGTTGAGTATGTACAACGAGGTTCTGAAGTCTTGATGACAGTCGTTTTGGCTAATGACACAGAAGATACCGCTCGTTTTAGAGTTGCAGGTGATCCTGAAAGTCAGTTAGTGATTAAACCTTTGCCTTACGAGCTTGAAGCTTAAGAAGCATAATTTAACAATGGGAGCTTATTGCTCCCATTTTTATTTAAGCATTTTGCGGAGACAGGTTTCTCTCTTTCTTTAGCTGTAAAAATGCTTTCCACTTCACCACTTCTGGCGGGAACTCTGGTTTATCATTTTCAAAACCGGCAGCTTTTACCACGTCCTCAATGGGGACTTGATGACGTTTATTAATAAACACACCACGAATATGAACGATACAGTGAAGCCCTCTTTCTGTCAGAAAGCGTTGTTCTATATAGAAGTATTTTTCATCCCACCCAACAATTTTTGATTCTATCCAGAATTTCTCTAACGGTTTGATGTCTCGAATGTATGTGAATTCTGTAGCGTTTACGATCGGCATCCATTTCAATTTTATAAATTTTTTCAGCAGTCCCATTTCTGCCAACATATAGGTGCGTGCCAAATCCATAAAAGCAGCATAGCGAGAATTCGTTAAGTGGAAGTTAATATCGCAATCACTGGGCATTACACGAAATGTAATTTTACTGGTTTCTAAAAAACCAATTCGACGACAATGTTTGATTCGCCAGAACAGCAGCAGAAATAAGCGAAAGTATAAATTCACATTGATCCTTATGTTGTCATTTTTCCATGAAATATAAGTTGCTCAGGCTAGCAAAGGTCAGACCATTCGGCAATGAATCAAAATAAAAAAGGCGCTTAAATTAAGCGCCAAAGATCGGAGATGATCTTAAATTTTATAGAGTACAAGTTAAGCGGTAATGCCTGAATGACGCAATAATGCATCAATTTTTGGCTCACGGCCTCTAAAGCGTTTAAACAATTCCATTGGTGCTTCAGAGCCACCCATTTCTAGAATATTGTTTAAAAAGCTTTTGCCAGTTTCAGGATTGAAAATACCTTCTTCTTCAAAACGTGAAAATGCATCAGCCGATAATACTTCAGCCCATTTGTAGCTGTAATATCCAGCGGCATAACCACCTGCAAAAATGTGACCAAAGCTGTGTTGAAAACGGTTAAATTCGGGCGGAATAACTACGGAAACTTGCTCTCTCACTTCATTCAAGGTTTGCTGAATTTGAGCACCTTGTTCAGGAGTAAAGTCCTTGTGAAGTTTAAAATCGAATAACGAGAATTCCAACTGACGTACCATCATCATTGCCGATTGGAAGTTTTTCGCTGCCAGCATGTTTGTCAATAACTCTTGAGGGAGTGGCTCACCGGTTTCAAAATGGCCAGAAATATGGGCCAGTGCTTCATCTTCCCAGCACCAGTTTTCTAAGAATTGGCTAGGTAACTCGACAGCATCCCAAGGTACACCATTGATTCCTGATACATCAGCAACATCAATCTGAGTTAGCATGTGATGAATGCCATGACCAAACTCATGAAATAAGGTAATGACTTCATCATGAGTAAATAGAGCCGGCTTACCATCAACGGGTGAATTAAAGTTACAGGTTAAGTAAGCAATCGGGTTTTGCAGCCCTGAACTTGTACTTCTACGAACACGACAGTCATCCATCCATGCTCCACCTCGTTTTCCGCTGCGTGCATATAAGTCTAAATAGAAACTGCCACGATGGTTATCATTTGCATCGGTGATGTTAAAGAAGCGCACATCTTTATGCCAGGTGTCTACGCCAGCTTGTTCTTTAATCGTTAAGCCAAATAATCGATTAACGGTATAAAAAAGTCCCGACAGCACTTTTTCTTCTGGAAAGTATGGTCGTAACATTTCTTGAGAAACTTGATACTTATGTTGTTGTAGCTTTTCACCATAATAAGCCATATCCCATGCTTTCAACTCTGCAGCATTAAAGTTATCTTTCGCAAAGGCTTGCAATTCAGCTAATTCTTTTTCGGCTTGAGGTTTCGATTTGCTGGCAAGTTGGTCTAAAAACGTCATCACTTGTGCAGGGTTTTCTGCCATTTTCGTTGCCAAAGACTTGTCAGCGAAGTTATCGAAATCAAGTAGATTAGCTAACTCATGGCGCAGCGCTACAATTTCATTCATCAGTTCTGAATTATCATACTCGCCTGCGTTTGGGCCTTGATCCGAAGCTCGAGTGCAGAAAGCAGTGTACACCTCTTCACGCAGCTCGCGGTTATCACAGTATGTCATTACTGGGAGATAAGATGGGAAATCCAAAGTGAACAACCAACCTTTTTGGTCTTTCTCTGTAGCCATTGCTTTTGCTGCAGCGAGGGCGGATTCAGGTAAACCTGCCAATTTCATTGTGTCGGTAATGAGTTTGCTCCAAGCATGAGTTGCATCCAGTAACTGATTGGAGAATTGACTGGTGAGTTCAGACAATCTTTTTTTGATCTCACCATAACGTTGTTTAGCTTCGTTTTTAAGACCAATACCAGACAGTTTGAAATCGCGAATAGCGTGTTCGATGCTGGCTTTTTGAGCTTGATTAAGCGTTGAGAATTCTTCGGATTCACTCAAAGAAATATAAGCATCATAGAGACCCTGGTGTTGTCCGACAAAAGTTCCGTAGTCGGAAAGCAGTGGTAAGCAAGCATCATGAGCTTCGCGCCAGTCATCATTACTGACGACGGAATTCATGTGAGAAACGGGAGACCAAACTTGACTTAGTTCATCGTCTATTTGCTCTAAAGGAGCGATTAATGAGTCCCATGTGTATGGCGCACCATTGTTTATCACTGATTCAATCGTTGTATGGCAGTTAGCAATGGCTTGCTCAACTGCTGGTTGAATGTGCTGAGGTTTAATCGATGAAAATACAGGTAGCTCTGATTTAGTCAAAAGTGGATTACTCATTTTTTGGCCTTATAAAGTTTTCGGCAATAGCTAATAGATAAGGGCGGTGAATCGTAATATCAAGTTTCTAGTTAAAATTTGCTCAATTGCACAAAAACCGTATTTTCGTCTCAATTAAGATCACGCTTTTGTTACCCCAAGCTCACATAAAAGTGAACTCTTACTTACTATGATCCCCCCTGATTGCTGAATAGTTATTTGATTTATGAAAAAGCCTTTTACAAAAAGTTTAGTGTTATTGACGATGTTGGGTAGTAGCGCCGTGATGGCTGCTGAGACCAGTGTGTATTTTGATGCATATTACAAGACTAAATATATATCTAAAGGCAGAGACTTATTAGATAAAGGTGGGATTTTCTGGAGCGAAGTTGGCGGAACTTACGATAATTTCAGTGGATTCATTGCAATCGGTGAAGCAGACAGTGTTGATTTTACAGAAGCAGATATTGATATCAGTTACGCAATACCGATACACAGTGATTGGTTAGTCGCTTTAGGCTACTCAGGGTTAGATTGCAAAGGCATTATCGACTTTACGGGGCATGAGTTTTATCTGGCTACGGCATACAAAGGTTTTTCGTGGGTTACACCACAAATCAAAACGATTTATGAAACCGAATCTCAAGGCTACTTTGTTTTTGTAACACTAAAGGGAAAGGTTGAGTTATCAGAAAAAATGACTTTACACCCTTATGTTGAACAAGGGCTAGATTATGGGTATATCGGTGAAAAACATGATGGTAGCAATCATCTTGAGCTAGGACTTAGTATGAGTTACGCACTAAGTCATGATGTTACCTTGAGTGGTTTTGTCGCACGTTCATTCTCAGAGTCTGAATTAACGGATTGGAATAATGGTAATCGCCCAAATCAAACGTTCGGTGGTGTAAAAGTGAGTTGGCACTGGTGATCGATTGCTAGAATTATTTAATAAATAGTTCAGTTGCCACTACACTGATAGAGTTACTGTTTCCAAGGATATTTGTTAGCGTTGCTTGAATTGATATCAGCCGCTAACAATAAAAGGAGAAAACTATGTCAGTGAATGGCACATTTGGGCGTCCTGCACTTTTTGCACTCACCTTTTTTGGCGCTTCCTTAGTTGCTGATGTCAATTCTGAGGGACTATTGCACGAAAGTAACCTTCAAGAAAAAACAACAATGTCTGAGAATCCCAAACGTTTTAGTGACTTATCTCGTCAAGAAATGCTGACCTCTCGTGCAAATGTAGCAAATGACCCAAGTTGTCATTGGTTAAATCAACGCATGAATAAACTTGAAGAAACCTTGATGGGCGCAATGGATGGCATGGATATGCGTTCTGGTTACCACAAGAAAGAGTTAACAGTACGAAAAAAAGAGTGGCTGTGTTTAAAGTGTGGTGTTGAAGGTCCTTCTATTCATGATTACGCTAAGTGTCAATTTAAGCGTTAGTTTTCCTCTATTTCCTCGGTCTGTTCATTCATTATCGAATAGCTAAGCGTTCGGCTTAGCTATTGTTTCTTTGCTATTTTAAGCATAAGGTGAGCAACCATTAGTTGAGCATGGGCTTAATGAGGTTTTTAGGAGATTTTTATGTCACAGCATTTTGACTATATTTGTTTAGGCGCAGGAAGTGGTGGTATTGCATCAGCAAACCGGGCAGCGATGCGAGGGGCTAAAGTGTTGCTTATTGAAGCAAAACATGTAGGTGGTACTTGCGTTAATGTAGGCTGTGTTCCTAAAAAAGTCATGTGGTATGGTGCTCAGGTTGCTGAAGCCATTCATTTATACGCTAAAGACTATGGTTTTGATGTGTCTGTTAATCAATTTAATTGGCAAACGTTAGTAGACAGTCGTGAGGCTTATATCGAACGGATTCATGGCGCCTATGATCGTGGCCTAGCCTCTAATGGCGTTACGTTAGTGAAAGGTTATGGCAAGTTTGTAGACAACCGAACGATTGAAGTGAATGGCGAGCAATACACTGCTGATCATATTCTGATTGCAACAGGTGGAGCACCGACTGTTCCAAATATCCCGGGTGCAGAGCATGGCATTGATTCTAATGGTTTCTTTGAACTAACAGAACAACCAAAGCGTGTTGCCGTAATTGGAGCAGGCTATATTGCTGTCGAACTGGCAGGTGTTTTACATGGCTTGGGAAGTGAAACGCATCTATTTGTTCGTAAACATTCGCCATTGCGTAACTTCGATCCTTTGCTATCTGAAACGTTAGTTGAAGCGATGGACACTGAAGGCCCAACGTTACACACTCATAGTACGCCATCAAAAGTCGATAAAAATGACGATGGGAGTGTCACACTTCATCTCGAAAGTGGTGAAAGCTATGAGGTCGATTGTTTAATTTGGGCGATTGGTCGTCACCCATCTACGGATCGCATCGGTCTTGAAAATACGGATGTTGAACGTAACGAACGTGGCTATATCATCACTGATGATCAGCAAAATACTTCAGCGAAAGGCATTTATTGTGTCGGTGACATCATGCAAGGTGGCATCGAACTCACTCCTGTAGCGGTTAAAGCTGGACGTTTATTGTCAGAGCGTTTATTTAATGGAATGACTGATGCCAGAATGGATTATGTCAATGTACCAACCGTAGTATTCAGTCACCCACCTATTGGCACTATGGGATTATCAGAGCCCGACGCAGTAGCTCAGTATGGTGAAGACAATGTGAAAGTGTACACTTCAGCATTTACGTCTATGTATACCGCTGTTACAGCTCACCGCCAAGCATGTAAGATGAAATTAGTTTGTGCTGGTGAAGACGAAAAAGTCGTAGGTATTCACGGTATAGGCTTTGCAATGGATGAAATATTACAAGGGTTTGGCGTAGCAATGAAAATGGGCGCGACAAAGGCCGATTTCGATTCAGTTGTAGCAATCCACCCAACGGGAGCTGAAGAGTTCGTTACCATGAGATAATGAGTTTTGAAAAGCAGTATTGACAAGTGCTGCTTTTTTATACAGACATTGATATAAGTTATAACAGATCCAATTTGTATAAATAACAAACTGCATGAATACTGGAATGCCTAAAAAATACTTTTAAAATATGGTTCTAGGAGAAGTGAGCATGCAGTATAAGGTTTTCACAAAAACACTCTTAGCCATTGGAATGGCCCCCTTCTTTGCACACGCAATAGATTCATCAAAGGATTCTTTTCAACCTGCAACAAATGGTCAATACATTGTTGTATTAAAATCCCCGGTTAAAAATTCGGTAATGACAGCAGAAGGCTTTAACAGTATGCAAGCCGACTTTGTGGATAACCAAGCATTAGATGTAGAAAATAATAATCCTGATGTCCAAGTTGGTAAAAAATTCCATAATCTGATTGACGGCTTTGTGGTTAAAACGAGTAAAAAGCAAGCTGAAAAGTTAGCAAAGAAATCAAACGTTGCGTATGTAGAACCAAACTATATTTTATCTTTACCTCCCGTCGAGCAAAGTGCACAAGCTAGCTACAGTAAAGCGGACGCTAAGAAAGTCGACTGGGGACTATCACGTCTGAATGCCCGTAACCTATCGGATGTAATTCCTGATAATTATACTTCAGAGTACGATGGACACGGCGTAACTGCTTATGTTGTTGATTCTGGTGTAAATTACAACCATCAAGAGTTTCAAGGTCGAGCTTCAGTTTATATAAAACAAACTGGGTGGTTAAGTAGAGGTGACTATGAAAAAGATCCTCAGGGAGTGCAAGGTGATTGTAATGGTCATGGCACCCATGTCGCTGGAACTATTGGTGGATATAACACTGGGGTCGCCAATAACGTTACCATAGTAGGTGTGAAGGTTCTGAGTTGTAAAGGGAGCGGTTCAATAAGCGATATTATTGCAGGCTTGGAAGAAGTCGATTATTTAAACAGTCAATCGACACAACCAGGGGTTGTGAATATGAGTTTAGGTGGTCCAGGCCATAGTCCAGCATTGAAGGATGCCGTCGACGAATTAGTTGATGATGGCATTACTGTGGTGGTTGCTGCAGGTAATTTAGGAGAGATGTCTGAAGATGCTCTTAAGAAGTCTGGCCCCGAATCTCCTGATGCATGCTTAGGTGACCCTTCAAGCTACTCAAATGCGATTACGGTTGGCGCTACTGATAAAACAGATGCTCGTGCAGATTATTCCTATTTTGGAAGTTGTACCGATATTCTTGCTCCGGGTTCAAAAATTCTCTCGTCGTGGAATACTGGAAATGACATGTATGCCGAATTGAGTGGTACTTCAATGGCTAGTCCACATGTAGCAGGGGTCGTTGCTCAGTATTTACAAGAAAAGCCTAATTCATCTCCTAGAGATATTAAGAACGAGTTAATCAGTAATTCCACCATAGGTGTCATTGATATGAACCCTCAAACCTCATTTACTTATCCGTTTGGAGAGAGGGAAGTGGATAATGAAAATCAATTAGCCAGTCAAACTCAAAACAGATTGCTGTATGTTAACCCGTAGACTCTAATTCGCTTTCAGTAATAAAAAGCTGGCCATTACTGTGCCAGCTTTTTTATTACCATTGAAAGCAAACAAAAATAAGATATAAGAATTTAAGTTTGTTTGAAAAATGACTAAAGCCAATACTGTGTTTTCGGACAAGTGTTAAACTTGGAGTATGAAACATGCGGTATTCAGCGTTTTCTAAAGTTTTCTTTACCATAGGCCTAGTCCCTTTCCTAGTGCAGGCCAATAATTCAACAAGTCATATTGTTCAACCTGCTAAGAATGGAAACTACATCGTCGTTCTAAAATCATTACCTCACAACTCAGTCATGACAGCTCAAGGTGTCAATGATATGCGGGAAGAGTTCGTGGAGGCGCAAGCTAATAAGGTATCAAATAGTCTTGGTGCTGACGTTCATCAGAAATTTCATCGGGTTTTAAATGGTTTTGTTGTTAAAGCTAATGCGCAACAAGCAAAACAACTCGGCAATGAAGCTGATGTGGCTT
Source organism: Parashewanella sp. 2304DJ23-3 (assembly GCF_056591695.1). Lineage (NCBI taxonomy): Bacteria > Pseudomonadati > Pseudomonadota > Gammaproteobacteria > Alteromonadales > Shewanellaceae > Parashewanella > Parashewanella sp. 2304DJ23-3. The sequence continues at coordinate 8,883 of NZ_JBWQOH010000011.1, forward strand.
ATGTTGAACCAGACGGCAAAATGTCGACGATGCCTTTATCTAGTGACATTACGGATCATCAACAAGACAATGCTGATTGGGGCTTGGCTCGTATTGTTCAACATGAGTTATCGAATGTGGATGGAACTTACCATTATCAATATGACGGTCAAGGGGTGACTGCGTATATTGTTGATACTGGCGTTAATATCACTCATTCAGATTTTGGTGGGCGTGCATCGGTGTACGTAAAAACCAAAGTGGGCTATCAACAAAATCCTCAAGAAACAAAAGACACCCATTGGGATTGTAATGGTCATGGTACCCATGTTGCTGGAACCATTGGCGGTAGCACGTATGGTGTCGCAAAAGATGTAAATATTGTTGGAGTAAGTGTACTCGGGTGCAGTGGACAAGGGGCTGATAGCCAAGTGATTGCAGGATTAGAAGAAGTGCTTAAGTTATCTGAGCAGTCACCTAAATCACGAAGTGTGGTGAATATGAGCTTAGGTGGAACAGCAAGTAAAGCGGTTGACCAAGCCGTTGATAAGCTCGTTAAAGCTGATATACCCGTTGTTGTAGCAGCGGGAAATAAAACTAAATTATTGTTTGATTCGTTTGACGCTTGTCAGGTATCACCTGCGCAAGACGAAAGTGCGATTACAGTTGGTGCTACTGATAACAAGGATCAGCGTGCGGAATATTCTTACTTAGGTAAATGTACTGACCTCTTTGCTCCAGGCTCGAATATTAAGTCAGACTGGATGGGAAGCAATGATGCCACGAATACCATCAGCGGCACTTCAATGGCATCACCACATGTTGCAGGTGTTGTGGCACTTTATTTGCAGGAAAACCCTAATTTAAGCCCGCAACAAGTAAAAGATGAGCTAATGCAACGCTCCACTGCTGGCGTCATTAATATGAACACGCATTGGTGGTCTCCCCATACTAAATCGTTATCTAAAGACACGCCCAATAACCTACTTTATGCTTTACCAGATAAATCATAATCAGCTTCTCATTGAACTAGAGCCGGTAGGCTCTAGTTTTCAATACTTTCTCATAATTTGAACGATATCGCTGATTAAAGCGCTAGTTTTTATCTGTGGAATTTTGCCCAGCTCAGCGGATTTTGGCTTTATCATGGCAAAACGCTCTCCTTTAGGAGAAATCAACACAATCGACGCACTGTGATCCACAAGATAGCTATCACCGTCTCCAACCATTGAATAAGCCATACCCAAGCTTCGAGTAATTGGAATTAATTGCTTGTGTTCTGCGGTCACGGCAATGAAGTCTGAATTAAAAAATTGGATATAGCTATTCAGCTTCTCAGGTGTGTCTCGTTGTGGGTCAACCGAAATTAACACGACTTGAATTGGGGCTACAGCATTAAGTTTAGGAAATGCATTGCTGAGTTTACTCATTGTGGTTGGGCAAATATCAGGGCAGGAAGTATACCCTGCAAATAACAAACTCCATTTACCTGTTAACTGTTCTTGAGTGAAAGCGTTTCCTTTGTGATCGGTCATTGAAAAGTTGATCACCGGCCTAGGCTTGGGAAAAAGTTGGGTTGTGGTTAATTCAAGCGGTTTGTCTTGAACATACCAAGCTGTAAGGCCTCCTGCTAGCAACAGGATTGCTAGCAGGCTGAATTGGGCTATTTTTTTCATTTACAACAAACCCCAAAGGTAATGATCCGCTAACAGTATGATAAACAGTAACATTAAGTGATAAATCGAAACTTTGAAAACATTCATGGCAAGTCCAGAGTAATCGGCATATTTAAGTTGCCAAGCCTTATAAATAAACCATGCACTTAAAATACTGGAACCAACAAGATAAATACCTCCACTCATACCAACGATTACAGGAAGTAAACAAGCGATAGCTAATAAGATGGTATAAAGAAAAATACAGGTCTTAGTGAAGTCAATACCATGTGTTACAGGGAGCATTGGTACGTCGACTTTTGCGTATTCTTTTTGCCTATGAATGGCTAAAGCCCAGAAATGAGGTGGCGTCCAAGTAAAGATGATGATGACAAGTAATAAAGCGTGGCCGTGAAATTCATTCGTCATGGCTGTCCAGCCGAGTAATGGTGGCATGGCACCAGCTAAGCCACCTATTACAATATTTTGCGACGTGGCGCGCTTTAAATAAGCGGTATAAATAACGGCATAGCCAACCAGGCTTGCGAGAGTTAGCCAAGCTGTTAAGGGGTTAGTAAGCGCATACAAAATAGCAAAGCCAAATACACCAATAGCAACCGCAAAGGTAACGGCCTTGGTGGTAGAAACTCTGCCTTTTGGAAGTGGACGATTGTATGTTCGAGCCATTACGCCATCAATCCGGCGATCAATGAGGTGATTGAATGCAGCCGCAGAGCCCGCCATCATTCCGATACCTATTAACCCACTGATTAATGGTGTTAATGCTAATTGTCCATCCGTCGTTAAGCACATCCCAACCAATACAGTGAGAAGCATCAACGCTACAACTTTAGGTTTGGTCATTTCCAAATAGTCACGCCAATTAAACATTAAGTTGGCATGGGTGTTTAGGGTGATATTTTTATTCATGTAACGCTCCTTGTTCATGCTCTTTTTCTGATGGCGTAATTAAGGTAAATCAGTGATAGCAGCAATAATGCCGCCCCACCGTTATGGGCAACCGCAACAGGCAATGGTAATAAAAATTCGATATTACTCACGCCTAATAATACTTGGAGAACCAAAAGCGCCAACATTACTCCTGCACCATGTTTAATGATGCTTGAATGGCTTTTAAGTAATCTCAAACCTAACCAGAGAATCAATAAACTGGTTACAATTGCCCAAATTCGATGTGCAACATGTATGGTCATTCGTGTGTAGTGATCAAGCACGCCATATTCGAAGCTGATATGATCACCTTGAAAAGGAGAAAATGCCTTGGCGATATTAAGGTTGTTCCACCAATCCCCCTGACAAATAGGCAGGGTGGTACAAGTTAACGCTGCATAATTTGATGACGTCCAACCGCCGAGCATAATCTGCCCTATAAGCGCCAGCATTGCGATTAGCGCTAAATTTTTAAACCCTTTGGCAAAGTGATCCCCACCTTCAATATTGAGTGGTTTGACTCTCAAATACATCAAAAACAACAGTGCAATTAACGTAAAACCACCGAGTAAATGGGACATAACAATAATGGGCATTAGCATCATCGTAACTGTCCACATACCCAACAAGGCTTGGAATATAATCAAAGCACTGATAAAAATGGGGAGTTTTGTTGGCGTGTTTTTTGTTCGTAAGCAATAAATTAAAATTCCGAAAACCATTAGGCCAAGCGTGCCTGCAAGGTAACGGTGAATCATCTCTAACCAGGCTTTTTTCGGTTCAACTTCAAGGCCTGGAAAGTGTTGTTCTGCCTTAGCAAGTTCATGCTCACCCGTCGGGACTTTTAATTGGCCGTAACACCCAGGCCAGTCTGGGCAGCCAAGCCCTGCATCTGCAAGCCGTGTGTAAGCGCCCATTAAAATCACGATGAACGTAAATACGATCGATATTTTGAGAATTGTTTTTAGTGTCATTAACCTACCCTCGACAGTTTCAACATTTTTCGCAAGTCGTTCATCATGGCTTTACCTTGCAATAAGCGCTGTTTTTCGTTGTCTTTCAGGTTATATCGAGTGACGAGTTTTCCGAGGGGATCAGCAATGATAATTTGCTGTTTGTTTAACTGATGTCGCAATGGGGTACTAATGGGAGCCGTGGTAAATTGATAAGCTGCTAACGCAGCTTTATCACTGTTTTCTGTTAATAACACGACAGGTTCAACTCGGCCTTGTTCGCGACCAAGAGCAGTGTGAGTTTGCTTAAGGAGGTATAACTGTTGCTGGCACGGTTTATCACAATGCTCAGGTAGCAGAAAAACAATTTGCCATTTCTTGGGGTGAGGGTTTGTCATTTCCAATGTGTTATAGGCAAGTGTTTCTGGTAACAATTCACCTTTATTGGTTTGTCCACCATCATAAAGATTCAGTGATAGTACGATTTTTGCTGCGATAACAGGTAAAACAAAAACGGCAATGAGCGCAATAAGTGCTTTTTTATTTTTTGTCTTGATAGAGTTCATCCTTGCTCCTTTTAACACTGACTTTAAATGCTGAAAAAACGGGAAAAGAAGTGAATATCGGTTTTAATAACACGATGCCGATAATGAATAATGCAATTGCCATCGAAAACCATTGCATGGCATAGCCAAAATGTTTTTTTGCAGGCATTGGAATGGGCTGCCAAGGTTTTGCGAGTGGCTTATGTTGAGCGTCGAACGCAACAGTTTCTGGTTGAAGTACAACAGGAAACAAGGCTCGCTGTAGTTGTTGCGATAACTGAGCAATATTTAAGTTTTGAATTCGAATCATGGGTCCCATTTCTGGATGGAGTTGATCACTCATAGGGTTGCTTTCTCGGTAATATAAGCGCCCTTTAAACTGTTGCTGCTGATACGTAATCACAGTTGGAAGCTCACTGCGATCCGGGTTTGCCTGAATAAATCCAAGTTCGACCAATATGGCGGGTTGTTCAGGGGTGATCTCCATCAGTTGATAAATTAAATAGCCGACCTTTCCTTGATTGACTTGGTTATCTAAAGCGATAAGTGGTGAGATTGTTGGAGAGGCTGATACGGTAAGTTGCCTACCTAATAACTCAGAAAAGTTCTTCTGTTGGCTCAACGATTGAGTTGTGAGAGAGGGTAATTGCTGTCGCAGAATAAGCTGTTGTTCAATATCTTGTTTCTCATAACCACGATTAAGTTGCCAAGCACCTAATTTTATTAATAATATGAGTAGACTAAGAAATAACACACTGGCTAATAACTTACTTTTAAATAGCCTAGAGAGAGGTGACCCTGTGGATACCCTATTGCTTTTTAAAGTTGTACTCGTTTTACTGCTACTGTTCATCATTTTTAATCTAGGCCGCGCCTTATTTATTATGGTTAGAAGCGATAACAAACAATCTATGAGTCGTTATTTAGGGCGTCGAGTTATGCTTTCAGCACTCGTTGTGATAGCGCTTATTTTAGCGATTGGGCTTGGTTGGATTCATCCAAACCCTACGCCTTACTAAGCCACCAAAACTGCTGGTGGCTGATGTATTAAAGTACGTACACAAATACAAATAGGCACAGCCAGACAACATCAACAAAGTGCCAATACCAACTACCAGCTTGGAAGGCAAAATGATTATCTGGTTTAAAGTGACCTTTCAAGATCCTAATGAATAAAGTAATTAAGAAAATGGTACCTATGGTTACGTGAAGGCCATGGAATCCGGTCAACATGAAGAAAGTATTACCATAAACGCCCGACTCTAGTGTTAAACCGAGTTCGGTATACGCATGAATATATTCGTGAACTTGTAGATACAAGAAACCAAGCCCAAGTAAAATAGTTAACGACAACCAGGCTTTTAACGCTCCACGCTTACCTTTTTCTAGTGCAACATGTGCAAAGTGCAGTGTTACAGAAGAAATTAATAGGATAATGGTGTTATACAAAGGTAAACCATGCCAAGGCATCGCTTGGGTGGTGTCACCTTTTGGTGTTGTAGTTAATGGCCAAATGGCTTCAAAATTCGGCCATAAAACCTCATGTGTTGCAGTCGAATGGTATTCTCCACCCAGCCACGGCACAGAAAACATGCGGATGAAGAACAGCGCGCCAAAAAAGGCACCGAAAAACATCACTTCAGAAAAGATAAACCAACTCATTCCCTGACGGAAAGAGCGATCCATTTGTGGCGAATATAAACCTTGATTCGATTCATTGATAACGGTTTTAAACCAGCCGTACATCAAATAAAGAATCGTTAAAAAGCCAGCACCTAAAGCGATTAAGCCTATCGGACTAGCGTGAGTTTCAAGTTCTGCAATAAAGTGTCCGGCGCCAAACGCCATTAAAAATAACCCTATTGCCCCGACAATTGGCCAGCCACTCTGGGCTGGAACATAATAATGTTGATGGGTACTCATTGTGTTGCTCCTTGCACTTTCGCTAACGCTGCTTGTGAAGACGCTGTAACATCAAACAAAGTATAGGAAAGGGTGAGAGTATTTATTGAAGATGGTAAATCTGGATCAATAAAGAAAATTAGGGGTAGTTCACTGTCCGCACCAGCAGCAAGTGGTTGCTGGTTAAAGCAAAAACATTCAGTTTTATGGAAATACAGCGCTCCCTGCCCAGGCGATACTGAGGGTACCGCTTGGCCAACTGCAGCACTAGACGATAAATTTTTCGCAATGAAATTGGTTCGTATCAGTTCACCGGGGTGAACTTTCATTGTATTCACCTGTGGTCCAAACTCCCAGTTCATACCGGGAGGGATTTGAGCCATGAATTCGATATTCACTAAACGGGTTTTATCGACAACTTGTTCAGCAGTATATGCTTTCGCCGAGGTTGCTGTCTTTCCATTAATACCAAGTGTTTGGCACATGATGTCGTACAGTGGAACTAAGGCAAACCCAAAACCGAACATGGCAATTGAACCGCCAATCAGCCACAAGACCAGCTTTTTATTGGATGTCTTTCCATGTTTTGGATTGATGTTTGGGTCTGCAGCCATATTACTTTATCTCCGGTGGTGTAGTGAACGAGTGATAAGGTGCAGGGCTTGGAATATCCCACTCTAAGCCTTCAGCACCTTCCCACGATCTCGCCTCTGCTTTTTCACCACCTCGGATACACTTGATTACCAGCACTAAGAACAGTAACTGTGATAAACCAAATGCAAAGCCACCAATAGAAACCACTTCATTGATGTTGGCAAATTGAATATTGTAATCCGGTATACGGCGTGGCATGCCAGCCAGTCCGACAAAGTGCATTGGGAAGAACAATACATTCACTGAAATCAACGAGCACCAGAAATGCCATTTAGCTAGGGTGTGGTTGTACATATGTCCTGTCCACTTTGGTAACCAGTAATAGGCCGCCGCCATAATCGAGAATACGGCTCCTGTCACGAGTACATAGTGGAAGTGGGCAACTACAAAGTAGGTGTCATGGTATTGGAAGTCAGCCGGTGTCATTGCCAGCATCAAACCTGAAAAACCACCTATCGTGAATAGAATCACGAAAGCAATGGCCCAAAGCATAGGAGGTTCATAAGAAATCGAACCTTTCCACATGGTCGCCACCCAGTTGAATACCTTCACTCCTGTTGGAACAGCAATTAACATGGTGCAGTACATGAAGAACAGTTCAGCGACTAACGGCATCCCTGTAGTAAACATGTGATGAGCCCACACTAAAAACGACAGAATTGCGATGCTGGCAACGGCGTACACCATTGATGAGTAACCAAACAGCTTTTTACGAGCAAAGGTTGGGATGATGGCAGAGACAATACCGAAAGCCGGTAAGATCATGATGTAAACTTCAGGGTGACCAAAGAACCAGAAAATATGCTGGAACATCACCGGGTCACCACCACCTGCTGCATCAAAGAAGCTGGTACCAAAGAACTTATCGGTCAGTACCATTGTGACCGCACCCGCAAGAACAGGCATCACTGCAATTAATAAAAAGGCAGTAATTAACCAAGTCCAGACGAATAACGGTAACTTCATCCATGTCATGCCTGGTGCTCTTAAATTGATAATAGTGACAATGACGTTAATGGCGCCCATTATCGAACTTATCCCCATGATGTGGATGGAAAACACAAAGAGTGCTGTGCTATCCCCACTGTAGTGGGTAGAGAGTGGTGCATAGAAAGTCCAACCAAAGTTTGGCCCTCCTCCCTCCATAAATAACGAGCTTAACAGGATCAAAAACGCAAACGGTAGAATCCAAAAGCTGAGATTGTTCATTCTGGGTAGTGCCATGTCTGGCGCACCGATCATCATGGGAATTAGCCAGTTAGCAAGTCCTGTGAAGGCAGGCATTACGGCCCCAAACACCATGATTAATCCATGAACTGTGGTCATTTGGTTAAAGAAGTTAGGCTCAACCAATTGCAAACCGGGCTCAAATAATTCAGCACGGATCACCATTGCCATTGATCCGCCGGTTAAAAACATAATAAAACTTAACCACAGATATAAAGTACCAATATCTTTATGGTTGGTGGTTAGCACCCATCGCATTAGGCCCTTTGGTGGCTGATGATGCGAATGATCGTCATGATGTTCAGAGTTTGGCTCTGTTTCAAGCTGATCATTTTGAGGGTTTAATGTTGTCATGCTATTTCCCCTACTTTTGCTTTTCTACTTTTACGACATCAGCAGCTTGCACTGCGTCGCCAGTATTGTTGCCCCACGCATTTCGCTCGTAGGTAATGACTGCCGCAATCTCTTCAGCTGTAAGCTGTTTGTCAAAAGCTGGCATCGCAGAACCTGGGAAACCGTGCGTCACGATATAGATATGATCATGTACAGGCCCGGTGGCAACAGGGCTGCCCTTTAAGTGTGGGAATACACCAGGAAGTCCCATACCATTTGGCTGGTGGCAGACGGCGCAGTGAGCCGTGTAAACCTTTTCACCTTTGGCATAGAGCTCGTCTTTAGAAAGCGTTTTAGACAGTGAAGCTTTAGCTTGCGCTTTGGCTTTTTTAGCTTCGTCTTTTTGGGTGATTATCCATCTATCAAATTCTTCACCAGAAACGGCTTTGACAACGATAGGCATAAACCCGTGGCCTTTACCGCAGAGCTCAGTACACTGGCCACGATACGTTCCTTCTTCGTCAATTTTTGCCCAGGTTTCATTGATAAAACCAGGGTTTGCATCTTTTTTAACGGCGAATGCTGGCATCCACCAAGAATGAATGACGTCGTCAGAAGTGACTAAGAAGCGGATTTTTCGGTCTGTAGGGAGAACAAGTGGTTTATCCACTTCAAGCAAGTAATGCTCATCTTTATCTTTTTTGTTGTCGATTTCATCCTGAGGTGTCGTTAATAAGCTATAAAAGCTAACACCCTTGTCGAAATAGTCGTAGTGCCATTTCCACTGCGAACCCGTAATTTTTACGGTCAAATCAGAGTCACTAGGATCTTCCATTGCAACAAGTGTTTTTGTTGCTGGAATTGCCATACTGATAAGAATAATAAATGGAATGATTGTCCACAAAATTTCCACTTTAGTACTTTCGTGAAAATTCGCAGCGACTGCACCCTTTGATTTGCGGTGCTTGATCATGGCATAAATCATAATGCCAAAGACAATTACCCCGATTACGCAACAGATGTAAAAAATCGTCATATGTAGGTGATATACCTTATGACTTATTTCTGTTACCCCTTGAGTCATGTTAAAGCGCATTTCTTCAGCCCATACTGATGGGGTCAAGAAAGCCGCTAACATACAATACAACAATTGCTTCACTAGACGTCTCCTCTGCCAATTGCAAAAGCAACTACAAAGAAAAGTCACACGTTAATACTTAGCTCCATGCTAACTTTTCAGTTCCCTAAAAAAGCTTATCGATATCAAAGTGCAATGGTGGTGTTGTTGTTTTCGTTGACTCAATCGCTAATGACTAGCAGGTCGGTCATCCAGTAAATCTGTTTACGGCTCTGGGTGTATACCACTCGTGCGCTTACTGCTGAATTTACTCAAATTAAAATTTGAGATATCAACTTTATAAAACAGGGTCGTTAATTCGAATGTTTGTTAAGCGAAAAATTTCGCATTTTTGTAACAATTTAAGATTAGTTACTCACTCTACATTACTTGCTGTTTAAAGATTGATCAAGATCATGTTTCATGTAATTAGATGAAATATTAGTTAATTTTTTATTTTTGCGAATGTAAAAGGAGATTGTTGGTGTGAGTTTAATGTCCATGAATTTGTTAATGAAATGATCTTTTTCGAGGCAAGATTGAATGAGGTTGCGAGTTTAACTCAGAACCAGACTGGAGAATCATACCTTTGGCACAAGCGGATTTACTGACGAGTTCTAATCGACGAATATCTCGTTGATCGAGTGTTGATGTCCAACAAATAACAGCACTACTTGTGCCGTTGGTGAGTGCCTTTTCTAACGCCCACAGTGCTTCAACATCATCTTTGGTATGAACCAATAAAACACGATCCATTTTTACACCCGACTGGGCTAGGATGGATTTATAATTATTATGATTAGGGTTTATGAGAACAATCCAACGACCCTGATGGCTTAATGTGGCAAGTTCAGAGCTTAATGCGATCAGCTCTTGCTCACCGCTGCTTTTAATTTGGAGCGTTTGAATGCTCTGAATTTGATCTGAGTACAGGGTGTCTGGCTGAACCCAAACACCAGGGTGAGATGTTGCAGAAGAGCGAACTATCATAGCCACTCCCCGTTTCTTATCACACCGACAGCTAAGCCTTCGATAGAGAGTTGTTGGAAGCTTAAATCAATTTCAATGGGCTGATATTCTTCATTTTCGGCATGAAGATAAACGACGTTGCCTTTCTGTTCAAAGCGCTTCACAGTGACGTCATCTTCAACACGAGCAACAACAACTTGACCATTTGATGCTTGTTGTTGTTTATGAACAGCAAGTAAATCACCTTCCAAAATGCCAATATCTTTCATACTGTCGCCTTTAACGCGCAATAAGAAGTCTGCACCGGGTTTAAACAGGTTGCCATCAACTTGATAATATTGCTCAACATGCTCTTGAGCCAGTATTGGTTCACCTGCAGCGACTTGTCCGATCAAAGGTAGACCATCTTGAACCTCAAGTTCTTGAGATAGACGGATACCACGTGATGTGCCTGGTATGATTTCTATATAACCTTTTTTGGCTAAGGCTTTTAGATGCTCTTCAGCGGCGTTAGCACTGCGAAAGCCTAAACGTTTTGCTATCTCCGCTCGGGTAGGAGGCATGCCTGTTTCAGAAATATTCAGACGAATAAGTTCTAAAATCTCGGCTTGTCTGGCAGTTAAAGGTCTCATTTCTACACACTCGCTGTTCGCTTATACAGTTACTGTTATTATATACAGTAAAGTCCTGTGTGCAACCAATAATTAAGCAATCCTGTTTAGGTTATTTGCTATAAGTTTGATATCCTAGCGTTTTGACTCTTTTATATTTCAAGCGCTAAGTAGAAGAATGACTAAGCATAATTCCTGGTTTTTTAAGGCACTTCGTACAGTGCAAAATTGGTTTGTTCATACCGTCGTTGTCCCTCAGCAACCATTTTCTGATCTCAATTTAGATGCCGATAGACCGATTGTTTACGTGATGAAAACTGAGTCGGTGAGTGATATTTCAGCGTTAAGTGAAGTAACAGAATCACTGGGCTTGCCTAGCCCGTATGATGATATTCAAATCAAAAACGAATCAGTGCCAAGGGTTGTCTGTTTGGCACCTGCAAAGCCTATGATAGGCAAGGCATCAAAAACGAATGTTTTTTTAGGCAACTTTAAGCAGTTGTTAAATTTACACCAGCAAGATTCGTCTCTGGATGTTCAGCTATTACCTGTCAGTATGTATTGGGGAAGAATACCAGGCAAAGAAGATGACACGATGAAAGCGGCGGTGCTAGAGCGTGAAAGCCCAACGTGGTTACGCAAGTGCCTAATGATTCTGTTTTTAGGCCGTCATAATTTTATTCAATTTTCTAATGCTGTTTCATTGCGCTATATGGCGGATGAGCATGGAAGTGACGAACGAATTGCTCATAAACTTGCACGTGTTGCGCGAGTTCATTTTCGCCGCCAAAGAAAAGTGATGACTGGGCCTGATTTGCCAAATCGTCAAGTAATGTTTAAAGAGCTTTTGAATTCAGAAAGCATTCAAAAAGCCATTAATGAACAAGCGGCCAGTAAAAAAATCTCAAAGCAAGAAGCGAAAGCCAATGCTGAGAATTATCTTGATGAAATCGCAGCAAACTATTCAGATAGCTTAGTTCGTATTGCTGAGCGGTTACTGACATGGTTATGGAATAAGCTGTATAAAGGCATTAATATTCGTGGAGCTGAACTCGTACGTCAGCTGCATCACGATGGTCATGAAATTGTGTATGTGCCGTGTCATCGTAGTCACATGGATTACCTGTTGCTTTCATATATCCTTTATTATGAAGGCATGGTGCCTCCGCATATTGCTGCTGGTATTAACCTTAACTTTTGGCCGGCAGGCCCAATGTTCCGCAAAGGTGGCGCCTTCTTTATTCGACGCAGCTTTAATGGCAATAAATTGTATACCGCCGTTTTTAAAGGCTACCTCGATCTACTTTTTAATAAAGGCTATTCAGTAGAGTATTTCACCGAAGGTGGTCGCTCTCGCACAGGACGTCTACTCAACCCTAAAACGGGTATGTTAGCGATGACGGTAAGCAGTGTGCTTCGAGGCATCGAACGACCTGTAACCTTGGTCCCAGTGTATCTTGGATACGATCATGTCATGGAAGTTGCAACTTACCACAAGGAACTTAGTGGTAAGAAAAAGCAAAAAGAATCCGTCTGGCAAGTTTTTGCTGCCATCAGGAAGCTTGGAAATTTTGGTCAAGGCTATGTGAACTTCGGTGAGCCAATCAATGTTCAGCAACATTTATCACAAATTGAACCTGAGTGGCGAGAGCTTATCGCTCAAGATCCAGAGCAAAAACCAACTTGGTTAACGCCAGCTGTAAACAGCTTAGCGAATAAAGTGATGACAAAAATTAACGGCGCTACTGCAGTGAGCTCTATTTCATTGATGAGCTTAATTGTGCTTGCATCGGAGCAAAAGTCTTTAGAAAAAGAAACCATTAAACAGCAATTAGATTTTTATCTAAAGCTGTTAACTAAAGTACCGTACACACAGTTTTCGACGGTACCTGAAGGTGATGTTGAGGTCTTGATTTCTCAAGCATTAGAGTTAAATAAGTTTGCTGTAGAGCCTGATCCTCTCGGTGATATCATTTCTTTAGATGATACTCAGGCCCTCAATATGACTTACTATCGTAATAATATTGTTCACTTATTTATGGTGCCATCATTAATTGCGACCTTGATCATCAGAGAGTCTCAGCCAACAAGAGAGAAAGTCGTTCAGTTTATCGAGCAAATTTTTCCGCTAATACAAGCTGAGTTATTTGTCGAAACACCAAATTTAAAAAATTATATTCATCAGCTGATTGATTCAATGCTTGATGAAAACATTATTTTGGAAGACGAACATCGATTGGTTGCGAGTGATGAGCATCAAGGGCAGCTTCATTTACTGGCCAGTACAAGCAGTGAGATGCTAAAGCGTTATGCCATTATCTTTAATTTACTGAGCTTGCAGCCAAAAATTGAAAGAAGTGATTTAGAGCGAGAAAGCCATCAGTTAGCAAAACATATGGGACCATTACACGGTATTTCTGCCCCTGAGTTTTATGATCGAAAACTTTATGCGTCATTAACGGTCAAGCTAAAAGATATGGATTTACTGGGTCAGTCAGAGAAAAAAGATACCATCATTCAGCTGAGTAACGCATTAACCTCATTACTTGATGCACAAGTACGTCAAACGGTTGTTACAGGAGTACAGCAGACTCAAAATGTAGAAGCGGAGAAAAATAGCTAAATGACAGCATCTAACATTGAGACAAAGAAACATCCATCAATTATTGGTGGCGCGATGATAGTGGCTGGGACAGCCGTTGGGGCGGGGATGTTTTCTTTACCCGTTGTTGGTGCAGGGATGTGGTTCAGTTACTCTGTGTTGATGTTGATTGGCGTTTGGTTTTGCATGGTAATGGGAGGTTTACTGCTACTGGAAGCTAACCTTCACTACGAAGCAGGTGTTAGCTTTGATAGCTTAACCAGTCGTATATTAGGCCCATTTTGGCGTGTATTGAGTGGTGTTTCCGTCACATTCTTATTGTATGTATTGACCTATGCTTATGTCAGTGGCGGTGGTTCAATTGTAAATCACAGTTTGTCGACGTTGGATATCACCGTTTCTAATCAAATGGCGGCGTTAATTTTTTCTGTGATCTTAGCAGCCATTGTGATTATTGGTACTAAGCATGTGAGCCGGATATCTACCATCATGCTTGGTGGTATGGTGATTACCTTTTTGCTTGCTACCAGTAATTTATTGATCGAAGTTGAACCGAGCAATTTGTGGATGCCAGATGGACAATCCGAATATGCACCTTATATTTTAGCTGCACTGCCTGTAGGTTTAGCCAGTTTTGGTTATCAAGGAGTTATTCCAAGCCTCGTTAAATTTTATGATAAATCGGCTAAACATGTTGTTAGAGCTGTATTGGTTGGTACCAGCCTCGCATTAACCATTTATATTGGCTGGCTCGTTGTTACCATGGGTAATATCCAGCGCAGTGGTTTTAGTGAAGTTATCACTCAAGGTGGAAATATTGGTGTTCTTGTAGGAGCACTCACATCTCAAATTTCTCATGACACACTAAACCAACTATTGACACTGTTTGCCAATTTAGCGGTCGCATCGTCATTCTTAGGTGTAACCTTAGGGCTTTTTGACTATTTAGCGGATTTATTTGGCTTTGATGACTCTGGGGTTGGACGAATCAAGACCGGTATGGTTACCTTTGTGCCACCAACGATTCTTGGAATACTCTTTCCTGATGGGTTTATTCTTGCCATTGGTTATGCCGCACTGGCTGGTGCAATTTCTGTAGCGGTAATACCTGCATTGATGGCAATGAAAGTGAGAAAATTATTCCCCGCATCTAATGGTTACAGAGTTTTCGGTGGTGCATTTATCCCTTGGTTAGTGCTGTTATTTGGCATCGCCGTAATTATTTGCCATATCTTCAATTTATTTAATTTACTTCCAGTATTTAGTTGATTGTGCTTCACCCACAATCAACTATTTGCTAATAGTTTCCGCAATACTCCATTAGGTTCTTAATGGAGTTTTGACCCTGAATGATATTAAAATCAGTGCTAATGGGGTCATTGCCATTAAAAAAGTTGAAGGTCACTTTTTGCCCGTATTTGAGTTGATTAATCAACAAGGCCCAATTTCCCCAAATGCCACGTCGATAAGCAGTTAATTGCGAACTTTCATTTAATCCAATTAATGATATTTTTTCATTATTATCAACAATTGCTGTTCCTTCCGCAGATAAATCATCAGCATCCATCAATGTTAATACGAACTCTAGCTTATGCCCTTTGCAAATCAGTTGCATTGAGTCTCCATTTACTGAAGTGCCAGTTAAGTTTATGGTTTGGTGTGATTGATTTTCTGCGATTTTATGTTCGTAGAGCCAGTGTGTTTGAGCTTGAGCTGAAATTGCCGATGCTAAAAGAATAGAGGTGAGCATTTAAATTATCCAAAACTTATTATTTTTATAATTGCATTCTAAAGATGAATATTTATGTAATTAAAATATTTCTTTAATTTCTTATGAGATGATAAAAACATTATGTTAACAATGTGTCAACATAATGTTTGGAGGTTAGACTTCTTAAATCACTTGAGAATGAACTAGTGAGTTGCACTTTTTATTAAGAATGAACTTGGACAAGAACTGTCAGACTTTTCAGTAGACTGATAAAGTAAATCTGTTAAAGTTTGAGTTTTATCAATATCTTTAGGTAAATGAATATCCATTTCGACTAATTGGTTAGATGTGCACTTTAGGGCGATGAATTGGTGGCTGTTCTCACCAAAAGCTTGATCAAAAGCTTGATTGAAGCTGGTGGTGGAAACCGTTTTCCCAATTTTGGCTTTGAAATAATGGTTAAAAAAATCACTATTATTGAACTGCTGAACGAGAGATGTTGCAAGCGTAAAGTATTCATCTGCAGATTTATCTTGGCATGTCCCGTGTTTCCACCACTCATGATCTTCTAACCATGTATTATAATTCGTACTTGGCATTAACTTATTGAGCTGCGCTTTGGTTTTTGAATCAAGAGTAATATCGGAAAAGGGTTCTTGAGTCTCTTCACCACAGAAACCATATTTCGTGCCACACTGAGCTTTATTTGGCCAGAGCCCATGTAAGGACCAAATTTTTGCTGTTGGCCCACTTTTACCTTTGTCTAAATCAGCACATTCAGGTTTTCCATTCCCATGAAAAGCACAAAATCCTGGCTGCCAAGTTAAGGCAAGGACGTATGAATCCATTGTATTGGCTTGACGGCAACTTGAATTAGAAGAGTCTGGAGTATTATCTGATGGTGGGGTAACTGACGGGGTTATATCAGCTGTACCACAGTTTGTATATACCCAACGAAGAGGTGAAGCCGTTTGGTGAATGTTCACTCTAACGCGGGTAGGTGAATCAGGAGAACCCAAATATTCTACGACTTGATATTGTTTGCCTACCTCAGTTTGTAAGTCGTCAGGATCTGTTTTTTTATTTCCTGATTGATACATAGGGCAAGTGGTATTTGCAGTAAACGTTCCTGTTGCAGGTGCTGCATTTGCGTAAAATGAAAAACAACTCAAAACAGAAATAGCTAATATAAACCGTGAGTTAATCATAGTAAGTACTAAATTGCCTGTGTTGTAGTAAAACTAGCATAACTCTGCAGTTATGCTTGTTTTACCTTTGTTTTTTCGTAAGTGTTGTCAATTTTGATTCAGCTTATTCTTATTGAAGAGCAAATACAGCGCCGGTAGAACCAAAAGCGATAAAACTGGCGCGGTTACCATGCCACCAATCATGGGAGCAGCAATGTTTTTCATCACTTCGTTGCCTGACCCAGCGCCCCACATCACAGGTAACAATCCAAAGAAAATGGTCGCAACTGTCATCGCTTTTGGTCTTATTCGCATGACGGCACCATGAGTGATGGCTTGTTTTAAATCCGATAGCGAATGTAATCGTCCTTGGCTTTTGGCATCTTCAATGGCGTTATTTAGGTATAACAGCATAATCACACTAAATTCTGCGGCCACACCAGTTAGGGCAATCATGCCTATTGCCGTAGCGGTTGAAAAATTCATACCTAAGCCATACAGCAACCAAGCACTGCCCACCAAAGCAAAAGGCAAAGACGACATTACAATTAAGGCTTGTTGTGTCTGTCCAAAGGTCATGATCAGCAGAATGAAAATGATCACTAACGTCGCAGGGATGACCATGACTAATTTATCTTTAACTCGCTGCATATACTCGTATTGACCTGCAAATTCATAGGTATAGCGAGCAGGTACGTTCATCTGTGAGTCTAATGCAGATTTCGCAGAATCAATATATTCACCAACAGAAACGTCCTCTAAATCAACGAACACCCAACTGATCAAGCGACCATTTTCGCTTTTCATCATTGGCGCTCCAAGGTTGATATTAATATCTGCAACCTGACTTAACGGTAAAAAGTGACCTTGTTGAGTGACGATAGGTAACTGTTTGAGTTTTTCGATATTGTCACGAACATTTCTCGGATAACGGACATTAATCGGGTAACGTTCTGTGCCTTGAATTGAATCTGATACTTTCATTCCTCCGATGGCATAGCGTACAACATCATGAATGTGTTGTTGGTTGATGCCGTATCGAGCAGCAATATTCAGCTTCGGTATGATATCGAGGTAACGACCACTACTGCTTCTTTCTGCATAGACAGAGCGTGTACCGTCAAGTTGAGATAAGACTTTTTCGACTTGTTGACCGAGCTTCTCCAATGTTGCCACGTCATCGCCACTGATCTTTAAACCCACAGGGGTTTTAATACCTGTAGACAACATATCAATACGAGTTTTTATTGGTTGCACCCAAGCATTCGTTAAGCCTGGAATATTTACCGTTTGCTGTAGTTCTTTAATTAACTTGTCCAACGTCATACCAGCACGCCACTCGGTCTTTGGTTTGAGCATGATGGTGGTTTCAATCATGGTCAATGGTGCTGGGTCAGTAGCGGTATCTGCACGACCTACTTTACCAAATACCCGTTTTACTTCAGGTAGGGTGCTGATCAGGCGATCGGTTTGCTGCAGAATTTGTCCCGCTTTTGCGGCGCTGATCCCTGGTAGTGTCGTGGGCATGTATAACAAATCACCTTCATCCAGTTCTGGCATAAACTCAGAGCCACTTTTGCTGAGCGGATACCAACTGCTGGCAAAAATAACTAACGCTATACCAATGGTGACTTTAGGAAATTCAAGCACCTTATTGATGATCGGTTTATACAGCAATATCAAAAAACGGCTTAATGGATTGTTGGTTTCTTTAGGAATACGACCTCGAATAATAAAGCCAATTAACACGGGTATTAGGGTAATAGAGAGCAACGCTGCTACGGCCATTGCGAAGGTTTTGGTGTATGCCAGTGGTGAGAAAAGTCGTCCTTCTTGGGCTTCCAATGCAAACACGGGGACAAAGCTTAACGTAATGATCAATAATGAAAAGAACAGAGCAGGCCCAACTTCAGTACTCGATTTTAGCACTAAATGCCAGTGCTCTTGCTTACTGGGTAAGCGCTTAAATTCGGTATCAAAATGCTCTCGGTGTTTATGGAAGTTTTCGACCATGACAATCGCACCATCTACAACCGCTCCTATGGCAATCGCAATCCCACCTAGGCTCATGATGTTGGCGTTAATTCCCAACTGACGCATGAAAATAAAGGCGCCGAGTACCGATAGCGGCAATACAATAATTGCCACAAGAGTTGAGCGAACATGAAATAAGAACAAGAGACACACGAGTGCGACAACCAGCATTTCTTCACTGATCTTAAACAGCAGATTATCAACCGATGATTGAATCAGTTGTGAGCGATCATAGGTAGGGATGACCTCAACGCCATCAGGTAAGCCAATTTGTAGTTGCGCTAATTTAGCTTTTACAGCCTGAATAGTGGCTAACGCATTCTGGTTATAGCGCATGACCACAATGCCACCAACCACTTCTCCTTCTCCGTTCAGTTCAGCAATGCCTCTACGAGCTGCGGGCCCTTTGCGAATGTCTGCAACGTCTTTGAGTAATATGGCGCGTCCTGATGGGCTGACGTTTCCCAATGGAATTTGTTCGATGTGCGCAATACTCGTCAGATAACCCGGAGAGCGCACCATGTACTCGGCTTCTCCCATTTCAATCACAGAGCCACCAACATCGCCATTACTTTGCTTAACAGCTTGAATAACTGTGCTGATATCAATTTTATGATCAACCAATTGGCTTGGGTTAAGTACAATTTGATAGCTCTGCTCCATACCACCGATGGTGGCTACTTCTGCTACACCTGCAACACTTTGCAATCCTTGTTTTAAGTACCAATTTTGCAAGCTAGTCAGGTCGGCTAAGTCTTGTGTGCCACGGTTATCAACCAGCGCATACTCAAATACCCAGCCGACACCTGATGCATCAGGACCAATTTGCGGCTGTACATTTGCAGGTAAAACATGACTTGATTGAGATAAGGTTTCTTGAACTCGGCTGCGGGCCCAATAAAGATCAGTATCATCATCAAAAATTACATAGATATAGGAGTCACCAAAGAACGAATATCCACGTACAGTTTTAGCGCCTGGAACCGCTAATAAAACATTGGAAAGTGGATACGTGATTTGTTGTTCGATCAATTGCGGTGCTTGGCCTGCAAACGACGTTTTAACGATCACCTGAACATCAGATAGATCCGGCAATGCATCTAAAGGAGTACGTTTTAATTCTACGAAACCCCAAAGACCTAACATTACGCTCAACAGCAAAACGATTAATCGTTGCGACAGCGCTAGGGAGATAATTTTTTTTATCATGTCTCCTCCTAATGCGGATGCTGACTAGACAGACGATTTAAACTGCCACGCAAACTGGCTTCGGAGTCGAGTAAGAATTGTCCTGATACCACTACGCTTTGACCTTCTTTGAGCCCAGATAAAATTTCAGCTCGGCCTTGACGACGGATACCTACCTCCACAATAGCTGCAGCAAAGGTATTATCTGAACCTTGAACGATGACTCGGTTTTGGTCATCGATTTGAATCAGTGCTTCTTGAGGAACGGTCAACACATTATGTTTAGGGCCTCCAAATAAAGATATATCAACTAAACTGCTGGCTTTAAGAGGCATTTCATCAGTGGGTAGAATGATTCTGGCTCTGATGCTGCGAGTCACAGGATCCAGTTCTGGGTAGATATAATCGAGTTTGCCATTGAATGTGCGCTTGTTTTCGGCAATGGGACTAATTTCAGCACTGATGCCTTTTGTAAGCCAAGGTAAATTGGGTTCGAAGATTTCAGCAATGACCCAAAGGTGCTGTAAATCTGCAATGGCCAAGACTTCAGTTGTCGGTTCGATGAACATGCCCTGCCGTACATTTAATGTCTGAATTACACCGTCTTTTCGTGCGTAATAGTTTACTAATAGATTGCTTTTTTTAGTCTTTTTTAGTTCTTCAATTTGCTGACGTTCAACACCTAGTAATTCCAATCGCTGCTGAGCACGAGCAACTAAATCGGTATATTGTGTTTGTGCTTTATTTCGTTGGTACGTATCCAGTGCTAAAAGATAATCATCTTGAGCGTTGATCAGTTCCGGTGAATAGAGTTGATAGAGTAATTGGCCTTTTTTAACTTGCTCACCTTCGCTGTTAACGGCGAGCTTTTCTACCCAACCTGATACTCGAGAGTGCTGGTGATAAATCTGACTTTCATCATATTGGACTTGGCCGATGGTCTTTAAATATTGCCACAGGGTTTGTTTTCTTACTGCTTCAACTTTAATTGCTAAAGCCTGTTGAAGGTCGCCAGAAACTTGAATAGCTGATGAGGGCATATCCTCATTAGATGGTGTAATTTCAACTAAATCCATACCACAAATCGGGCAAGTGCCTTGATGATCTTTGACAATATGGCTGTGCATTGGGCACACATACTGTGTTTGGCCGAGCACAAACCTTTCAGAGTGCATAGCTTGTTCATTACTTGCGCTTGCAGCAATAACATTAGCGCTTAACATTAAGCCAATAAAAATGAATGTTCGAATAAAAAACCGCATAACAACACCTTGTTATTTTTAGAAAACACCACTCAATCAAGAGTGTAAAGTAATAGAGCTTGAGGATCGGTTAGGCGATGGGAGGGCGGAGTCCATCATCTGGACTAAAGTGGTAAAAGAAGGTTGAATATGAAAAATGACTTTGCTGATCAAGATTTACATCAAATAACGGTGTGCTCATGAGCAAATTAGCGCCTGCACTGGTTGTCAGGCATTGACCACATTCACTATTACACAGATGTTGCTCACCGTCCTGTAGGCAACAAGCATGGTGTGCTTTATCTTGTTGATGACAATCAATTGATTGAGACATTTTTGCTTGAACGTTCATTGATGTCATGGACATTTTCATTGGCGCAGCCGTCACCAATATGCTTTGAGTGACAAGCACACATAAACTGATGATGATTAAAAAGCTACGTTTTAAATTGCTCATTGAAGAATGCTAAATGTCCTTTTCAATTGTTACGAGTCTAGCATATGTTTAGATCGGTAAAAGCAGGAAATTATTTCGCTGCTTGCACTAAATATAAGCGACTTGTGACTTGTCCCGCAGATTTTTCTTTTAATAGCGACCAATAGGTTGGTATCGATAAGTGCTGAAGTTCAGACTCTGACTCAACATAAACTAATGCGTTTTCAGTTAACCATTTTTTTTCAGTGAGCAGCTGAATGACAGGCTCAACTAACCCTTTTCTAAACGGAGGGTCAATGAACACAAGATCAAACGCTCGTGATGGTGATTGCTTCAATAAAGATAATGTATCACCTTGAGAAACAAGAGCATTATCGCATTTTAAGGTTGCTAGGTTAGCTGTTAACTGTTTTGCTGCTTGGGGACTCAACTCAAAAAACTGTGTAAATTGAGCAAAGCGGGATAAAGCTTCAAAACCCAAGCTGCCACTGCCTGCAAAGCAATCGAGTACACGTGCGTTTTTTACGTCTGTCATCAGCCAGTTAAAAACCGTTTCTTTAATGCGATCAGTGGTTGGTCGTAAACCTTCAAGATCGTGGACTGGGAGCTTTCGGCTACGCCATTGGCCTGAAATAATACGAATGTGATGAGAAGCCGATTTATTTTTAGCCATGAAGTTCCTACTGTGTCTTGAATCTCAAGAAGATGATACTATTGACGGAATTTGATTATTTTAAATGAATCTGACTAAAGAGATAAGGGAAACCTTCTTATTTTAGTCCGATCCATGCGCTAATTTTTATCGTGTGCTAGGAAACGCAATGGCTAAAAAAGGCTTTTTCTCTTGGTTCCGTCGGGACAAGTCCAAAAAACAGACTCAAGAAGAGTCGCAACCGCTAGAAAATCCAGAAGTAGAATCCACCACTGAAACCAGTGCTACTCCTGAAATTGAGCAACACTCACCAGTACCTCAAGAGCCTGAGTCACAAGCTCAATCTACACCAAATGAACGAACGGAAGATATATCGAATGTCACGTCGACTGACTCAAATCAAACATCGCAAGAAAATGAAGTTGAATCGCAACAAACACTTGCGCCAGAGAATGATGTCGTTGATGTTAGTGCAGAGCCAGAGCCAGAGCCAGAGCCAGAGCCAGAGCCAGAGCCAGAGCCAGAGCCAGAGCCAGAGCCAGAGCCAGAGCCAGAGCCAGAGCCAGAGCCAGAGCCAGAGCCAGAGCCAGATGTAGAAGTTGAAGCGGTTAAATCTGAATCTGAAATCATTGATGAAGTTCAAGTTGAATCTGAGACTGCAGTTGAAGACGTCGCTTCAGACGATGTTGTAACTGAGGTTGAAGAGGTTGTAACAGAAACAGAAATCGCTGAATCACAAGACATAGCGGAAGACGTTCAGCCTGAACCACAGCAAAAACCGAAAAAAGAAGGGTTGTTTGCTCGCCTGAAGCGCAGCTTAAAACGTACCAGTGAAAATATTGGTAGTGGTTTTATCGGCCTATTTAAAGGCAAAAAAATCGATGATGAGCTGTTCGAAGAACTTGAAGAGCAATTATTGATTGCTGATGTTGGCGTAGAAACCACCACTCGTTTAATCGACAGTTTGACTGATCATGCTTCACGTAAGCAGTTAAAAGACGCTGAAGCCTTATATGAGCTTATGCGTAAAGAAATGCAGGATACGTTAGAGCCTGTTTCAACGCCATTAGTACCTGAATTACCAGAAGGTCAAGAAGGACCATTTGTGATCCTTATGGTGGGCGTAAATGGTGTGGGTAAAACCACAACGATTGGTAAGCTTGCTAAGCAATACCAAAGCCAAGGTAAGTCTGTGATGTTAGCTGCAGGTGACACTTTCCGTGCTGCAGCCGTAGAGCAATTGCAAGTTTGGGGACAACGAAATGATATCCCAGTAATCGCTCAACATACGGGTGCAGATAGTGCTTCTGTATTATTTGATGCGCTGCAAGCCGCAAAAGCGCGTAATGCTGACGTACTGATTGCAGATACTGCTGGTCGATTGCAAAATAAATCGCATTTGATGGAAGAGTTGAAAAAAGTCGTGCGGGTAATGAAAAAGCAAGATGAAACAGCGCCGCATGAAGTGATGTTGACCTTGGACGCAAGTACAGGTCAAAATGCCATCAATCAAGCACAATTGTTCCAAGAAGCAGTGGGTGTGACAGGCATAACGTTAACGAAGATGGATGGTACAGCAAAAGGCGGCGTGATCTTTGCGATTGCGGACAAATTTAAATTACCAATTCGTCATATTGGTGTTGGTGAGCAAATTGACGACTTACGTCCATTTGTCGCTAAAGACTTTATTGATGCGCTGTTCAGCCCTGAAGAGCAGGAGCCAGAGCAAAACTAGCGGAAATTATGATTCTATTTGAGCAGGTAAGCAAAATATATTCAGGTGGTCAAAAAGCATTGACCGATGTGAATTTTCATCTGGAACAAGGTGAAATGGCATTTTTAACTGGCCACAGTGGTGCAGGTAAAAGTACCTTGCTCAAATTAATCACGGCAATTGAAAAGCCCAGTGCAGGGCGAGTAGCCATTGATGGCTTCGATATTTCTCGCCTTAAGCGCAAACAAACGCCGTATCTTCGTCGTAAAATTGGCATGATTTTCCAAAATCATAACTTACTGATGGAGAAAACCGTTTTTGACAATGTGGCACTGCCATTGATCATTGAAGGGTATTCCATCGCAGAGATCCGCAAGCGTGTAGCCGGAGCTTTGGATATGGTTGGACTATTCGGCAAAGAGAAGCACATGCCGATGATGTTGTCCGGCGGTGAACAGCAACGAGTGGGAATCGCTCGTGCCATCGTTAATAAGCCACCATTGCTTTTAGCCGATGAACCAACGGGTAATTTAGACCCAAAATTGTCGGTAGATATCCTAAATTTATTTGAAATGCTTAACGATGCGGGTACCAGTGTTATGATTGCTACTCATGATTTAGGCTTGATTGCTCGGATGAAATATCGAACGTTAACCCTAAAGCGAGGACGATTATTCGGTAGTGAATCCCTCGACATTGAACCCGCTCGAGGTGAATTACAATGAGTAATCGTAAATCACCCACACAACAATTGCACCAAAGTAAGTTGCCACTTTCTGGACGCATAGTGATGTTTTTTGTGCGTCACATACAACAGGCTTTTGCCAGCATGGGAGAAGTGTGGCGTAACCCAATATCATCGTTAATGACGATGGCGGTATTGGGTGTTAGCCTGAGTTTACCCGCAGCACTGCAAGTGTTAGTT
This sequence comes from Parashewanella sp. 2304DJ23-3, assembly GCF_056591695.1. Taxonomy (NCBI): domain Bacteria; kingdom Pseudomonadati; phylum Pseudomonadota; class Gammaproteobacteria; order Alteromonadales; family Shewanellaceae; genus Parashewanella; species Parashewanella sp. 2304DJ23-3. Next base: position 33,469 of record NZ_JBWQOH010000011.1, read on the forward strand.
AAAAATGCTGAAGTGGTTACTCATTCATGGGATAACGCTGCGCAAATTTCGTTATTTATCGAGCCGACTAAAAATGAGCGAGCAATAGAAAGTTTTATTACTCGTGTTAAGGCCTATCCTGAAGTAAGCGAAGTTGGGTACATCAGCCGTAAAAAAGCGTTAGATGAATTTCAGCGTTTATCAGGCTTTGGTGATGCTTTAGCTTATTTGGATGAGAATCCATTACCCGCTGTCGTTACTGTCACGCCTAATTTAAGTCATGCCAGCCCCAATCGTGCAAAAGACTTACTGACTAAGCTCCAGCAAGAGCCTGAAGTCAGTTTTGGCCGTTTAGATATTGAATGGCTCGAACGCTTACAAGCGTTGGTCAATGTGTTCAAAAGCGGCGTAATGGCCATTGCGTTATTGTTGGTCGGTGCGGTGATTTTAGTTATTGGCAATACTATCCGCCTTGCTATTATGAACCGACGTAGCGAAATTGAGATCATGAAGCTGGTGGGCGCTACTGAAGCCTTTATTCAACGGCCATTTCTTTATACAGGGATTTGGTATGGGGTAATAGCTGGGGTGATTGCTGGAGTTATCGTTAATTTGTTGGTGTGGTATCTAGATAGCTCAATGTTAGAACTGCTCGATTTATATGATACAACAGGTTCACTACAGTCATTATCCGGTCATGAAATGCTGTTATTAATATTTTTTGCATCTTTTTTGGGTTGGCTCGGGTCTTATATCTCAGTGAAGCAACATTTAAGACGGATTGAGCCGACATAACTTTCATAAGACCTGACCTTAGGTTAAAAAAAGTTAATCCTGAAACTGTCTTAAAATTTGACTGTCATACCCAGTAACATAAACTTATAACAGCTATCGGCAAAGTTATTGACATAAATTGTCAAATATTAGATAGTGCTAAGACAAACAAGCGTAATGCTTGTTTTTTCGTGAATAAACAGTAGGAGAGTAAATGACCTCTAAAACGCAATCAATGGCATTGATGGTTCCACAGGGAAGCAGCAGTCTTGAGGCTTATGTTCAGTCTGTTAACCACATTCCGATGCTGGATGCAGAAAAAGAATATGAACTGGCAAAGCGTTTACAAGAAACCGGTGATTTACAGGCGGCGAAAGAACTGATCATGTCGCATCTTCGCTTTGTTGCTCATGTCGCTAAAGGCTATTCTGGTTATGGTTTGCCGCAATCTGACTTAATCCAAGAAGGTAACATCGGTTTGATGAAAGCAGTAAAACGCTTTGATCCAACAGTAGGTGTGCGTTTGGTTTCATTTGCAGTGCATTGGATTAAAGCAGAAATTCATGAATACGTGTTGAAAAACTGGCGTATTGTGAAGGTAGCGACCACGAAAGCGCAGCGCAAATTATTCTTTAACCTTCGTAAAGCAAAAAAACGTCTGGGTTGGTTCAGTGACGACGAAGTCGGTATGGTGGCTGATAATCTTGGTGTAAGCAAAAAAGACGTGATGGAAATGGAATCACGTATGGCTGCTCAAGATCCCGCATTTGACTTATCCAGTGATAGTGATGATGAGCAAGATTTTGCACCGACGCAATATCTTGAAGATCAGGCATCAGATGTTGCTTCAAATGTTGAAGCAGCCAACTGGGAAGCTAACGCTCAAACACGTTTATTTTCAGCGATTAAAACATTGGATGAGCGCAGCCAACACATTCTACAAGCGCGTTGGTTGGATGAAGATAAAACCACCTTACAAGAGCTAGCGTCACAATATGATGTGTCTGCTGAACGTATTCGTCAGCTTGAGAAAAATGCGATGAATAAGATCAAAGCTTGTATGGTTGATTGATAGTTTTAATCAATCTTCGATTGAATTGATATGAAAGCCTGCTCTTTGCAGGTTTTTTTGTGGCTGGTGTCTAGCATCTTTTTGATGCGAGGCATCATGGTCTTGATGAAAACAAAACTTCTGCGAAGTTTAAAAGATCGTGATACTGCGTACCACACCGCCAAAAGGGGAAAACTACAGCATTTTCCCCTTTTGAATCCCCTTTGCCGCCCAAACGAAGCTGAGCGTTTCAGATATGACTGAATAAATGGTTTAAACATAGAGGAAAGTTATGAGCTTTAAGTCTTGGAATAGCTATATGGAATTTAGTTTTTCAGTTAAAAATAATTCAAGATACATTTTAGATGATGAAGCTCAGAGCTTTCTTCAGGGCATTAGTGATACGTGTGAAAGTCGTGTAGAAGTGATTGCTGTAAATTCAGAAATGTGGAGAGCTCAGATGGGGTATGATCGTGAGCGGTTTCTCCAAGATGATATCTATGTGCCTTATTCTCAAAAAAGGATGAGACCAATACCTGATAGTGCATCAGAGGGAAGAGCTAACCCAAAAGGAATTCCTTGCCTGTATGTTGCATCTCAAAAAGAGACTGCGATGTCAGAAGTTCGTCCCTGGCTTGGTTCTATTTTGTCTGTCGCAAGATTTATCAATACTAAAGAACTTCGAGTTATAGATTTTTCAAAACGTAATGATGATGCTTTACCCTTTTACTTCTCTGAGCCAAATGAAGCTAAAAAGATTGAGGCTGTATGGACGAATGTAGACAAGGCTTTTTCTGAACCAATAACAAACAGTGATGTGAAATCAGATTACGTACCAACTCAAATTATAGCCGAGTTAATCAAGTCGTTAGGTTACGACGGCATAGCTTTCCAAAGCTCGTTGGGAAAAGGAATCAACTTAGCCCTTTTTGATTTAAACAGTATTACTTTCAAAAGTTGCAACCTATTTCGAGTCAATAATGTTCAGTTTTCATTTGAGAATTGTGATGATGAACTTTAGAGAGGAGGATGACTTCAGTCTTTATATTCGAATATAAAACTCACCCCAAATTATTAATCCATTCACTCATTACTACATGGGTTTTGATTCTGAGAATATCTGGGTTACCGTCGAATAATTCACGTATTTCATGCAGGCGGCGCATACTTTTAGCTTTAACGTAAACCAACAGATCCATATCGCCAGTGACCCCGTGACAGGTGATGACTTCTGGAATCTCATGAAAAATATGTATGACTTCAGAGCAGCGTGCACATTCATGCTGAACTTCGAAATAGGCGGTTACGCCTTCTTTTTGAGATTCACTGAGCAATACTTGATAACCACGGATCACTTCTGATTGCTCTAACTTTTTAATACGGTCAGATACGGCACTGCGAGACAAGTTCACTTGTTTCGCTATATGTGACACGCTTTGGCGAGCGTCTTTTCTCAGTTCATTGATGATTGCATTATCAAACTTATCCACGAATCACTTTCCTTAAATTATGTGTTCCGTCATTTTGTCGGTTTAAGAGGTTATTTCCGTTAAATTGCCGGATTAATACTTGAGATTGTCGGGCGTAAAACGCAGAAAGAAAATAAGAATAACATTATAATTTGCGCAATTGGAATTGATAAGGGCTGTTAGCCCATTAATAGAGTTTGAATAACGAATGAAATCAACAATCGGGCGCTGGCAAGGCGCAGGGTTAATGGCCACCACTTTGTTGGGGACAGGTGTATTTATTTTACCGCAAATGACGGTAGATGTTGCAGGTAAAGGGGCGCTTTGGGCGTGGTTGGCGCTCACGATCGCCATTATTCCTGTGACGCTTATTTTTGGAAAACTGGCGAGTGTACACCCTCATGCTGCCGGTCCTGCTTACTTTGTCGAGAAAGCGTTTGGTCGCACCATGGGACGCACCATGGGCTTGATATTTTTGTTGGTGGTGCCAGTAGGCTCTCCAGCGGCGATTTTAATGACGTTTCAATTTGTTGATTCGTTATTTCATGTATCTGGTTTTGGTCAATTGTTATTGCAGCTGGCATTGGTATTCGGGTTGTTCATTGTTGGGCGGCAAGGATTACAAGTGTCGGCCAAAATGCAATTTGCACTGACGTTGGCCGTGGTCACGATTGTAGTAATGTTATTTGGTGCCGGCACGACGAGTTCTGAGAAGTTTATTAGCCTTGAAACTCACGCTGTACCAGAGTTTTCGTTAATGTTAGTTGCAGCTGGTATCGCTTTTTGGAGCTTTTTAGGCATTGAAGCGATGACTCATTTGGCTGATGACTTTGAGAGCCCTGAAAAAGACATGCTGCCGGCGATGATGATCGGTGTGGTGCTAGTCGGCGTGGTATATGTTGCTTGTACTTTGTTATTGCTTCTTGTCCCAACGAACGAAAGCTTGGCTATGATTGGGGTCTTTAATCAGCTACTGGGTGGTTATGGTCAGCAAATTATCGGTATCTTGGGGATAACCAGTGGTTTAGCGACGGTAAATGTGTACAGTGCGAGTGCGGCTCGTTTGACTCGTAGTTTTAGTCAAGAAGGCATATTGCCAAGTTGGTTTAATAAAGTAAACGCACGAAAAGTACCTGAGCGTGCAATGAATGTGATTTTATTGGTCATGGCTTCAGTGTTGATTTTAACCTACGTTTTTGAACAAGATTTAGAGCAGTTAATTTCTTGGAGTAATGGAGTATTTGTCATTATTTATTTAATGGCGATGCTGTCAGCAGTGAAGCTATTGAGCAAGAAGTACTTACCTTGGGTAATCGTTGGCTGCGGTTTCTGTATTGCAATGGGCGTTGCTCTGGGAGTCAATATGGCTTACGCCTTGTTGCTGACTGCGGCGGTAATGCCATTCTTATGGTGGCAAAAAAATTATTTGTATCGTAAAACGGCGCAAGCAAGCTAAAAACCTGAACGAGAGACAAGCACCAGCAGACCGCTGGTGCTTTAGGCTTAGGTAACTTATCCCGTTAACATTGAGTTGCCTCGTTGAAGTTTAATTATCCAGTTTAAAATCTAACTTCACTTGTTGGTTATTCTGAGCCACAGTGATCCCTTCTTCCACCTTGGGTTGATATCTCCATTTTTTTACTGCTCGAAGTGCTTCTTTATCAAACGTTCGCTTAGGATCAGCATCAAGTACTTTGGCATTGATGACTTGACCTTGATTGTTAATATCAAACTTCACCAACACCCAACCTTCTTTACCGTCACGTGCCGCATCGATAGGGTATTGTGGTTGTATTTGCACCATAGGTGTTGCAGATTTATCAGCGCTAGCGTAGTTAAAGTCTTCATCTGACACCTTTGGAATTTCAGGTAAGTGCAGATCTTTACCGCCATCAGGTAATGGTGTTCTAGTATCTAGCGGTGTTTCTCCCGCTAGTGCTGTTTGATCAATCGGCGGTAATGGCTCGTATGGCTCAGGCTGTGGACGCACTTTATCAATTTGAGTTGTGTCCTTTTTATCCATACTGATGCTCTTTGGTGGAACGGTGGTTGGTGCCGTTGGTGGTTCAGGCTTTTCATCTAAAAGCTGTGTCATAAAGAAAAAGAGCCCAAGCGTGATGATTGCAGCAAGGATCAAGACAGTACTATTTCGAACTAAGGTTTGCTTTCCCATAAACATTCCCCCTCCATAGTGAAGATTTATTCGAACGGTTTGATTCAGTTAATGAATCGTATTGAGAAACACCAACAATAAATTAGTGCCTCTTTAATCAATATCATTAAACTTACCAAATGCAAAACATTTTGTTACATTTAGCGTTTTTTAATAACTTATTTTATGTTTGATTAAAAATTTATCAGTTTGCTAACTGGGTCACAGATAAGTCGTTGAAAGGTGCGGTGCAAAAGTGTTGAATTTTGGGTATCCTTAGCGGTCTAATTTCTTAAATAATATAAGCGCTGGGAATTTATGTCTTTGTCAGCTGTTTTAAATGAAGCTTTTCACTTCTTTAAAAATCACCTTCGTCAATTGGCGATGCTCACTATGCCGTTAATTATTGCCGTAGTGGCTATTCAGTCATGGCTCGGTATTGAGTTGGGTAAAATGAACCCGGAAGCCCCTCAAGTGGATGGGATACATTTAGGCGTAATGTTTTTGGGAATATTACTGTTTTCATGGTTAATTTCCACTTTGACACTGTTTTTGCAAGCAGTATCGGACGGTCATAACCCAACCGTTAGACAAGTATTGTTTACCAGTCTCAATTTTGTGCCACCAATGTTACTCACTATGGTTTTCACTGGGATGGCTATTTTCGGTCCTATGTTTGTGTTGATCGCTGCATTAAAAGAATTAGGTGCTTTAATTGGTATCGTTGTATCGGTATTTATTGCCGTAAGACTATCTTATGTGAACTTTATGGTGGTTGTAGAGCACATTACGCCACTGCAAGCGATAAAAGACAGCTTCAATTTCAGTAAGCCTATATTTTTTCCAACGTTGGCTATATTGCTAATGTCTTTACCTATTTCACTTGTGTTTACGGTTATCGCAACCAGTGTCAGTTCGCTGGGTGAAGGGGCTATTTTTGTGGTGAATATTTTCGGCTTTTTCTTCAGTTTATTCGTCACGGTAGCGCTGTATCGTTTGTATATGCTGAACCGTGAAAATGTGCATAATTAACAGCACTGAAGATTACATATTGGGCTTTACTTTTAAATCAAACGATTATTGATTTCATTACGCAAAGTTCAAGTTAGCTAAGTTTTAACCTGACCGAAGAGACACAAGATGCAAAATTTCGAATTTTATAATCCAACACGGATTTGTTTTGGTAAAGGACAAATTGAGCAACTGGATGCTTTAGTGCCTCAAGATGCTAAGGTCATGATTTTACTTGGTGGAAACAGTGCACGAGCCACAGGTACTCTCGATGAAGTTAAAGCGGCATTAAAGCAACGTGATGTGGTTGAGTTTAACGGTATTGAACCGAATCCAACATTTGAAACGTTAATGGAAGCCGTTACCGCAGTCAAAGCCAGTAATGTTGATTTCCTGCTCGCCGTAGGTGGAGGGAGTGTCATTGATGGTACTAAGTTTGTCGCAGCAGCAGCACTTTATGAGGGCGATGCTTGGGAGATCATGACCAGCTTCGGAGCTAAGGTTCAAGCTGCTATGCCATTTGGTACCGTGTTGACTCTACCTGCGACAGGCTCTGAGATGAACAAAGGCAGTGTGGTAACTCGCAAATCTCTGAAGTCCAAACTGCCATTTATGAGTAATCATACTTTCCCGCAGTTTTCCGTGTTAGATCCAACCAAGACCTACACTCTGCCACAAAGACAGATTGCTAACGGCGTGGTTGATGCGTTTGTTCACACGACTGAACAATACTTAACCTATCCAGTTAATGCCGCTGTGCAGGACCGTTACGCTGAAGGGTTATTGCAAACCTTGATAGAGCTAGGCCCTAAAGCTATGGCGACACCGGAAGACTACGAAATACGTGCCAATATCATGTGGGCGGCAACGTCAGCATTAAATGGGACTATTGGTGCAGGTGTGCCACAGGATTGGGCTACACATATGATTGGACACGAGCTAACGGCACTGCATGATATTGATCACGCCAGAACCTTGGCCATCGTATTACCGTCACTTTTGCGCCATACTAAAGAGACGAAAAAAGTAAAGTTAGTGCAGTATGCTGAACGAGTGTGGAATATCAAAACAGGCTCTGATGACGAAAAAGTTGATGCGGCTATCAATCAAACTCAAGACTTTTTTGAAAGCTTAGGCATTCGCACTCGTTTAAAAGATTACGATATTGGTGAGTCTGATATCGATGCCTTAATCTCTCAGCTTGAAAAGCATGGCATGGTCGCACTGGGTGAACATCAAAGTATCGACTTAGAAAATAGCCGTAAAATTTTGCTAGGGGCGCGTTAACGATTTAGCTTAAATGAAGGATAAAGCAATGCACAAAGGAAGTGGTTGGTTAGTTTGCCTTATGATAGCGCTGATATCGAGCTTCAGCGCTGTTGCTACCATTTATAAGTGGGTCGATAAAGACGGTAAGGTTCATTACTCTGATACACCTCATGAAGGTGCAGAAGTTGTTAAACCTAATCCACGTACTGAAAATACCTTTAAGTTCGTTGCTCCACTAACGCCCAAAAAACAGCCTAAAAAAGAAAGTGTTGAAGCTGAAATCAACGTAAAAATTACTTCTCCAACCGATCAACAAACCATTCGAGATAATCGTGGTAACCTTACCGTGATATCGTCAACGTCAGCGCCAAAACGTGGTCTGAATTATCTCTTACTCATGGATGGCAAGCCGGTAGCTGGCCCGCAGCGACATGGCTCATTTAGCTTAAGCAATGTAGATCGTGGCGAGCACAAGTTGCAGGTTTTGCTGGTTGATAGAGATAATAAAACGGTATCGACGAGTGAAGTCGTGACGATTTATTTGCATCGGTTTTCGAAGTTATTTAAGCATAATTCACAAGTACCTATCACAACTCAGTAGAATTGCAGTTTTAACGTATTTCATGCACACTTGGTTTGCACCAATTTGGTGCGGTTAATCATTATGAATTAAGTGTATGGAATCAAGGCAGTTACTTTCACATTTATCTACCGCAGTATTAATCATTGACGACGCACTTATTGTGCGTTTTGCTAACCCCGCTGCAGCACAATTTTTCAATTTAGGTGCCTCAAAGCTCATCGACACCAACTTTAACGAATTGATCTTAGCTTTTGATATCAGCCTTGATCGTTTTCAACACGCCATCACTAATGGTAAAAGTTTAAATGTCAGCAATGCCTTATTGGTAACTCGAGATGGCGTTGAACGCTCCGTTGATTTGACGCTTTCACCAATGGACAACTCTGAGAGTATTTTAGAGTTGCGTATGATTGACCAGCAGAAACGGATAGAACAACAACTCAATCAAGACGCACAACAACAAGCCGCCCGATTTTTAGTACGCAACTTAGCTCACGAAATAAAAAATCCGCTTGGGGGACTTCGTGGGGCAGCGCAGCTACTGTCAAAGCAGGTTCACGGTTCAGAGTATCAAGAGTTTACCGATATGATTATCGAACAGGCTGACAGAATGAAAACCTTAGTCGATAAATTACTGGGCCCGCAAAAGCCTACACCCCATTACTTACAGAATATTCATCAGATCATTGAAAAAGTGATTCAACTTGTTGAAATTACCCTGCCGAGCAACATCGAACTCATTCGTGATTACGACCCTTCATTGCCTGAAATCACCATGGACGCGGAGCAGATTCAGCAAGTCGTGATCAATTTACTGCAAAATGCTGTACAAGCAGTCGGTAGCGCTAATGGTAAAGTGACATTAAAGACACGTACTCAACACAGTATAACGATAGGAAATAAACGTTTCCGTTCGGTGCTTGAGTTATCGGTGATTGATGATGGCCCTGGTGTACCAGCAGAATTAAAAGACACTCTATTTTACCCCATGGTTACTGGTCGTGCTGAAGGGACGGGGCTTGGGTTGTCTATTGCACATAATATTGCTCGTTTACATCAAGGCCGTATCGATTGTAACTCTTCTCCAGGCCATACTGTTTTTGTTTTAACGTTACCAATCAAGGAATAACCTGATGCAAGCACAAGAGCAAGTTTGGATTGTTGATGATGACAGTGCGATTCGTTGGGTGATTGAAAAGTCGCTCGCCTCCGAAAGTATCAGTTGTAGCAGTTTTTCGTCGGCAGATTCAGTATGGCAAGCGCTAGAAGTCGAACAACCACAAGCGATTTTATCCGATGTGAGAATGCCAGGTACGGATGGTATCAGTCTATTAGAACGCATTCAGCGACACTTCCCTGACTTACCGGTCATCATAATGACCGCACATTCAGATTTAGATAGTGCTGTTACCGCATACCAAGCAGGCGCTTTCGAGTATTTGCCGAAGCCATTTGATATTGACGAAGTGATCGCTTTAGTTAAAAGAGCATTAGCTCGGAGTCAAACTCAACCTAAATCAGAACCAGAAACAACCGATGTTGTCACACCTGAGATCATTGGTGAAGCCCCCGCGATGCAAGAGGTATTTCGAGCCATTGGTCGGTTATCGCGCTCATCAATGAGTGTGCTGATCCACGGTCAATCTGGTACAGGGAAAGAGTTGGTTGCTCGAGCGCTGCATAAGCACAGTCCTCGAGCAGGTAAACCATTTGTTGCACTCAATATGGCTGCTATTCCTAAAGAGTTGATTGAAGCAGAGTTATTTGGTCATGAAAAGGGCGCATTTACCGGAGCAACAGAACAACGCAAAGGCTGGTTCGAACAAGCCAGCGCTGGGACACTGTTTTTAGATGAAATTGGTGACATGCCACTTGAAGTGCAAACCCGACTACTGAGGGTGTTAGCCGAAGGTAGCTTTTATCGAGTAGGCGCAAGTAAAATGGTGAATGTGGATGTGAGGATCATTGCAGCGACTCACCAAAATTTATTACAAAAGGTAGAACAAGGTGATTTTCGAGAGGATTTGTTTCATCGCCTCAATGTGATTCAAATTGAGTTACCGTCGTTGGCTCAACGTCGTGAAGATATTCCTGCTTTAGTGAATCATTTTTTAAGTATTGCGGCCAATGAGCTCAGTGTCGAGACTAAGTCAATTTCAACGTCAGCGATGCAAACATTGGTTAATTTTGATTGGCCTGGCAATGTCAGACAATTAGAAAACACTTGCCGCTGGCTTACCGTGATGGCGGCCAGTCATGAGGTCTTGGTGTCTGATTTACCGATTGAAATTCAACAAGGGCAAAGGGCGACGAGCTCAATCGGTCAACAATCCTGGCAGCATGGGTTAAGAGAGCATATTCAGGCCCTATTCGAGCAAGGTAAACATGATGTAATGAATGATACCTTGGCTGAAGTGGAGCATGTTTTGATCACCGAAGCACTTAAACATACCCAAGGGCACAAACAAGAAGCCGCAAAAGCTTTGGGTTGCGGGCGTAATACGCTGACCCGCAAACTCAAAGAGATAAATTAGCTTTTTATCATCAATGCACTTGATGCCAATGACTGAGTTTTTGTTGCTGCATGATCAGCAATAAGCCTAGAGGTGCAATAAAGCACACAATGGCAATGGCATCTGGTGCTGGTAGTGGTGTCTGTTGAATCAAACCACAGATCAAGGCGGCACCGCTCATTTGGATAAAACCAAGTAATGCCGTTGCTGTTCCTGCACGATTTCCAAAAGCCGCTAACGCCATGCTGGTTGCTGGACCGAGAAGCAAAGCAAATCCCACACACAGTAAAATCATTGGTAGCATGAAGGCATATTCCGGAGCAATGAACTGTGTCGCTGTTTGAGTCTGCAGCAGTTCAATCCACAATGCGGTGCTGATGAATAAGCTAAAAGCCAGTTTTACGGTTAAGTGATTCCCCAGTCTTTTCGATACCATTGGCGCAATAAAGCAGGCAATGATATTCAACAGAGCATTAAATCCAAATAGTGCACTGAAACCAAGCTCAGAGACCCCCAAATGACCAATCAGCCATACAGGTGAATAAGAGACGTAACAGAGAATCGCTGCCATTGCACTCATACAACTGATGGCATAAAACAAGAAATGGGGTTCTTTTAACACAGGCCAGAAGCGTTGCAAGTTATAAAGTTTGCCATGGCTGATCGTATCTTCAGGTTTGGTCTCAGAAAATCGGAAAAACACAACCAATAACATTACTGTGGCAAACAGCGTCATGAAGATAAAATTAGAACGCCAGCCGAACTGCATTGCGAGCAATCCACCTAAGCTGGGTGCAAGTGCAGGGATTACACAAATAGCACCATTCAAATAACTGTAAATTTTTGAGCTTTCCTTCGGCGTAAAACAGTCACGGACCGCACTGAACGCTACGATAGAAGTAGAGCAAGCTGCTAGACCCTGAAGCACTCTTGCGAGTAACAGAACATTAAACTCATAAGCTATGGCAGCCAATAAACTGCTTAAGCCGTAAAGAATCACACCGAATATCGCAACGGGCTTGCGTCCAAATCGGTCAACGAGTGGCCCTATAAGAATTTGACCTACTCCCATTGAAAATAAGAACAAAACGAGTGTGGATTGAATTTCACTGTTAGAAATCGAAAATTCGGCTGCCATTACAGGCATAGAGGGTAAATAGATATCAATAGCTAATGGGCTGAGTAGTACCAAAAGCATTAATATCGGTAGAGAGGCTTTGCGCATATCTGTCCCTAGAAACTGCAAGGGAAAACAAAAAGGATTGTTCTCACAATTAAAAAAAGATAACTTTTAGTAGAATAAGTGAACGGAAAATAGAATCCCTACTAAAAGTGGTGGCATATTCTAGCGAATTATTTAAATGGAAGAAATGAATATTCAATTAAATGATCAATCCAGTGATTTAACTCAACTGGTTAAAAACATTTCAGCTTGTCAGATTTGCGCTGGAATATTGCCTCATCAACCTAGACCAGTACTACAGGTGAGCCAAAGTGCCAAGATATTAATTGTTGGGCAAGCCCCTGGTAGAAAAGTGCATGAAACAGGCATCCCCTTTAATGATGCTAGCGGTCAACGTTTGCGTGAGTGGCTTGGTGTAACAGAAGCGCAATTTTATGACCCAAACCTGTTTGCGATTATTCCCATGGGGTTTTGCTTTCCAGGTACAGGTAAGCAAGGGGATTTGCCGCCTAGACCAGAATGCGCAGAACATTGGCGAGCTCAGTTATTAAGGTTGTTACCTAATATTCAGCTGACCATCGTGATTGGACAGTATGCTCAAGCATATCATTTTAATGATAAGAAGATGTCGGTCACTGAACGAGTGAAAAATTGGCCACAATACTGGCCGAGTCGGATTCCACTACCACACCCCAGTCCAAGAAATCGAATTTGGTTAAAGCGTAACCCTTGGTATGAACAAAAATTAATCCCTGAACTGAGATCTAAAGTTAAAAACTGTATATATTTTAAGTAAGTAATCTTTTTAAGGTGTGTCGTTTTGTCAAACGTTAGATTTCCTGTAAATACAGTAAAGCAGTTATTAACTCTTGAGAATGGGTTAGATCTTCCAACACGAATCGATGTTGAAGCTGTGAACTCTGATGCGAATACTAGAAGTTTTGATGTGTCAGTGTCTAAAGACAAAACGGTGGAAGTTTTTGTAAAAAAGACTATGGGTTCTATGACTGATAAGTTTAGTGGACAGCACCAAGAACAAGTCATCAATGCTTTGAGAGGCTATACATGCCGGGTTATTTCAAATCAAGAAGCGAAGGAAGCAACGTTAGTTGATACAGGAGAAGCGGCAGTACCGAGTGATTCTCTTAATTCAAAAGATTGGTTATTAGGAGCTCAAAGGAAATGTATTAATCAAGATGAGCCATTGACGTTGGTTGTTGATTTCGATGAAGTCATCACTTCGACAGAGAAAACGAGTACGTTTAACGAAGCTCATTCTGTAAATCAAGCTGGTTTTTTAGGACAAAAAGCTATTCACATATCTCCCGCAAGAATGACACAGCTTCGATATCTTCAAAATAAAGGGCATGAGGTTAAAGTTTTAACTGAAAATAACTTTATTTACCAAGAGCTAAAAGAGTTATTTTCTTCATATGGCATCTATCTTAAAAGGGAAAATGTGATATCCACAATACCTGAAATATCCACGGAGGCAGAAGAATTTTATGCGCAAAAAGCGCAGCCAAAGATAAACAAAATTGATTTTGTTGAGCAACAATGTTGGGGTGGAACGCATCTATTTTTATCTAATGAAATGGCAATGAAAAGCAGCGGTTATGAAAGATCGGAGCAAAATGGTTATCAATTGAAAACAGTAAACTCCCACTTTTTAGCTGAAAGAGGCAGTTTTCCTAAATTTGGCTAGTTTAATTTTTTATTTCGTTACAATTTTTATGCTTGCTTAAGTCGTATTCTGCGCTAGTTTTTATTAATTACAGTTCAAATCTCTCAAGAAAACGGTATATTAGCTTCACTAGTTTGCTGCGTCAGTGAAGGGATATGCCATGAGTCAAGAAACAACAAAAATATTAGTCGTTGATGATGATATGCGGTTACGCTCATTGTTAGAACGCTACCTTGTTGAGCAAGGGTTTTATGTGCGCAGTGCAGCTAATTCAGAGCAAATGGATCGCTTACTTGAGCGTGAAAACTTCCATATGATAATCCTCGACTTGATGCTTCCTGGTGAAGATGGTTTGTCTATTTGTCGCCGTTTGCGTCAGCAGAAAAATAATATTCCTATTGTAATGTTAACGGCTAAAGGGGATGAAGTTGATCGTATTATCGGCCTTGAGCTCGGTGCTGACGATTACTTACCTAAACCGTTTAATCCACGCGAGCTATTAGCACGAATTAATGCGGTGATGCGTCGTCGTACTCAAGAAGTGCCTGGTGCCCCTTCTCAACAAGAGGAAACCATTGAGTTTGGTAAGTTTAAACTCGATTTGGCAACTCGTGTTATGTATGACGGTGACAACGCTATTAGCTTAACAAGCGGTGAGTTTGCGGTATTAAAAGTATTAGTGACCCACCCAAGAGAGCCACTATCTCGTGATAAGTTGATGAACCTCGCCCGTGGGCGGGATTATTCAGCACTTGAACGTTCTATTGATGTGCAGGTCTCGCGTTTACGCCGATTGATTGAACAAGACGCCGCTAATCCAAGATACATTCAAACGGTATGGGGTTTGGGTTATGTGTTCGTACCAGATGGTTCAGTACAATAATAAAAAACTGAACCATTGAAAAAAAATAGCATCTGGCGCAAGTTACTTCCTCGCAGCGCCTTTAGTCAGACCGTACTCTTGATAGGCAGCTTGCTGCTTATCAATCAACTTGTGTCTTATTGGACTGTCGCCGTTTATTTTATCAAACCCAGTTATGAGCAAATTAATGAGTTAATTGCTCGTCAAGTTAAGCTGTTGTTTGTTGATGAAGTTGAAATTGGTCGCCAGCACCTTACCTTGGTAGATGCGCTTAATGCCAAGGTTCGCGACGATGGTATGCGGGTCTACAGCCAAAAACAAGCACGTGATGCAGGCGTTGATGATGCCACTTACTATGGTTTTTGGTCATCGGAAATGTCTGAATACTTAGGTGGTAAAGCGGAAGTGCGAGTGATGCAAGCACAGCATTTGCAAGTTTGGATTCGTCCACCGCAAGCTCCATCGATTTGGATTAAAGTGACATTAAATAGTGGGATAAATGAAGATCAATTATCCCCGTTAACTTTGTATTTATTGGTGATCGGCGCTTTAAGTGTGATCGGTGGTTGGATGTTTGCTCGTAAGCAAAATAAGCCGCTGCGTCGATTACAAAAAGCGGCATTATCGGTATCCAAAGGCAGTTTCCCTCAATCTTTACCCTTAGAAGGTTCTACTGAATTAGTGGAGGTAACCAACGCTTTCAATCGCATGGCTTCCAGTATGAAACAGTTGGAGCAAGACCGAGCATTGCTAATGGCGGGGATCTCTCACGATTTACGCACGCCGTTAACGCGTATCCGCTTGGCATCAGAAATGATGGTTGAAGAAGATGAATACCTCAAAGATGGCATTGTTAACGATATCGAAGATATGGATGCCATTATCAATCAGTTTATTGCTTATATTCGGCAAGATCAGCAAGAGCTAGTGGAGTTGGTTTCGATTAACCGTTTATTGAAAGACGTTGCTAATGCTGAAACGCATCGAGAGGTAGATATAGAACTGGATCTTGGCCATTGTCCTGATATTTCAATTAAAGCGGTTTCAATAAAACGGGTGATTACAAACCTTGTAGAAAATGCATATCGTTATGGTGGCGGCTGGATCAAAATCAGTTCTTACTCAACCAACACCTCTGTATGTTTTCGAGTCGAGGATAATGGTTCTGGTATCGATGAAGACCAAATCGAAACTGTTTTTCAACCCTTTACACAGGGAGACAGTGCGAGAGGAAGCGTAGGTTCAGGCCTAGGTTTAGCCATTATTAAGCGCATTGTTGAAGGCCACTTAGGAAAAGTGTCGCTTTGCAACCGCAAAGAAGGTGGTTTGCTTGCCGAGGTTGAGTTACCGATTGAATAAAATTTAGACTTATATCCGCACAAAGTGTTAGTTTTATTGGTGGAATTAAACTGCTATCCAATGGAACTGACATGGCAAATCAATCTACACCTCATTTATTTTCTTTTTTAGGCTCTGTGGTCATTGCTGTCGGCATTGCAGCAGCAGGCTTTTTCGTTAGCGAAACACTTTTTAAATCCCGAGTTGCACTTAATACCGCTGTAGTTAAAGGGCTTGCAGAAAGAAAAGTACAGGCGGACAAAGCATTTTGGTCTATTAAATACACGGTGACGGGAGATAAACAAGACAGTATTGAAGCACTCTATAAAGCTTCAGAAACCGATCAAAAGAAGATAATCAATTTGTTACATAAAAGTGGATTTTCCACTGAAGAAATAAAGCCCGGAATCGTAAAATATCTGAAGCGAGAGTTTAGAGATGATGATCAGAAATTAGTCGATGAGAAGCACTTTTTGGTTGGCGAAATTGAAGTTGAAACATCAAAAGTTCAGTTGGTTTCAGAGGGGCGAGCTAAATTAAACTCTTTGATCGCACAAGGATTAGATTTAAAAAATAATGCGCCTACTTATCACTTTACAAAACTAAATGAAATCAAACCTGCAATGCTCAAAGAAGCGACTAAAAATGCCAGATTGGCGGCTAATGAGTTTGCCATTAATGCTGGAGTAAAAGTGGGTGGGATCAGAAGTGCCATTCAAGGAGGCTTTGTTATCCGCGATGCAGGTGAAAACTACGGTGATACTCAAAAAATTGATAAGAATGTACGTGTTGTTACTAATGTCACTTTTTTACTGGTTGATTAATCAAGCAAAGGGGGAGAGAATCGTCTCTCCCCTTCGGTTATCACTTATAAAGCTTGCAATATAACTTCCGCTTTACTGACTTCAAACTCTTTAGGTGCTTCAATGTTGAGCTGAGTCACGACGCCATTTTCAATGATCATGGCATAACGTTGAGAACGAAGACCGCCAAAGCTCCCCGTTTCCATTTCAAGGCCAAGTGCTTTGGTAAAGTGACCGTCACCGTCAGCCAGCATCATGATGTGTTCAGCATTTTGGCTGTCACCCCATGCTTTCATAACGAATGCATCGTTGACTGAGACACAAGCAATAATATCAACACCTTTTGCTTGAAACTCGTCAGCTAAAGTAATGTATCCTGGTAAGTGTGCAGCTGAACAAGTCGGCGTAAATGCGCCAGGAACAGCGAAAATAACAACTTTCTTATCTTTGAATAACTCTGAAACTTGATGTTCTTGCATGCCATCAGCAGTTAACTGAGACAGTGTCGTTTCTGGTATTTTTTGACCTTGTTCTATCATGACTTACCTCTAATTCATTAGTATAGGGTTATAAAACAGAATATAAATCGAATCTATTTTTCTTGGTCTTAATGGACGCTGATGGTGTTTGTCCATTAAGATATTCAGCGTAGTCGGGGCGTTTTACCACAACGCGTTTTTGGGCAATGTTTAATGCTGGTGGTAAAAGCTCATCGGCATCATCATCGCTACCAACTAAAGTCTGGAATAAACGCATTTCTTTTTTTACTTGCGCTGACTTTTCTCGGTGTGGATACATCGGGTCAAGATAGACTACATCAGCCTTTATTCCGAGCTCGTTTAAAGAGTTTTGGCTGGCACCGTGATGTAACGTCATCCTTTGTTGCATCCACTCCCCGATTTCAGGATCTTGATAAGCGCGTTTTAAACCGTCCTCAAGGAGGGCCGCCACTACGGGCTGGCGCTCAATTAAGGTGACGTTACAGCCAAGGCTGGCAAGCACAAAGGCATCGCGACCCAATCCTGCTGTTGCATCAATAACACTGGGGACATTACCTTTTTTTAGACCCACCGCTTTAGCAATGGCTTGGCCTTTTCCACCACCAAATTTTCTTCTATGTGCTACAGCGCCACCGATGAAATCAACAATGATACCTGAAACTTTGGGTTCATCACGCTTGTGAAGCGTTAACCATTGATTGTGGTATTGCAGTTCGAATGCGCAGTCTTCAGAAAACGTTAATTGCCATCGTTGACAAATATCAACTAGCTCAACATTACTTTGATCAAAAAAAATGGATGTAGGCAAAAGAAATCACGAAATTAACGATAGATTGAAACGATTATACGCTGCTTCAAAACTGGTAGGAAGATGCTTTTGTTGCCCATAAGTTGGTTGCTTTTGATGATTGAAGATCAAAAAACGGCAGTGAAGAAAACTGGAATAGCGTTGCAATAAATGAACTCGGGAACACTTTAACACTGTGATTGTATTTTTCGACCGCTTTATTGTAATGGCGGCATAGTGTTGAGAACTCACTGTGTATAGAGAAATAAGGTTGCACAGACTCGGTTTGTGAGTGTTTCGTTAATTGAGCTGCAATATCAGTGATTTTTTGGTTTAACTCATCACATTTCTTCAAGTGGTCTTGAATTGTATTAAAGTTATTCAATTTATGCTGTGAATAAAAATCTGACTGGAAGGCGTGTCGATAATCGTCAAGCGCCTTGAGGCTAGGCTCTTTTTGATTCATGGTCATATCAGCGTGATGTACTGCTTTCAAAATTGCATGTATTTGTTGTTTTAGGCTGGTATCAATGGCAGAAAGTGCGAACATTACACTTTGTTGTTTAGCGTGTAATTGGCGGTAATTAAAAAAAATCCAACAAATTCCTGCAAAACTGCAGATGGCCAGAACTAACATTTACATCAGAATTAATGAAATCATGAATTAAATGTAGTTGTCAGAAGCGTACTTTGCCAATTTAACTTATTTATTTAAAAGTAAAATTTAAAATTACCGATCCGTGTGTTGTTAAGCGTAGGTTAAGCAAAATTAATTATAATTGGTACATGCAAGATTAGGGCAACCAATTCGCTCGTGAATGCAGGACTCTCAGTTATATCAGAGTCCTTTTTTTTTATCTCTTTTTGGCCATGACAGCTCAAACGGGCTTTCCCAATGTTCTAATTGGACTTTCAAAGACTCCCGTTGAAATTCTTCTCCTACAGAAGGTAAGCAAACGTATTGATAGGTCAGTTCATTAAACTGAAACCTCAATGCGTAGGCATGCAGATAGCAGCGATCACTTTGCTGTTTTCCATATAAATCATCACCTAAAATGGGCGCACCCAAACTTGATAGTGCGACTCTGAGTTGGTGAGTACGCCCTGTATGGGGTTTTAATAAATAAAGTCTTAGCCCTTCAGCAATGGTATGGCTATAAAACTGAGTGATGGCAGGGTTTACTGTGGTATGAAGCAATTTTTGCATGCTGCGGCGTGATTTTGCCATATCACCAATCACCCACCCTTGTTTCTTTTTTGGTTTCCCTTTGGCAATGGCGAGATAGTACTTTTCAGTGAGTCGCTGTTTAAATTGTTCAGCCAGTTGATTGGCAGCCGATGAGGATTTTGCGAGCAGCAATAGCCCTGATGTTGGCGTATCTAAACGATGGACAGGAAACAACGACAGGTTGCAATCTGCCTCAACTTGAGCAACCACACCAGCAGAGCCATCTTGGCTGTGAAAATGTACATTTGGTGATTTATTAATAACGATGAAGTGTGGCTCATCAGCCAGAATCTGGTAATTAGAGTTTTGCATTAGTTTGAATAATTGTTAGAAATCTATGGTTACACTTAGCCCGGGGTTGTTATCACTGAGCTTAACTGATGCATTATGACGGGTTAAAATGGCTTTTACCATAGATAGACCGAGCCCTGTGCCTTTGTGATGTCGACTTGGGTCAAGTCTCACTAAACGGTCAAATACTTTTTCTTTATGTTCATCTGGAATACCAGGGCCATTATCGACAATTTCAATGCGATTGGCATTTTGACGAATTTCAATCGTGGCATTTTTTCCAGAGTATTTAATCGCATTATCCACAAGATTGAATAAGGCCTGAAACAGCAAATGCTTATCCGCTTGTACTGAAAACTCACGCCCTAGATTTAGCAATAAAGTCTGTTCGTTCACTTCTGCCAAGGCTTCAGCCATGTCTCGTAAATCATGACACAAGTGATGAAGTTCGATTGGTTGTTTTTCTAATGCTAATTGTCCTTCTTCAATTCGAGTCAGAGACAACATCGCATCAAACGTACCTAGGCAGTGGTCGAGTTCTTCAAGAAGTTCGGCGCAATGATCAGGTAAATCATCCGTAGGACTATTGATCAGCTGCTCAATACCAATTCGCAAGTGAGACAAGGGTGTTCTTAAATCGTGGGCAATATTGTCGGTAATCCCTCGAATGGCTGTGAGGTTATTTTCAAGCGTGTCGAGGACGTTATTAAATTTTTGCGCAAGGATATCGAACTCATCATTACGCCAGCTTACAGGTAAGCGCGTATTGTAATGACCTTGTTCAATTTGTTCACTGAGGCGGTTGTAATGGATTAATCGCCTCAAAATGGCTTTAGAAAACAAGAAACCCAGCGCTAATGCAAACACCACGGTAAGCATCACTGCGGTGGCTGAAGCGCTTACAAATTTATCAATTAAGGACGCAAAGTGATCAGTTCGAGAGGCAATGAGTACTGGACCATAACGTGTCTTGACTAAGCCACCCGTTAAGATATGAAGCTTATCAGGCCCTGCAGTGAGAATTGGGAAATCTTTGGTTCTGGGTAAGTAAGGCATTTCATCGGGCATGAAGCTGAGTGCACCGATGACATTATCGCCATTTTTCCAAGCGACTAGGGCTGCTTTTGAGTCCGCGGCCTCAATTTGGCGTGCAAAATTTTGGCGACTGACTGATTTTGCCAGTTGCTGATAACGTTGAACTTCTGCTTTTAAGCTTTCAGTAACCTGATATCGTTGTTCTATAACCAATTGCTGATATAGCGCAAACAGTAATGCGCCAATAATCAGAGTAACGAGTACAGAAAAAACAATGGTTATTCGCCAGGCACTACTTTGATAAGGGTTAATTCCTCTGCCGTAAGCGATAACCTGCACCTCTTACTGTTTCAATTAATTCACCATGGCCGAGTTCTTCAAATTTGCGTCTCAATTTAGCGATATGGACATCGATAACATTGGTACGAGGGTCAAAATGGTAATCCCAAACCGCTTCGAAGAGTAAGGTACGACTGATGACCTGATTAACATGTTCCATGAGATATTTAAGCAATTGAAACTCTTTTGGCTGTAACATGATTTCATGTCCATCCAGAGTGACATTACGTGTTAGGAGTTCCATCTCTAATGGACCCGCACGCAAGTGAGTTTGCATTGGTTGAGTATGACCGCGTTGCATGAGCTTTTCGCAACGAACCAGCAATTCAGAAAACGCAAAAGGTTTGGTCATGTAATCATCACCACCTGCGCGTAAGCCTTTTACTCTTTCATCTACGTGACTCAAAGCAGAAAGTAGCATGACAGGAGTTTGGTTTCCTGTTGCCCTTACCGCAGCTAATAATTTTAAGCCGCCTAAACTAGGAAGCATTCTATCGAGTACGATGAGATCATATTGATTGCTGGTGGCTAATAAAAGCCCTTGATGACCATCACTTGCCGTCTCAATATTGTGACCTTGTTCAGTAAAACCTTTGACGATATAGTCCAAAGTAGTTGCATCATCTTCAACCAGTAAGACTTTCATAACACTCCTTAGTACCATTTCAATAATGGTAACGGACGCAGTTTCTCTACATCAAAAGCTAGCCGATATCGTCCATTATTATCGATCAGCTTTAATTCAAGATAGCTAATGCCTAGATCATGATCCAGTTCTGCGTTTAATAAATGCACAGAATTTTTATGTATAGCTAATTCTACAAGCTCAGAAAATAATAGTTTATTTTTAGAAATAAAGTTGATTGCAGCTAATTCTGAATGTTTATCAGAATCATAAGTGGTTGCTTTACGCTTAATTAATACGCCATCAACAGCACAATATTCCAGTTGAGTGATCGTATGCTTTTTGGGATCTAATACTGTAAATAAGTAACGCATAGGCGAACTATCAGTATCAATCGCAAAATGGGTAATGACCCCTGATGTACTATTCTCAATATTCCTCATCGTATCAATTGGATTCTGAAATGGTGATTGAGTCAGTACTGATAACAAATTAGGAGCCGCAGTGGCAATACTACTGTAAAGCAGCAAACAGATAAGCCAACGCATTTTCTTCTCCCCGATTTTCGTGCTCTATATTTTGTTATTGAGCATGAACCAATCAATCTCTTAATGAATTTTTGTTCGCTGAAAAAAGCATTGAAAAGTGAACATCAAAAAGTGACTGATAAACATAGACGAAGTTAGTCTAACTGTAGACACTTTAATTCCCTATTTCGGGAAGATTAACAATTGATCATCTTGACTATTTTTATCGTACCTCGTAATAAGTTTAGATGATTTTAATTTGTTAAGTAATTGATATCTATATTGTTCTTATTAGGTTTGGGTCAAGTTTCCAAATCAGTGGTGTATCTAAAGATATTTCAATCTCTTGCTCAACATCAAGCTCGATCACTGAGTCGGTCCCAATCACTTGTGCTAACACGCGACTTCCATCCCTAATTTGGAAAAAAGAGATGGGTTGAAGTTGCAATGAAACACAGTGTGAAGATGTGTGTTGCTTGAATTTACTCGGTAATATACACGTCGTCAATTGTTGCGTTTGTGTAATACATTGAGCTGGTATTGTGAGCTGTTGTTTACCTAAATGAATGCAGTAAAATTCTGCGCTTGATGGTTCGATTTTGCTCATTGGCACTAAATTTTTTAAGCCAATTTGCTTAGCCACCAATGTTGAAATTGGTGACGATAATAATTGTTGAGGGGTACCCTGCTGAATAATGCGACCTTGATCAATAATCAATATTTTATCGGCCAATAACATGGCCTCATGATAATTGTGTGTGACGAGAATTACGGGACATTCAATGGCCGATTTAAGCTTTAACAGCTGCAAATGCAGTTGTTCTTTCGTTTGATTGTCAACCGCTGAAAAAGGCTCATCAAGCAATAGGAGTTGAGGTTCTCTGGCTAACGCTCGAGCCAAAGCCACACGCTGTCGTTGTCCGCCAGAAAGTTGTATTGGGCGTTTATCTTTATGCTGCCATAAACCGACATTTTCTAACCATAACTTAGCTTGAGTGAAACGATCAGCTTTAGGCAAATGCTTAAGCGCAGTAGCAATATTATTGATGACCGATTGATGTTCGAATAAACCATAATGCTGGGGCACATAACCAACGAAACGTTGTTGAGGTGAGAGTTGGGTTTTAGGGCCTAACCAAACATTGCGATTACAGCTGATTTCTCCTTTGGCTTTGGTCGCAATGCCAGCAAGGGCTTTTAAGAGTGTGCTTTTACCTGCGCCAGAAGGTCCAAGAATCGCAATAACATCAGTGGAGTTTGCGGAAAACTCTGCAACAACGGGATAGGGATCCGAAATGTGAACTTTACATGATAAGTGTGGTTGTTCAGCTGCGGTCATGTCTTATTCCCACTTTTTTGGATAAGTGTGTCGTTATGGCCAGCGTAAGTACGGCAAAGATCAACAACAGGGCAGACATTAAACCTGCGGCGTGGAAATCAAAAGACTGAACACTGTCATATATCGCAATCGATAATGTTTTCGTTTCACCAGCAATATTGCCACCAATCATGAGTACGACGCCAAATTCACCTAATACGTGTGAAAAGCACAACACGATGGCGGTGATTACGCCAGGCCACACAAGCGGGAGTTCAATATGGATTAACGATTGCCAGCGGTTCAAGCCGCAACATGCAGCAGCTTCCCGAACGTCCTCAGGGATCGACTCAAAAGCTCTTTGAATCGGCTGTAATGCGAAAGGAATATTAATGATGAGTGATGCGACAACCAAGCCTGAAAAGTGAAACACAAGCTCACTGCCTAATACGGATGAAAGTAGCTGTCCTAACCAGCTTTGTTGACCAAACCCAACCAGCAAATAATAGCCAATGACGGTAGGAGGCAGAATCAACGGCGTCATCGAAATCGCTTCAACGAATGCCTTCCCTTTAAACTGTTTAAACGCCAAGGTTCGGGCACCTAAAACCGCCATAGGGATCAATAACAACGTCGTAATGCTACTGAGTTTTAAAGATAAAAGTAGAGCTTGCCAATCCATCGATGGGAAATGCCTTTTGTAAAACGACTAATGTGACTTTGGTGTGGGTATATCAAACCCGTACTTTCTTAGTGTATCTTGTGCTATTTTAGATTGCAGAAATAAAAAAAATTTTTTGGTTACGCTATCAGCTTTGTTCGTCAACACCATCGCTTGGTGGAGTGGCCGATGCAACTCGGGCGCAAGTGCAACATAGTCTACTTTACTGCTGTAATTGGGCGCTTTAGCCAACGAAAGTGCAATAATGGCACCTTGAGTAGCATTTGAAAGAGCAAACTGTGCAGCTTGTCCAACATTCTCACCCATGATGAGTTCTCTATGCAGTTTAGACCATAAGCCTTGATGTTCGAGCGCTTGTTTTGCGGCTAGACCATAAGGCGCATGTTCTGGGTTTGCAATCGCAAAACGAGACAACTTGCCTTGAGTCAGTAACTGAGAAACGCCTTGAAGTTCTGGGTCGAGTGTGAGTGGCGAACCTTTGGCTTTGACCAGAGCTAAACGGCCAATAGCATAAGTAACGCTTTGACCTTGGGTGAATCCTTGTTGTGTTAACCAATCAACATAATGTTGATCAGCACTGATGAATAATTCAAAAGGCGCACCATGTTTTATCTGCTGAACTAATTGCCCTGAAGAGCCATAGCTCAAGCGAACTTGCAAACCGGACTGCTGCGTAAATTGCTTTGCAATATCGTTCATAGCAAAACGCACGTTGGCCGCCGCTGCAATAGGAGGGGCTTGCTGTGAAAAAGAAGCCGTACTGAAGGTTAAAGCGCAAACGGTAATGAGTAGTCGATAAAACCTAACTACCTTATTGCCATTGAAGCGTCGCATGTTCATCACTGTCTCTTGCATCAACCCACTTATCGCCTGCATCTGTCGCCTCGAGTTTCCAAAAAGGAGCTTTAGTCTTTAAAAAGTCGATCAAAAACTCACAGGCGTCAAATGCAGCTTGTCGATGTGCACTGGAAACACCAATGAAAACGATCTGCTCACCCAGTAACATGGTTCCAACGCGATGTATGATTGTAATATGGTTAACATCCCAACGCTGACGGGCTTGCTGTGCAAGTTGATGCAACACTTTTTCCGTCATGCCTGGATAATGCTCTAATGTCAGCTGACTCACCTCGCTGCCATCATTAAAATCACGTACCTTGCCAACAAAGGTAACTAATGCACCATCAGCGTGATCTTGGCTGAGTTGTTGATACTCATCCGCCACCGAAAAATCAGCGTGTTGAACCTCAACCTTAATCGTCGACATGATTAGCCTCCAGTAACAGGCGGGAAAAAGGCGATTTCATCACCGTCTTTTATGGCCTGCTCTAATGAACATAACTCTTGATTCACGGCGACTAGTAATTTATCTGATGAAAGTGTGCTGGCCCATTTAGCGCCGCGCTCGCATAGCTGTGCTCTTATTTGCTCTGCATTTTGCCAATCGGTTTGATATTCAAGCTCAAGTTTAGCCTCGCCAAGACGTTCTCTAACCTGTGCAAAAAATAAAATCGTAATCATAATGTGTGTTCTTATATTTTTAGTAACTATTCTGGGTTATGCACAAAATGGCCTGACTTACCGCCTTGCTTTTCAAGCAGGGTTACTGCTGAAATTACCATATCTTTTTGCACCGCTTTACACATATCATAAATCGTCAGTGCAGCAACTGAGGCAGCGGTTAAGGCTTCCATTTCAACACCTGTTTTGCCACTGAGTTTACAAAGGCTTGTGATGCGTACTCGGTTTTTGTCTGGCTCAGCCTCTATATCAACTTCAACTTTAGTCAACATTAATGGGTGACAAAGTGGGATGAGCTCGGGGGTTTTCTTCGCCGCCATAATGCCAGCAATACGTGCTGTAGCAAACACATCACCTTTATGATGCTTACCTGATAAAATCAACTCAAGTGTGTCTGATGACATCTCCACGAAAGCTTGCGCTCTTGCAATGCGAACAGTGGTGTCTTTTTCGCTCACATCCACCATATGTGCTTCACCAGAAGCATTAATATGAGACAAGGTTTGAGTCATTAATCTGTGTCCTTTGATACTGATTTTAAATGGCCAACAAAGTTGCAAGGGCGATGACGAGCGTCGAGTTGTTCTTTTATGATTTCTTCCCAACCTAAGCGGCAAGCCCCAGGTGAACCTGGCATGCAGAAAATGGCTGTTTTATTGGCCATGCCCGCAATGGCGCGAGATTGGACGCTGGAAGTCCCAATGTCTTTAAAGCTTAAATATCTGAACAGTTCGCCAAAACCTTCCATTGGACGGTCAAATAACACTGAAACAGCATTTGGTGTGCTGTCGTGCGCAGTAAACCCGGTACCACCGTTGATGATGATGGCTTGGATGTCAGTAGAGGCTATCCATTTAGACACAACTTCACGGATTTTATAGGTGTTATCAACGCAAATTGTCCGTTCAGATAAGTGATGACCCGTTTCTTTAATGACATCTGCTAGGTATTGCCCGGAGGTATCCGTCTCCATCGTATGTCGATCCGATACCGTCATTACCGCAATTTTTAATGGAACAAACACTTTTGTCGTGCACTTGGCCATAATCATTCTCATTATTTAGTTTGTAATTACTTACTAACCACCGATAGATGCTAAATGTTTCGTCACCCCGGTAATGCCTTGATGCAAGTCATGGGTCGCTTTCTTTTGATGTAATTGTTCATGCAAGCGAGCGATCAATTCATCTTGTTGGTCATCGTGTTGCAGCAAATCACGTAGGTCGATGCCTGATTCAGTAAACAAGCACAAGTGGAGTTTCCCTTTTGACGACACTCTTAGCCGATTACAAGTCTTACAGAAATCATTCGAATAGGGCATGATCAAACCAAAGCGTCCCTGATAATCAGGGTGGCAAAAATTCTGCGCAGGACCATCTGTGGGTTTTGGCACTTGGTGTAACCAACCTTGTGCTAACAATCTTGATTTAATCACGTCACCACTTAAATGGTGAGCTTTAAAATAATCGTGGTGCAGTCCCGTTTCCATCAACTCAATAAAGCGCACGTCAATAGGACGGTCTTTTAGCCAGTCAGTGAATTTCGGCAAATCAGAATCGTTGAGATCTTTGAGTAACACGGCGTTGACTTTGATGCGCTCGAAACCCGCATCAAGTGCCGCATCAATACCACGCATGACTTCATGGAATTTATTTTCACCGGTGATTTGGTGAAATTGGCGAGGATCTAAACTATCAACAGATACATTAATGCGTCTTAAACCTGCATCAAACCATGTCTTGGCGTGTTTCTCTAAACGATAACCGTTAGTGGTGGTGGCAATCGTTTCAATCGCATCGTTGTCAGCAACGATACGAATAATATCAGTGAAATCTTTACGTAGGCTCGGCTCACCACCGGTGATACGCACCTTTTTGGTGCCGACTTTGGCGAAGGCATTAACAATGCGGCCAATTTCATCAAGGCGCAAAAAGTGAGGCTTTCCTTCCGGTTGGTAGCCGTCGGGCAAACAATAAGTACATTTGAAATTACAAACGTCGGTTACAGATAGCCGTAAATAGCTAAATTTACGACCAAAATCATCTAACAGCTCAGACATAATCACCTTTCCAAATTCGGGAGGCCAAGACATTTCTGCGCTTAACCCTGGTGGCAACATCGCCACGGCTAGATTTCCATATCATCGCGGTTGAATAGCATCAGACCGGAGACTTAGAAAAAAAAGCTCGGAGATTGTAAGTACCTGAACATGATTATCATTAAAAAGACTCATGATCAGATACTCAAAACCAATTATAGCCGTATCTTTTAATACGCTGATAGCGCTTATTTGACAATTCTTGAGCTAAATCAAGCTTACAAACAGGTTTGGTTCAATTGTGCGAGTTTGTACCCAGATTAATTTGTGTTACATTTACGTAAACGTAAACCTTTGCTCGTTATCCTTGAATGGTGTATTTCGAAAAATACTCATTTTGCGGTAAGGTGGCGAAATGTCATAGCAACAATCAAAAATAACATCCGACGAATAACGTAAATCAAATAAAGTCGGAGGCTCAACAAATAAAGGTGAAATGATGGAACGCGAATCAATGGAGTTTGACGTAGTCATTGTTGGTGCAGGTCCTGCGGGCTTAGCCACGGCTTGTCGACTTATGCAAATCTCCCAAGACTCAGGTAAAGAATTTACCGTATGTGTCGTGGAGAAAGGCTCTGAAGTTGGAGCTCATATTCTTTCAGGCGCTGTGTTTGAACCAAAGGTGTTGGATGAGTTATTCCCAGATTGGAAGTCTCAAGATGCACCACTAAAAACCAGTGTTACTCATGATGAAATTTATTTGTTGAACTCTGAAGATGGTAGTCGTTTGATGCCAAACGCTTTTGTGCCGAAAACGATGCACAATGATGGCAACTATATTATCAGTGTAGGCAACTTGAGTCGTTGGTTGGCGGAACAAGCTGAAAGCCTAGGCGTAGAAATTTTTCCAGGGTTTGCAGCAAGTGAAGCGTTACATCACGAAGATGGCAGTGTAAAAGGCATTCTCATTGGTGATATGGGGGTTGGCGAAAACGGTGAGCCAAAAGACAGCTATATGCCGGGCATGGAATTGCATGCCAAGTACACGGTATTTTCTGAAGGTTGTCGTGGCCATATTGGTAAACAATTAATTGAAACCTTTAACCTTGATAATGGCAAAACCCCACAACATTACGGCTTAGGATTTAAAGAAATTTGGAAAGTCTCTGATGAACAACATCAGCAAGGAAAAGTCGTACATACGGGCGGCTGGCCATTAACTGAAGGCGCTTCAGGTGGCGGCTTCCTGTATCACATCGAAGACAACCAAGTCGTTGTTGGGCTAATCGTTGACTTAAACTATCAGAATCCGCATTTAAGCCCATTTGATGAATTTCAGCGTTATAAAACTCACCCTGTTATTGCAAAAGAATTACAAAATGGTGAGCGAATCAGTTATGGCGCACGTGCTATTGCAAAAGGCGGGTTAAACTCACTCCCTAAAATGAGCTTCCCTGGTGGCTTGCTAGTAGGTTGTGATGCTGGCACTCTCAACTTCGCTAAAATTAAGGGCACTCATACCGCCATGAAGAGTGGTATGTTAGCCGCAGAGACCATCGCTGAAGCATTGATGGCTGGCGTTGAAGGTGGCAAAGATTTAGATTGTTTCCAAGATAAATTTGAACAAAGTTGGTTATATCAAGAGCTATACTGCTCACGTAACTTTGGCCCTGCTCTGCATAAGTTTGGTACTTTGATAGGTGGTGCGTTTAACTATATTGATCAAAATTGGTTTGGTGGAAAGTTCCCGGTTACGCTACGTGATGAAAAGCCAGATTATGCGCAAATGGCCGAAACGTCGGCTTACGGTAAAATTGCTTATCAAAAGCCAGACGGCAAGTTGACGTTTGATAAATTATCATCAGTTTATCTATCGAATACCTTTCATGAAGAAGATCAACCTTGTCATCTTAAGTTAAAAGATGCGCAAATCCCGATTCAAGTTAATTTGGTTAAGTTTGACGAGCCTGCACAACGCTATTGTCCAGCAGGTGTTTATGAAGTCGTGGAAGAAGCAGGCGAGCAAAAGTTCGTGATCAACGGTCAAAACTGCATTCACTGTAAAACCTGTGACATTAAAGACCCAAGCCAAAATATCACTTGGGTAACGCCTGAGGGCGGTGGTGGGCCAAACTATCCGAATATGTAATCTGTCTTTTGATGCGTACTCAGTTGAGTGCGCATTTTTTTATAAATAGTTGAGTATAAGTGTTCATGAAATAATAGATTGGAAGCGTGAACCCTCAGCCTAATAAAAGCCTGATCAGATTTTCAGAAGTATTTCTTAAGTTGTTTTGGGTTTCACTAAACGCCGTATCTAGATCCATCGGTGACTGGCAAATACTAAAAATACTGTTGACTCCAGTTTGATAAAGCGGCGTTAGATCTTCTTTTGTAGATACGCTACCGGCCAGCGCCACAACTGGGACTTTATTCTCTCTCGCGAGTGTTGCCACGCCAGAGATGGCTTTACCTTGAAGAGTCTGAGAGTCAATTTTCCCCTCACCTGTAATCACTAAGTCTGCGGTTTGCAGATGTTTAGTAAACTGGGATTGCTCTAAAATATAATCAATGCCCGATGTCAGTTGTGTATTGGCGGCAGCAATCAGTACTGCAGGAATGCCCCCAGCTGCCCCGGATTGTTGAATTTGATTAAGCGGTCTGCTAAATGTCTTTTCAAGTAAAGTCGCAAAGTGCTTAATATTGCTTTCAAGTATCTCTACTTGTGCTGCAGACGCCCCTTTTTGAGGGCCAAACGTGTGGCTTGCCCCACTTTCTCCACACAAGGGATTTGTGACATCACACAATAAGGTGAATGATATTTTATTGAGATTTGGATTAAGTAGTCTTGTATCAATGGATTTAATTTGGGTTAAGTTTTCGCCTGTGGTATGAACTTTCTCTCCATTTTTTCCTAAATAGGTGGCGCCTAATGCTTGTAGTAAGCCTGCGCCAGCGTCATTGGTGGCGCTGCCCCCGAGAGCCAGAATAATTTCGTTAACGCCGAGTTCAATCGCAAGCTCTATTTGTTGTCCTACACCAAAGCTACTGGTCTGCATTGGATTTCTTTGATCTAAAGGGATGTGAGCAAGGCCACAGGATTGCGCCACTTCAATTATCGCTGTACTTCGATCGTCTGAAAGTAAAAAGTGACTGTAAACAGGACGACCGAGCGCATCTGTGACTAAGCTTGGTACCTCAGAACATGGGAGTAAGCTTGATAACGCATCTAAGGTTCCTTCACCACCATCTGCGATGGGTAGCTTTAATACTTCAATATGACTGTTGGCTGCTAGAACTCCTGCTTCTATCGCCTCCGCAACCTGTTTTGCCGTAAGACTTTCTTTAAAAGAATCTGGTGCAACAATAATTTGTTTCATTGATTGAGTTATTGACCTGTTTTCAAAAATGGTAAAGCGTTACCAAGGAAGCTTATTGCCAGCATAGTCGATAAAGTTACCACTGTCTTCTGCGGTGAGAGTGGGGAGTAAATCGAAAAAATACCGAGCGGTTTGAGCAGGTGACTGTAACTGCCCCTGTGGTAAGCGTGCTTGAAATGGCTTTGATAATGAAGTGTCAGTGGTTCCTGGATGAAACGAAAGTACGCAAATATTTGATGCCGTACGCCGCCACTCAATACTTAAGTTCTTTAGTGCCATATTAAGCGCTGCTTTAGAACAACGATAGCTCATCCAGCCACCTAAGCGGTTATCACTGATACTTCCTACTTTAGCGGAAACAGTAACGAAATGACTGAGTTCAGATTGTTGAAGTAGTTTTTGAAAATGTTTAGCCAGTAGGAGTGTCGGCAATAGATTGATATTGATATTGGCATGAAAAAAATCTGGATTAAACTGCGAGATAGACTTTTCTGGGAGCTGTTTGTCGTGGTGCAATAGCCCGACACAATTGATGAGTAAGTCTAATTTTTCAAATTTTTGCGAAAGTATCCTGACTTGGTTTTCATCGCAAATATTGACTTCATGCCATCGTGTTGACCTTAGAGATTCATCAGGCCGTTGTTTATGGTATGTAGCATGTATTTCTGCTTCTGGAAATCGAGCCTGAACTTCTCGGAGTATTCCTAAACCAATACCACCTACACCGCCGATAATGAGGATTATCATATGCATTCCAAGACTAAGAGATATTATCTTAATACGGAATTAATCTATATTTTGTTCATATCTCATGGAGTTAGATTAATGTCAGCTTGAGTTAAGGTTTAATAGAATACTCTAATTAAAATTATTTAATTAATTGGGATAAACAAAATGTCAGTTAACTCATCTGCACCTATAGGTACTTCCGCAAACCCCTATGTAATAAAAGAGCATTATCATTTAAATGAAACCGGAAACAATACTAAGTCGCAAATTAATAGTGAAGACGTTGAAGGCGTTTTAGAAGCTCTCACAAATACTTCTGATACAAAAATTTACTTTACAATGATGCTACCTAAGCATAATTGGTCTTTTCGACATGATAATTATAATGATACCAAATTGTTTTATGCTGAACTAAAAACTCCTGATGGAAAAGTAAAAGAATTTGTAAAAGGTGACAAACTCCCTTATGGCTCAAAAGTTGACATACAGGAAAATGGTTTTTTAACATCAGTAAAGACTAATCCGTTAGAGGCATCACTAGGGCATCAATTTACAGAGTTAGTTTATAAGTTCTTAGAACCTAAAAAAACAGGTATTGATTCAGTTCCGAAGAGACCAGTTCTTCAAGCGCAAGACTCGATGGTTGTTGTTGATTTAGTTGTTTGATTTTGAGCATATAGAGCATTTATCCATTTTATTCAATTTCATTTGTCGCATTTCTAGTGTCATAGCATCAAACATCAACACTCGGCCAACTAGTGGTTGGCCGATTCTACAAAGCAGTTTTATTGCTTCAACGGCTTGCAAACTACCCATAACCCCAATAACTGGGGCTAAAATTCCTGACTCAACACAAGTTAATTGCTGCTCACCAAATAATTGGCTGAAGCATTGGTAACATGGAGATTCAGCTTGGTAATCAAAGACGGTGATTAACCCTTCCATGCGAATCGCAGCACCAGAAACAAGCGGTGTTTTGGTTTTAAAGCATTGCTGATTCAATTGCTGCCGAACGGAAAGATTATCTGTGCAATCAACAACAATATCGTGTAACTCAATTTGTTCAAGCAGTGAGTCATCACTCAGTAAGCCATGAATGGTATTTACTGTGATATGTGGGTTAGTTAACAACAAACTGTCTTTTGCAGAATGGACTTTAGCTCGACCAATATCAGCATCTTGATGTAACACTTGTCGTTGCAGGTTTGATAGCTCGACAATATCAAAATCAACCAAAGTGAGCTCACCTACACCCGCTACCGCTAAGTATTGACTGGCAGCACAACCTAAACCACCCAAGCCAATAATAAGCACTTTAGCTTGCTTCAACGCTTCCTGTCCCTCAAAGTCTATAGCTTTGATGGAGATTTGACGGCTGTATCTGAGTGCCTCTTCGTCAGAGAGTATTTCTGGTTGATGTTGCATTAACTGAGTGCACCTGAAAATGGCTCCACAACGACGGTTTCACCTGCTTCAATTGTGGCTTGATTAATAGCAATATGAATAAAGCAGTTAGCAATGCTCATAGACGTCAGCATTCCTGAGCCTTGTGCACCAGTGGTTGATACTTCAAGTTCACCATGGCTATTGCGTGTTAGCACACCACGTTGAAATTCAACTCGACCGGGTTTGCGTTTGATGCTATGCATTAACTGAGCGTTGACTTTTAATGGTGCAGACTGAGGTAAATTCTTCATCTTATTGATGATCGGTTGCACCAGCTGATAGAAGGTAACCATTGAAGCAACAGGGTTGCCTGGTAAGCCACAGAAAATAGCGTTACCCAATTTGCCCATTGCGAAAGGCTTGCCTGGTTTCATGGCTAAACGCCAAAAAGTAATTTCACCTACTTCATTTAAAACTTGTTTAACGTAGTCGGCATCGCCGACTGAAACACCGCCCGAGGTCAGAACTAAATCAGCTTGCTCAGAGGCTTCTACAAATGCTTGTTTAATGCTTTCTGGTTTATCTTCAATGATACCTAAATCAATCCACTCAACGTCAGATTTGGTGAGCAAACCCTGAATCGAATAGCGGTTTGAATCATAGATTTGGCCTTCTTTCAGCTCTGTACCGACTGGTTTTAACTCATCACCCGTTGAGAAAAAGGCGACTTTTACTTTACTAAAAACGGACACCATTGCTACGCCTAACGTTGCAAGGACACCGAGCTCAGCAGCACCGATTTGAGTGCCACGTCTCAAGATAACTTGTCCAATACTGGCTTCTTCCCCTTGTTTACGAACATTCGCCCCAGCTCGTTTTGGAGAAGTGATAGTAACGGTGTCTTGGTTAGCCTCCGCTAATTCTTGCATTTGCACTGTATCTATCTGTGCCGGTACTTGTGCTCCCGTCATAATTCGAACGCAACAACCTTTAGGAATATCACCGTCAAATGGGTGTCCAGCAAAAGCACTACCGACAAGGGTTAAGTCGGTCGTATCAATATCTTGATTGAGGTCTTCAAAACGAAAGGCATACCCGTCCATCGCTGAATTATCAAATGGCGGTAGATTAATACCAGATACCACATCTTCTGCAAGAACATGATTTAGTGCATCAGAGATCGATAGTGTTTCCGTACGAGTTAACGGTATTACCTGTTCAAGTAATTTGGGGAGTGCATCGTTTGGGTGGATTAAACCTGGTTTTGCACAAGGATCAATGGCATGCGACATAAAAGACCTCAGATCAAGCGAGATAAATGACTAAAGCGGCATCTTCACATTTTGTAGCGCTTAAGATCAAGCTCTGAGTTAAGATTTGGCTATCTACTTGATCAAAAACAAGTTAATTGTGAAAATAAAAATAATTCCTATTTAACAATGAGTTATAGCAATTTTGTTGCATTTAATATAGAACTGCCGCACAATGTAGCCCATGAACGCAGTACGGTGATGAAATATCACGACATTGAGGTAAATCCATGTTAACAAAACCTATGATTGAAAAATTAAACGAGCAAATTAACTTAGAGTTTTTCTCATCGAACCTATATCTTCAAATGAGTGCTTGGTGTGAGGATCAAGGCTTTGAAGGTGCTGCAAAGTTTATGCGTGATCACGCAGAAGAAGAAATGGGGCATATGCGCCGTTTATTCACTTATGTCAGTGAAACTGGCGGGTTACCTTTAATTGGTACGATTGATTCACCCCCTTCTAGTTTTGAATCACTGCTGTCGTTGTTTGAGCATACTTATGAGCACGAGCAAATGATCACGGCAAAGATTAATGAACTCGCACATTCTGCATTCACAAATCATGATTACTCGACATTCAACTTTTTACAGTGGTATGTAGCAGAGCAACATGAAGAAGAGAAATTGTTTAAATCTATCGTTGATAAAATTCGTTTAGTCGGCGAAGACGGTAAGGCGTTATTCTTTATCGATAAAGATTTAGAGCTGCTGGCGGGCAAGGGCCATGACAGCGTAATGAATGCGCAAATTACGGTTGAGTAGTTAATCTGTTACGATTTAAGTGATTTTCACTAGTGAATTATTGAAAGCTATACTCAGTTATAGCTTTTTTTGTGCCTAAAATTAATGAGGAGCGTCACTATGGGAACGGTTGCAATTGTGGGAATAACTATTGGTGTTGTTGGTTTTCTATTTGGGATGACGACTTACGTTAGATTGAATCGTCTTGAGCAGCATTTAAAGCAAAGAGGTGTTCTCGATAAAGATTTCACCTCTCATTAGAGTGGGTCAGACTTCACTATTAACATCTGATCCACATCAAAAGTTATTGCAACTTAAATTTCTCTACAATGGCATTAAGCTGCTGATTACTTGCCGCTAAGCTTTGGGCATTATCCATTGTATGAGAACTGTTAGCCGTGAGTGTGCTAACAATATCGTTAATGGTATTAATGTTGCGGTTTACTTCTTCAGTTGCTTCACTTTGCTGCTCTGTGGCGGTTGCAATCTCCACACCAAGGTCGTTAATTTGAATTACAGAGTCAGACATGCGATCTAAGCTTGAATTCACTTGTTCGGTATTGCTTGCCGTTGCTTGGCAGCGATCTTTGGTTTCTTCCATCGCTTTTACAACCAAGCTAGTGCCTTCGTTGAGATTATTGAGCATGGTGTTAATTTCTGATGTGCTTTGCTGGGTGCGTGCTGCTAAGGCTCTCACCTCATCTGCGACTACCGCAAAACCGCGCCCTTGCTCTCCTGCGCGAGCGGCTTCGATGGCTGCGTTGAGTGCCAACAAATTGGTTTGGTCGGCGATATCGCCAATTACACTCAATACAGAACTGATCTCTTGTGAGTCTTGATTCATCACTTGAATGCGTGCTGACATGGTTTCCACTTCTTCAATTAAAGCTTCAACACTTGCTACCGCATTTTTTACGATGCCTTTTGAATTCAGCGCTTCATCGCCAGTGAGCTTGGTAAACTCCACAGTTTGAGCAGCGCTGCCAGCAACGCCAATGGCACTGGAACTCATTTCGCATACGGCGGCGACCACTTGCCTTGTTTGTTCAGCATGGGAGACCAATACTGTATCAGTATTTTCCGTTTGTGCCATTAGCTCATCAATGTTAGCTGATATGTATTGTGTTGCTTGTGAAACTTCAAGCAACATTTCTTGTAACTGGCTAATGAAAGTATTCACACCTGCAGCGATTTGACCTAAATCGTCATTGGAATTGACTTCAAGGCGCTTGGTTAAATCGCCGTTGCCTGCTGATAAATCTTCTATGGTCGATTTTAGCGCTAGAATTGGACGGTAAGCGACGGAGAGTGTCATCAGCAAAATGATGATCGAGATGGCGAGCAGTCCAACGCCTGAGTAGATTGCAGTGGTTAATGCTTGTTGTACAGGGGCATAGGCAATATCAGTATTAATACCTACCATTAAATGCCACTTTCTTGATTCGCTCAGCTTGATGGTATTAAAGAAGGCAACTTTATCAACCTCACCTAAGCGATAATTGAGGATGCCTTTATCATTCTTTAGAATGTGAGCCGCTAAAGGCCGAAGATCGGGAAAGTCGGTGAGTTTGGTTTTTCCCGGTACATCCACTTCACCATTAGAGGCAATGGTTAACGTTTGGTCGTCATATAAGCCGATAAAAGCACCAGCAAAGTCATTACTCACAAACATTTTATTTAGCTCAGAAAGCTCGATACCAGCGCTGATAACACCTACCAACTTCCCGTTTTGATAAAATGGTTCAGCAATACTAAACATTAGGTGATCAGTCACTGCATCATTGAAAATTTCTGTGATAACTGTTTTACCTTGAGCTTTGGCTTCAATGTACCAAGGGCGGTTCCTTGGATCGAATGGAAACGGCTTAATTTCTCCGCCTGTTGAATAAAAAACTCGGCCATCTTCATAGGCCAGTAACATATCAGACACTTGAAATGCTAATTGTAACTGCTTGAGCCTCACTTTTAGCTCTGCATCGCTACCGCCGCCTGCAAAGGCTGGGGCTGTCTTTATTACGGCTCTTTCAATCGACTTGAGCCAGTTACTGATAGTGTTCGAGGAATTGTCGATTTTTTGTAGAGAATATTCGTTAATACTCTGTTCTATGGTTTTTGATAGCTGCTGATAAGATAGAAAATTTGAGATTGCAAGTGATAAGGTTATTACCAAAACAAAGATAGCAATAATTCGCCCTTTAAAACTGCTTAACATGGTTTGAGATCTTGTTGGTTATTATTCAGAACATTATGTTCTAAAAGTAGAACTATTATGTAACATTATTGCGATGGAAATATTGTTTATGTGATCAAGTTAACTTTTATGTTTGAAAAAATGGGAACTAGAACATGAAATGTTAATACGTTCCCATTGGATGATGGCATATTAACTCGCTTGTTTTTCGCCTTGTAAGCGATAAGCAATAATGTCATCAATCCACAGTATTGGCATATCGTGTTGCTGGCTGTAGCGTTCGACTTGTTTCCCTTTGGCCATGGTGCCGTCAGGATTCATCAGCTCACACAACACGCCAGCTGGTTTTAATCCTGCAAGAGTCATTAAATCGATGGTACCTTCGGTATGCCCACCACGACCGAGTACACCTTGAGGGTGTGCTCTCAATGGATAAACATGACCAGGACGAGCTAAATCGCTCGGCTTAGCGAGTTCATTAATGGCCGCTTTAACGGTGGATACTCTATCGACCGCAGATACCCCCGTAGTGACACCATAAGCGGCTTCAATGCTGACGGTAAATGCAGTGCCATACTGGCTGGTGTTGTTTTCAACCATCATAGGTATGTGCAATTGATTGACTTGTGCTTCTGTTAAACACAGGCAAACAATACCGCTGCAATCTCGAATAAGCTGTGCCATTTGTGATGTTGTCAGTGTTTGTGCTGAGAAGATAATGTCGGCTTCGTTTTCACGTGCTTCATGATCCATTAACAATACACCACGCCCCTGTTTAAGCGCACTAATCGCACTATCGACACGGCTGATCGCCGCTAAAGTTGGATTGGACTGATCCATAATATTTTCCTTTTAGAAAACGTTGAAATATTGGATCAGGGCAATGAAGAATAGCGCCGTTTTGCCGACGACTTTTCATGATGAAAAGCCGCTAGTAAAAAGCGCAACAGAAATAGCGAAACCACCTAATGAGAGGCATGTTCGCTGATTGTCTATTATTCTCTCCCATCCGGACTGAGCTATTAAAAAACAGCAACACCGTCGGCTTTGGAATTATGCTTAAACGTAAAGCGTCAGCACTCACCAAATCTGCTTGTCCCTATTCATCATTTAAGTTGAATAGGCGCTCGCGGGCTTACAAATCACTTTGATCACCGCCGGTGGGGAATCACACCCCGCCCTGAGAATGTGCTAACAAACTGTATTGCTAGCAAGGTATAGTATGCGCTTATTAGGGCTAGAAGTGAAATTGAATGGATAACAACGAGTTCAAAACAAAGCCATGGTGGGTATACATCATTCAGACTCACAAAGGCTTACTTTATACCGGGTGTACGACAGATGTTGAACGACGGTTTCGGGA
Organism: Parashewanella sp. 2304DJ23-3; assembly: GCF_056591695.1. Classification (NCBI taxonomy): domain Bacteria; kingdom Pseudomonadati; phylum Pseudomonadota; class Gammaproteobacteria; order Alteromonadales; family Shewanellaceae; genus Parashewanella; species Parashewanella sp. 2304DJ23-3. The sequence goes on from NZ_JBWQOH010000011.1 coordinate 72,133, forward strand.
GCACCAACAGGGTGGGGCTAAGGCTGCCAAGTTTTTGAAGGGAAAAGGACCGCTGGAGTTGCGTTATCGTGAGCAAGTTAATGATAAAAGCGCCGCACTTAAACGAGAAATTGAAATTAAAAAAATGCCTCGAGCAAAAAAATTAACCTTAATCGCAACGGGGAGCAAAACTGAGAAATAGGGAGATAGGGTTATTAATCAGTTTTGCGTCGGGAAGTTTATTTACAACAAGCCTTGTCTTATTCGTCGACAGATACAGGCCCATCAATATGTTTGAATCGTAGGCCGCCTGAGCCTGAATCAATAATTTTTAACCCTTTGGTGTATTCGACATCAATACTGCCTGAGCCGTCATCAATGGTGACTTTACCGTTAATGTGATGTGCTGTAATCGAACCAGAACCATCGTTAATCCTTGTGTTACCACCAATATGCTCAATATCGATACTGCCAGAACCATCATCAATATCGAGTTTACCATTGGTGTTACTCACCGAAATGCTGCCAGAACCATCGTTGATATCAATATTTTGACCGCCATCGATTTCAATTCCACCTGAGCCATCGGCGATGTCAATGTCTTGCTTGGCATTGCTGATTGAGATGGAGCCAGAGCCATCCTGAATGCTCACTGCTTGGCCACCCACCAAATCAATGCTGCCAGAGCCATCGTTAATATTGATATCAGCATCGACGCCACGGATATCAATAGGTCCTGAGCCATCATGGATGTCCAGCATCATTTGTTGAGGTACTGTCACCACTAAATCAATGTAAGGCGAACGATTGAAGCTAAAATTATTGTCGAATTCAGCAACCAATTCGGCTTTATTACCTGACTTTTCAAGCGTTAATGTGTAACTTACATCTTCATAGGTGTTAATGTCCGCTTCAACTCGGACATCAGTCTGTCCGCGGACACCTTTAATGGACAATTCACCTGCACCAACAGCAGCTTTAAATGCAGATAAATTACTGGCATTAAGTTCTAAGGACTTATGTTCCTTATGAGTAGGTCCAGATGTTTTACCATTTACGTTAATAATGCAGCCTGATAGTGCAATGCTACTTGCAATGATGATCCCAAGTGTTTTCAATTTCATTGTGGTTGTCCTTAATCCTAATGCTGTAATTCTTGTTTATTTAATCAGTTGGTTAAGTATTAGCAGCTAACGTGCCAAATATTAAGTTGTTGATTTGTGGGCTTTTATTTTATTTTGAAAACGTGCTCGATTCGAAAGCGGACACTAATGCATTGAAACCGCAACTTAATGGTGAAAATAACAAATGAGTCAATATCGCCAAATTCAGACAGTGAATTTGGCGATATGAGCAACTTGAAAGAAGATAATGAATTTAGAGTTCTTTCAATACCGGATAAATTAAATATTGTTTGTCATAGTATGGACTGCGCTCATAAAACCAACGCAAACGGGCTTTGGAGTCTTCAGCAAACGTTTTATCTTTTAGTGCTTCATTAAATTCAGTTTGCAGTTTAGGGTTCGCAGCCAGCATTTTTTGCGCTAATGGCTCGACAGCATAGTCTTCAATATATTCAGTTCGAGTAAAAATAGGATTAAAGAAACCCCATTGGAACAAAGAATCACTGTGTTGAGGTTCTAGCAGTAAAATGGCCAAATTGCCCAATGGCTGCTCGGTATCAATTTTTACCGTACCAGCTGGTAGCATCACTTGTTGTTGTGAAGACGTTGGCGTCGCTGTGACTTGTAAGTGTCCTTCATAAGAAGTCTTTGCAAAAGTAAGGCGTGCAAATTTATATTGCTGTAGTGTTTTAGAGGTCGGCTGTTCAAGGCGAGTCATACGAATACCGTGAATGGCTAAGCGCTCGATAACTTGTTGCCATTGTGGCGGAACATAATAAGCACTTGGTCGGTTGATGGTAACGTCAGCTGCCGTTCGGCCAATCACGGGTAAGTTCGGGTAGAGTTTAGGGACTCCTGTCCAACGAACCACTTCTTTACCACTGATGTCACTGAGTTCTTTATGGTACTCGATGCCTTTAAAATCCCAGCCTTTTGTTTGTTGCTCTGATTTCCAGTTGAGTGTGATGCGTTGTGGATAAGCAAATTTATCTTTAGATACTGCGGCTTTCAGCTTTGTGCCGTTGCTCGCTAAAGTTTTTAGCGTTTGCTCAAGCATGACATAAGTGCCGAGCACACGTTGTTTATAAGGCTTTAGGCTATGATTCTCAATTAAAATAGTCGGCAGATGTCTCGCATCACCATAGCCGTTTGAATAACGTGGGGAAGCATGCCATAACGCCATGCCTTTGCTGATGTCCATTTTGTCCATCGCAAACACGAGTGGACCAGGGATATGACCTTGTTCGGATAAGGCGGCATCAATTTGCGGTTTGTAGATATTTTCCAGCCAATCAAAACTGGCGGGGCTTAAGCCGACTGATAAATTGTAGCCATAGGTCACGTCATATTGATAATCAATGCCATCAGTAACATGAACGTCAATATAAAGATCTGGTTGCCAAGTGTTGATCGCCTTGAGCATATGCTGCATTTCAAGGGTGTCGGCTTTGGCATAATCTCGATTTAAATTAAGGTTATTGGCATTAGTTCGCCAACCCATGGAGATAGGACCACGTTGGTTGACTCGATTATGCTTATCAGTGCGTTCATGACCATCGACATTGAAGATAGGCACAAAGAGCAAATTAGCGTTTTTTAATAGCTCTGTTTTCCCTCCGTGTACGATGTCTCTGAGTAGCATCATACCAGCATCTTTTCCGTCAATCTCACCTGCGTGAATGCCCGCTTGAACCAATACGGTTGGTTTACTATTTTTATTGAGCGTTTGAGGATCATTGATACCCGATTGAGTGGCTATCACCATCCAAATATCACGACCTTGAGGACTTTTACCTAAACTGATTTTATTGAGTTTGTCACTGCTCTCAACGAGTCGGTCAAGCCACTCAAAGGTGCGTTGATAATTCGGACTGTCGATATAACCAGATAATTCAAAGTCTGTGACCCATGGGTTATCGGTCGATTGTAATAAGGCTTCACTTTTTCCATGCCAAGTGATTTGTGGTGGCAAAAAGGGATCGTTTACATAGGTTTCATTAATGACAGGAACATTATCGTCAGCAGCATAAACAAAACCACTGAGTGAAGACAATAAGAGTGAAGCAGCGAGAGCGGTGCGCATGGTAGCAATCCGTAGCAATAAAAATAATTATTGAGTATCTTTGCCGATACGCTAACTGAGTGCAACCGCTTAACTTAAAACAGTTTGTTCATGGTGATGAGAGTCTGCCGTTTCAATACTTTTTCGAAAGCTGTATTAATGTGTTGTCACATACCTGCTGTTCTGTTGCAACTTGCTTTACGTTGTGGAAGTAGTCGTCAAAGTCAGATTTTGATTGCAAGGTAATGTTGAGCTCGTTCATTTTATTGAGTAACGCATTTCTACCAGACAACTTTCCCATTACTAACTGGTGCTCTGCTGACCCAACCGATTGTGGAGAGATAATTTCATAGGTTTGCGGATGTTTGAGCATGCCGTCTTGATGAATACCTGATTCGTGCCTAAATGCATTTTTACCCACAATAGCTTTGTTGAGTTGTGGTTGAGTGTTTGCGGCAGCTGCAACGGCTTTGGAACATGAAATGAGGTGCTGTGTTTTAATCTTCGTCGCATAAGAAAATTGTCTTGGGTGCGTTTTCATCGCCATGATGACTTCTTCTAATGCGGCGTTGCCTGCACGCTCTCCAAGTCCGTTGATGGTACACTCAACTTGTCTTGCTCCAGATTGGATCCCTGCCAATGAATTGGCCGTAGCAAGCCCAAGATCGTTGTGGCAATGAACAGAGAAAATGGCTTTGTCAGCATTGGGTATACTGTCAATCAGTCCTCTGACTAAAATACCAAATTCTAACGGTAAAGCGTAACCAACCGTGTCAGGTATATTAATGACAGAGGCACCGGCATCAATGGCTTTTTCAATAATTTTACAGAGAAATTGAAAGTCAGAACGACTGGCATCTTCGCAGCTGAATTGAACTTCATCACACAGGTTTCTGGCATGTTTAATCGCAGATACGGCTTGATCGATAACCTCTTGTGGTTCGAGCTTTAACTTGTATTGCATATGGATGTTAGAGGTAGCAATAAAAGTATGAATTCGAGTGCGCTCAGCCGATTTAATCGCTTGATCTGCGGTATCGATATCTTGATTCAATGCTCGAGCTAAGCAACAAATACCAGTACCTTTTAGATGTGTTGCCATTAACTCAATCGCCCTAAACTCTTCAGCAGAGCTGGCGGCGAACCCGGCTTCAATGACATCAACACCTAAGGTTTGTAGAGCAATCGCAAGCTCTAATTTTTGGGCGGGGGAGAAAGAGACCTCTGGCATTTGCTCACCATCTCTCAAGGTGGTATCAAAAATGGTAATTGTTTCAGCACACTTCATAGCGAATCCCTGCTATTGAGCCTGCTATAACTATAGTTGCTTTAAAAAATTCTTGATAAAATAAGTACTGGTTTCATTATTTCAATGGTTTATGGCACGTCATCTTTGTTCAAATTGTCAGTTTCCTGCTTCTCATTGCTTGTGTGAGCATGCAGAAAAGGTGAATTGTGAAACTCACCTTATTATTTTGCAGCATCCATCAGAAGTGAAACATGCAAAAAACTCGGTAAGACTGTTGCCACTGAGTTTATCCAACATACAAATCGTGGTGGGTGAATCAGAAGCGGATTTTGTTGAATTAAGAGCTTGGTTAACTTCACAGAGTAAACCCGTCTATTTGCTTTATCCATCGGATAACAGCCGAGATATCAGTGACACCCAGTCGAATGAAAATGCGATATTAATTGTGCTTGATGGCACGTGGCGAAAAGCGCATAAGATGCTGATGTTAAATCCTTGGTTATTAGCGTTTACGCACTTGAGCATTGCGCCAGACAGACCGTCTAATTACAAAATTCGTAAAGCCAGTCGCAGTGATAGTTTATCGAGTCTTGAAGCCGCTGCATTCGGGATTCAGACCTTAGAGCCAACGGTGAATATTTCTCCACTTTTAAATTTGTTTGATGCTATGATAGCCCAGCAATTGGCGGCTATGCCTGCTGATGTACGAAAACGATATCGCTAAATCAATGCGTTATAGATAGCAAATGGAACCATGTTATGCCAAAGACAACGGAACTGTCGCTCGTTATACTTTCACTGATGTTGATCAGCATGTTTGTATTCCCTGCTCAGGCTTCAGAAAAAAAACGCCTTAAATGGACGCCTAAAGTTGCAGAAAAGCCTCAACAAAAGCTGACGGAATATAGTGCAGAGCAACAGTTGCAACTAAAAAAAGCTCAGCAAGCAAATTCAGAGATTCAAAAACGTGAGTTGAAAGTACAGCAAAATCAGCTGAGACCAGACTGGGAAAGTGAGCAAATAAAGCGTTCTCAAAAACAGTTTGTTGATCAAAAAAAACGTGTGTCAAAACAGCTGCATGATGCTAAGCAAGCAGCCAAAAAAGAGAAAAAAATAGACAAGTATGACTGATCAATGCTGTGTGTTGTGCAAACAGCCTTCCCTAACGTTTTACCATCAAGATAAACAACGTGAATATTGGCAATGTCAGCATTGCCAGCTCGTTCAAGTTCCCAAGTCATTTCATCTTACTGTTGAGCAAGAAAAAGCCGAGTATGATAAACACGATAATCAAGATGATGATTCAGGTTATCGATGCTTTTTATCTCGCTGTTTAAATCCTATTTTAGAAAGAGTCGATTCTAGTCAATTGGGCTTAGATTTTGGCTGTGGCGAAGGTCGAGTGCTTAGCAAAATGGCACAAGAAGCGGGTATTGCTATGAGTAATTATGATCTCTTTTATGCTAATGATAAGTCTGTTCTTGAGCAGCAATATGACTTTATTACAGCGACTGAAGTGATCGAGCATATCTATGATGCCAAAGGTACATTTGAACTCTTTAATCGCTTGTTAACAGCAAATGGACAATTAGCATTGATGACCAAAAGAGTGATTGATAAAGAGGCTTTTAGTCGTTGGCATTATAAGAATGATCCAACTCATATCTGTTTTTATTCTGTTGCTACCTTCGAATGGTTGGCCGATTCATTCAATTGGAAGTTTAAATGTATTGAAAAGGATGTTGTGCTTTTTTGGAAATATAACCTCCAAAAATAAAGAATATTAAATAATGAGTTAATGATGACTTTATGAACAGTTTGATATAATTAACTTATGACTTTTTTGTTTAATATTTTTTATGTCGGTTTCTAATCATGGTTTGAGATCTTTAAGTCCTGAATGGATCCAAAAGCAAAAAAAAGTTGAAGTAGATCTTTCCGGAGATACTGCTTCACAGAGTGTTTTTGACAGTCCTCCTGAAGGTATAGAAGAGCTTGATGAATTGTACTCTCAATATGGACCAATCAATTCGTTGGAATATATGAAGTACATTAGAGTGATCCGCAATCAAGTTAATCACCATGACGTCTCAAAGGTAAATTCAGATAAGATGTTGATTGCTATGTCTGAGTTAATTAGAGCTATGGAAATATTAAGGGACATTTCACCAAAGGTTGCGCCTACATTAGCTCAAACTTCCTCGATGAAAGAAACACTCAAAGTTGCGAATATACTTAGGAAAAATGTTATTCCAGAACGATTTGGAGGGTGTTCAGATTTAACTGCGGCTTTAGATGTTACGTTTGAGCAGCAAGGCGAATTTGTTTTCCTATCTGGTAATAAATTTAGCCAAGAGTTTATTGCGCATGTTTGTAACTTCTTTGAGATAGGCAGCCAGCTGTATCAAGTCTTCAGTTCTACGTTTGCACAAGATTTTGCAGAATTGTTTGCACACTTCGAAAAGCCATTTATTGAAGTTGGAGCTGGAAAAGCACATTTAACCGCTGCATTAGTTGCTTCAAAACTAAATGTAAAAGCAACAGATAAAAAAGTTCCGGGCGATACGTTTGCTGGTACTCATGTACAAAAATGTAAGTTAAACAACGTAATCAAGGGGTATGAAGGGGAAAAGCCAATTTATTTATTCAGTGCAGCAACCAGTGAAATGATTACTGAAGTTTGCTCTCTCTCTAAATCAATAAATGAACCATTCTTAGTTGTATTGATTGGATGCCAACATCAAGACATCATTTCCAAATTTGCTAATGCACAGAAGTTAGATCTAAAGTTAAACGATTATTTTAAAATGAAACCAACAAACGGTGTTGGCTTAATTGCGTTTAATTATACGGAAGCCGAATATAAGAAGTGTGTTTCAGTTATTCCACAAAAATACATATTGAGCGCAAAACCTAACCCCGTTTCAACCCTTAAAGGGTAGATTAAAATATCCGTGTTACATAAGAATGAATAACCTCTATTAGATACCTTATACTTCAATCACATTTTTGCTATAAGGTAAATTCTATGAAACTAAGCGCAAAAGTCTAATGATGTTGTGATATTCAGCAAAGGTTAATAATCAAGCTGATAGATTTACTGACTTCGAGTCCAAATTATGTTGATTATATTCAGCACGTTGAGGAAAGAAGATGGTAAGTAGATCTAATTCAGCACTTGATGCCTATTGGTTACCTTATTCGGCGAATCGGCAATTTAAGTCAGATCCCAGAATGATACACGGTGCAGAAGGGGTCTATTTAATTGACAGTAATGGCAGAAAAATCATTGATGGACTCTCAGGGCTATGGACGTGTGGCCTTGGGCATCGGCAACCAGATATTACCACTGCTGTTCAGCAACAACTCAATGAACTGGATTATGCCCCGACGTTTCAGTTTTCTCACCCTAAAGCTCATGAGCTTGCGGAACAAATTACTCGTCTGACACCCGAACCATTAAATCATGTGTTTTATACTAACTCAGGATCGGAATCTGCTGATACAGCCACTAAAATTGCTCGAGGCTATTGGCGAGAAAAAGGGCTAGCATCAAAAACAAAGATCATTGGTAGAATGAAGGGCTACCATGGCGCTAGTTGGGGTGGGGTCAGCTTTGGTGGAATAGGCGGGAATCGTAAAATTTGGGGACAGGCGATAGACTCTGACCACCTACCGCATACGTTATTGGATGAAAACCGATTCACAAAGGGGATGCCAACAACGGGAGCATACTTAGCTGACGAGTTATTTGAAATCATTGCACTGCATGATGCGTCAAATATTGCTGCGGTGATTGTTGAACCGTTTTCTGGTTCAGCGGGCGTTATCATTCCTCCCGTTGGTTATTTGCAACGACTTCGAGAAATCTGCGACCAGCATAATATCCTGTTAATTTTTGATGAAGTCATTACGGGTTTTGGCCGCACAGGATCGATGTTCGGCGCCCAAGAGTTTGGTGTCACACCCGATATCATGAACCTCGCGAAACAATTGACCAATGGTGTTATTCCGATGGGTGCTGTTGTTTGCAGTAGTGAAATTTATCAAACGTTTATGCAAACCGATAAGCCACTTCATGACGTTGAATTACCTCACGGTTATACCTATTCAGGTCATCCCGTTGCGTGTGCGGCGGCAAGCGCCTGTTTGACAGTTTTAGAAACACAGAAAATTCCACAACAAGTTAAATCAATGGCTGGGTATTTTGAGCAAGCGGTTCACAGCCTACGAGACTCCAATGCGATCACCGACATCAGAAATTATGGTTTAGCCGCTGGCTTTACCATTGATCCCTATAAAGATTCTGTAACTCAAAGACCTTATGAGATTGCGATGTCTATGTGGAATAAGGGCTTCTACGTGCGATGGGGCGGCGATACGATTCAATTTGCACCGCCTTTCATTATTGAACAGACACAAATTGATGATGTGATAAATGCATTATCAGATGTGCTTGCCAAGCTTTAATTAAAATAATGAGTGAGTCATGAGCCACTCATTTTTTGATTCTTATCTCAGTAAAAATATCAACATGAACACATGATTGAGTCACGAAAGGAGTATCAATGAAGTACCTTTCTCATTTGATTAATGGCGAACCATTTTCTGAAAATCAATATACGCTACCGGTAACCAACCCTGCGACAGCAATGCAAACCGCTGAGGTCGAATGTGCGTCTAAATTGATTGTAGAAGAAGTGGTTTATGCCGCTACGATGGCCTTTAAAAGTTGGAAACAAACATCAATTAGCCAACGGGCAAAAATTTTATTTCGATTTAAAACACTACTCGAGCAGCATGCGAATGAAGTGTGTAACTTGCTAACAGAAGAGCACGGCAAAGTATTAGATGATGCCAGAGGTGAATTGAATCGAGGGATTGAGAACATCGAATTTGCTTGTGGCATCGCACAGCTATTAAAAGGTGAGCATTCGCCTAATATCAGCAGTCAACATGATTCATGGAGCGAGCTTCAGCCTTTAGGCGTTGTCTTAGGGGTAACACCATTTAATTTTCCTGCAATGGTGCCCTTGTGGATGTGGCCGATAGCCGTTATGTGCGGCAATACTTTCATCCTAAAACCTTCTGAGCAAGCACCGAGTGCGCCTTATTTTATCTGTAAACTTGCACAGATGGCGGGTTTCCCTCCTGGGGTGCTCAATGTCATCAACGGTAATGCCGAAACGGTTGAAGCCTTACTCCAAGATAAGAGAATTCAAGCGTTAAGTTTTGTAGGGTCAACGCCAGTTGCGAAAGAGCTCTATCGTCAAGCTACGATGGCTGACATGCGTTGCCAAGCGCTCGGTGGCGCAAAAAACCATGCGGTGGTTATGCCGGATGCAAATATTGATCTTGTCGCTCAATCATTGATGGGCGCAGCGTTTGGCTCTTGCGGTGAGCGTTGCATGGCCATATCTGTTGCTGTGGTTGTGGGTGATGACATCGCAGAATCACTCACAGCTAAGTTAACGCCTCTGATTGAAAATCTCAAAATTGGCTCTGGCTTTGATGAAGAAAACAATATGGGGCCATTGATCTCTGCGGGGCATAAAGCCAGGGTTCTAGATTTAATTGGAAGAGGAGTAGAGCAAGGTGCAGCTCTCGTTGTTGATGGACGACAGTTCCACTTGAGTGGCTCAAGTGCTGAGTTTGAGCAAGGTTATTTTCTCGGAGGCAGCTTATTTGATCATGTCACACCCGAAATGGACATTTATCAACAGGAAATTTTTGGACCCGTATTGTGCCTTGTTCGAGTGTCATCATTGGCTGATGCGATAAAGCTTATCAATAATCACCATTATGGCAATGGTACCTGCATTTTTACTCAAAATGGCTATGACGCCCGTGAATTTAGTCAAGCGATTGAAGTCGGCATGGTTGGCATTAATGTGCCATTGCCAGTACCTATGGCCAGTCATAGCTTTGGTGGCTGGAAGCAATCAATTTTTGGGGATTTAAGTGCTTACGGGCCAGACGCCGTTAGGTTTTACACTCAAAGGAAAACCATTACGGCTCGTTGGCTGGCAAATTTAGAGCAACAAGCCCAGTTTTCTTTTCCCAGCTAAGTTAAGAGGTATGTGATGCAAGAACTCAAAGTTAATGCTGAAAGGTTATGGGAGTCTTTGATGATCATGGCTCAGTTTGGGTTGACTGAAAAAGGGGGATGCAACCGGCTTGCCCTGACGGATAACGATAAAAAAGCCAGAGACTTATTTTGTCAATGGTGTAAAGAGGCAGGGTGCGAGATCAGTATCGATCAGTTCGGAAACATCTTCGCCAAACGTCAGGGCTTACATGCCCATTTGCCTTCGGTTGCGACCGGGAGTCATCTTGATACTCAACCAACAGGAGGCAAGTTTGATGGTGTGTTTGGCGTCTTGGCCGGGATAGAAGTCCTAAGAACGCTCAATGATAACAACATAGAAACTGAAACCCCGTTTGAGTTCAGCGTATGGACCAACGAGGAAGGTTCACGCTTTCAGCCGGCAATGCAAGGTTCTGGTGTGTATGTTGGGCGTTTCGATTTAGAAACCGAATGGAATAAAACGGATGTCGATGGGCATAAGTTAAAAGACGAATTGGAGCGCATAGGCTATTTAGGAAGTGAGCCCATTGGGAAACGTAACTTCGGGGCTTTTTTTGAAACCCATATTGAGCAAGGCCCAATACTTGAAAATCAATCCAAAGAGGTCGGCATTGTTCGATTAGGGCAAGGGATCCGTTGGTACGATGTAGTCGTTAACGGGCAAGAGTCTCATTCAGGTACAACTCCTATGGGGTTACGTAAAGATGCATTGGCCGCCAGTTGTGAAGTGGTCACTGAAGTCGAAAAAATCGCATTAAAGAATGAGCATGCAGTTGGTACAACAGGTTTTATGCAAGTAATGCCAAACTCGAGAAATACGATTCCTGGGCAAGTTCGTTTTAGTGTTGATCTACGGAACCCGCATCCAGATGTGCTTGAGTCTATGCATGATGAATTTAATCGTACGTGTCAGAGCATTGCTTCGGCTCGTCAGGTCGACATAGATGTTGATCATTTTTGGTATTTCGCACCCGTTACGTTTCAAGCATCGGATGATGTGAAAAAAGCCGCTGAAAAGGTTGGGTACAGTCATATGGATATCGTGGCAGGAGCTGGCCATGATGCCTGTTATATGGCCGACATTGTGCCATCAGGAATGGTCTTTACGCCGTGTGAGAATGGCATCAGCCATAACGAAATTGAGAACACTACGCCGCAACAGTGCGAAGCTGGGGCAAATGTACTTCTTCATAGTATGTTGGCCGCCAGTCAACGTCTTGCAGAGGAAGCTAAGTAATGCGTCTACTAATCAAAAATGGTCAGGTTGTTACTCATGAGCAAAGTTACTTTGCAGATGTGTTATGCGAAGACGGTGTGATTACACAAATTAATGACAATATTTCAGTTGAAAACGTCACTGAGGTGATTGATGCACAAGGATTGTTGATTATGCCGGGAGGGATTGATCCTCACACGCACATGCAATTGCCATTTATGGGAACGGTCGCAATAGATGATTTTGAATCAGGTACCAAAGCAGCGTTAGCTGGTGGTACTACGATGATCATCGACTTTGTCATCCCAAATCCGCAGCAGAACATATTGGAGGCTTACCACCAATGGCGTGGTTGGGCAGAAAAAGCCACATGTGACTATAGCTTTCATGTGGCGATAACGTGGTGGGATGATTCAGTATCTCGGGACATGCAGACGTTAGTAGAGAAACATGGAGTAAACAGTTTTAAGCACTTTATGGCATACAAAAACGCCATTATGGCTACCGATGATATGATGATCGCCAGCTTTAGCCGCTGCATTGAACTCGGTGCGATTCCAACCGTACATGCCGAAAATGGTGAATTGGTGTATCACTTACAGCAGTCATTATTAGAACGAGGTATCACAGGGCCTGAAGCGCACCCTTTATCAAGACCACCGATTGTAGAATCAGAAGCGGCTAATCGTGCAATTAGTATTGCTGATACACTGGGTAGTCCACTCTATTTAGTGCATGTTTCGGCCAGCCAAACACTCGATGCTATTCGTTATGCAACAGAGAATGGGCAGCGCGTCTTTGGAGAGTGTTTAGCCGCACATTTAACGATTGACGACAGTGTCTATCAAGATAAAAACTGGTTGCATGCTGCTGCACATGTCATGAGTCCACCTTTTAGACCTAAAAATCATCAGCAAGCACTTTGGAATGGACTAAAGTCGGGAGCGCTGCAAACAACGGCAACAGATCACTGTGCATTTTGCGCAGAACAAAAAGCCATGGGTAAAAATGATTTTACTAAGATCCCAAACGGTGTTTCTTCAGTGGAGGAGCGCTTGATGGTGCTATGGAATAATGGCGTTAATTCAGGGCAACTTACGATGAATGAATTTGTTGCTGTAACGTCCACTAATGCAGCGAAAATTTTTAATATCTATCCAAGAAAAGGTGCTATTCAAGTTAACTCTGATGCAGATCTAGTTATTTGGGACCCCAAAGCCAGTAAAGTGTTATCTGTCATCAATCAACATTCAAAGGTTGATTTTAATATCTATGAGGGCATGACGATGACTGGTATTCCTGCATACACCATTGCGGCGGGAGAAGTGGCTTATCGACGTGGCGAAGTTTTAGTGAAAGCGGGTAAAGGTAAATACATTAACCGCCCGCCTTATGCTTCATACTATCAAGCCATAGAAAAGAGTCATCAACAGAAAGTGGCAAAAACGGTAAAACGAGAGCTGTAAATGAAAGGTGATGCCTACCCAGAAGCGTAGGCATCATTCATAAGTTTAGAAACGACCGACTAAACCGATGTCATAAGTAAAACCATCACTGCTTGGTTCAACTGTCTTATCTGCTCTCACCGATAACGAGATGTTATCGACAATTCGAATGAAGTAAGCTGCATTGACAGTATAAGTGTCTTCAGCATTATCATAAGAACCATCAGAGTATGAACCACCAATAGAGAATGCGTTGGTGAGGTAGTAATCTACTGAAACCCCCCAGTCTCTGTAATCCAGGTTATTGGTACCTAATGCTGTTTTAACTTTGTCATCATTAAAGCTGTAATCTGCGGTGAAGTAAAACCCTTCGCCGTAAGTCGTCTCAATAAAACTTTTAATACCAATGTCATACTGGTAGCTATTAATGTTAATTGCACTACGAGGATTATCTGAGTCTACCTTATCGACTCCAACATACACTGCTGTGAAGTCATTAAGATAGTAACCAAGATTGATATTATAAATATCAGCACCACCGAATGGCCCAGTGTCAGTATTTTCGTAATTGCCCCCAATAAACCATTTGGAGTCGAATACATACTTACCACCAACACCATAAGAGTGATTACTGTCAGTGGTTGAATAATCTAAATCCAATACTGAAGTTTGAGATAGGAAGCGATTTAACTGATATGGGCTCGCCGATTGTGAGATAGGTGAGCCATAATAAGAGTATTGAACACCCCATGTTGGATCTACATCTAACTTACTTGAAGAGAAATCCATGTAACTCACAGTAAGCTCATTTTGGTAGTCTTTGTCTTGTGCTCCCATTGCTGAGAAGCCAATGACACTTAAACTTAATACTGAGATTGCTGACGTCCATTTCATCATGTTCATTCTTCCTTTATTTCACATAATTGTAAAAATCAGGCTAAAGCATAGATGCTATTTTATGGATGTCTAATTTTTGGCTGAAAAATTAATCTTTGGTATAAAAGGGTTTCAAGGTTAGTAACAATTAACTTACTAACCTTGCAAAGGGTTAAGTTAGAACCTACCTGTCAAATTAAGGCCTACTCCAAAACCACTGCCTGAATCAGGCTCTAAGATTTTACTTACGTTGGTTATTAAAGAGATGCTGTCTGACATTCGCCAAAAATAACTGGTTTGAAGACCGTAAGTGTCATCATTTTCATTATCTCGAGAATAATTCGCCCCGACAGACCAAGATTTATTGAAGTAATAATCAGAGCTAATCCCAAAAGATGTTGAGTCATCGCTAAAGCCATTATGCTCAAAGTCGGCATAGCTTAAACTTGCGCTTAAGAATAAGCCGCTGTCTTCTTCAAATGAAAAAAAGCGACTGGCATTTAATGTGTAGCTTGTTGTCTCTGGATCAGCAAAAACCTTGTTAAACTCGAATTTATCGTAAGAGAGACTGATGCTTGTCCAATCATCTAAATAGTAGCCTATTGCAGCACCATATCTATCGATAGAAGGGTTACGAGGTGCATCAAGGTCTGACATTAAATAGCTGGCACTGATGAACCAGTTAGAGTCAGTAACATATTTGCCGTTTAAGCCGTAATTTCGAGAGTCATTACCACTGCCTAATCTGACACCAAATTCACTGGTTTGGGCTAACCATGCATTCAATGCATAAGGTCCTTTCTTCTGTGAAACAGGAGAAAAGTAATATTGATAGTTTGCAGACCAAAAGGCATTAGTATTATAGTCACTGTTTACGGTATCAGTAACACCAAGACTGAGTTGATGTTGAAAGTTATTATCGTCGGCTGCAAAAGTTGAGCAGCTCAAACATCCCAAAAAGACGGCAAAAGCCGTTTGCTTTATTTTCATAGTTCATCCTTGTAATAAAAAGCTGCCGATATTTTCATATCGGCAGCTCATTAGAGTACAAGTTCTATATTGAGTTCAACTTGTTGTTTGTAAATATTTATTTATTCAAAAGCGGCCAACAAGCCTTACCCCCCAATTAGTACCGTCTTCTTTGGGTTCGTATGTTTTATCGACAGCTAAATCCAATGATAAATTATCCGTTAGGCGTAAGAAGTAGTTCGCTCGCCCGCCATAGGATTTGTCTTCATTATTTCCATCTGAGTAAAAACCACCGATTGAAAAAGATTTGGTGAAGAAGTAATCCGCTTCAGCTAAATAACCGTGAGAGTCGGATTTATACTTTGAATATTGATAGTTTTTATAAAGGTATTCCGCTTTCAGCAAAAAGCCCATATCACCGTTGGTTTCAATAAACCCTTTTGCACCTATGGCGTATTTATCATAGTCATACTTTGATGGTGAAGTATCAATTTCAAGGCGCTGTGCTGAAATATACACTTTTGCAGTGTCACTAATATAATTACCAAGCTCTAACTTATAGGTATCTTCACCTGTGCCTAGGTCATCGGTATAGTCGTATAAGCCAGCAACAAACCAGTGGTCACCAAAAAACAACTTACCTTTTATGGTGTACGCATCGAAGTCATCACGGTGTTTATACTTTACATGCACCTGTGATGAATGAGCCAAAAATGCATTTAAACGATAAGGTCCCTTATTCTGATCAACACCTTTTGCATAATACGTGTAGTCACCAATCCAATATGCATCAGAATTTGGTACAGAAGTATTGTCGTATGTGCCAATGCTGCCTTCATGGTGATACTTGCCATCTTGAGCCGCATAAGAGGATAAGCTTATACAGCCGATGAGCATTGCGAGTTGGGTACGGTTAAATTTCATCATTCATCCTTGCAAACTATTCATGAACCCAATGAGTTTATGACAGTTCTTTATAGAGTAATTAGTTAAATCAAATCTTAGTTAGACTAAAAGCGTCCAACGAATCTTGCTGACCAATTTATGCCTGAGTCTTTATCCTCTGGCTCAAAATATTTACCCGCTGTGAGATCTAAAGATAAGTTGTCTAAGATACGAATAAAGTAGGCGGCTCTAACACCATATTGAGCATCATCATTATTTCCATTTTCATAGTGGGCATCGATAGAAAATGATTGATTAAAGAAATACTCAGCATGCAGTTTGATGTTATTGGTATCTGACTTTGGAGCACCGGTTTCAACGTCCTTAAATAAATAAGCCGCTTTTAGTAATACCCCGGTATCATTAGGCAGTGAGATAAAGCTTTTAACGCCAAGGCTGTATGTATCGATTTCTAGCTTACCGTCTTTATCGCCCAAGTCATCACGTTCTGCTGATACATACACTTTGGTGTAGTCATTGATGTAGTTACCAACTTCAAAATGATATCTATCAAAGTAGTCACCGTAAAGTTCAGCTCGTTCATATTCACCAGCAATGAACCAATGATCTCTCACAAACCATTTACCCTTGATGCCGTAATCATTGTCATCTTTTTTGTGACCATACATGAGGGTCAGCTGAGAGCTATGAGCCAGAAAAGCGTTAAGGTAATAAGGTCCTTTGGTTTGCTCTATCGGCTTTGCATAGTAGGTGTATTGACCTTTCCAATAAGTATCGGTATTGGAATCGCCTGTTTGATCTTTAGCTTGTAGGCTCACTTCATGTTGATAGTCTAAATCAAGCGCTGAAAAGGCACTGAAGCTGGTTAACGCAACACTAGAGATAATAAGCTTAGATAACGAATTCATTGGGATCTTTCCTCCATGAAAGTAATATTTCAAATCCAATGAAAGTGTAGTTATAAATTTGATATTTGCTTAAATTTAATCGATCTCAATGAATAAGATAAATAAGAATTAATCAAGTTTAATCTGTCCATTTAATTAAGTCACAAGGTGAAGTGGTATGCTCGAATAGTATATTAGTCATAAGGGCAAAATCATGACTGACGCAGCTGCAAAACCATCGATATCATTATCGCCAAACTATTTACAATCTCAGGCAAATTACCAGCTAAGCGGTTTAGCAGAAGTATTAAAAAGTAAGTTGAGTGAACCCTACACGCAAGGAAAAGCGCACCGTATTTATAATCGTCCTCCGGATGGCTTAGAGTGTTTTCAATACCTCTATAAATTGGACGTAAACCAACAACAAGCCCTTGCTAATTTAGTTAATGCAAGATCATTTCATGACTTTGATGCTGCAGATGCTTTTGAGAGTCAACATTCAGGTATGCAGGCTTCAAGAAGTCCTCAAGTTTCGCTTTTTAAGTCAGTAGACAAAGACATTAAACTGGGTGGTGTCTATAAGAAAGACGAGATTTTACTTGGGCTGGTGGAGTGCGTTCGAATGCTCGAAAGTGATAGTTCCATCTCAAAAGAAGATGTCGCAGCTGCGAAGGCACTAATGCGAACCATTGCGGAACTCAATGATGATAAAGTCCCTAAATCGCTTGTTCACTTAAAAGTTATTGAAGAACATTTACGTGATGGAACTGTAGGCGGAGAAAGACGGGATCAAATCTTAGAAAAAGCCACAATGCCAGAGTTTATTAGCTTTGCTCACCTCTATATTACAACTCAGTTACAGCTGTATCAGATCCCCAGCGCTGAGCTAGCTGAGGATTTAAAAGTGGTGATAAAAGCGTTACCGAGAGGAGATCGAGGGTTTGTCGAAATTGGTGCAGGCAGAGCTATGACCACAGTCGCACTCAAAGAGAGCAATGGCGAGGAATTGGGCTTAAAAGGGTATGCCACGGATAAAACTCCACCTCAAAAAAAGTTTGGGAGTGAAAAAGTATATCCATATGAACAAAAAAAGGTCATCAAAAATTATGCTACTGATAAGCCGATGGTATTTATCGCTGCAGCCATTGAAGAAGACATGCTTAAAGATCTATGTGAATTTACAAAAGACTTCAAAGCACCATTCACCTTGATTTTACTTGGTGATAATTTCCAAAAACATTTGGATAAGCATCAGAGCAATATTTCATACGTCCAGTTACAAATCCCGAGTTACGTTTCACTCCAACATCCAAATGGTGTGCATTTGCTCATGTTTAATCAAGATCAAGATACGACGGCAACGAAATGGGTACAGAGTACACTACCTCAATACTCACAAGGAGAGGCAGTGAAAGTACAGTCATCAACAGTAAAACCTTAGCCATCAAAAAAACAGGCAATAGATGTTCACACTTAGTTACTAAAAAAATCGATCATTGGTTAACAATTTGTAAAAAAATCGGTAACGTAGCGTTCAAAATAATATGGAATGGATCGCTATGTTTAACTTAAAAAAGTCGTTATCTATGCTCTCTTTAGTGACGGCAATTCTTCCTTTTACTCAAACTTATGCTGCAGATGCAAAAGCACTTACCAGTGATGTTGAAGCCAGGGTCATTGAACTGCGCAGGCAACTTCATCAATATCCGGAGCTCTCTAATCGAGAATTTAAAACCAGCGAATTGGTTGCTAAGGAATTACGTGAGTTAGGACTTGAAGTACAAACTGGCGTTGCACACACAGGCGTTGTAGGAATTTTAAAAGGTGGTAAGCAGGGCCCTTTGATTGCGCTGCGTGCGGATATGGATGCGCTGCCAGTTACCGAGCAAGTTGATTTACCTTTTGCTTCCAAAGCTACAACCGAATATAGAGGTAACAACGTTGGAGTCATGCATGCCTGCGGTCATGATACCCATGTGGCGATGTTATTAGGTGTGGCTCACAATCTCACAAAAATTAAAGATCAATTAGCAGGCGATGTGATGTTTATTTTCCAGCCTGCAGAAGAAGGTGCACCTGACGGGGAAGAAGGTGGTGCTGAGTTAATGCTCAAGGAAGGTTTGTTTAAAGCGAGAAAGCCTGAAAAAGTGTTCGGCTTACACGTCAGCTCTAGCATGCATACCGGCACAATTGCACTTCGCAGTGGCCCTGCGATGGCCAGTGAAGATTCATTTACCATTAAGGTAAAAGGTAAACAAACCCACGGCTCTCGCCCATGGCAAGGTGTCGACCCGATCGTAGCGTCTGCGCAAGTGATCAATAGTGTCCAAACCATCATCAGCCGCCAAGTAGATGTGACAAAAGCTCCTGCAGTCGTCAGCTTTGGTGCCATCAATGGTGGTGTACGTTCAAACATTATTCCTGATGAAGTTGAGCTTATTGGTACCATTCGCACGTTTGATCAAGCAATGCGAAAAGACATTAAAAAGCGACTGGGCGAGATTGTCACGAATGCAGCGGCAACATTAGGCGCAACAGCGACAACCGAAATTGATGATGGTTATCCGGTTACCGTCAACAATCCTGAATTAGTAGCAAAAATGCGACCAGTGCTGGCCACGGTTGTTGATGAAGGCAAATTGATCGAACCCAGCTTAATTACAGGTGCAGAAGACTTTTCTTATTATGCATTGGAAACGCCAGGACTCTTCCTTTTTCTAGGCGTTACGCCACCCGATCAAGACTTAAAAACTGTTGCCAGTAACCACTCACCTCATTTTTATGCGGATGAATCTGCATTCAAAATTGGGGTAGAGGCGATGACTAAATTAGCGATGACAGAGCTAAACGTAAATAACTAAATTGAATCGAGACAATTAAGGTCAAATATCAAGGCCTTAATTACAAACATAAAAATAGGGAATGATAATGAAGCGCACCTTAACAGCTTTAAGTCTATCTCTGGGGTTGATGTTCACCGCAGGTGCGGTACAGGCTGAAACCACAGCAGCAGACGTAAAAAGCTTTACCTTAGAAAATGGCATGAAGATAATGGTATTAGAGGATCATTCGATTCCAAATGCCAATATGTATTTGTTTTGGAAAGTAGGATCGCGTAATGAGCATCCTGGCATTACGGGCATCTCTCACTTCTTTGAGCATATGATGTTTAATGGAGCAAAAAAGTACGGGCCTAAAATGTTCGACCGTACTATGGAAGCCGCTGGTGGCGCTAATAACGCTTATGCAACAGAAGATTTAACGGTTTATACCGATTGGTTTCCTGCTAATGCCCTAGAAACGATGTTTGATCTTGAAGCTGATAGAATTGGTCATTTAGACATTAACCCTAAAATGGTACAAAGTGAACGTGGCGTGGTGGCTTCTGAGCGAACAACTGGCCTAGAAAATTCAAACTGGCGAGCACTTTCAGGACCTCTAAAAGGCGTTGCGTTTATTGCTCACCCTTATTCATGGTCGGTTATTGGACATGAGTCAGATATCCAAGCTTGGACCATGGAAGATTTGCAGCAATACCATAAAACATATTATGCACCCAATAATGCAGTAGTTGTAATTGCTGGCGACGTTAAGTTCGATAACGTAAAGCGTCTAGCAAAGCAATATTTTGAGCCAATCCCGGCCCAAACACCCCCTGAAAAAGTTCGTACTGTTGAGCCTGAACAAAAAGGTGAGCGTCGTGTATTTGTTGAAAAAGCGTCGGTCAGCACACCGAATGTCATGCTGGCTTACCATATTCCAAATTCGAAATCAGATGATTACTATGCGTTGGATATTTTGTCTTCGATATTAAGCGAAGGAAAAAGTTCACGCTTGTATCAAGGGCTAGTGGATAAGCAAATAGCCCTTGCAGCAGAAACGTATATGCCAACCTCGTTCGACCCAAATTTGTTTTATGTTTACGGTATCGCAAGCCCTAAGGTTTCAGAATCGAAACTTGAAAAGGCGCTGATAAAGCAAATTAATCTGATTGCTGAGAAAGGCGTGACTCAACACGAGCTGGATAAAGTCAAAAACATTAAGTTGATGGACTTCTACCGTACTATGGAAACCATAAACGGTAAGGCCAATACCATTGGTACCTACGAAATGTTCTTTGGTGACTACAAAAAGCTATTTCAAGCGCCTGAACTGTATAGCAAAGTTACCCCGGAAGACATTCAACGTGTCGCACAAAAATATTTGAAAAAGTCTAATCGAACGGTAGGTGTATTAGCAGCTCACGAGGAGAAAGATCAATGAAGCCATCTAAAATTACAACAGCAATGAAATCAAAATGGCTGCTTGGTTTGGCGTTAGGTTGTGCTGTTTCTCTAACGGGTTGTAATTCAACCACAGCCCCACAAGCTGTCAAAGCCGAAGTGACCAATACTGGCAGTTTTAAAATGCCACAATATGAAAAGTATCAGCTAGCTAATGGCTTGACAGTCTACTTGATGCCACATAAAGAAGTGCCGCTCATTACGATTGATGCAGTCGTTAAAGCCGGCAGTGTAAACGACATCGTGGGCGGACAAGCCAGCTTAACGGCGGACAGCCTATTATTAGGTGCAGGTAGGTGGTCAAAATCTGAAATTGAGCAAACCGTCGACTTTATGGGGGCGAGCCTAGCGACATCAGGGCGTAAAGAAGGGAGTGTGATCAGCAGTGACTTTCTTGCAAAAGATTTAGGTAAAATGCTACCGATTATTAAAGCGGTATTGTTAGAGCCAAAGTTTGATGCGCAAGAGTTTGCTAAGTTAAAACAGCGAAAGATTGCTGGTCTAGGGCAAGCCAAAGAAAGCCCGCGCAATGTGATTGGGCGTTATTTTGACCGTTTAGTGTTTGGTGATAATCCATATGGAAAACCAACATCAGGTAACAGTGATAGCCTTAAACAAATTGATGTAAATGCACTTAAATCTTTTTATCAGGGGTTCTATCAGCCACAAAACACGGCAATTACTGTGGTTGGTGATTTTGAACCTAAGCAAATGAAAGCGCGACTAGAAAACGCTTTTGGTCAATGGCAGGCATCAACTCAAGTGGTTGCTGCAAACTTAGTTGCCATGCCAGCGCCTCAAGCCAGTAAAGTCTTATTAGTGGACAAAAGCGATGCCATTGAAACTACGTTTTTAATTGGTGGTAAAGGTATTCGTTATGACAATAAAGATCGTGTAGGGCTGACCGTTGTTAACACCATTTTAGGTGGGCGTTTTACGTCGTGGTTAAACGATGAACTTCGAGTGAATGCTGGGCTGACCTATGGTGCTCGTTCAGGTTTTGTCCCTTATTCTAAAGATGGTGTATTTAGAATAAGTACGTTTACCAAAACCTCAACGACCAAAGAAGCCATCGACTTAGCATTGAAAACTTATAGCCGCTTATGGGAGCAAGGTATTGACCAAGCAACCTTAAATTCAGCTAAAGCTTATGTTAAGGGGCAATTTCCACCTAAGTTTGAAACCAATGGCCAGCTAGCAGGTTTGTTATCCAACATGTATTTGTATGGCTTTGATGACAGCTACATCAATGACTTTCAGGCCAAAGTAGATGGATTAACATTGGATGAAACTAAACGTTTAGTGAACCAGTATTTCCCGAAAGAAAACTTGCAGTATGTATTGATTGGTAATGCTGAAAAAGTGGCGCCAATTGCTAAGCAATATGGTGATGTAACTCAAGTGGATATTAAAGCAGTGGGCTTTAACGCTCAGTAAGTTCTGATTGGATTTATGTTAAACGGCATGGCAATTAACCATGCCGTTTTTTTTCAAGTAATATAAGGAGTGGATTGTTTTAAAGGGCATTACGAGATTAGAGAATATAAAGAAGCAATTAACTTTAGATCATCAGAAAGGTGAAAATTAATTAATGCAAGTTTGTATGTTATTGATGTTAGCTTAGTTATTAGTTTCTCAATTACTAAGTGTTGTATATGGCAGAACGCATTGATTTAGCAACTTTGTCGCAGACTGAATTTTGTACTTCAGAAGAAGGCGATAAAACTGTTGATATAGATACGAGTGATTGGTTCGGAGTTGACAAATCTAAGAAGCTAGATGAAGTTGAACCAGACACATTATTTTCTCATCATGGTGTAGAGTTAAAACCTGAGCATATTGCAAAACAGCCTCCCGAATATCCTTGCCATCAAAATTTATATGGACAACCAACACAGCAACTCGATGACTTAAATACACTACGCCTAGATACTGAAATATCTAATAAGGATAAGGTATTGGCTGCACGTCAAATAGAAGTCGTGCGCCATAAGCCTTCAAATCTATACCGAGCAATACAAACGCTTCGATGCGCTAAAGAGGAGCAGCTTGAATGCTTACATTCAGCTCAAAAGCAATTAGTAACTGAGTTAGCAAAAGATTACCTAATTTATCGCCATGATATTTCAGAGGAGAATTTAGAGAAATATATAGAGTTACTTGTTGATTTCTGTGCCAATCACTTTGGGTTCTCATGTGACGGGAATAAGAAAGTGCTCAATGACAAAGAAACTGCTTTTGTAAAAACACCTCGATTCGGTTATGTATCACATACTGATGCACTATCTTTTATTAAATTGGCAGATGCTTATTTATCACCAGCAAAAATTATTCATCACAATTCGACTCAAACATTGCCACGTAAAGCTCTTGCGTGGGGGAATAAATTAGTTGAGGATAATCCTTCTGCTGCCTGCTTAAATGGAAAACAATATAGTGTTCAACTGATGCCGTGGACACCATATCAAGATGTTCAACAAACACAAGTTCCAGCTTTAGATTTAAACAAAACACACCCACATATTTATATTCCTCTCATAGAGAGTGCGCTATCGAAACTCCAAACAATTTCAGAAGTGACCCGATTTGGTTTACATATCTTTTCTGGGATTAAACCTAGAGAGTATGATAATGAGGTATATCAGTTAATTTGCATCACTTTAAAGCGAAAGATAATTTCACTTAGGCAAGAAGAAAAGGGAAATAATTGTTTAGCTGAAATTGTTAATGCGTCTGACTTCAATAAAAAATTCATAGTTAAACTTTGTCATTTTTTGCCTGTGAATGAGCAAATATTACTTGTAGAGCAAGCATTGTGTGATAAGAAGTTTCCGTATTCAGAACTCTGTTTATTAAGTCGCAAGACCTTGTGTCACTTAAGCCCAACCTCTTATAAATTAATTCCATTTGATGAAATAAAGCCATTGTTATCTTTAGCTATTAAAGGTGGTTGGTTAGATGTGGTTGAACGTTTATGTTTAAATGATAGAAAGCGCAGCGAAATGTTGCCGGTAGTATTTGATGTGGTAGTTGCTGATCAGCCTGAAATACTAGAATACCTAATGACAGAACTTGACCTTGATTACTCGCAAACACGCGAGTTTAGTACGGGATTTATCAATAATCAAAGAGAAGAAAGGAATCTCTTTACTCATGGATGTCATCACAAATCTTTAAAAGTAGTTGCTTTTTTGATGGAGAAATTTGATATCGATGTTAGGCAAGCTGTAATTATTGAGCGGACTACTGTTACTGGGTCGATGGTTCCTCCAATCAAACATGAATTATCAAAGATTATTTTCCATGAAGTTTTACTTTCTACCAATTCTTCTCTTGTGTGTCTGCTCCTATCTAATTTTTGCCAAGAAGACTTACTTAAAATGGATGCTCCTGATTCTAGTTCTCGATTATTGCAATGGGCTTGTAAAAAAAACAAACTTATACATATAGTAAGAGCTATTTTACCTTACGGAACGGATCTTAGCTCTAAAGACATTACTCCTTTAATTCAAAACCCCAGCTCTCAAATAAAGAAGTACTTAGAGCAATTAACAAAATCGGTTGAGGAGTTGAAGAAGCTCAAAGTTTCCCCTGAGGCCAAAGCTAAAGCTGATAGAAACAAGACTCTATTTTATAAAAAAAGACAGTTTGAAAAGGCTGTACTTGAAGGTGATGGTACTGAAATACAACGGTGGCATGATGCAGGAGTTGATAGCTTTTCTCCGGAGGAGTGGATAAGGTTGTTTTGCAATGCCCTAAAGACGCCTAACTATATATCGCTTAAAAAATTGATTGAATTAGCGGATTCAAAAGCAATCAAGGAGATTATTTTGAATCCTACTTTTATCAATGCTGTGATTTCCTTTGAAGACGAAAGACTCAAAACTGCAATTAAAATGGTTGGAAATCTTTTAGGACAAGAAAACAGTGAGTTTAAAGACTTTGCGACTGGTGTGTGGCACAAAGCAAGAGAGTTGCGTCGTAATGAAATGAAGACGTGGATTGAACATGAATACCCTAAATGTTCAGATTTATTTGTTCAAGAGTCAACATTTTAATCTACAAAAAATAGCAAAGACTCTTTTTGCAAGAATTAAAATGAAGACGAGAATCTGATTGACATGACGGATTTTTTCATAAACTGAAAATAAAAACTCACAGACAAGTTGATTATAATCCTGTATCTTACCCAGCCTTTTTATCAATTCGGGATGGATAAAAATGTTTGTCGGATTCGATTATGGCAGTGCCAATTGCTCAATTGGCATTCTTAACAATCAAAAAGTAGAACTTTTATCATTGGGTGACGATAGCCCATATATCATGTCGACCTTATATGCGCTCGATAGAGAGCTCATTGCTGAAGCAGTCTATCAAAACTTACCTAAAGCATTACAGGAAGAGTATGCCAAGCTCAGATCGGCACAATTAAGTCGTGCACGTCAGGTGCGCCATGAATTGGATCTTGAGCCTCATGAGCAGACTGTGTTTATTGGGCAGGCAGCATTCGAACAATATCTAGACATGCCTGAAGAAGGCTTCTATGTGCGCTCGCCAAAATCTTTTTTAGGTGCAGTAGGGTTACGCCCAGAGCAAATGGCGTTATTTGAAGATATCGTGACGCTGATGATGCAACACGTAAAATCTCAAGCCGAAAAAGCATTGGTTGATAAGATCACTCATGCTGTTATTGGTCGCCCAGTGAATTTTCAAGCGATTGGCGGAGAAGACAGTAATCAACAAGCGGAAGCCATTTTATCTACCGCAGCGAAACGAGCTGGCTTTGAGCATGTCGTATTTCTTTTTGAGCCGCTTGCCGCTGCAATGGATTTCGAGTCTCAGTTAGATCATGAAAAAACGGTTTTAGTCGTCGACGTAGGTGGTGGTACAACGGATTGCTCTGTGGTTAACATGTCACCTGAGCGTCGTCATCAAAGCGATCGTAAAGCCGATTGTTTAGGCCATAGTGGTCAGCGTATTGGTGGTAACGACCTCGATATTGCATTTGCGATGAAAGGCTTAATGCCAGAGTTTGGCAGTGAAAGTAAGCTAAATGATGGCAAAATGATGCCAAGTAAAGTGTTTTGGAATGCCGTAGCAGTGAATGATGTCAGTGCGCAGCGTGCCTTTATTGAGTTAAGTACAAAGACCCTAATTAAAGAGCTTTTAAGAGATGCTGAAGAACCAGCAAAGCTTGAGCGCTTGCTCAAACTTAGGGAAGATCAATTGAGCTATCAATTGGTTAAACAAGCGGAAAACAGCAAAATTCAGTTATCAGACGCAACGACTTGTCATGCCAACCTTGACTTTATCGAGCATGATTTGCAAGTTCAACTGAGCCAAAATCAGCTTGAACAAGCGATTACGGTGCCTTTGCAGCGAGTTGAAAACCTCATGCGTCAGGCTGTTGATGAATCAGGAACCACACCAGAACTCATTTATGTCACAGGTGGAACCGCAAAAAGCCCTGCAATTTATCAACAAATCAAAAAAGTTTTTCCTGATACTGAAATCATCATAGGTGATCACTTTGGTTCGGTAACATCGGGTTTAGCTCGATGGGCACAGAGAGTGTTTTGTTAATTTGAGTACAAGATTGTGGGGGAGTGCTTTCAATGCATGTTAAGCATCTTTATATGTATATGAAAAGTACATTTAAATAACCCCACTTCTAGATAAGCACTCATTCAATCATGGTCAGTGACATTTCAGCGTGAAAGGCATTGCTAGTTTGTGAAAACACAAGGTAGTTATGTTGCTTACTGTCATGATAAAAATGATTATTTTTATAAATAATTATTAATTAGTTCAAATAGGAATAGTGAAATAAAATATTAATTAATTCAGTGATCGGAATTTTTTAATGAGCATTACAAATTCACCAGTAACTTACTATTCCCCCCAGTTATTTGATGGATACGAAAGTTCAGGATCTACCACTCAAGAAGATTTTAGTGGTTCTAAATCAGTAACAGCTTCTCAAGCTCTCCCCAAACCTCTAGATTCTGAATCAGAACTAAACTGCGATCCGATATCCAAAGCTCAAGGTCGCACACGAAAGAAAACAAGTTTTTCGGATGCCGCTGTTGCCAAAGATGAGGTAAAGCATACCTTAGTGGATTGCAGTGATAGTTTTACTCCAAGCGTGTTAAGCCGGCAGGGTTCCCGTCATGGGTTTAATGAATCGGGAGAAACATTAGAAGAGTTACTCGGTGGTATGGATTTGACTGTTGCACCTGACTCTGCCGATGAATCCGATGAAGAGCTACTGGAAGTAACATTAACAACAAGTGAGATAAAGAAAAAGATCAAACAGGTACAGGCGGAAAGAAGTAAACTGTGTCTTGATAGAGATAATCTACTCCATTCGAAAGAACAAAGTGCATATGCAGATATCAAAAGATATCAACAAGATATCCAAAATAATGAATCTCAAATGCAATTACTTAGGCAACAAATGGCTATCGCTAAGCGACAAGAGGGTGCTAGTCTATAAATACTAATTTTAGGTAAGGAAACCTAACATGATCAAGCGCATACTCTTTCTGGTTATTTTTGGGATTGCGGCCTATCAAGGCTGGCAAAAGTTTCGTCCTGAAGTTCAGGAAACACCAAACGTCGTAGAAATACATCACGTTCAGCAACAGCACTCTATTACTATCTATGGCAGAGACAGCTGCAGTTACACTCAAGACCTTATCAGCCAACTAAAGCAAAAAGGGTATGACTACGAGTATCACTCAGTTGATAGCAAGATGATTAATCGTCGCCTGAAACGAAAAATGGAAAAACAGGGGCTGGCAACATCTTTTTATGCATTACCTGTAGTCGATGTAAACTCACAACTGACCATTCGACCGTCTCTCAGCCAAGTTACCCATCCGACTCATTTACGGTAAAATCGTACGAAAAACATACCTGCAGAATAAGAGTTGCTGCAGGTATATGGGGAGATTGAATTCAGTAGTGACTCTTCAAATAAACTCTCACTCAACCTCTAATATCAATGCCTGCTTAGCTGGCACTTTCAAAGTACCTTCAAGCTTCAAGCCGTTCCCCGTCATTACATCACGAGCCTTGAATGTCGACGCATTCCCCAATACTTCCACAAAGCGAGATAAATCTAGCGTCTTACTCTCAGTATTCTTATTGAGTACCACCATTACTTTTTTCGATTGACCTTCAAGATAACGGAAGTAAATGTAAAGACCATCTTGGCGGTTGTAATGCTTAAGCTTACCGTGATGGATCACATCAGAATGTTTGCGCCAATTGAGTAACTTGCGAGTGTAATTCTGCATATCTAACTCGGAGGTGCTCAGGCCTTGACCAGTGAACGCATTGATCTTGTCGCCTTGCCAACCACCGGGGAAGTCTTTGCGTAATTCACCGTGGTCACTGGTTCCGGTCATCAAAATTTCTGTACCGTAATAAATTTGTGGAATGCCGCGAGTGGTGGCAAAGAACGCCAGTGCCATTTTAACTAGAGCAGGGTCTTCATTCAGCTCGGTATAGATCCTTGCCATGTCGTGATTGTCAGGGAAGGTGACCAAGTTATACGGGTTGCCGTATAAAAAGTCATTGGCAAGCGTTTGGTTTAAGTGGATTAACCCTTTGTCCCAACTTTCTGGCTCAGTTAACGCTTTTACGATGGCAATTTGCAGTGGGAAATCCATCAAACTTGGCAATTGTGTTGGGTAATCATCATGGCGTGGTGAGCCTTTTTGCCAATAAGCCACAGTGGCTGGGCTTGCACTCCATTCTTCACCGACGATATTAAAGTTTGGATATTCAAGCATGATCTGCTGAGTCCAATTGGCAAGAAAGGCTTTATCTGAGTACGAGTAAGTGTCAACTCGAATGCCTGATAAGTTAGCGGTCTCAATCCACCAAATGGCGTTTTGGGTAAGGTAGGTAGCGACCTTTGGGTTTTGCTGATTTAAATCTGGCATGGTCGGTACAAACCAACCTTTATTGAATCCGGCTTTATCGACCTCGGCAGCGTACGGGTCGTTAAGCGCTTCACGGTAATGATTAGTTTGGGTGTAGTTGTCATGTTGGTTAAGCCAATCTTGGCTTGGCATGTCGTGCATCCACCAATGTTCGCTGCCAATGTGATTCAAAATCACATCCATGATCAGGCCAATGCCTTTGTCTGCTGCCTTGTTCGATAAGTCGGTATAAAGCTGATTACTGCCAAAGCGTGGATCAACTTGATAGTAGTCAGTGGTGGAATAACCGTGATAAGAATACTCTGGCATGGCGTTTTCTAATACTGGGTTTAACCAAATTTGAGTAAAACCCATACGCTCAATGTAGTTGAGGTGGTCAATCACACCTTGAACGTCACCACCATGGCGGCCGCCTTTAAAGTAGCGGTTTAGTCCTTCTGACATCGAGATCATTTCATCATTATTGGCATCACCATTGGCAAAACGGTCAGGGGTGATCAAATAAATACTGTCTTTGCTGCTAAAGCCTTGGCGTTGCTTTGAGTGAGGCGTGCGTTGCAATATCGGGTATGCACGGCTAAGCATAACTTCATCGTATTGAACAAAATCGATGTCAACCGTGCCGGCCTTGAGTTCTGGCTTCAGTGTAAGATTGATAAACATAAAATTTGGATTATCGGTTTTTTCAACACTGTTCACGGTAATGTGCGGATGGTTCACCACTGGAGAAAGGTGGGCAATATTGTCACCATGCACCATCAATTGCAGTTCTGGGTTGGTCATGTTGACCCACCAGTTCATAGGTTCGATGCGATCAATGGTCGCCGCAGAGAGAGAAAAGCTGAGGCTGATGAACAACCCAAAAAGTAAACGTAGCATAAAGTGGCAGAATAATTGTTTTTTTAGAGCTTACACTGTCTGGTGTCGCAGGTTGATTGTTTGCAATCGTATTCACTGAATTTGAAAGGTAAAGAGAGACGATAGCCTCTCTTTATTGTGGTTTACGACGCACCGTCGTATCCCAGCTGACGCCATGCTTCATAGGCAATCACTGCAACTGAGTTTGATAAATTCAAGCTACGGCTCGACGCAACCATGGGAATACGTAATCTTTGTTCTAAAGGTGTGGCTTCAATAATATCCATAGGTAAGCCGCGGGTTTCAGGCCCAAACAATAAAACGTCGCCTGTCTCGAACTGAAGCTCAGAGTGAGGACGACTGCCTTTCGTGGTGCAGGCCATAATCCGTCTGCCCTTTACGGCTTCAAGAAATGCCTCGTAGTTTTTATGGCGGGTAACGTTGGTCAGATCTTTATAGTCTAAACCAGCACGGCGCAGCTTCTTTTCTTCAAAATCAAAACCTAATGGTTCAATAAGATGCAGATGACAGCCGCTATTGGCGCAAAGACGAATAATGTTGCCTGTGTTCGGGGCAATTTCTGGTTCATATAAAGCAATATGAAACATATAAATGAGTCTCTAGATAATGATTTGGACTATTTTAAAGCGTGCTCACTGAAAAATGCAAAAATAGCATCTAATGCTTGAGTTCGAACATCATCGGTTTCAACCAAAATTTCATGTTTAGCTGGGTTGATGATCTGTCTTCGGCACTGGCTACTAGACAGCAAGTTTTCAAAGATATCGTCATATGCTTGGTTATCAATAATACTATCTTGATTTGCTTGAAGCGTGAGTGTTGGTGTGTTTAATGCGGGTAACAGCAGTCTGGCGTTATCGGCAGCGGTAAGGGCTTCACGCAACCAATGACTACTCGGCGAGCCAAGCTGGACATCTGGGTAGGTTCGGTAAATACGATGAAACTCTAAATAGCGATTGGTGCTATTTGTGAGATCATTATCTTTAAATGCTTTAAATTTAAAGTCTGTTCCGCCCAACACATAAATTGGCCAATTCTTAAAGTCGAGTGCTTTGGCCAGTACATCAATGACTTTTCTTGGCGCAGGTAACTTTATGCTGAGCATTGGGGCTGATAAGGCCGCCGCTTTGAATACTTTTGGGTGTTGATGCATATACAACGCACCAATTGTGCCGCCCATTGAGTGACACAGGAGAAATAAATTTTGGTGTTTTCTTGGCTTCACGACTTGATCGACAAAGAGAGTAAAGTCGAGGACATAATCATTGAACTTATCGACATGGCCTAAGTGACGCTTTGTCGTTAGCCTTGTTGATTTACCTTGCCCACGGTGATCAACCGCATAAACAGAGTAGCCTTGGTGATAAATATCGAAAATGAGTTCACGATATTTTTCATAACACTCGATTCGTCCGTTACTGATCACCACAGCTTTATCTGAGTTTGAGTTTAATATTTGGCAATAGGCTAAAGTCACATCGTGGCTGACTCTGAGTGAACGATGCTCAACTTGTTGCCAAAATTTTTGTTGCTCTGGTGTGTTTAAGGCCGTTTCCGACGAATACTTCATGTGGCTTTTTTTCTTCATCAATTAAGGATAGCAGGAGAAAAAATCTCTCCTGCCAGATAAAGACACTTAAATTTACTTTTGTGTTTCAATAAAAGTATCTATTTGTTGTTCTAAAATCGACATTGGCACTGAACCATTGGCTAATACTGCATCATGAAACGCACGAATATCAAATTTTTCACCTAACGCAGTTTCAGCTTTTTTACGCAACCGCTTAATAGTGAGTTCACCTATTTTATAAGACAAAGCTTGCCCCGGCCATGAAATATATCGGTCAACTTCTGTCGTGATATTGTGCAGTGATAAAGCAGAGTTTTCAGCCATGTAATTGATGGCTTGTTGTCGCGTCCAGTGTTGAGCGTGCATGCCTGTATCAACCACTAAACGAGTGGCGCGCCACATTTCGTAGGTTAAACGACCAAAATTAGAATATGGATCCTTGTAAAGCCCAGCTTCTAACCCTAGATATTCTGAATATAACCCCCAACCTTCTCCGAATGCTGAAATATACGAATAACGGCGGAAGTTGGGTAAGTTATCAAGCTCTTTATTTAACGATATTTGCAGGTGATGCCCTGGCACTGCTTCGTGCAATGTTAATGCAGTTAATTCATATAAAGGGCGTTTATCGAGCGCATAAGTATTTACCCAGTAGTAACCTGCTTCGTCATCACGGTTTGAACCAGAATAACGGCCCGTAGTGTATTTTGGTGCAATTTGCGCTGGCACTGGCTCAATGCCATAAGGCATACGAGGTAGCTTACCAAAGTATTTTGGCAACATGGCATCCGCTTGTTTCGCAATATAAGAGGCTTCTTTCAACAGCTCTTCTGCGGTTTTTGGATAGAACTGCGGATCAGTTCGTAGAAAGTGCAAGAACTCGGCAAAGGTGCCTTTAAATTGAGTCTGCTTAATCACTTCACGCATTTCAGCCTTAATTCGAGCAACCTCTTTCAAGCCTAGCTGATGTACTTCATCAGATGTCATTGGCAGAGTTGTGTAGTATTGAACTCGATTTTCATAAAAATCTTTACCGTCAGGCAAGCTGGTTGCAGCAATGTTGGTACGCGCATTCGGAATGTATTCCTGCGTCATAAAGTCATAGAACTTTTGGTAGCTCGTTAACACTTGATTTTTCAACAAGTTACGGCCTTTACTGGTTAACTCTTGCTTTAACTCGGCGGAAAAGTGATCTGGGTAATGAGTAAATGGCGCAAAGTAGCCGCTTTGTTCGACGGGTACGATAAATGCACTGATGCTGTCTTCAAATCCATTTAAAGTGACTTTAGGCGGAGTGATACCAGCCTTTACACCTTGTGTTAACCAATACGTCTGTTGGTTGAAGTATTTTGGAAGTGCGGCCAGCTTACTCAAATAGTTGCGGTAATCCTGCTCAGTATTAAAGCGGCCTTTATTGATGGAAGCAATATAAGCATGAAAGCCACTTTCTGCCGTGATCGGCTGATAGTGATCATGGAAGCGATACATGTCGATGCTGTTTTGCAACTGATACTGTAGGATTTGTTTATTGATACGCTCATCTTTTGTGAGTATTGAATCATCTAATGCTGAAAGCTGTTCGAGTAATCCCAGCTTCTGATGATAGACATCTTCAAGGTGCTTAGGTGATAGGTTATCAAGTTTTCCAAGTTGGCTCTTGTCACCCGTGCTTGCGGCAAGCTGTGCTGAAGCAAATTGTTTGATTTGCCAATCTTGTTCTATTAATGGGGCTAGTACAGATTGACGCTCAGCTTTAATGTTTTGATCTTCTGAATTTTTGGAGGTTTGCACGGGCGCATGAATATTGATGCTGCATCCACATAGTGTTGATGCGACCAAGAACGATAAAATGAGCTTCTTCATAAATTCCCTGTTTTTATTTTGTTTTTTATTTCTCAATCAAGATTATGCCATGAAGACATTTAATTTGGTGGAGATGATCTAACCTTATCAAGAGCAAATTGTAATAAAAAACATTTTTCTTTTTGGATTCAAATGCTTTTTCGATATTTTTAACTATCTACCTCACATAAAAAACAGAATATAGAAGTCATCGTAAAAAAAGCCTGATAGACTCCGCTGTTACTTTAGGAATTATCCCTAATTTATTTCCTGATTTGTTACTGCATAAAACTGGCAAAATCAAGGCACGAAGAGTGAAGTTTAGTGAGCTAAATGAGTGATGAGTAACGACGAGTTTGCCAGTTTTAAGCGTAACCTGAAAGGCTGTGCTCCTTTTTCGTTTCTACGGCGTTATCTAATGCTCGTGTAGAACAACCACACTCCGCATTCTCTGCCTTGTTGAAACAAAAAATTAGCTACAGCAAATCTACGAAATCAATTAGGGATAATTCCTCGCACTGTCGTAATAACAATGTCGACATTCGGTCGTGCGAGGGCTTTTTTGGGGGGTAAATAAATGATCGATAACAAGATACCGTTAGTGGATTTGCATCGCCACCTTGATGGTAATGTCCGAGTTGAAACCATTTGGGATTTAGGGCATCAACATGGCATTGAATTACCTGCAAATTCAATTGAAACCTTAGCTCCGTTTGTTCAGATCCAAGGAAAAGAAAGTGATCTTGTCGGTTTTTTAACTAAGCTCGATTGGATGGTAAAAGTATTGGCTGACCTAGACGCCGTTAAGCGAGTCGCTTATGAAAATGTGGCAGATGCCGCATTAACAGGGTTAGACTACGCAGAATTACGATTCAGTCCCTATTATATGGCAATGACACATAAATTGCCGATTGAAGGTGTCGTAGAGGCTGTTGCAGATGGTGTTCAAGCTGGCCTGAAAGATCATGATGTAAAAGTTAACTTAATCGGCATTATGTCTCGCTCTTTTGGCGTAGAAGCTTGTCATCAAGAATTGAATGCCTT
This sequence comes from Parashewanella sp. 2304DJ23-3, assembly GCF_056591695.1. Classification (NCBI taxonomy): domain Bacteria; kingdom Pseudomonadati; phylum Pseudomonadota; class Gammaproteobacteria; order Alteromonadales; family Shewanellaceae; genus Parashewanella; species Parashewanella sp. 2304DJ23-3. Next base: position 106,504 of record NZ_JBWQOH010000011.1, read on the forward strand.
GTTGGCACACAAAGACAAGTTAGTTGGTATGGATTTAGCTGGTGATGAGCTTGGCTTCCCAGGTCAACTGTTCAATGAACACTTTATGAAAGTGCGTGATGCCTTCCTAGGGGTCACTGTGCATGCTGGTGAAGCTGATGGTGCTCAAAGCATGTGGCAAGCGATTCGTGAGCTGGGTGCTACACGTATTGGACATGGCGTTAAAGCGATACACGATCCTGAATTGATGGACTATTTAGTTGAAAATCGTATTGGCATTGAGTCTTGCCCAACCAGTAACTTGCATACTTCAACGGTTGAGTCTTACCAAGCTCATCCAATTAAACACTTTTTAGATAAAGGTGTTTTGATTAACTTGAACACGGATGACCCTGGTGTGAGCAACATTAATATTGCGCATGAATATCAAGTGGCACATTCAGAGATTGGCTTATCTCAAACTGAATTAAAACAGCTGCAAGTTAATGGCGTAGAAATGGCTTTCTTATCTGAAAGCGAACGCAAAGCGCTTTATCAATCTAAGTTGTAACTCTTTCTTTATATAAGAGCATGTTTGCACATGCTCTTTTTCTGCAAACTCAATTTGTTTTTCTACACTTAACTTAACTGTTGTTCTCTATGGATTAGAGTGGAGAGATGTATGAAAGCAAATCAACTTAATATCAATGTCGCCATTATTGTCGTCTTACTGATTATCGCAACCAGTGCTGCGGCACTTTCAACACAAAGTGATGCTCACAGTCAAAAACAAAACCTTGCAAAACTGAATGCGATGCGAGTTGCCATCGATAATATTAATAATACGTTGCTACCAAACCATTTTGAAATGGGAGGAGAAAGCACTCGTTTTATTAATGGTTACCCAGTTGATTTAATGAATGGAAAACTGCGTGCAAGCGGTACGGCGTTAAGGCAAGGTTTAGATAGTGCTTATTTGGCCTCTGAGACTAACGTGTCTGCGTTAAGAGGATGGTCGTTAGTTGAAATGCAGGCCAGTCATGGACAAAGTAAAAGTCTCCAGTTAGCTCCTAGCAGTGCGAGTAAGAACTGTTTCTTAGTTTACAGCGAAGCGGGAACGGGTTCTCACCCTAAAGCCGCAACAATAACCATGATTAATCACGGTTGCTGAGCAAAATGCTCATTGTTTCCTATAGTTAAAAGGATATTTTTACTTTAGGGATGGAGAAATACTGTGGATCAAGATAATCAATCTTCAAATACACCCATTATGATGATTGCAATCATAGCGACATTAGTTGTTATTGGACTTTTGATTGCATTAAATAAACCAGCCTTGGAACAAGCAACAACAAAACACCATAAATCGGAGCTTTTAGGGTTACTGACGGCCATTAAACATGTGAATCAGCAAGTATTGCCAATGCATAACTCAGAAGGAGAAGCCGATGTACTGATTGATGGCGTGGCTATTCCATTATTAAATGGTAAGTTAAGAGCGACATCAAGTTCTCTAGAGAGTGGATTAGACGTTGCCTACCGCTCGATTCAAACACATCACACGGCGTTCGATTATTGGAACATGATTGGGCAACCTTCTAAATCAAATGAGCCGAGAAAGATTCAATTGCAGCACAAAGAAGCACCTGCAAACTGTCATATTATATATGTTGAAGCTGGTACGTTAGATCAACCCAAAGCAGAACAATATCTTATTGAAGACAAAGGGTGTTAATCACCCTTCTTATATGTCAAAAAATCTAAGCTATATGTTTTTGCAATGAAATATTTTAAACCTTGATGATAGACTCGGCTCAGTCTGTAATTAACATAAGTTGAGAAACACTATGCAAAACCAAAATGGAGCTGCACAATCTAAAGCCTTGGTTTTCGTGATTGTATTAGTGCTCGTTATTGCAGGGATTCTATTAATTGGCCAAAACAAATCTGCAGTCAATTTAGTTAAGGAAAATCATTCGTCAGCGTTAAACTCATTAAAAGTCGCAATTTCAAAGGCGAATAAAATTGTCAATGAGAAGGCACTTCAAATGGGAGCTTCTCAAGGTGCGAATAGCATTGTCATAGACAGTGTAAGTTTAGGAACTTTTAACGGTTACCTGTCAACAAAATCTGAAGATTTAAAAAATGCATTAGGCTTCGTCTTTAACGGAAAGCAAAGTATTAATCCTTCGACTGCAAACTGGCAATTTCAGCAAATTGGAGACAGCGACGATGGCGTAGCTCAAGTAAGAATTTTTGATCCGATGATTAAAAAAGAGAACTGCTACTTACTTTATCGTCAAGCAGGCAGCCAGAAACAAGCCGCTAACCCATCCAGCATTATTATAGATTCAGGTTGCTAAGAGAAATTAAGATTTCGAGTGATAAGAAAATGATGCGCCGCAAGTTTGACTTTGGTCAACTAAGTGGCGTTTTTTTGTTTCAAGAGAGTGTTTGTTATTTAGATGTTTACAGTGGGGTGGCAAAATAAAGTCTTAATTACAGTCTGGTCATAAGAGTTTCATCATGGATGTAAAAAAAAGCAGTATGGCAAATGAAGTTGTCTACCCTGATAGTTTTAAAATCCTTTCAACAACCGATTTAAACAGTAACATTACATACCTCAACCAAGACTTCTTAAATGTAAGTGGTTATGAAGCTGAAGAGCTGATTGGACAGCCACACAATACTATCCGTCACCCAGATATGCCCAAAGCAGCGTTTAAAAATTTATGGAGCACAATTAAGAGTGGTCGAAACTGGATGGGACTCGTCAAAAATCGTTGTAAAAACGGTGATTACTATTGGGTGAATGCGTTTGTCAGCCCAATAAAACATGATGGCGAAGTTGATGAATATCAATCTGTGAGAACCAAGCCTGATGCCCATCTAATAAAACGAGCTGAAAAGTGCTATCAAAAGCTAAATAAAGATAAAATCATTGTCCCTAAATATCGGCCAACTATTATTCAAAGTCTCATAATAGGTTGGCTATTCTCGGTGCTATGTATTGGTTTCGGTGTTCAACAGGACAACATTGCTTATCAATTTGTTTTATTGTTAACCGGAATCACGATAGGTTTATGGCCATTGTTAAAACTTAATCACCGATGGCAATCAACACTTAAGCTCAGTGAAGAAGTACACGATAATCCAATTAATCAATACATTTATACTGGGCATGTTGATGAGCTTTCACATATAGAGTTAAGTCTAAGGATGCGCAAGGCCGAGACATTGGCTATTGTTGGGCGTATTCAAGACAGTGGTGAAAAATTGCAAAAGTCGATTGTGGGGCAGGATCAGCAAAATAAACAAAACTTAGATAATTTGACTGAACAGAATAATCATTTCTCGCAAGTAGCAACTTCAGTTTGTCAGATGAGTGAGACGATTAATGAAGTCGCACAAAATACCGTTGAAACAGCATGCAATATTGAGCAGACCATTCAAAAGCTCGAGGATACGCAACGAGCGCTCGCCATTTCACAAGAATCCAATTTAAAAATCACCGAATTATTGGAAAAATCTCAATTTTCAATTTCTAACCTTGATGAGCTGTGTGGGCGTATCGATGATGTACTCAGCGTGATTGACAGTTTGGCTGAGCAAACGAATTTACTTGCATTGAATGCCGCAATTGAGGCAGCTAGAGCAGGGGATGCAGGGCGAGGTTTTGCGGTCGTTGCTGATGAAGTTCGAATGCTGGCAAATCGCTCACAAACATCAGGTAAAGAGATTCAAGATATCATCAGCAGATTAAAACAGACTTCCGCTAAGGCTGTTGAGCAAATGCAATTCAGTCATGGGCTCATTTCAGAGAGTTTAGAGTCGGAACAACAACTTAAAGCCACGTTGGTAAAAATGAATGAATCGCTAACAGAAGTTCAAGGAGTGGGGCAACAAACAGCTGTTGCAGCTGAAGAGCAATCTCAAGCGATGCTACAGGTTGAAGGCAATATGCGAAGTTTAGAGCAAAACACCGAAGCCTTGTTAGGTAACGTGAATAGTGCTGTAGAGTTAGGGCAAGGGTTAACATTGCAAAACGAACGTCAACAGGACTTGGTTTCTCAATTTGATAAGTGATTATGAATATGGCTCAAGTGTGAACTGCGGATTATACCAGTGATATGGAGTGCTGTTCTGTAGAAGACAAGTTTGCGAGTAAAGCTTTCAACTGAGATTGAAGAAGAACAGTATTATACATATCACTCTCTGCTTCTATTTGTGAGTTTTCAGTGGTCCATATAAACGTTACTTAAAAGTGATAAATGGTGAAATCACAATAAAACAAGAGCAACGTTCAACAAACCGACATTAATTAACTTTAATTAAACACAGCGAATTACAGTGTTTGCAGTAATAATGAGTCATTAGAATTAAATTTACTTAATATCTACTTTTCAGGAAGCTTAGGTTATTTAGACTGTAAGTTAACGAGTTGTTGACTAGAAGATGTTATATTGGAAAAAGTTAATAGTCATTTAAGACCTGAATCTAAAATTAATAGATACGAAGAGTATTTGTATCTGTACAGAGATAAACGGATAACAATTATGCAGTCTGTTAACTTCAATCAGCTGCCATATAATGTTGGAGAGCCATATACCAAAGCTCAACACGAACGAACTATTCGGTGGCTTTTATGTCATTTCCCTGTAACTCCTAGTGTCGATGATTCAAACCATCAACTTAATTTACATGAAACCATCAAATCGTCAGATAAATCGACTACGACAACATATACAAGGGCACTCCCTCCAATAGAAGGTAAAGTACAACACCCGAGCAAAGCATTTTTAAAAATGATGACAAGACGTTACATTTCAGAACAACAAGAATGTCAGAAAGTGGCTCGCTCAGGAATGGCCAAAAATCTAAGCGAATATCAACCACAATTAAGAACCGTTAGCTTGAGGCACAACCCTAAACCAGAAACCTTTAGGAAATACTTATCAGTCGAGCCTTCCCCAAAAAAGAACAGAACATAAAGAAAGGATGTGAGTAGAAAAGAGGGCACTGAATAGAAATCATCTCTTCAAATATAGTATTTTCATCGAATCTGCGTATAATCCCCTCCATATTTTGATGTACAAGCTGCGATGTGAACTATATCGCAGAATAATTGTGCTATTGGGTTGATCTTAGCGAAAAGCTGAGTATAATTGCCCGCTCACTGCAATTGTACAGTGACAAAGTAAAGCGTTAATCGATATGATTAACGATTAATAAACAGCGATTCCGATTGGGAATCGAACGGTTAAATCATCTCACTCTGCCTTTCCGAAAAGAAAGCTGCATGAGGGTGATTTTTTATGTGTTCATTTTAGGAGCTCTGGTCAATGCAGAACCAAAGAATCCGTATCCGCTTAAAAGGATTTGATCATCGTTTAATTGATCAGTCTACTGCGGAAATCGTTGAAACTGCGAAGCGTACAGGCGCTCAGGTACGTGGTCCAATTCCACTACCAACGCGCAAAGAGCGTTATACCGTTTTGATCTCTCCACACGTTAATAAAGATGCTCGTGACCAGTACGAATTACGTACACACAAGCGTCTAGTTGACATCGTTGAGCCTACTGAGAAGACTGTTGATGCACTTATGCGTCTAGATCTTGCAGCTGGTGTCGACGTTCAGATTAGCTTGGGTTAATTGAGATCCTAAGAAGAGGTTTGAGAGATGGCAATCGGTCTAATTGGTCGTAAAGTGGGTATGACGCGCATCTTCACCGAAGATGGTACTTCAATCCCAGTATCTGTAATTGAAGTTCTAGCGAATCGCGTAGCTCAAGTTAAAACACTTGACGTTGACGGTTACCGTGCACTTCAACTTACTACAGGCACCAAAAAAGCCAACCGCATCAATAAAGCAAAAGCGGGTCACTTTGCTAAGGCTGGCGTAGAAGCTGGTCGTATCATTCGTGAAATGCGTCTTGCTGATGGTGAAGGTGAAGGCATTGAAGTTGGTGCTGAACTAACAGTTGATATCTTCGCTGACGTAGCGAAAGTAGACGTTACTGGTCAATCTAAAGGTAAGGGTTTCCAAGGCGGCGTTAAGCGCTGGAACTTCCAAACTCAAGACATGACGCATGGTAACTCTTTGGCACACAGAGCAAACGGTTCTATCGGTCAGAACCAAACGCCTGGTCGTGTATTCAAAGGTAAAAAGATGTCTGGTCACATGGGTGATGAGCGTACAACTACACAAAACCTAGAAGTGGTTCGTGTAGATGCAGAACGCAGCCTACTATTGGTAAAAGGTGCTGTACCTGGTGCTACCAATGGCGACCTGATTATCAAGCCAGCAGTTAAAGCTTAAGGTCTGAGGAGATAGTAATGGAATTAGCATTGAAAGACGCGCAAGGCGCTCTTGAAGTTTCCGAAGCTACCTTTGGCCGTGAGTTTAACGAAGCACTGGTTCATCAGGTAGTTGTATCTTACGCAGCAAACGCTCGTCAAGGTACTCGTGCGCAAAAAACGCGCGCAGAAGTAAAAGGCTCTGGTAAAAAGCCATGGCGTCAAAAGGGTACAGGTCGCGCTCGTGCGGGTTCTGTGAAAAGCCCAATCTGGCGTTCTGGTGGTGTGTCGTTCGCGGCTAAGCCACAAGACCACAGCCAAAAAGTAAACAAGAAGATGTACCGCGGAGCGCTTAAGAGCATTCTGTCTGAATTAGTACGTCAAGACCGTTTACTAGTTGTTGAAAAGTTTGGTGTTGAAGCTCCGAAAACTAAAGAGCTAAAGAGCAAGCTAAACGACATGAATTTAGACGATGTATTGATTGTTACACCAGAAGTTGATGAGAACTTGTTCTTAGCAGCTCGTAACTTATACAAAGTTGACGTTCGTGACGTTGCGGGTATTGACCCAGTTAGCTTAATCGCGTTCAACACTGTGTTGGTTACTGCTGATGCAGTGAAGCAAATCGAGGAGATGCTAGCATGATCCGCGAAGAACGTTTGCTAAAAGTTATTCTAGCACCACACGTCTCTGAAAAGAGTACTGTTAATGCTGAGAAAACGAACACTGTAGTTTTCCGTGTAGCAACTGATGCCACTAAAGCTGAAATTAAAGCTGCAGTAGCTCAATTGTTTGAAGTTGAAGTTAAGACTGTTCGCACTTTGGTTAACAAAGGTAAAACTAAGCGTCACGGTGCCCGTATGGGTCGTCGTAGCGATTGGAAAAAAGCCTATGTTACTTTAGCTGACGGTGCAGACCTAGACTTCGTCGGCGGCGCTGAGTAAGCAAAGGAGATTAAACAATGGCAGTTATTAAGTGTAAGCCAACCTCTGCTGGTCGTCGCCACGTAGTTAAAGTGGTGAACAAAGATCTGCACAAGGGTAAACCTTTTGCTGGCCTGTTGGCGAAAAAGTCAAAGTCTGGTGGTCGTAACAACACTGGTCGCATCACTGTTCGCCACGTGGGCGGTGGTCACAAGCAGCACTATCGTATTATTGACTTCAAACGCAATAAAGATAGTATCCCTGCAAAAATTGAACGTCTTGAGTACGATCCAAACCGTACTGCGCATATCGCTCTAGTAGTGTATGCAGATGGTGAACGTCGTTATATTCTTGCTGCTAAAGGCATGCAAGCTGGCGACAAAATCATGTCAGGCGTTGATGCTGAAATCAAAGCGGGTAACGCATTGCCGTTACGCAACATTCCAGTAGGTTCTGTTGTTCACGCTGTTGAAATGAAGCCTGGTAAAGGCGCTCAAATCGCGCGTTCAGCTGGTGCATATGTACAAGTTGTTGCTCGTGATAGCGCATACGCGACTCTACGTCTTCGCTCAGGCGAAATGCGTAAAGTTCCTGTAGATTGCCGCGCAACCTTAGGTGAAGTTGGTAACTCTGAGCACATGCTACGCCAATTAGGTAAAGCTGGTGCGAAACGCTGGAGAGGCGTACGCCCTACAGTTCGTGGTGTTGCCATGAACCCTGTAGATCACCCACATGGTGGTGGTGAAGGTCGTACTTCTGGTGGTCGTCATCCTGTGTCTCCATGGGGTATGCCTACTAAGGGTTATAAGACTCGTAGCAATAAACGCACTGACAAGTACATCGTACGTCGTCGTAATAAATAGTAAGAGGATTCGCCATGCCACGTTCTCTCAAGAAAGGTCCTTTCATTGACCTGCACTTGCTGAAGAAGGTAGAGAAAGCGTTGGAATCGGGTGACAAAAAGCCAATTAAGACTTGGTCACGCCGTTCAATGATCATTCCAAATATGATTGGATTGACCATCGCTGTCCATAATGGTCGTCAGCACGTACCTGTGTTCGTAACTGACGAAATGATCGGTCACAAGCTTGGTGAATTTTCACCAACTCGCACTTATCGCGGCCACGCTGCTGATAAGAAAGCGAAGAAGCGTTAATACGGGAGACTCAAGATGGAAGTTTTAGCTAAACATCGTTACGCCCGTACGTCGCCTCAGAAAGCTCGCTTAGTTGCTGATCAAGTTCGTGGATTACCTGTTGCTAAAGCGCTGGAAATCCTGACCTTCAGCCCTAAGAAAGCGGCCGTACTGGTTAAGAAAGTACTTAATTCAGCAATCGCAAATGCGGAGCACAATGAAGGTGCAGATATCGACGAGCTAATCGTTGGTAAAATCTTCGTTGATGAAGCTCCAACTATGAAGCGTATCAGACCACGTGCTAAAGGCCGTGCTGACCGTATCATCAAGCGTACCAGCCACATCACTGTGGTTGTAGCAGATCGCTAGGAGAGAGTAATGGGACAGAAAGTACATCCAAATGGTATCCGTCTGGGTATCACCAAACCTTGGATCTCTACCTGGTACGCTGATAAGAGTGATTATGCAGCAAACCTAGATAGCGACTGGGAAGTTCGCCAGTTTCTTTTCAAGAAACTAAAAGCAGCTTCAGTATCCAAGATTGTTATCGAGCGTCCAGCGAAAAGCATCCGCGTTACGATTCACACTGCCCGTCCAGGTGTTGTGATTGGTAAGAAGGGTGAAGACGTTGAAGTGCTACGTAAGACTGTGTCAAAAATGACTGGTACTACAGCACAAATCAACATCGCTGAGATCCGTAAGCCAGAACTTGATGCAAAACTTGTTGCTGACTCTATTGCACAGCAATTAGAGCGTCGTGTTATGTTCCGTCGTGCTATGAAGCGTGCGGTACAAAATGCAATGCGCATTGGTGCACAAGGTATCAAAGTTCAAGTAGGCGGCCGTTTAGGCGGTGCTGAAATCGCACGTTCTGAGTGGTATCGTGAAGGTCGTGTACCTCTACACACTCTTCGTGCTGATATCGACTACGCAACTGCAGAAGCTCACACCCAATACGGTGTAATTGGTATTAAAGTTTGGATCTTCAAAGGTGAAGTTCTAGACGGAATCATGCCAAAACTAGAAGAGCCGAAGCAGCCAAAGCGCAAGCCTCGTGGTAAATAGGAGAGCCTTCAATGCTGCAACCTAAACGAATGAAGTTTCGCAAGATGCACAAAGGCCGTAACCGCGGTCTTGGTAAAGGCACTGAAGTAAGCTTCGGTGACTTCGGTTTGAAAGCAGTTGGACGTGGTCGTCTAACAGCTCGTCAAATCGAATCTGCGCGTCGTGCAATGACTCGTCACATTAAACGTCAAGGACAAATTTGGATTCGAGTTTTCCCTGACAAGCCAATTACCTCTAAGCCTCTTGAAGTGCGTATGGGTAAAGGTAAAGGTAACGTTGAATACTGGGTATGTCAGATTCAACCTGGTAAGGTTCTTTATGAGATGAATGGTGTGAACGAAGAGCTAGCGCGTGAAGCGTTTACTCTTGCTGCTGCCAAGCTTCCGATTAAGACTACCTTCGTAACTAAGACGGTGATGTAATGAAAGCGAGCGAACTAAGAGAAAAAAGCGTTGAAGATTTAAACGCTGAATTACTTGGTCTGCTGCGTGAGCAGTTCAACCTGCGCATGCAACACGCTACTGGCCAGTTGAATCAAACTCATCAACTGAAAACAGTACGTCGCAACATTGCGCGTGTTAAGACCATTATTACTTCTAAGGCGGGTGCATAATGTCTGATAAAATCCGTACATTACTAGGCCGCGTAACTAGCGACAAAATGGACAAGTCTATTACTGTTGCTGTTGAGCGCCAAGTAAAACACCCAATCTACGGGAAGTATATTAAACGTACTACTAAGATCCATGCACACGATGAGCAAAACGTGTGTAAAGAAGGCGATATCGTTACTATTAGCGAATGTCGTCCTCTTTCTAAGACTAAGTCTTGGACATTGGTTGAAGTAGTTACAAAAGCCTAATTTTTAGGCTTTTAGTGAAACGGCTCCAACTTTTGGGGCCGTTTGTTTTTTAATTACTACCTATTCCTGAATTATGGTGGTATACTTGCGCGCCATTTTTGAGCAAATGTGCTCGAAAATTGGTGAATGTATGCCCTAATAATTAAGGGCTTTTGTGTAGTAACGATAGCGGAGCACTTGAAATGATCCAAATGCAATCGCAGCTTGAAGTGGCCGATAATAGCGGTGCGCGTAGAGTTCAATGTATTAAGGTCTTGGGTGGCTCTCATCGTCGTTATGCCGGGATCGGCGACATCATCAAAGTTTCTGTAAAAGAAGCAATTCCTCGCGCTAAAGCGAAGAAAGGTGATGTGTATAACGCGGTGGTAGTCCGTACTAAGAAAGGCGTACGTCGTCCAGATGGTTCTGTCATTCGCTTCGATCGGAACGCAGCGGTATTGCTTAACGCAAACCTTGCACCGATTGGTACTCGTATCTTTGGCCCAGTGACACGTGAATTGCGTAATGATCAATTCATGAAAATTGTCTCGCTGGCACCAGAAGTACTGTAAGGAGCTTCAAAATGGCAGCAAAAATCCGTCGTGAAGACGAAGTAGTCGTACTGACAGGTAAAGACAAGGGAAAAACTGGTAAAGTTACCCAAGTTTTATCTAACGGTAAAATGTTTGTTGAAGGCGTAAATCTTGTTAAGAAACACCAGAAGCCAAACCCTCAATTGGGTGTTCAAGGTGGTATTGTTGACAAAGAAGCACCGATTCAAGCATCAAATGTAGCGATCGTAAACCCTGCCACTGGCAAGGCTGATCGTGTTGGTTTCCGATTCGAAGATGGCAAGAAAGTCCGCTTCTTCAAATCGAACAGTGAACTCGTTTAAGTAATTGGAGTAAACGATGGCGAAACTGCATGATAAATACAAAGAGACTGTTATCGCTGAACTTGCTAAAAAGTTTGGTTATACCAGTGTCATGCAAGTCCCTCGGGTTGAGAAAATCACCCTGAACATGGGTGTAGGCGAAGCTGTTGCAGATAAAAAAGTTATGGAGCATGCGCTTCGTGACATGACTGCAATCGCTGGTCAAAAACCAGTGGTAACTGTAGCTCGTAAATCAGTTGCTGGTTTTAAAATCCGTGAAGGCTACCCTATTGGCTGTAAAGTTACCCTACGCGGTGAGCGTATGTGGGAATTCTTAGAGCGTTTAGTTGACATTGCAATTCCACGTATTCGTGATTTCCGTGGCATGAGCGCGAAAGCGTTTGATGGCCGTGGTAACTATGCAATGGGTGTTCGTGAGCAAATCATCTTCCCAGAAATCGATTATGATAAAATCGATAAAATTCGTGGCATGGACATCGTTATTACGACGTCTGCTAAGAATGACGAAGAAGGTCGTGCTCTATTGGACGCATTCAACTTCCCATTTAAGAAATAAGGGTAGCGTAATGGCAAAAAGTTCTATGAAGGCACGTGAAGATAAACGTGCAAAGCTCGTAGCAAAATATGCTGAAAAACGTGCAGCGCTTAAGGCGTTAATTGCTAACCCAAACACTTCTGAAGAAGAACGTTGGGATGCAGTTCTTAAGCTACAATCACTACCACGTGATTCAAGCAGTGCGCGTCAGCGTAACCGCTGTAATCAAACTGGTCGCCCACATGGTTACTTACGTAAATTCGGCTTAAGCCGTATTAAATTACGTGAAGCAACAATGCGTGGTGAAGTTCCTGGTCTGCGTAAGGCCAGCTGGTAATTACTGTACGGAGTAAGCTAATATGAGCATGCAAGATCCTATTGCGGATATGTTAACCCGTATTCGTAACGGCCAAGCTGCTAACAAAGTATCTGTAACTATGCCTTCTGCAAAGCTGAAAATCGCTCTTGCTAAAGTCTTAAAAGACGAAGGTTATATCTCAGACTACGCCGTAGCAGACCAGGCTAAGCCTGAATTGGAAGTAACATTAAAGTATTTCCAAGGCAAACCAGTCGTTGAGACTATCCAACGTGTATCACGTCCAGGTCTTCGTATTTACAAAGGTAAAGACGAACTTCCTAAAGTGATGGGCGGTCTGGGTGTCGCAATTGTGTCCACTTCTAAAGGTTTGATGACTGATAGAGCTGCTCGCCAAGCTGGCATGGGTGGCGAAGTTATCTGCTACGTAGCGTAAGGAGCAAGCAATGTCTCGTGTAGCAAAAGCACCAGTCGCTATTCCTGCGGGCGTAGAGGTGACAGTAAACGGTCAAGCCATTAGCGTTAAAGGCGCTAAAGGCACCTTAACTCGTGAAATCAACAGCGCTGTAACTGTTACTGTTGAAGGTACGGAAATCAAAGTTGCACCAGTGGATGGCGTTGCCAACGCATGGGCACAAGCGGGTACAGCTCGCGCTTTGATCAACAACATGGTCATCGGTACTTCTGAAGGTTTTCAGAAGAAACTGACTTTGATCGGTGTTGGTTACCGTGCAAAAGTTGCAGGCAAGGGTGTTGACCTAACTTTAGGTTTCTCACATCCTTTGGTTCACGAACTTCCTGAAGGCGTTAAGGCTGAATGCCCTAGCCAAACTGAAATCGTACTTACGGGTACTGATAAGCAGTTGGTTGGTCAAGTTGCAGCTGAAATTCGCGGCTACCGTCCACCAGAACCTTATAAAGGTAAAGGTGTTCGTTACGCTGATGAGAATGTACGCCGTAAAGAGGCTAAGAAGAAGTAAGGTAACGCGAAATGGATAAGAAAACATCTCGCTTACGTCGCGCTACTCGTGCACGTAAGAAGATCCTTGAACTGGGCGTTAACCGTCTGGTCATTCATCGTACTCCGCGTCACATTTACGCTCAGGTTATCGACTCTGAGGCAAATGTACTAGTTTCTGCTTCAACTGTTGAAAAAGCAGTTAAAGAAGCAGTTAAAAGCACTGGTAACGTTGACGCAGCTAAAGCAGTGGGTAAAACCGTTGCTGAACGTGCGGTAGAGAAAGGCGTAACTTCGGTTGCGTTTGACCGTTCTGGTTTTAAGTATCATGGTCGTGTAGCAGCATTAGCTGATGCCGCTCGTGAAGCTGGCCTGAAGTTCTAAAGGAGTTATAAAATTATGGCTAAATTAGAAACTCAGCAAAAAGACGATCTGCAAGAGAAGTTAGTTGCAGTAAATCGTGTTTCTAAAGTGGTAAAAGGTGGTCGCATCTTTAGCTTTACTGCACTAACAGTAGTTGGTGACGGTAACGGTAAAGTTGGCTATGGCTATGGTAAAGCTCGTGAAGTACCGGCTGCGATTCAAAAAGCGATGGAGAAAGCTCGTCGTAATATCGTAACTGTTCAATTGAACGCAGGTACTTTGCATCACCCAATCAAAGGCCGTCACTCAGGTTCGCGTGTTTACATGCAACCAGCAAGTGAAGGTACTGGTGTTATTGCCGGTGGTGCGATGCGTGCTGTACTGGAAGTTGCAGGCGTACATAACGTACTGTCTAAAGCTTACGGTTCTACTAACCCTATTAACATCGTTCGCGCAACTGTCGATGCTCTAGTGCACATGAAGTCACCAGAACAAATCGCAGCTAAGCGTGGTCTGAATGTTGATGATATTCAGGGGTAATGCACCATGGCTAAGAAAACTATTAAAGTAACTCAAACTAAAAGTGCTATTGGTCGTTTACCAAAGCACCGTGCTTCGATTAAAGGTTTAGGCCTTCGTCGCATTGGCCACACTGTTGAACTTGAAGATACTCCTTCAGTTCGCGGTATGGTAAATAAAGTTTATTACATGGTATCGGTGGAGGAATAAAATGCAGTTAAACACTTTATCTCCAGCACCAGGTTCAAAATCAGCTAAAAAGCGTGTAGGCCGTGGTATCGGTTCTGGTCTTGGTAAGACTGGTGGTCGTGGTCACAAAGGTCAAAAGTCACGTAGTGGCGGCGGTGTACGCGTAGGATTTGAGGGCGGTCAAATGCCTCTTAAAATCCGTTTGCCGAAGTTTGGTTTTTCTTCACGCGTTGCTCTTGTAACAGCTGAAGTACGCCTAGGTGAACTAGCGAAAGTTAACGGTGATGTTATTGACTTACATTCGTTGAAAGACGCAAATGTAATTACTCGCAACATCAAGTTTGCGAAAATCGTTCTTTCAGGTACCATTGAGCGCCCAGTGACCGTAAAAGGTCTGAAGGTAACCAAAGGTGCACGTGCAGCTATTGAAGCTGCCGGCGGTAAGATCGAGGAATAATCGTCAATGGCAAAACCAGGACTTGATTTAAAAAGCGCGAAAGGCGGACTATCAGAATTGAAAGCTCGTCTCCTGTTCGTGATTGGTGCAATTATCGTTTTCAGAGCGGGTTCATTTGTACCAATTCCTGGTATTGACGCTGCTGTTTTAGCAGAGCTCTTCGCTCAGCAGAAGGGTACTATCTTAGGCATGTTTAACATGTTCTCTGGTGGTGCCCTTGAGCGTGCCTCTATTTTTGCATTGGGAATTATGCCGTATATTTCGGCGTCGATTATCATGCAGTTGTTGACTGTTGTGCATCCAGCACTGGCTGAATTGAAAAAAGAAGGCGAGTCTGGACGTAAAAAAATCAGTCAATATACAAGATACGGCACGTTAGTATTAGCGACTTTCCAGTCAATTGGTATTGCGACTGGTCTACCTAACTTAGTACCAGGCCTAGTAGTTAACTTAGGCTTCGGCTTTTACTTTGTTGCGGTAGTGAGCTTAGTATCAGGGACGATGTTCTTGATGTGGCTCGGAGAGCAAATTACTGAGCGCGGGATTGGTAATGGTATCTCGATTCTTATTTTCGCAGGTATTGTTGCTGGTCTACCTTCTGCTATTGGCCAAACAGCCGAGCAGGCGCGTCAAGGTGACTTGAATGTATTAGTACTGTTGCTACTTGCAGTGATTGTGTTTGCAGTCACATATTTTGTGGTATTTGTAGAGCGCGGTCAGCGCCGCATTGTGGTAAACTACGCCAAGCGTCAGCAAGGTCGTAAAGTTTTCGCAGCGCAAAGTACTCACTTGCCGTTGAAACTCAACATGGCAGGTGTAATACCACCAATTTTTGCATCCAGCATCATTTTGTTCCCAGGCACACTGGCTCAGTGGTTTGGTCAAAATGAGTCTATGGCATGGTTAAGTGATATTTCACTGGCTGTATCGCCTGGACAACCGCTGTATTCATTATTGTATGCAACGGCAATCATCTTCTTCTGTTTCTTTTACACGGCATTGGTTTTCAATCCGCGTGAAACAGCTGATAACTTGAAGAAGAGTGGTGCATTCATTCCTGGGATACGTCCTGGAGAACAGACTTCGCGTTACATTGATAAAGTAATGACCCGTCTTACATTGGCTGGTGCGTTATACATTACCTTTATCTGCCTAATTCCGGAGTTCATGTTAATCGCTTGGAAAGTACAATTTTACTTCGGCGGTACTTCACTACTGATTATGGTAGTGGTAATCATGGACTTCATGGCTCAGGTGCAGACCCATATGATGTCACATCAATATGAGTCTGTGATGAAGAAAGCGAATTTAGTGAATAAAGCGAATTTAGATCGCTTTGGTCGCTAATCGCATAACGGAGTGATGAAATGAAAGTTCGAGCTTCCGTGAAGAAGATCTGCCGTAATTGCAAGATCGTCAAGCGTAGTGGCGTTGTACGCGTAATTTGTGTTGAACCAAAACACAAACAGCGTCAAGGCTAAAAAAAAGAAGTTTGGTCAGTCTGGTTGAAATAATCTCCAGACTGGCCAAAAAGTAATTGCAAAACTGTTATCTGTCGAGTATCCTTTCGGGCTTTTCGCAGATAACCTTTAACTTGAGGAGTGCATAGTGGCCCGTATCGCTGGCATTAACATTCCTGATCAGAAGCACGCAGTTATCGCTTTAACTGCAATCTTCGGTATCGGCAAAACAACAGCTAAAGCTATTTGTTCTGCTAGTAACATTGCTGAAGATGTGAAGATCAAGGAATTGAGCGAAGCTCAAATAGATACTCTACGCGAAGAAGTTGCCAAATACGAAGTAGAAGGTGACTTACGTCGTGAGATTTCAATGAACATCAAGCGTCTTATGGATCTTGGTTGTTATCGTGGTCTCCGCCATCGTCGTAGCCTGCCTCTCCGTGGGCAACGTACAAAGACCAATGCGCGTACGCGTAAAGGTCCACGTAAGCCAATTAGAAAGTAACGGGAAGGGGTTAAGCAATGGCTAAAAGTCCGTCACGTTCACCGCGCAAGCGTGTACGTAAACAGATTGCTGATGGCATGGCTCATATCCATGCGTCTTTCAACAATACAATTGTTACCATTACAGATCGTCAAGGTAATGCACTAGCATGGGCAACTGCAGGTGGTTCAGGTTTCCGTGGTTCACGTAAATCTACTCCATTCGCTGCACAGGTTGCTGCTGAGCGCGCTGGTCAAGCAGCTCAAGATTATGGTGTTAAAAACCTAGAAGTTTTCGTAAAGGGTCCAGGTCCAGGTCGTGAATCAGCCATTCGTGCGCTGAACGCTGTTGGTTATAAAATTACCAACATTACCGATGTGACGCCTATCCCGCATAACGGTTGTCGTCCTCCTAAGAAACGTCGTGTATAACGCGTTAATAGGATAGTTGGAGAAAGATCATGGCAAGATACTTGGGTCCTAAGCTCAAGCTCAGCCGCCGAGAAGGTACTGACCTTTTCTTAAAAAGCGGCGTGAGAGCAATCGATTCGAAATGTAAGCTGGAACAAGCTCCAGGTCAACACGGTGCTCGTAAGCCGCGTTTATCTGAGTATGGTATTCAGCTACGTGAGAAACAAAAAGTTCGTCGTACTTACGGTGTGCTAGAAAAGCAATTCCGTAATTACTATAAAGAAGCTGCACGCGTTAAAGGCAACACAGGTGAAAACTTACTTCAGTTGCTAGAAACTCGCCTAGATAACGTAGTTTATCGTATGGGTTTCGGTTCAACTCGCGCAGAAGCACGTCAGCTGGTTAGCCATAAGTCAATTGTGGTAAACGGTCGTGTTGTAAACATTCCGTCATTCAAAGTGTCTGCGAATGATGTAGTAAGCATTCGCGAGAAATCACGTAAGCAAGCTCGTATTGGTGCAGCTTTAGAAGTTGCAGGCCAACGTGAGAAGCCTACATGGGTTGAAGTAGACAACGCTAAAATGGAAGGTACTTTCAAGCGCTTACCAGAGCGTAGCGACCTGTCTGCAGACATTAACGAACAGCTGATCGTCGAGCTTTACTCTAAGTAAAGCTAATAAACAAGAGAGGACACAATGCAGGGTTCTGTTAAAGAATTTCTTAGACCGCGTCTCGTTGATATCGAGCAGGTTAACACAACACGTGCCAAGGTTACTTTGGAGCCGCTAGAACGTGGTTTCGGTCACACTTTAGGTAACGCGTTGCGTCGCATCCTATTGTCGTCTATGCCAGGCTGTGCAGTTA
This sequence comes from Parashewanella sp. 2304DJ23-3, assembly GCF_056591695.1. Taxonomy (NCBI): domain Bacteria; kingdom Pseudomonadati; phylum Pseudomonadota; class Gammaproteobacteria; order Alteromonadales; family Shewanellaceae; genus Parashewanella; species Parashewanella sp. 2304DJ23-3. Next base: position 124,173 of record NZ_JBWQOH010000011.1, read on the forward strand.
CTGAAGTCGAAATCGACGGCGTACTGCATGAATACAGCAGCAAGGAAGGCGTACAAGAAGATATCCTTGAAATATTGCTTAACTTGAAGGGTCTAGCAGTACACCTCGAGGGTAAAGATGAAGCCATGCTTACTTTGAGTAAGTCAGGCGCAGGCCCTGTTACCGCAGCAGATATAACTCATGATGGTGATGTTGCTATCATGAATCCAGATCATGTTATCTGTCATTTGACTGGTAACAATGACATCAGCATGCGTATTCGTATAGAACGTGGTCGCGGTTATGTACCAGCATCAGCTCGTGCACAAACCGAAGAAGATGAACGTCCAATTGGCCGTTTATTAGTAGACGCTTCTTTCTCACCGGTTGCTCGTATTGCTTACAATGTTGAAGCAGCACGTGTAGAGCAACGCACTGACTTGGATAAGCTTGTTATCGATATGACCACTAATGGTACTATTGATCCTGAAGAAGCTATCCGCCGTTCAGCAACGATTCTTGCTGAGCAGCTAGATGCATTCGTAGAATTACGTGATGTAACTGAGCCAGAGCAGAAAGAAGAGAAACCAGAATTCGACCCGATTCTATTGCGTCCTGTCGACGATCTAGAGTTAACTGTACGTTCGGCTAACTGTTTGAAAGCCGAAGCGATTCATTACATCGGAGATCTGGTACAGCGCACTGAAGTTGAGTTGCTAAAAACACCTAACTTAGGTAAGAAGTCTCTTACTGAAATTAAGGATGTATTAGCGTCTCGCGGACTGTCGTTAGGTATGCGTCTTGAAAACTGGCCTCCAGCTAGTTTAGCAGACGACCTATAAGTCCCAGGTTTTGTACAGATTTTAGGTTATAAGGATTAAGTCATGCGCCATCGTAAGAGTGGACGTCAACTTAACCGCAATAGCAGTCATCGCCAAGCTATGTTTCGTAACATGGCTGTATCATTAGTTCGTCATGAGATCATCAAGACGACTACTGTTAAAGCGAAAGAACTGCGCCGCGTAGTTGAGCCTTTAATATCACTTGCTAAAAGTGACAGTGTTGCAAATCGTCGTCTAGCATTTGCACGTACTCGCGACGCTGAAGTTGTAGGTAAGTTATTTACTGAATTGGGTCCACGCTACCAGGAACGTCCTGGCGGTTATACCCGTATTCTTAAGTGCGGTCTTCGTACTGGTGATAAAGCGCCTATGGCGTATATTGAGCTAGTTGATCGTCCAGAAGATGCTGAAGCAGTTGAAGTAGAAGCTGCTGCAGAGTAACTGAAGAATAAATAAAAAACCGAGCCTAGTGCTCGGTTTTTTTATATCTGATGATTACGACAGATTGACTTTCAAGCGCTATAGCTAATTCAGCAATTCGATTACTAGTATTTTATTTCCCCTTTTCTTGTGCAGTAATCGGTTATCCGACCTTTGTACTCATCTATATTTCGCTTTTTATTCGTGCAGGCACTGTTTAGATACATAAATTTTTGTGTAATCGCTGATCATGTTTTCGATGTACGAAGTGAGCTATGAACATCGTGGTTGTTTGTATTCAGCCACTAGTCCAATATTTTTAATGTAAAAGCTGAGTAAGTAGGCTCTATTGATAATAGAGCCGTGTTCGTTATCATTGCTGTGGTATAAGCATTAATTGATATTCTTCAGAGCCTGGAAGGAATGGGCTGTCGGTTCCATTAGCCCAATTGTTAAAGCCGTCTTTGTAGAATGGCGATATTGGATTTCCACTTTGTCCTCCTGGCATATGAAAAATACCGCTTTCTTCATGCCCTGGTGACACAATCATTCGTTCTGACACGCCAGCAGTTGGTCTTTGTGCTTTTGGCATATAACTGTCACCACTTAGTGGAATGTGTGGCATATCAAGCCAACTTCCAATAACCGGCAAAGCACGGCTAAGGGGATGATTAATTTCTGCTGTATTACGACTGCCCCAAGTTGCTAATTTTAATGCGTCAACAGGCTTAACGTCGTACTGTTTAGACAGTTGTGCAATCACTTTATCGATCGATGCTAAAAACAGTTGATCCCAACTTTTGTATTGAGGGCTCAGCCAGTTCATAGGTTTGTTTTGATAAAGTCTAAGCAGCATTTCTCGCTCATGGTTTGCACCTTGTATCCAGGAGTCTGGAATGTCTTTTACTTGCGAGTCGCTACGTTTCAGTAAATATCGACCAATGCTTTTTATAACGGTCATATTCAGAGTGTCATGGAATTCTCTCACTAAACGATAACCAACATCGTTTGGCTCAGCGCGACCTGACCAGTTTTGAACGTAACTTAGAAACGCACCACGTTCTGGGTGGCTTTTTAAGTTGGCTTGAGTGAGTGTTGCGAGGATGATTTTACGCCAGTTATTCATATACAAGGCTCGGTCATCGAGTGCTACATGAAGTAAATCTTTTTCGTTGAACTGCTTAATGTTGAGCAAAGCATCTCTGATCTGCTTTTGTCTTGCACCCAGTGCATAACCACCGTCACCTAATTTGGTTAAATCTTTTCCTGAGGCTACTCTCGCATTGGCTGTCCAAATTCGGTTATTTTGTGGGTTAATGATTTTTGGGTATTCAGACTTTGCAAGCAGGTTTTCCCAATGTTTATCTGCAAGCTGATAGGGGATCGGCAAGCGACTATCAACATTATTTCGTTTAGGTAGTATCCCTGCAATTGTCCAAGCGATATTGCCTTTATTATCTCCGACGGTGAAGTTTTGTGGAGGGATTCCAGATTTGTTTGCTATAGCAATGGCTTGTTGGATGGTGTGAGCTTTTTCTAGTTCGAGCAAATTAAGGTTTGTTGACTTTGGATTGTAAGCGGTCCAAGCAGTTGCAAAAGTATCCGTCGTAAGTGATGAAGGCTTTATTGGTCCCCAATGTGTCGTTTGGTATTTTACTTCTACTGACGGCTCATCTTTTATATCAATCGTGTCATACCATGTATCAAGTTTCGCTCGACCCTGGTTTGTATAATATTCATCACCGTTTATCTTTAATTTAATTAAATCAACCCAGTCGCCATAGCTATTAGTAAAGGCCCAAGCTACATAGCCATTGCTGCCTACAACAATGTTTGGTACGCCGGGTAAAGTGACTCCGGTGACTCGAACTTGCTTTCCATTTGGGTGCTTTATGTTTTCTGGATAATTGATTTGTGTTCGATACCATACAGTAGGTACTCTGAGCCCAAGATGCATATCGTCTTCTACAATTGCATGACCTGTGCTGGTCACTTTCCCTGATACTGCAAAGTTGTTACTGCCTAAGTAGCCATCTGGAATGAGTTTTCCTGTCAAGTTAGCATAAAAATCACTCGGCTCTGATCTTAGATTTATCTCTTCTTTATTTGGGATCGGTTGCTGTTGGTAACCGTCTGCAATAAGAGGAGAGTCCCAACGGGTTTTTTCAGGAGAAATGAAATCCAATACTTTTTGTGATGCTAGCGTTTTAATGAGCCCTTTAGTTTCGTCAATTTTACCTTTTGAATCATTCAGCTCTAGATACATACTGAATACAGTTAACAGGCTATCCTGCATTTTCCATGGCTTAGGCTTGAGACCGAGCATCCAATATTCGAATGGTTTGGTATGAAGCGCATTTAAACCTGCATTTACCCCGTTAGTGTAAGCACTAAGAATGGCTTTTTGCTCAGGAGGTAAAAGTGCAATAGCCTCTGTTGCCACCTTCCTGAAACGATGTCGGCGTTGTTGTTTATCGAAATCAAAAGCCACTCTGCCAAACATAGCTGACAGTTCGCCAGCTGAATTTCTTCGAGAAAGATCCATTTGAAAGAAACGTTCTTGACCGTGTAAGTAACCTGTAGCAAAAGCGACATCGCTTCTGGAGCTGCCTGTGATCACTGGGACACCATGAGCGTCACGTTTTATTGAAACAGAGTGGTGGATACCTGGTACTTTTTGTTCACCATTCAACTGAGGCAAGCTCATATATAAGATGGAATAACAGGCTAAAGAAATAAAGATTACGGCTACGAAAAGTAAAATGAGGGTATTTCTGATCCAACGAGACATGCTAAACCTCTTTAGCTTATTGAACTTGCAACAAAAATCACTCTTTCTAACTTACTATTAAAGCTCTTAATATTCTAGTAGGTTTCTAAAGTATTGAAATAAATAGAATAAAAGCTCCATTGTTAACTTTAGTTAATCTTTTAGCTCTTTTACGTTGAATTCTGCAGAATTTAACAAGTGTAAATCAATGTAAATGTAGGTTTCTAATGGATTAACTATTGTTCATGTAGAGAACTTTTATGCCCCTGCAAGCTCTAAAAATTATGGGTTCATTCCCTGCAGAAAAATAAAGAAGTGATTTTAATACATGAGAAGTCAAAGAAACGTTAAGGGGTATTATATCTTTTTAACATACTTCTTATATTCTGCAGATATTTAACAGGAGCTATTTATGGGGGCTTTAGACGGAGTGTTTCATATCAGTACAGTAAAAGACTATTATACTGTCGGTAAGCAAGCACCAGAAATAAGTTCAGGTGAAATCAATCACGCAATGTCACGAGCTGAAGGGATCTTTCATAGAATCTGGCACTCAATATTTCCAGGTGATAGTAGGAAAGTAAAATATAGCTTATCTGCACTAATTAATCCCAAACAAGATTTAGCAGTATGTTTAAAAGCTATGGAGCAATTTAATAAATGCAAAATAGCGCCTCTACCTGGATACGAAGGTCGACCTAAAATAATTCAAGAGGAAACGTCTGTAGGTTGTAAATTCAAACTTTTCTATGGGAATACGAATGGAAGTGACGAAAGTGAAGACTTGTGTGAAATAATAAAAACAGAAGCAAAACAGAAGGAAAATGATAACCGTTCAAAATTAAGAGTGCGAACACTTGAAGAAAGATTAGAAAAGCCAGAACTTACAATTTTTCAGGCACAAGAACGGCTACTACAAACTTATTCGTCTTCAGAGAGAGCAGAAGCGAATTATCATTTAAGGTGTCTTGCAGAGCCTGGTAATGATTCATTTGCAAATGATTCATTTACATGGCTTGAAGACCATTGTATTGACCCTACTGTGAAGTTTTATGCTGCAGAACATAAACGAGAACCATATTTTTCGCAATCTGAGGACAATACTCGCAAGGCATTTTGGGTTCTTTTTCAGGATGATCATGCGAAAGTTATAGGAACATGTAGTATGGATTTAAAAAGCTCAGTCGGTCAGGATGTAGGAGATGAAACGCTGCCACTACAATTTGCTGGTATGAGAGCTTAAGCAACATCCTTGTCGCTTTATGAATTACTTCTCAGAAGACGGATATTCCAACTTCTTATGATCTTTACCCATGGCTTCAGCAACTTCTGGAGGCATGTAGTTTTCATCATGCTTAGCTAATACTTCGGTTGCTTTAAGCGTATGAGGCCCGACTAAAACGCCTTGAGCCACAATTCCTTGGCCTTCACGGAATAAATCGGGCAACAGGTTATCGTAAGTGACCGTGATTTGCTTTCCTGTCGAATCATGTACCGCAAATTGAACATGTAAACTGTCTGGGTCGCGCTTGAGCGAACCAACTGTAACCATGCCACCAATACGAATACGCTGGCCTATGCTGGGTTTCTGACCAGTATCCTTCTTCCCCATAGTAACTTCAGAAGGGGTATAGAAGAGATTCAAATTAGAATTCAGCGCATAAAGCAGTAATGCAATTGCTGCAGCAAAACCAATAACTAATGCAGAGGCCAGAGCCAGTCGCTTTTTACGCCTAGGATTCATTCTTTTTTCTCCGTATATCTTTCAAACGCTGTTCACGCTCGAGTTTTGTGGCAATTTCTTTAAGAATTTTACGCTCTTTGGTGGCGCTAAAGAAAATTAAAATCAGTAAACTTGCAAAGCAGATCCCAAATGAGGCCCAGACATAAGCAGCGTAGCCTCCCATTTGAAGAAAGCTTTGTAGTGAGTCGAATTGCATTATTTGTTCACCTCTTTCATCGCCATGTCTTTAACCCAAGCACGCATACTGCAGCGGGCGATAATTTCAGCCTTAAATCGCATGATAGTAATTGCACCAATCATTAAGCCAAAACCAAAAATATTGAGTAATAAAGGGTGCAACATATCGCCAGTAATCGCAGATTTTTCGGTGATTTTAATCGTTGAACCTTGATGCAATGAATTCCACCAATCCACAGAGTACTTGATGATTGGAATATTAATCACGCCTACAATAGATAAAATGCCAGCTGCACGCGCTGCGATTACTTTATCTTCAAACGAGTTGTACAGTGCAATCACGCCTAGATATAGAAATAGTAGCAAGAGTTCAGAGGTTAATCGTGCATCCCAAACCCAGTAGGTGCCCCACATAGGTTTACCCCAGAGAGAACCTGTGATTAATGCAATGAAGGTCATCACTGCACCGATTGGAGCCATTGATGCTGCTGCCCAGTCAGCCATTTTTAATTGCCAGACTAAACCAACGAATGAGGCGATAGCCATACCGACATAAACCGACATCGACATAGACGCCGCAGGCACGTGAATAAAGATGATGCGATAACTATCACCTTGTTGATAATCCGTTGGAGCGAATAAAAGTCCCCAAATCGTACCAACAATGACCATTGAAAAGCCTAAAATGGCAAACCATGGGAACAGTTTTGTAGAAAGTTGGTACGCACGTTCTGGTTGCGCATAAGGATGAAGCCATTTCCACATTTAATTTGTACTCACTTTTAATGCTGCACCGATTGCAAAGGGTGCCAAAGTTAATGAACCGACTAACATTGCCGCTATTATAGCCAAATGTCCGCTGTAGGGTAAGCTCATTCCTGCTGCATCAATTGCACTTGTCGCAAAGATAAGTACTGGAATATACAAAGGAAGGATCAACAAACTCAGTAAAACACCGCCTTTATTGATTCCTACTGTTAAAGCGACACCAATAGCACCTAACAAGCTTAATACCGGCGTACCTACAAGTAGCGTTAATAACAGTGCTGTGTAAGCGTTCGACTCTAGGTTTAACAGTAAGCCGAGCAGAGGAGCAATGATCACAAGTGGTAAGCCCGTTAGTAACCAATGTGCAATTACCTTAGCCAAAGCAAGTATGGGCAGAGGTTGTGGACTTAATAGCATTTGCTCCAAAGTACCATCATTAAAATCGGCTTTAAATAAACGTTCGAGTGAGAGCATTGAAGAAAGCAGTGCTGCCACCCAAATAATCCCTGGTGCGATTTTGGTCAAGGTGTTCGGCTCAGGGCCAATGCCCAACGGGAACAAGGTAATTACCATGACAAAAAATAACAGCGGGTTAAAAATATCACCTCTGTGACGAATGGCTATTGAGAGGTCACGTTTTAAAATGGTGATAAAACCTTGGCTGTAACTGATATCGTGTTGCACTGCAGTTCCTTTAGTCATCGAGATTACCCAAGCTAATACGCTTTAAACGATCAGAGCTTATAACGCCTAAATCTTGATGGCTGGTTAAAATGACACAACCGTCATTGTTGGCGTGCTCAATAAAACGCTTCTCTAGATTCTCAACCCCACGCTTGTCGATTGCGGTAAAAGGTTCGTCTAGGATCCAAATCTGCGTACTGGTATCCCACAGACGTGCCAGTGCTGTACGGCGATGTTGGCCAGCTGAGAGGTGACCAGCTAGAGCATCTTCAAAGCCATCTAAGCCAACCTGCGCTAACGTGTCTTTTATTTCGTGCTGATATTGACCACTCAATGTGAGGTTCACTTTCAAGTTCTCTGCTGCAGAAAGTTCGGGTTTTACACCAGGCTTGTGACCGAGATAAAGTAGATCTTGATGATACTCTTCACTCACTCGCTCGATATTGTGCCCATGAAAAAGCACTTGACCATCATAAGGGCGTGACAGGCCAGTAAGAATGCGTAATAGACTGGTTTTACCTGCACCATTTGGGCCTTCGATTTGAACGATATCACCAGCGTGAATCTCAAAACTGAGCTCATCAAATAGTATACGTTCTTCACGAATGCAGGTGAGCCTATCTGCAGCGATTAACGGGTTCTCAGAAGTCGTTGTTGTCACAGCACTCTCTAACGCTAGTGTCTTTATTTGAATGGCGGTCAGTTTAGCACAAAGCCTGACGAAGGTTACAGCATAGTAAAAAGACTTTGATTTACTGCAAACAATGCCTAAATCCTTTTACATTTTAACTAAATTGATTGAACTCAAGCTGTCATCAACATTAAGTTTTTGTGTAATTAGTGAGCATAGTCACAATGTTGTGTATACTTTTTAGTCATAAGCATGCGTTTTGTGCTTTAAAAAAGTTACTTTAATTGGGTTTTAACCTTTAAACCCTGCATTAATTACAAGATAAGTGTGTGAATTTCTGTATTAGGAACGTTTAACATGAAAAAACAATTAGCAATGATTGCAGTAGTAGCAAGCGTATTTTCAGTAAATGCATTTGCAGCAAAGGATGGTAAAGCAACGTATATGCAAGCTTGCCACGTGTGCCACGGAACAGGTTTAGCCGGTGCTCCAAAAGTACATGACCAAAAAGCATGGAAAGAAAGAATTGATAAAGTAAGTAGCGTTCCTCAAAGTGGCGGCAAGAAAGGTATGGATGGTCTTGTTGCCGTAGCATTAAAAGGTAAAGGTGCGATGCCACCAAAAGGGACTTGTGTTGCATGTAATGCAGACGACTTAAAAGCTGCGATTGAATTTATGATGAGCAAAGCAAAATAGTTTTTCTTATTTCATAAAAAAAACCGGCTTAAGCCGGTTTTTTTATCTCTAAAAATACGATTATTCAGAAATTAACGTATCTAGTTTTAGTGTGACTTTCCCACCGACTTTTACATTTGCAGCTCTACCTTGCAAGTCACCTGCTTCAGGTTTAAATCGTCCATTCTTAGACAGGAGCGCAATGATGTCTACGGTTTTAACATCGCTAAATGTCACTGCAGTCCCTAGCTCGTTTGCCTGAGCTAATTTCAAATGAGTTGGGAAGGTTTCATGTTCAGCTTTATAGGCTGCAATCGGAACAATTTTGTCACCAGAAGTTCGTGCAAAGACAAATAACGTGTCATTAGGTGAAATCTTATCTTTCAATTCATCTGCAACGGTCACTTCAACTTCAACCCCTAAATTTGGGTCAATAGGTTTCGGTGGATGTTCAAGGCGATTTTTCGCTTCTGCAATTGCGTTTTTCACTGCTTCGCGATCAATATCTTGACGTTCACTATTCAGAATTTTTTCCCAAGCAGTGATGGCTTGCTGGTAGTTGGACTCAAAGAAAGCATTCATACCAACTAAAAGCAGTGTTGCCGGATCACTCGAGTCCAGTTTCAGTGCTTTATTGATAATGGTTTGAATCTCAGGAGTCATGGTCTGACTATTCTTATAGAACATCGCTGTCGCTTTAGGCCCTAAAAGCTCGGCGGTTTCACCGTCGATGCCAATTGCTTGGTCAAAAGCATGTATCGAGTCATCATAGCGACCAAGTGACATATAAGCATGACCAAGACTGAACCAGGTCTCACTGTCTTTAGGGTTCTCTTTGACTTGTTGCTCCATCAACATAAGTTGCTGCATCGCCATTTGTTCTGGCGTCATGCCTTCATGACCTTGAGTTATGGTCGGTACATTCTCGATAATGTCGTACGAACCGAGTTTATTGTATAAATAACCCGTCACTGACAGAATGGTAATGCTCATAATGAGAGGCCAAGCCGGATTTCGTTTTACGATTTTTGTCGAGACTTGTTCTTGCTCCGCAGACTTAACGTCTTGCAAAAGAGTAATTTCAAGTTCTTGCTTTAAAACATCAAACTCTTCTTGGCTGATGGTGCCGTCAACTAAGTCTTTCTCAATAAAAGCGAGTTTTTCTTGGTAGACTTCAAGGTTGGCTTGTTGCCTTACGTCTTCAACAGTATCCGAAGGGAGACGTTTTTTGAAAAAAGGAAACCAAATAAGAGCAAAAGTGATAGCGACGAAAATAATCGCAAAAATCCAAAACGTGGTCATCATAAAGCGTCTTTTTGTTAATTAAAAAATACGGCTAAACCGAATAGGTTGGGCGATTATACGTCAATATCATTGAGTGAACTAGATTTTCATCAACTTTGGTAAGATTAAACAAATTTAATACTTGTAACAAAATGCGTGAAATTAGCAGACAAGATACGCCATTAGTTCTAAAATAGCCGCAGTTTTATTCAATGCTCATTCAATCCAACTAGAATAGTGTTTGAATTTGCACAAGTAGGAACGCATCATGATCCCTGAACTCGGACACTTCGCTTTAGTCCTAGGCTTAGCGTTTGCTCTGTTATTGTCTGTAGTGCCACTTATTGGTGTTGCTCGCAATGATGAGCTACTCACTCGATACGCTTGGCCCCTTACTTACGGTATGTTTTTCTTTGTCGCAGTCGCCATAGGCATTCTTGGCTATAGCTTTGCAACCGACGATTTTTCCATTAGCTATGTTGCCGCTCATTCAAACTCGCATTTGCCTGAGTTTTTTAAGATAGCGGCAATATGGGGTGGGCATGAAGGTTCACTTCTGTTTTGGGTGTTTACCTTATCGTTATGGACAGCATCAGTAGCATTATTCAGTAAGAGTATTGATGTCCGTTACACGGCGCGGGTGCTTTCAATATTGGGTATTATCGTTACTGGTTTCTGTTTGTTTATGTTGTTGACCTCAAATCCATTTGAGCGTTTATTCCCTATGCCGCTTGAAGGTCGTGACTTAAACCCAATGCTGCAAGATGTTGGCTTAATCTTCCATCCACCAATGCTTTATATCGGTTATGTTGGCTTCTCTGTCAGCTTTGCATTTGCAATTGCGGCGTTAATGAGTGGTCGCTTAGATTCTGCATGGGTTCGTTGGAGCCGTCCTTGGACATTGGCTGCATGGACGTTCTTAACCGGCGGTATCGCACTCGGTTCTTGGTGGGCATACTACGAACTTGGCTGGGGCGGATGGTGGTTCTGGGATCCGGTCGAAAACGCTTCCTTTATGCCTTGGCTTGTAGGAACGGCATTGATTCACTCTTTAATTGTGACTGAGAAAAGAGGGACGTTCCGTAACTGGACCGTACTACTTTCAATCTTTGCCTTTAGCTTGAGCTTATTAGGTACCTTTATTGTACGTTCAGGCGTACTCACATCGGTCCACTCTTTTGCCGCAGACCCAAGTCGTGGCTCATTTATCCTATTATTACTTGCTATAACTATTGGTGGCTCACTGACATTATTCGCTTTCAGAGCGAGTCAAATGCGTAGCCCAGCACGTTTTCAGTTATTGTCGAAAGAAACGTTACTGCTCATATGTAACCTGCTGCTTTCCGTTGCAGCAGCAACAGTATTGCTTGGTACGCTATATCCTATGCTGATTGACTCACTAGGCTTAGGTAAAATTTCTGTTGGCCCACCTTATTTCAATGCGATATTTGTTCCATTATCACTCATGACATTTGTGTTTATGGGCATTGGTCCAATCATTCGTTGGAAGAAAGCGAAACAAGGCGAAATAAAAGCAACCTTACTTTTACCTGCAATTATTGCAGTTGTACTTGGCTTCATTGTGCCATTCATTGCCGGTGGAAAATTTGAAATTTGGGTGGCATTAGGTGCATCAGCAGCTATTTGGATTGTGCTTGCCACAATAAAAGCAGCACAGAAGATGGCAACAACGGCACAAGGCAAATTTGAATGGTCTCGCCTAAGTCGTAGCCAAAAAGGGATGCTATTCGCTCACTTTGGTATGGCTGTCACTGTTGTCGGTGTTGCAATGGTCTCTCATTATGATGTTGAAAAATCAGTTCGAATGGGGCCAGGTGCAAGCGCCGAGCTCGCAGGTTATACCTTTACATACGATGGTATGAAACAACTTAAAGGTCCAAATTACACAGCAAATCAAATGCAAGTTAAAGTCTCTAAGGGCAATGAACTGGTTACAGTCTTAAAGCCAGAGCGACGCCAATATAATGTGCAAGTTATGAGCATGAGCGAAGTGGGTATCGATTGGGGTATCTTTCGTGACTTATATGTAACCATGGGCGACCCGGTTGATAGCACAGACTATGCAGTACGTTTGAACTATAAACCTTATGTGCGTTGGATTTGGTTTGGCGCTATCTTTATGATGATTGGTGGTATTTTGGCTGCTACTGATAAACGTTACCGTAATCGTGTTACTGCTAAAAGCAAAAAGGACATCAAAAATGATGAACCTAGCAGCAGTCTCGTTACACAATAAAGACCAGAAGCGGAGAAAAGATGAAGAAAATTGTACTCTTTATACCTTTAATACTTTTTGCAGTGCTGGGGTTCTTTTTATATCAGGGGCTTTTCCTGAATCCACAGCAATTAGACAGTGCTTTAGAAGGTAAAGCTATTCCAGCGTTTAAACTTGAAAAGTTGGAAGATGCAAAACAAAGTATTACCAACAAGGATTTGGTCGGTAAAGTTTCATTGCTTAATGTTTGGGGCACATGGTGTCCTTCATGCAAGTTTGAGCATCCATACTTAATGAAGCTTAAGAAGCAAAATATTTTACCTATCTATGGTATCAATTATCGTGATGAACGTGATGATGCTTTGGAAGAGTTAAAAACAATGGGTGATCCATACAGCATCAATATTTTTGACCATACAGGTAGTTTAGGCGTTGATCTTGGTGTGTATGGTGCACCGGAAAGTTTTGTCGTTGACCACAAGGGTGTAATTCGATTGCGTTTTGCGGGCCCAATTGATGATTATCAATGGAATAATAAACTATTACCATTAATTAAGAAGTTGCAAGCAGAAGCCAAAGCGGATGGAGCTCAGTAATGAAAACGGCCGTAATTAAAAAGGCATTGATGCTGTTTAGCCTAGTTTTTGTGTTTACGATAGGTCGAGCTGTTGCAACACCCGTCGATACCTATCAGTTTAAAAGTGAAGTAAACCAAAAGCGTGGGATTGCATTGGCTCGCTCTATGCGCTGTCCACAGTGTCAGAATCAAGACTTAGTGGATTCAAACTCTCCTGTAGCACATGACTTACGTCTTCAGGTATATAAGATGGTGGATGAAGGACGTAGTGATTCAGAGATCATCAATTACATGACTCAGCGCTACGGTGACTTCGTTTTATACAACCCAAGATTAGATGGCAAGACCTATCTATTATGGTGGGGACCATTAGGCCTATTGATTGTTGGTGCTATGGTGGTTGGTCTGTTTGTTCGTCAGCAAAGAAGTAAGCGAGAAGATAAGCCAGCTTCTTTGTCCGCAGAAGAACAAGCACAGTTAGATAAGCTACTTTCAAGTAAAGTAGAAGCGAATGAAAAAGACATTTAACAGTCGATTCTTACCAAAATAGAGATAAAAAGGGCAATTT
>NZ_JBWQOH010000012.1:0-132656 GCF_056591695.1 Parashewanella sp. 2304DJ23-3
GAAAGGCCCTTTTTTGTACTTCAATTACATAAAACCTGCGGTTTTACTCTTTTCTATATAGTAAAGCTTATGGTGCGAAGAAACGTGTTTCTTGCTGAACATGTACTTTTTCACCATCTACTTTAGTCGTCACTTCAATATTAAAATCAGTGACCGTTCTGTGTAGGTCTGCTGGATCAATAGCAATACTAATAGGAAGTGTAAATACCTGACCTGATTCAACAGTGACCGTCTTTGGACCAATCCATTGATAATCCTCAAGCTCAGCAGCACTTAATGTATAAGTGTGTTGCTCTTCAGTCTTATTTAATATCTTTAAAGTAAAAGTATTCTCAATCAAACCATCGACGTTCTCACGATAAAGCTGGTTTCTATCCCGTAAAATGTCAATTCGAATAGGTTTAATATGATCAAAGGCCAGCAAGAACACACCTATCATAGCTACCATGACTAAACCATATCCGATCAGTTTAGGACGGGCTACACGCTCAATTTTGCCTTCTAGTTTGTTTTCAGTTGTGTAACTGATTAAACCTTTTTCATATCCCATTCTATCCATTGTGGTATCACAAGCATCAATACAAGCACCACAGTTGATACATTCATATTGCAGACCATTACGGATATCGATACCTGTAGGACAAACTTGAACACATAAATCACAGTCAATACAGTCGCCTAACCCTAATTTTTTTGGATCAGCTTTGCGTGACCGAGGACCGCGTGATTCTCCGCGCGTTGCATCATAGCCTACTATATAAGTGTTCTTATCAAACATCGCTGATTGGAACCGCGCATATGGACACATGTGAATACACATAATCTCACGCATCCAACCTGCGTTACCGTAGGTAGCAAACATAAAGAACAAGACCCAAAAATAGATCAGTCCAGAAGCTTGTAAGGTAAAGACTTCATAATAGATGTCTGTTGTCGGCACGAAATACGACATAAAAGTCATAGACGTCAGCAAAGAAAATGATAACCAAGCTGTGTGTTTCGCTGTTTTACGCCACAGCTTATTAAAGCTCCATGGCATTTTATCGAGTTTAATACGCTTATTGCGTGAACCTTCTAATTTTTCTTCAAACCATATAAAGATGAAGGTCCAGACCGTTTGAGGACAAGTATAGCCACACCATACCCTTCCAAGATAGGTTGTGACAAAAAACAAGCCAAACGCAGCAATCATTAATAATGCTGCTAGCAAGGTCAAATCTTGTGGCCAAATGGTCAGTGCAAAAATATGAAACTTCTGCTCAGCTAAATTGAAGTAAACCGCTTGGCGATCACCCCATGGTATCCATGGCAGTAGCATGAAGGCCAGCATTGCAATCCAACCCATGCGACGACGAACATTAGTCCATAGCCCTTCAACGGCTCGAACATAAATTTGGTTACTTGGACTAAACTTATCAGCTTTATGTGCATCTGGCTGATGAATTTTAATGCGTTCGCCTTTGGTGTAATCCTTTTTATGCGTTCCTAAACTCATAGTGTTATAACCTAATCCTGCCCGAGTAAAGCAGGGGATAGTTCTTAGAGATCTCCATTATACCTTTAAAAATTAGGGGCATTCACCCACGTAGATCAAACTTTACTCACAATAGTTAATTATACAATTGTCATTGTGTCATTGAGACTTATCCGTACTTTTTGTGATTCAAATCCATTTATCCGTTATAGATTAGCCTTGACTAATATAAATGGAACGTAAACTTAACACTGTGTCTTACACCTTATTAACAAGTGTGGATATAATTCTTTCCACTTATTTAATTTTACAACGATCACATTTTACCCGGATCACACATCACAATTATCAATTTGCGCACTCAATCACACATTTTAAATTTATGACACGTCAACCTTGAAAATCTAAATGCCAATCCTTATCATTCGCAAAACTTTTTCATTGGTATAATTGAGATGTTACCTTTCCGTTTGTCTGCACTTGCTTTAGCTTGCAGTTCACTTGCTTATTTCCCTGCTATTGCTGATGAAATTTCATCAGAACAAGCACAGCAAAATATTGAGCGTGTAACTGTTTATGGTCGTCAAAACAAAATCGTGATGGAGTCAGGTTTGGCGACGAAATCAAACATGTCTTTGATGGAGACTCCTGCGGCTGTTGTCATCGTTGATAAAGCATTGATTGAGGCTCAAGGGATCACTGACCTACAAGACCTATTGATTGACATCAGTGGTGTAACTCAAGCAGGTAACAATTATGGTATCGGTGACAATGTTGCGATTCGCGGATTAGGTGCCAACTATACGTATGATGGTATGTACGGTGGCGCAGGACTTGGTAACTCGTTCAACCCAACACGTTCTTTGACTAATGTTGATTCAGTTGAAGTGTTGAAAGGTCCTGCAACGGGTCTTTATGGTATGGGCAGTGCCGGTGGTGTGATCAACTTAATTGAGAAAAAGCCTGAGTTTATTTCAAGCCATTCGTTTACCTCTGAAATTGGCGCTTGGGATACCTACAGCATAAGTGCAGACTCGACGGCAGCAATCACTGACAAATTGGCTTACCGTGTAGTAGCTAAGTCAGCTCGCAGTGACGGTTATCGAGGTTTAGGTACTGATCGAGATGAAATCTATACTTCACTCAAATACCTTATCAGTGATAACCAAGACATCTTATTCACAGCCGCTTATATTGATGATGCTATTGCCGTAGATTCTATCGGTAACCCTATTCGTATTTTTAATTCAGCATCAGTTGGCGGAAAAGCCCCTGAAGATGTCACATGGGAAGACCTGGTTAACGATCCAAATGGTAATGGTCTTCAACTCACTGATGAGCAGCGCAAGCAATTAGCGAACTCATTGAGAAAAGGTGACGGTGTAACTCCATACGATTTGGGTGATACTGGTTTAATCTCTCCGCTTTCGAAAGATAACTCTGGTAAAGAACTGCGTTTTAAAGTGCACCACAATGTATTCTTCAGTGACAACTTATTCTTAAACCAGCAATTACAATATCGTAATTATAAGACTGACTTTACTCGTCAAACCGGTGCCTATAATTATGTTTATTGGGATAGAAGCGGTGTAATTAATGCAGACCCACGAGCACCATTATTAGAAGATGGCGTTCTATACCCGTTTTCAGCTCGTCGCCAAGAGTACCGCCAAGTAAATGCTGATGAAAAATCATGGCAGTACTTTGCTGATTTACGTTATGACTTCCAACTGGGTGAATACAATAACGAATTACTGGTTAACGCCAACTTCGAAGATAGAAGTATTCGCTCTCAACAATATTCCATTTACGATAAAGATAAAATCATCAAAGATAAAACAACGGGTGACGTCATTTATCAAGGACAGTTGGATTATATCTACGATATCCGTAACCCTAATTTTAATGACGGTAAATTTGAAGATTATGATCCACTGCTTACCTCTAACTATGACAAAGGTGTGCAAGCATGGGGCATCGGTGTTCAGCATGTAGGTTATTGGGGCGATCACTTCACCACTCGTGTTGGTGTTGCGTTTAATGAAATTAAACAAACCTACCAGCATCTAGGTGTTGACCCAAGATACAGTTCAAGCCGTGCAGAACCTACATCAGAGGCAGACAATAAAGATAATGGCGTCACTTATAATTTAGGCGTGACTTATTCACCAATGGATAATTTATCTATCTTTGCTAACCACTCTAAAGGGCGAACCGCCTACAGTGTCTTAGGCTCAGTGGTAGATGAAGCGGAAGCAAATCGTGAAGATTCAGAATCAATCAGTAACGACTTAGGTTTCAGAGTCAAAGGTTTTGATGATCAATTACTGGCTTCACTCGTTTTCTTTAAAAGTGCTCGAACAAACTTGCGCTACGGCAACCCTGAATATGATGACCAATTAAACCCTGACGTGCCTGAGTTTTACTATGATGGTAAAGAAGAAACGCAAGGTGTTGAATTGGATTTAAATGCGCAGCTAAACGAGCAATGGATGATCAATGTCAACGGCATGTACCAAGATGCACGAGACAAAAAAGATCCTAATCGTAGCACTTACGATACTCGTCAAAAGGGTGTTCCGTTAGTGACGGCAAGTGCTTGGGTTACTTATAGCGCCGAATGGTTTAAGTTGGATGAGCCATTAAAGCTAAGTTTAGGTGCTCACTTTGTTGATAAGCGCACGGCAGGTTCATCATCATTTGGTGTACCAGATGGTTATGTACCAAGCTACACCGTTGTGAACAGTGCAGTAAGCTATCAATGGAATGATGTATCCATTCAATTGAACATCAATAACTTGTTCAATAAAGATTACTATCAAAAAGCTTTGTTCCTAGGTGGATTACCGGGTGAAGAGCGCAATGCCAAGTTAACGTTAACTTATCAACTTTAAGATAATGTAACTATCAATAAAGCCTCCGCATGGAGGCTTTATCTTTTATCACTTCAAACATTTAACTTATTAGCTCTGCTTTTTATGGTTATTAGGCTGTAAGCATTTACTGCCACAAATTAGAGCAAAAATTCAACTGACACATTGACTATAAAAAAACTCATTGGTAGCTTATTTTATTAGATTGCAAATAGTTAGGATGTATATTTGCCTATATAAAAATCATAACACTAATGGATATAGTCATATGAAAAAACTCCTCATTTGCGCCGCTATAGTTAGCCTAACAGCTTGTAAAAGTACTGACATTAGACGAATTGCTGATTCCGTTTCTGATATAGCCGGTGTCAGTAATGGTAATGTTCCAGTAACGGTATCAGGATCAACTAGAAATCAGTACTCAACAAAGAAAGAGAGTTTTTCTATTTCAAAGGCCACTCGAATGAATAGGGACTTGGGGGTTATTCGCAGTATCAAGGCTGAACAAAACCCAAGGGGATTAACAATGATTAGATTCATACCACTTCATCAAGACAGTGGTGCGGAAATTGAAGCGAATCAGTACTTATATCCTATTTCCGAGAATAATAATTGGTTAGTCGATAAACCCTTTAGAATGTTCAGTTATCAAAAACCTCAAATGCTAAATAGTGGCCGCTATTATCTAAAAGCAAGAGCTTCAAAAGGTGACTTTTACACTACAGGCGAATTAATACTTCAAGCAGGTGTTACCAATGTGGTAACCATCGAAATGCTTTAACTGAGCCTTAAAATCGGTAGGTACTTAAATAATCAGTACCTATCGATATTGCCTTCCAAAAACTCAATAAACAGTTTCACTTTGTAAGACAGCTGACGATTATGTGGATAAAGCGCCCATATGCCTTCTGTTGATTCACGATATCGCTTCAGTACTTCGACCAGATTGCCTTGCTCTAATGCTTGCTGAACGTAATAACCTGGCAGCTGCACCAAGCCTAGCCCTTTAATGGCACTGTCATAGAGTACTTGACCAGAGTTACAGCTCAATCTGCCTTTAATTTGAATGGTTCTCGATTTTCCGTTTTCATTAAAGCGCCAATGGGAAAGCGTTCCAGCCAAGCATTGATGCTGATTAAGCTCAGAAAGTGTATGCGGCTCACCGTGCTTTGTGATGTATTCAGGATGAGCGCAAACATAGAGCTGACGACTAGAAAGCCGCTTAGCTATCATTGAAGAATCACTGAGTTTACCAAGACGAATTGCCACATCCATATTCTGGTCAATCAAATCTAATTGGCGATTGGTGAGGACAAGTTCAACATCCAATTGGGGGTGCAGCAATAAGAAATCATTGATTATCGGACCAATAAATCGCTCACCATATGTCGTTGGAGCGGTGACACGAATCAAGCCTTTCGCTTGTTGTTGCATATCAGTAACGGCTAACTCGGCTTGCTCCAACCCCTCGATGAGCGGCTTACAATTCTGATAATACAGTTTACCCGCATCCGTCAGCGAGACTTTTCTGGTGGTTCTATGCAGTAACTTAACCGACAACGCCGCTTCAAGTATGGCAACTTTACGGCTGACTTTTACTACTGAGACGCCTAATCTCTCTGCGGCTAATGTAAAACTTTGTGTCTCAGCGACGCAAGCGAACTCATTCACACCTTCCCAAATGGCCATGTACTTCTCTCTCATGGTGATTTGCTCTCAATTATTACATATATGAAAGAATCATTTTCAATAAAGGGTGATTATAAAAATAATGATAAAAGTTAGACTTCATGTATGTCGAACTGATGTACAGCCTTAGGCTGATGTAGGAGTACTCCATGGCGTTAAACATTAAACCCAACCAAACCTCAATTAAATCAAAAGCTGCCGTTGCTTGGGCTGCAGGCGAACCACTAAAAATGGAAGAAGTGGATGTCGAACTGCCTAAGGCTGGCGAAGTATTAGTAAGAATCGTCGCAACAGGTGTGTGCCACACTGATGCATTCACTTTGTCGGGTGAAGATCCTGAAGGTATTTTCCCATCGATTCTTGGGCACGAAGGTGGCGGTATTGTTGAAATGGTGGGTGAAGGTGTCACTTCTGTTGCCATCGGCGACCACGTTATTCCACTTTACACCGCTGAATGCGGTAAATGTAAATTTTGTACGTCAGGCAAAACCAACCTTTGCCAAGCAGTACGTGAAACCCAAGGTAAGGGCTTGATGCCTGATGGTACCACTCGCTTCTCTAAAGATGGTCAACCGATTTATCATTACATGGGTTGCTCAACGTTTTCTGAATACACCGTACTGCCTGAAATATCATTAGCCAAGGTAAATAAAACGGCACCGTTAGAAGAAATTTGCTTACTAGGTTGTGGCGTTACCACAGGCATGGGTGCTGTACTTAATACCGCCAAAGTTGAACAAGGTGATACCGTTGCTATTTTCGGCTTAGGCGGTATTGGGCTTTCGGCTATTATTGGCGCAACTATGGCAGGCGCAAGCCGTATCATTGGTATTGATATCAATGACAGTAAATTTGATCTAGCGAAACAATTGGGTGCAACCGACGTCATTAACCCAACTGAATTTGATAAGCCAATCCAAGAAGTGATTGTAGAAATGACCGATGGTGGCGTAGATTATTCCTTTGAGTGTATTGGTAACGTCAACGTGATGCGTCAGGCACTAGAATGTTGTCACAAAGGTTGGGGCGAATCCGTCATTATTGGTGTTGCTGGTGCAGGACAAGAGATCACCACACGTCCGTTCCAATTAGTAACTGGCCGTGTGTGGAAAGGTTCAGCGTTTGGCGGCGTAAAAGGTCGCTCGCAATTGCCTCAAATCGTTGAGCAATATCTTGCAGGTGAATTTGGGCTACAAGAATTTATTACTCACACAATGAGCCTCGATGACGTTAACCATGCCTTTGATTTGATGCATGAAGGCAAGAGCATTCGCAGCGTGATCCATATGGACAAGGATTAACCATGACTTTAGAAAATATCAATCAAGTTAAAGTGGCTGAAGGCTGGCATAAACAATATACACATACTTCATCAGCATTAAACTGCAACATGCGTTTTGCGATATTTTTGCCACCGAATGCCAGTGATGAAAACCCGGTACCCGTGTTGTATTGGTTATCAGGCTTAACTTGCACCGATGAAAACTTCATGCAAAAAGCTGGCGCCTTAAAAGCGGCAGCAGAACTTGGTATCGCCATTGTTGCACCAGATACCAGCCCTCGTGGAGAAGCTGTAGCTGATGATGATAATTACGATTTAGGTCAAGGAGCAGGGTTTTATGTAAATGCCACGCAGGCGCCTTGGGCAGCGCATTATCGAATGTACGATTACATCGTAGATGAATTACCACAATTGATTGAAGCTCACTTTCCTGTGACTCAAGTTAAATCCATAAGTGGTCACAGCATGGGCGGACACGGGGCATTAACTATTGGTCTAAAGAATGCTGAACGTTACCGTTCAATATCTGCATTTAGTCCGATATCGAACCCAACCCAATGCCCTTGGGGACATAAAGCATTCAATGCGTATTTAGGCAGCGATAAAAATGTTTGGAAGCAATATGATGCTTGTGAATTACTGATGCAGTCTCAATCATCATTGCCAATTTTAATCGACCAAGGTGATGCAGATAGCTTTTTGAATGAACAGTTAAAACCAGAAAACCTGATAATAGCGGCTAAAACTCATGATTCGAACATAAAGCTCAGAATGCAGAGTGGCTATGACCACAGCTACTTCTTTATCTCGAGTTTTATTGATGATCACCTGAAGTTTCATTCTCAGTTTTTAGCAAGATAAATACTAAAAAAGCACCTCTCGGTGCTTTTTTTATAGTTTGTAATTCATTTCAATCGATCGCAATAAATATTGAAAACTCGATAACGCAGAACGATCAGTAAACATAATTTTCATGTTTTCATCGACAAAATATTTATCTTTATTCTCAAACAGAAAATCAGCCATTTGCACCTCTGCTTCAACCCGCTTTTTCATAAATTGAATCATGGGCTTTACTGTTCTTTTATAGTCTGCGATTCGATAACTGATCGATGGCCATAAAGCCTCTCTTTGGCCTTTCGTCAGCGCAGAGTTTACTAACTTCACTCTGACTTTTTCATGATGTTCTAATAGAAGATCATCATACTCTGTTAACAGTCCATATAACTGGCTGAGTAAAGATTGATGTTTTTCAAAATATTCGATTTCCCGAATTTTGTGGAGTTTGTTTTGATTTTGATCCCAAATTGGGTTACCCAATTCTAAAATTTGAGTATGTCTGACAAGTAATCCACCAATTGCGGTATCCATTACGGTGATATAACCTTGCAACTGTAATTCATTTACATATTGAGCATAACCCTGTTCAAGCCTTTCTAGCTCTTCCAGCGTTAACAAGTGTCGATTCAATATCTTTTCAGAATCCCTTGTTTGAACAACTAAATTAATATGTTCTTTGATTACCTTTTCGAATGCGAGGGTATACTCACCCATATGCTGCTTTTCTAGTTTAACGTGTTCGCTTTCGAAACATCCCGTTAAAAAAAGAATGAAGATAAAAAAGAATTTTTTATATGTAGGCATAAGTTTGTTTTTAAACATTTTTTTAACAATTTTATCGTAAACAAAAAACAAACTCTACTGGTATTAGGGTAAAGCGTTACTGAAAACAATGAACAACATATAACAGAAGAACTCTTTGAATACACCTAAAAGGGTAATTAATTGAGCTGGGATTGATTAATCTATAGAAATTTTATTAAACGCTATTAGCGAAAAAGAAAGAATTATGGAAAATATTTGAAGGGAAGAGTAAAGCATGACGTAAATGGTGTTAACACCATTTACGTCAACGTTGCTACTTAAAGAGCAACTACGTTTGCAGCTTGAGGACCTTTAGGACCTTGCTCAACGTCGAAAGAAACTTTTTGGCCTTCAGCTAAAGTTTTGAAACCTTCTGAAGCAATAGCACGGAAATGAACGAATACGTCAGCGCCGCCATTGTCTTGAGAGATAAAACCGAAACCTTTATCTTCGTTGAACCATTTTACTGTACCAGTTGTGTTAGTAGACATGTTGTGTCCCTTATATTTAAAAAATTAATAAAATTATCGTAATGATACGATGCACTGAAAAATTGAATTATTTAATGCGACGATAAAGATAAGAAAAATAGAGGATAACAACGAAACGAAGAAATTCTACAGTTTTACTTTTTTACTCATTACTCATTAATAACCCTGCATAACAGAGCGAGGGAAATAATACAGAGGAAAAAAATTTAGTAAAGCTTTTTTGGTACTTTTTTGTTCAGCGCTGATGGTTGTCATAAAGCGACAAATGCTTTACTCACCAGCACTGAACTATCACTAAACATTAAAAATCAATCAATTGCATAAAAAGCTGGGGCTCATAACCCATTTTTATTGTCTAGTTTTTCGTATAAAAATATTATTCGACTGTAACCGATTTTGCTAAATTACGAGGCTGATCCACATCCGTACCTTTAATTAACGCCACATGATATGACAATAATTGCAGAGGGATTGTGTAAATCAAGGGTGCCATGAAGTCATCACAATGCGGTACAGGGATCACTTTCATGGTGTCATCTGACTCAAATTTGGCATTTTTATCGGCAAACACATACATCAGACCACCACGAGCACGCACTTCTTCAACGTTTGAATGCAGCTTTTCTAGCAACTCGTTGTTTGGAGCCACGACAATAACGGGCATATCTGCATCAATCAGCGCAAGTGGACCATGTTTTAGCTCACCAGACGCATACGCTTCAGCGTGAATGTAAGAAATCTCTTTTAACTTCAACGCCCCTTCCATTGCAATCGGATACTGATCGCCACGACCTAAGAACAAAGAATGCTGCTTATCGGCAAAGTCTTCTGCTAGTGATGCAATATCATTATCGAGACTTAGGGCTTGCTCAACTTTAGCAGGTAATGACAATAAGCTTTGACTGATCTGCGCTTGCATCTCCGCTGACATTGTATTGTGCTTACCCAATACAGCCGTCAACATCATTAGCCCAGCTAGCTGTACAGTGAATGCTTTGGTTGATGCTACGCCAATTTCAGCGCCGGCTTTCATCATGTAAGCCATGTCAGATTCACGCACCATAGACGAACCCGGCGCATTACATATCGTCATCGTTGCCTTGTAGCCCATTTCTTTCGCCAGACGCAGTGCTGCTAGCGTATCCGCCGTTTCACCAGACTGTGAAATGGTCACCAGCAGGCTGTTCGGGAACATGTGCGATTTACGGTAGCGGAACTCAGAGGCAATTTCGACATTACACGAAACGCCAGCCCAATCTTCTAACCAGTAGCGTGCCGCCATACCAGCATGGTAACTGGTACCACAAGCAATAATTTGCACGTGCTTAATGTCTTTTAACAGTACTTCAGCGTTATCACCAAATGCCGATGCCAACACTTCTTGGTTTGCGATGCGACCTTCGATAGTGCGAGCTAAAGCCTGTGGTTGCTCGTAAATTTCTTTAAGCATGTAATGGCGATACTCACCTTTATCACCTGCATCGTGCGTCACTTCAGACTCTTTGGCTTCACGCTCTACAGCATTACCGTTGACATCAACAATATTCACTTCAGTTCGAGTGATCTCTGCAACATCACCTTCTTCTAAGAAAGCAAAAGTACGAGTCACTGGTAGCAAGGCAAGTTGATCAGAGGCAACGAAGTTTTCACCAATACCATAACCCACAACTAATGGACTACCAGAACGCGCTACAATCATGCGAGTGCTATCACGACGATCGATCACAACCGTGCCATAAGCACCATCCAACTGTTTTACAGCTGACTGCACAGCAGCCAATAGAGAGTCTTGTGATTTAAGTTCATGATGAACCAAATGACAAATCACCTCAGTATCAGTATCCGATAGGAATTCATAGCCATGTGCTTTAAGCATGCTACGCAACTCATTGTGATTTTCGATAATACCGTTATGGACCACAGCAATATCATCTTGAGAAATATGTGGATGAGCATTACGCTCACTTGGCTCACCATGGGTTGCCCAGCGAGTATGCGCAATACCAGTACCACCAGCCAGTGGCGTTTCAGTTAATGCGTCAGACAACTCTTGTACTTTACCTAAACGGCGAGTACGCCCAAGGTTTTCACCGTCAATAATTGCGACACCCGCAGAGTCATAACCACGGTATTCAAGGCGGCGAAGTCCTTCCACCAAAATGTCCGCAACATCACGTTGTGCTACTGCACCAACAATTCCACACATAATCTTTTCCTAATAATTCAAAATTTAGTCAAGCGATGCAGTTAAAACCTGCACCCCCTGTTGTTGTATTTGTTCCACAGCATCCGCAGCGATATTGTCATCGGTCACCAAAATATCAATGGTGTCCCAGTTCAACTCTAAGTTTGGGATTCGACGGCCGAATTTTTCAGACTCCATCACCACAACCACTTGTCGCGAAACATCTGCCATAACTTTACTGAGGCCAGTGAGTTCATTAAAGGTGGTGGTGCCACGTTGAAGATCGACGCCATCTGCGCCAATAAAAAGCTGATCAAAATCGTAAGAACGCAATACTTGCTCAGCCACTTGCCCTTGGAAGGAGCCTGAATGCGGATCCCACGTTCCACCGGTCATCAATAATGTTGGTTCATTCTCTAACTCATGAATCGCACTTGCGAGCTTCAACGAATTAGTCATGACAATTAATCCCGTTTTGTTACCCAAGCTTGAGATCATACCTTTGGTGGTACTGCCACTGTCGATGATGATGCGGTTATGATCTCGGATCAAGCTCGCCGCTTTATCGGCAATCGCTTGTTTGAGTTGCGAAGGCGTTTCTGTTTTCGTTAGCTCGGAAGGCAGCGCTATCGCACCACCATAGCGACGTAACAATAAACCGTTTTTTTCAAGCTCTGCTAAATCCTTACGAATCGTAACTTCTGATGTTTCAAATTGAGCTGAAAGGGCATCAACCTGCACTTCACCTTGCTCATTGATCAAAGTCACAATCGCATGACGGCGCTGTTGGGTATTACGTCTATTCACTAACGAAACTTAATATCTTACGAAACGAAAGTTAAAGTATATATAAAACGAAACTTATTGCGAGTTTTTTGCACTAAAACTTATTCATCTACGACTAAAAGATTAACAAATCTTCATTATTTAAATTTTAACTTTAGAAATATCATACAAAAAACATTTAATTATCAATAAATAAACAACATGAGTAACTCCGTAGTAGTTTGTACTAATAGCAGTAACGCATTGGAAATTGCTGATAAATTATTAAAGATGCAGGAACCAGAATTACAATACAGTGGCCCTCTTCAGCACTGCACTGTTGCTATACATCAAGATGGTGAGGTTTGGCGTGTTACCCCTCCTAAAATGAATACACAACAACTACAAACAAAATTCCATAGAAGAGCAAACAAACCAGATAGCACTTCTACAAAAGAGACTGTTGATCTTGAGTTAGTATCAAAGCCTGTTAGCGAAAGGTTTGAAGTCAGCGGAACCTCTAGTATTCACTCTGGTTTAAGTCAGAGCTCTACTGAAGATGCATCAACAAAAGAAGTTAAGGGTGATGCAGAAAATGAAATGGAACGTACTTCCCCTGCAACTCAAGAGGGCTTAAAACTATCATCAACTTTACCCCCTGATTTTTTTCAGCAAGTAGAACAAGCTTTAAACTCTGGATATAACTGGCTGAAATTTGTAGAAGGTGGACAAAGGAGCATCAAAAAGCCACTAATTTCCACGGGAAGTATTGAAAAGTTACCGAAGAAAGCTCAAAACAAACTTTTACATTATGCAGTAAAAAATAATGAACTTGAGTTATTTAAAGCCTTAACAAGAGACAAAACTAAAGATGAATTAGAACAGCTAGTGATAGCCACGGAAAATTCAGAGCAAAGTATCCCTCTTTATCACGCTACTGTTGGCTCACAGGCTTTAGGTATCATTGATTATTTAATAGAGCAAGGATGTGACTTCACTCAAGTACAAAATTCAGAGGGCTTAACTCCGTTTGTTTATGCTGTTACTCACGGTCACACCAAATCATTAACGAAACTGCTCAAATTAGAGGTAGACACCCCTGAAAAGGCTTCTTTGAAGCTTGGACAATCTGTATTGATTTTGGCTATCAACAATAATGATTCCACTACTGCAGAATTATTAATTAATGCCGGTGCAAATGTAGATCAACTATGCATGAAAGAAACATCAACTTTATTAAAGTATGCCATTTTAAAAAATAAAACTGATGTTATCTCTCTTCTTATCAGCCGTTCAAAAAACTTAGATCACGAAGATACAAATGGAAAGCATAAAGGCTGCTCAGCGTTTGAACTTGCCGCCAAGCTAGGACAACTCGCAACCTTAGATTTACTTATCGCCGAAACCCCTGAATTAGCAGGACAGTTTACAACAAAAATTAGGCAACAACTGGGAGAAGGAGAACACAGTTTTGATCAAGTTAAAAAGGCTTCTGAGCATCATTGTTCACATATATTAAAACTTCTATTAGGCCGTGTACCACTCAACCCTAGCAGAGTCGAAGAGATAGAAATTCATCGATTAGTGCAAAGTAATTACAATAATTCAAGTATTTGTAAAGATATAGACCGTTTAATTAGCGATAAGGTCGATTTGAATTTTAAAAATGCAGAAGGCTTTACACCGCTGCAAATGGCCATAAAAAATAACAATATTCATGCAGCAAAAGAGTTAATAAAGCATGGAGCTGATATAAAAGAAATAACCTGCAAAGAGCTAAAGGATGGAAAACAAATAGAGTTAAACACCATAGGCCTAGCGTGTTATTTAGGACGTACTGAGCTCGCTCAACTTATCATTGAACACCTGAAAGAAAATGGCGGTTTCGATATAAATTCAGCAAGAGAAGGAACATGGCAAACTCCAATGATATTAGCAGTACGTGGTAACCATCTTGAGTTAGTAAAATTTTTGCATGTACATGACGCAAAGATCCACGAGCCTTGTACCAGTGCAACCACTTTCACTCCGATAATGTTAGCTATCGATTATGAATATAAAGAAATGGCTTTATGGATGATAGAGCAAACAAAAGAGTATGAGTACAAGAATCAATATGAAAACTATGAAGGTTTCACCTGTTTAGATTGTGCAGCGGCAAAAAAGCAATTCGAGATTTTTGATAAACTTTTAGAAAAAGGCGCACAACTTGATAATTCGAAACATGAACGAGAAAACCTACAAAAACTAGGCTGGGGAGAACACAATTTTGACATACTCACACAAGCCTCTGCACATCAGTGCCCACAAATAATTGCACTCATTATCAAGCGCCAGCCACAAGAAAACTGCAGAGTTGAAGAACTGGAGTTACATAGACTCACACATGCAACATTCAATAACCCTGCAACATGCCATCAAATTAAACAGCTGACTAAAGAAGGAAAAGTGGATGTAAACTTCAAAAATGCTGATGGTTTCACACCACTGCAAATGGCCATTAAAAATAATAATATAAATGCAGCTAAAGCACTCGTAGAAGCAGGTG
The DNA here is from genome assembly GCF_056591695.1 of Parashewanella sp. 2304DJ23-3. Classification (NCBI taxonomy): domain Bacteria; kingdom Pseudomonadati; phylum Pseudomonadota; class Gammaproteobacteria; order Alteromonadales; family Shewanellaceae; genus Parashewanella; species Parashewanella sp. 2304DJ23-3. Next base: position 14,952 of record NZ_JBWQOH010000012.1, read on the forward strand.
CAGATATTCTAGAAATAACCTGTAAGGGAGCAACACGCACTTGTGATCATACTTTAAACTCTCTTATTTTGGCCTGTTCACTCGAGCAAATTGAAATAGTCAAAATATTAATTTTTCATTTAAAGCAAGCACCCGGCGGTTTCAATTTAAATGTTGCCAGAAAAGGTACTTGGCACACACCAATGTTAATAGCAGTGCGATGTAATAACCTTAAACTTGTAAAGTTTCTATATGAACAAGGAGCAACAGTTCATGAAAATTGCAATAATCAAACCTCTTATACTCCGATTAAGCTATCCATTCACTTTAAACAAAAAGAAATGACTCGCTGGATGATGGGTCAAACAACAGATTACGAACATAAACATAGAAGCGGTGATGAGGAAGGATATACCTGCTTAGACTTTGCAGCTAAAACACAACAATTCGATATTTTTAATGAACTTTTAGCAAAAGAAGCTGACCTCGATAATTCAAAATATAAAAGAGATAATTTACAAAAACTGGGGTGGGGAACACATGACTTTAATATACTCACAAGGGCTTCAACTCACCAGTGTTACCATATTGTAGAGGTCATTATTGAACGCAAACCTGATGAAAGTGGTGTGGTAGCCGAACTCGAGCTTCACCGTTTAGCTTCAAATGAATATGATAACTCTACTGTGCCGCATGATATCAATAGAGCACTCAAACAGAAGCCTAATATTAATTTTAAAAATACTGAAGGTAATACGCCCCTACAAGCCGCCATTAAAAATAATAACCTTAATGCTGCATTAGCCTTAATTAAGGTTAATGCAGATCTAAATTCGGTAATAAATAATAAAGGTCAGACCGCTTTAATGCTCGCATGTGAGGTAGGAAACTACGAAATCGTTAAGCCAATACTAACAAAGGTTTTAAAAGACACTCAAATATCAGCTCTTGAGGAGCAAGCTGATAATGATGGGTTTGGTTTGGTTGCAACTGCCGCCCGACATGGTCACTTACCTATATTAAAGCTATTGAGTCAACATCAAGCATCTCTTGAAATGGAATGTGCTGGTGACCATAACACACCTTTAAAACTGTCAATTGCTAATGAGCATGAAGAAACAGCACTCTGGCTTATTGAGCAACTCGCATTCAATCACACAGAAGCTATTGAACCTGAAGGGGAGGATGAAGGAGAAGGTGCATCCGAACAAATAATATCTTTGACATTTGAGCCTACAGGGAAACTCGATCATAAAAGCTCCCAAGGTAAATATATTGGCTATACCGCACTTGATACTGCAGCACAAAGAAAAAGCTTACCAATCGTTGAAAGACTACTCGTTTCAGGAGCTGACAGAAAACAGTGTAAAACTCAAATTTTTGAAAAATTAGGGTTTGGTCAAAATGATTATGATGTATTAAAAAATGCTACTGAGAACCGATGTGCGATAATCGTTAAAGCATGCATTGATCGTGAGCCTAACCCCAATTTTACAATTGAAGAGTTGGAGCTGCACAGACTTATTGAATACGATAATCCATATACTGCAAGTCTCATCAGCAAACACGCAGATGTACTAGGTGTTAACGTTAATTTAAAAAATGCTGGCGGGAATACGCCCTTACAAGCAGCAATAAAAGCTTCAAACGTCCATGCAGTAGAAGCTCTGATTAAAGCACCTGGTGTTGATTTGGAGTTAAAAAATGCAAATGGGGATACGCCCTTACAAGCGGCAATCAAAGCTTCAAACGTTCATGCAGCAAAAGCACTCATTGAAGCTGGAGCAGACCTAAGCACCATAAAAGATGATCAAGGAAGATCTTCTTTTGCAATTGCTTGTATGTGGGGACCTGAAGAAGTAGTAGAGCTATTCATTAAAAAGCTACAAAAAAATTCTTCTTTTGATATCAACGCACAACTTTTAGATAATTGGTATACCCCCATGGGGCTTGCTGCCAACAATAATCAAGTTTCTGTTGCCAAAGTATTAAAAAAATATGGAGCAACAGTAAATGCACCTTGTAGTAACCCTTTAAATTCACCAATAAAAATAGCTATACATAAGCAGAAAAATGACGTTGCTATGTGGTTAATATCACAAGCAACAGAAGATGAACTGAATGCATCCAACACCGCTTCTACTGAACATTCTGAATTTCAGTTCACTGCTCTCGATTATGCAGCTAAAAACAAGGACTATAAATTAGTAGATAAACTTTACCAACATGGAGCAACACAAGCAAAAACGGATGTATTAACTCTATTGGATTGGGGAAAAAGTGATTACACAAGACTTCAACAAGCTTCTGAACATCAACACTTACACATAATGCAACATATATTAAAAAGAAAGTTAACATCAGCACATCATATCGAAGAATTAGAACTGCATGAGATAGCCGCAAAAAATGAACGCCCTTCTCGCTCTCTATTAAGTAGACTAAAAAAATCAGGTGTGAACCTAGAGTTTGTAGATGATGAAGGTTATACGCCTTTAAATCGCGCTGTAGAAAATGGACATTTAAAAGCCGTCAACGCTTTACTCGAATTAGGCGCTAAACCCGATTGCTGTGAGAATGACCTCAATAAAAATGCTTTTCAAACTGCTGCATTTCGAGATCGCCGTGCAGAATTAGAAGCTCTATTAAGCAAGTTTGACGGCGATATTGAAGCTGCCAAACCATCTGATGGTTCGGGGTGGACAACCTTCGCATTAGCCATTCATGAAGGCAATATTGAAATTGCTAAAATTTTAATAAAGCACAATAAAGACCTACTCAATAATTTTGAAAAAGGTGACTTAACACATTTAATGCTTGCTTTGAGTAGGAAACAACCAAAGTTTGCATCTTGGCTTATTGCACAGGGAGTCGATACTTTAAAGCAAAATAGCCAAGGGCAAACAGTGGTTCATTGGATGATAGATAACGACGAATTAGACCTTTTAGAATTAGTTATTATGGCTGAAAGAGAGCAACACTTAAACAGTAACAATCAAACACCTGAAGAATATGCTCGCACAAAAGGTAAAGTAGATTTAGCCGAACGAATATCGAAAATAAAGAAACCATCAAGAAGCGAAGAATTTATATTAATTGATAAAGAAGGTGCAGAAGAGATGGCTACTGTTCAAGCCACTTGATGGAGGCGAGTAATCGCCTTCATCTACAGAAACTCTATTTTTTTACTGGTCGCTTCCAGCCATTAAGATTTCGCTGCTTACCACGAGCAACGGCCAGCTGTTCATCTTCAACTTTAGAGGTTACAACTGAGCCAGCTCCAATAGTGGCCATCTTACCAATTTCAACTGGCGCCACCAGCGATGAATTTGAACCAATAAATGCACCATCATCAATTTGAGTCAGCGACTTGTTCACACCATCGTAATTACAGGTGATGGTACCCGCACCGATATTTACTTTTTCGCCAATCTTAGCATCACCAAGATAAGTGAGGTGGCCTGCTTTGGAGCCTTTACCCAACACGGACTTTTTCATTTCAACAAAGTTGCCAACATGCGCATCTTGTTTTAATTCAGCTCCTGGACGTAAGCGTGCAAACGGGCCTGCACTGGCATCTTCACCAACAATGGCATTTTCAACGATTGAATACGGTTTAATTATCGCATTATCAGCAATAGTACTGTTAATAATGATAGCCCCAGCTCCGATATCCACGTTATTACCAAGCTTAACATTACCCTCAAAGACCGTATTCACATCGATCATCACATCCATACCCACTTCAACATTACCACGAATATCAATACGATTTGGGTCACGCAAATTTGCACCTGCAAGCATCAATGTTTCTGCTTCACGAATTTGATATGCTCGTTCTAGTTGAGCCAGTTGCACTCGATTATTAGCGCCTTCAACTTCAATCGCTGATTGTGGTTGAGCGGTAGTGATTTCAACACCGTCACGATACGCCATAGCAATTACATCTGTTAAATAGTATTCGCCTTGAGCATTATCTGAAGAAAGCTGTCCCAGCCAACTTTTCAGTTGCTTACCTGGCAGCGCCATAATGCCTGTATTCACTTCTTGAATAGAAAGTTGCTCTGCATTAGCGTCTTTTTGTTCAACAATACCAACTACTTTACCGCTTTCACGCACAATACGGCCATAACCAGTAGGGTCTACCAAATTAACGGTTAAAATTGCTAATCCATTGTCTGACTTCGCATTAAGTAACGTTTCAAGCGTAGACGTTTGAATGAGAGGAACATCACCATACAACACAAGTACCGTGTCTTCATCAGCAATATGATCATTGGCTTGAGCAACGGCATGCCCTGTTCCCAACTGCTCTGCCTGTAATACCCAGTTAAGCCCTTCATCTTGTACTCGAGCTTGCAATTTATCGCCACCATAACCGTAAACAAGATTAATGGTCTCACTTCCTAAGCTTTTGGCGGTATCAATAACATGCTCAACCATCGTTTTATGAGCAATAGGGTGCAGAACTTTAGGGAGATCTGAGCGCATTCGGGTACCTTTTCCCGCCGCTAAGATCACGACATTTAACGCCATCATCATATCCTTTTTGAAAATCTAAAGGGATTTTACAAGAATAGGAGTAGATCGGCACGTAAAAGATTTTGGTGAAGCGGGGGGTAATTCTATTGAGTCATGCTCTTTGCTTTCAAATGGTAACGATTCACTTCGATTTGAATCAGCAATTGAAATAGAACGAACGGGATTAACAACGGCTTTATTAGACTCTGCTTTTTGTGCTACATCTTCTCGTAGCCGTTTTAAACTATTTATTTCACTTCTGTATTCACTTTCCACCTTTGCTAACTGATTATAAAAAGTTCTTTTATCTTCCAATTGTTTTTTGGCTTCTTGGTAATCATCAGGTAATTGAGCTTGAGGCCAAAGCTGAAAAATGGGGTAAGGAATATGTATAAAGCTAGAAAACCTTTGTGCACGTGTGCGTGCGGTATCGTCATTTGATCCTAAATTTTTTGCGATTGCATACGCACCATTTGCTGACGAATTTTCAGCAAAAGGTAAACCATCACCACCATATTTAATCGATTGCCAATGAAATAAAGCACAGCCTGTATCTGCGATAGAAATACTCAACATTCCTATTGTTAAAAATGCTAAAGGTCCAATGATACCTCCAGAACTAATGGTACCAAACACTGCCATTGATGCACCAACTAAGAGTAAAGCACTCGTTGCAAGCTTTTCCCAGAAGCGCTTCTTAGCAACATTGATTTCAGCTTTTTTTAATTGCCTTTGTGCTTTCAATAAGTATTCTTTTGTACTCTCAAGTATCTGTTTGCATTCTTCGAGCTCTTCGATTGCAGGCTCTAGCGGTACATCATTCAAATCAAAATTACATGCTTCAACTTTTTTTTCAAAGGCTTTGGTCGTAGCTTCTAGTTTTGATTCAATCTCGTTTTCTAGCTGGATAATACTGTTTTCAAGCTTTAAACATTCATCTTTAAATCTATTTACTTCTTCGATCAATTCGGTCGACTTTTTCGGATTGTTAATCGCAAAATCTAAACCTGCCCCTGGTGCACCAAAAGTTAAATTGGCAACGGTTAAAATAACTCGTTTGGGAATAGATATTCTCCTAGCCCAAGTAAATGCGGTTTCATCTTCAATACCACAAGATTTCATTAAATAAAAAGCAATATTACCGATAGAGTCAGCACCTAAAACTAAGCCTTCACTGGTTTCGCTTTTATTTTTTAAACGCCAATCAATTAAAGCGGTTATTGAATCAGCTGCAAATAATAATGCAACAGCTCCAACAATAACCCCAATAGCAATAGGTAACGCTGCACCGCCGCTCGCAACAATTGAGCCGATAGATAAGCCAACGCCTAACATAACAAATGGGATAGCAACCATTCTGAACAAAAAGCTTTTTCGAGCAATATCAACTCTATTTTTTTTAGCTTCTTCAAAATTGGTCTGAGCCGACTCAGTGGTAACTTCTTTAGTTTTTTCAATAGAAGGATGAGGGTTCACTGCTGGTGCTAGAGGCACTGAAGCTTGAAAATTACGTTTATGGCTATCTACATCAACCCTGTTGACTTCAGTTTTACAGGTTTCAGAAACGTGTGTTTCAGCGCCTGTTGAATAGGGGTAAAGATATGAACCATCATAAGGCTGATAGCATGCAGGTAAACACATACATGAACTCCAAACAAACATCGTTTGAATGAAGTCCCGCATTCAATACAGATATAAAAAAGGAAAGCCGTTCCTGACTTTCCTATTATTTTAACTAACTATTTTGTATACAGAAAACACTACCTTGCATTAACTCTTTTACCGTCAGTTTGTATTCAGGCAGAGAGTTTAAATTTCGCGACCAATTGACTTAACGAGTCCACTTTATTTGAAAGTTGCCTTGTCTCTTGTGCCGCTTCAGTCGTGGTAGCCAATGATTGACCTGTAACTCGAGCAATGGCATCCATATTTTCAGCGACCTCGCCAGAAACAGCAGACTGCTCTTCACCTACTGTAGCGATAGATTGAATATTCTCGGCAACATTTTGTGCATTTGCCACAATTTCATTGAGCGCACCGCCTGCTTCTTCGGCTAGCTCAACCCCTTGCTGTACTTGCTCAATGCTGGAATCCATTTGATGAATAACCTGTTCTGTTTGTTTCTGCATTGCACTAATGGTCGATTTAATCTCTTCTGTTGCAACAACAGTGCGTTGAGCCAGCTGCCTTACTTCATCGGCCACGACCGAAAATCCTCGACCATACTCACCGGCACGAGCTGCCTCAATAGCGGCATTAAGCGCAAGTAAGTTAGTCTGATCTGCAATACTGCTAATCACCGTTACGATAGAGCCAATTTCTTCACCACGGCTACCCAGCTCTTTCACTGAAGAAGTGACATCAACAACAACGCCATCTATCTTCTGCATGCTAGTAATGGTCTTATCAACAACAGATTGACCTCGAGTGGCGACCTCTTCAGTTTGTACTGCGCCATCAGCTGCCCCCATACTGCTTTGTGCGACATCACGAATCGATGCCGACATTTCTTCAATGGCAGCAGAAACCATATCCGCTTGTTGACTTTGCTCTTCCATATTCTTCGCAATGCGATTATTGGCTTCAGTAAGCTGTTCACTGCCCTCTGCAACTTGATACATGGCATTATTGACTTCACTGATCAACTCATTGAGCGAACCAGACATTTTATTCACAACTAATGTTAATTCCCCCAGCTCATCTTGGCTTTCAACCCGCAGTGGCTTACCACTTAAATCACCATTTGCTACCGCTTGAGTACGTTCAAGAATTTGATTGAGCCCAGTAGATATTTTCTTTGATATCACGGTAGCAATAATCGCAGACACACCAATAGCAATCAAAGTTGAAATAAATTGTGCCCAAAAAGTCGTTACTTCTACCTCTTTAACGCGCTCAAGATCTTCTTTAACAAGTTTTTCTTGAGAGGTTTTAATGTCAGCTAATAATGACTTTATCTTACTCGCCCTTGGTTGAGCTTCAGAAGCCAGTAAATAATTCGCTCTATTCCAATCATCTGTACTACGCAAATCTAAAATTTTATTTGGTAACGGAGAAAAGCTGTTGCGATGCTTTTTGAAAATTGACCAATTTTGGTTTTGCTCTGGTGAAAATAAAGTTTGTTGTGCAACAACATTTTGAAATAATTCGTTATGGTGTTTCCATTCTTTATTAAAGCTATTTTTATATTTATCCGTGCCTGACAGTAAATATGAACGAACATGAGCCAGCGATAATTCCAATGAGTCACGTAAATCAGCAATATCTTTCATTAACATTTTACGCGTAGGAGTCGCTGGCATTTGCGCTTCTAAATCGAGCAAAGATGTCAACGATGCCAGTTTTCGCTCAGCTAGAGGCATCGCTTCTTCCGTCAATAACGAGTATGAAGGGATATTACTTTTATCGTGAGCAACCATCTCTATTTGAGCTTGAGAGTCTTTGAACTCGTTAACCAGCAACTTAACTTGTTGGAGTTTATTTTTATCTACCGTATTTTCCCAATTTACAGAAAACCGCTGAATATCTTTTAATGCACGTTCAATTTCGCTCCATGATTGCTGACGGCTCAACTTCATTTTGTCACCAACTTCAGGGTCACTACCTAAAATCATGTAACCACGCAATGATGCCAATGAGTCATTAATTCCATTTAATAACTTCCAACCACTGATCTTAGTAGGAAAACGCATATCAACCAATTGATGCTCTAAATCTTGCATACGTTTGATTTGAATGTGACTGACAAAAGCATTAATGATAAGAAATAGAACGACTGCAGAAAAACCCAATCCGAGTTTTTTTCCGATGGTAAGCTTCATTGTTAAATCCTTTTATACAAACAGCTAAAGCGGTATCAGCTATTGAGTATAGTCGAGATAAAAATAAAGGCTAAATAACCTGAATAGGGGATGATATTGTAGAGGTTCTATTAAGGTTTGCTTATCCTAACCTTAGGTCAAAAAATTAAGGGCCCCAGATAAAATAGAGCCCTTAATACTAAGCGAATTACTGAAAATAATTATTTTCGCCAGCAGGTCTGATAGTTACTGAAGTGCTGTCGTTTTTTTGCGGTGTTCCAGACTTTTGAAATGCCATATACAAAACACCACTTTTATCTTTTACAGGAACGGTACAGTTTAATGCTTTATCAAATGCGTTAATCGTACAGATATTTGATGGCGAATTACTTACAACTTTCGGAGCTTGGTCAATCTTACCGATATATAATGTGCTATTACCTAAACCTGGGTCTAATTGAATGTTTAAATCATGCTTTAGATTAGATACAGAAAGCTTATAACAATAAAAATCACCATTACCAGCCGGACCAACAAGTTTCTGTGGAGCACCTGACACATTTAATTCTTTAGCATTTTTGTAAGAATCAACATCTTCAGCCCAACCATCACACTTAGCGCTATTTACTGCCGCCAAACTCATTAATTGGCTATCTATAGAATCATCTTTTGTCGAAACGGCAAGACTTACCGTTTGTCCCGCCCCTTCAATGGCTCCGTAATAAGTTCCTGCTTTAGGGGAATTAATCAAGCAATTGGTACTTGAAAAGGCTTCAAACGAACAGTTATTGCTTTTTAAGTCATTAAGATTTGGATATTTATTAAAATTAAAAGCCACACTAGGACCATTTACATTAGAGCTAAAGCTGAGCTTATTTTTACCTTTAGGTAAATTGACGATTAAACATGTTGGTTTTAAAAGCCCTAATTTAATCGGTGAATTTGCTTTATCAACATTGAGAGTAACTGCGTCTTTGAAGTCGTCTGCTGAAGAACAATTATTAATATGTTCCTGTGCATCAGCAAATGCCTGCAATGATAATAATGTAAACCCGACGCCAAGAAATAAACGTATTTTATTTTTCATAATTTTCCCCAACATATTGAATATTGTTCAAAGTATAGACAATGTTATTTTTATTGCCGATGCTAGCAATTAAGGGAATAAGAACAAGTTAATTTATGTTCATTGAGCCATAACAAATCAATAAATAATTATGTTTTGAGGCTTATTTCTGATTCAAAACACAAAATAAATAGAATTTAATCTTCCATTCATTTACATGTATCTTTTTTACTTCATAAGGTTACTTAAATTCTTCCTCAAAAACGCAATGAAAAACTAAACCTTTGTTCATTTTCAATACTTTTTAGTTAGATTGATATCTATTAACTTAGTTCTGAAAGTATACCTTTAAAGGAACTATGATGGCTGAGCTACAGATATCATCAACTCAACTCCCCACGATTAGAATAGAAGATACAGAAATACAAGACTCAAGTTCGAATTCAATATCACATGCATCAAATAACTGGAAAATTGTGGCTCTTAGCCCTTCACAAGAGTTTAATTGGGAAACCTATTTTAAAGACGATAACACAACCGACAGGAGTGAACTCCTCGAAAGTATAAAAAACACCCTTTTAATTAATAATGGCCTTTCTGAAACGCATGCACCAGAAAATGTTTCAGATACGCCATCAATCGCAGAAAGTGAACCTCAACAAGCTGAGAACTCTGCTGTATCAATGTTATTTGACAATATAGCGACCACAAATAAAGCTGAACTTCGGTTTCGATTAGAAAAGTTGAAAAATGACGGCAACCTAGATATCAATGCCCCAATTAAGAATGGAAACAGTTTGCTTCATCAAGCCTGTAAAACTGGAAATTCGGACGCAATTGCAGTGCTTATCGAGTATGGAGCAGACTTAACGACCATAAATTCTGAAACACACTCCACTCCTTTGCATTCAGTCATCGAATCTGGGAGCGATAAACTTATCCATGACCTATTCATTTCATCACCAATGACAATGACCCAAATGTGCGACAGGGATGGGGTAAGCCCTTTTGTGGCATTAATCAATGCTGGAAAACAACAATTAGCTAATGAAATATTAGCGACTCAAACAAAAACAATATTTGCGGAACAAGGAAAATATAGGAGTTTACAGTCTCAATTTAATACAAAACTATCTCAGCAACGAGAAACTCAACATATTGAGACTCAGAAACAATTAAGAAAACAGGAATTAGAACTCACAACAAAATTTGAAAACGAAGCGGTAAAAACAAAACAGGAATTAGTAGCCAACCTCCGTGATGCTTGGGAAGGTTCAAGACGGCTTAGACAGCAATTAACACCACCAGCCAGTCAAAGGGGCGCTTATAATATTCAACAAACTGAAGAGCTAACAGCATTAAAAGCTGAGCTAGCACAAGTAAAAGCCAAATTGATGATTCTTAGCCAACCGAATAGCGAAATAATTTAAGATAATTTATACACAAAAAAGGCGGCCTAAAGGCCGCCTTTTAACGTCATAATCAGCTGATTATCTGGCAATGTTCTTCTTGATGGTTTCAACAACGCGAAGCTGTGCCATGGCTTTGGATAACTCCACCATCGCTGCTTCATAATTGAAGTCTTGGCCTGCTTCAGCGATCAACGCTTCTGCACGCTTTTTGGCTTCAAGCGCCGCTTGCTCATCAATGTCATCGGCACGCATAACCACATCAGCCAATACCGCTACTGATGAAGGTTGTACTTCTAGCATTCCGCCAGATAAGTAAAACACTTCTTCAGAGCCGTCTTGTTTGACGATGCGCGCCATGCCAGGTTTGATGGTCGTAAGCAGAGGCGTATGACCCGGCATAATACCTAAATCACCTTCTTCACCTGTAACTTGCAAGTGTGACACTCGGCCGTTAAAGATGCTGCTTTCTGCACTTACGATATCAAGATGTACTGTCATGGCTGCCATCCGGTCTCCTTAAGAAATTAGGTCCAAACGTGGTTCAGACCCAACCACTCATTATTACTTGTTGGCTTTTTCTACCGCTTCTTCGATAGAACCAACCATGTAGAATGCTTGCTCTGGGATATCATCGTAGTCACCATTTAGCAGACCTTTAAAGCCAGCAATAGTGTCTTTCAGAGAAACGTACTTACCAGGAGAACCCGTGAAGACTTCTGCTACGAAGAACGGTTGCGATAAGAAACGCTCGATCTTACGTGCACGGAATACAGTTGTTTTATCTTCATCAGATAATTCATCCATACCCAGAATAGCAATGATGTCTTTCAGCTCTTTATAACGTTGCAATACAGTTTGTACACCGTTTGCCGTATCATAATGCTCTTGACCAACTACTTGTGGATCTAATTGACGAGACGTCGAATCCAATGGGTCAACCGCAGGGTAAATACCTAGCGATGCAATTTGACGAGACAATACAACAGTCGCATCCAAGTGAGCAAACGTTGTTGCTGGAGATGGATCCGTTAAGTCATCCGCAGGTACGTAAACGGCTTGAACAGAAGTAATCGATCCTGTCTTAGTCGAAGTAATACGTTCCTGAAGTACACCCATCTCTTCTGCAAGAGTTGGCTGATAACCTACTGCTGATGGCATACGACCTAGCAGTGCTGATACTTCCGTACCTGCAAGCGTGTAACGATAGATGTTATCGACGAACAATAGTACGTCTTTACCTTCGTCACGGAACTTCTCTGCCATTGTCAAACCAGTCAGTGCAACACGCAGACGGTTTCCTGGAGGCTCATTCATCTGGCCGTAAACCATGGCTACTTTATCAAGTACGCCTGATTCTTCCATCTCGTAGTAGAAGTCGTTACCCTCACGAGTACGCTCACCAACACCAGCGAAAACAGAAAGACCTGAGTGGGCTTTAGCGATGTTGTTAATAAGTTCCATCATGTTAACGGTCTTACCAACACCAGCACCACCGAATAAACCAACTTTACCACCCTTAGCGAATGGACAAACAAGGTCGATTACTTTGATACCCGTTTCTAGAAGTTCAGTCGTATTTGACTGGTCTTCGTATGAAGGTGCATCACGGTGGATAACATAACGATCGTCTTCGCCGATTTCGCCTGCTTCATCAATTGGCTCACCCAATACGTTCATGATACGGCCTAGTGTAGCCGAACCAACTGGAACTTGAATTGGTGATCCTGAGTTTTCAACCTCGATACCACGACGCAAACCATCTGATGAACCCATTGCAATGGCACGTACTACGCCACCACCAAGTTGCTGCTGAACTTCAAGCACCAACCCGTTACAAGTTCCTTCACCAGTGATTTTTAGAGCGTCATATACCTGAGGTACAGCATCATGTGGAAACTCAACGTCCACAACCGCGCCAATAACTTGGACAACAGTACCTGTGCTCATGATTAATCCTCTAAATATCTATTTAACCTTGCTTAAACCGCAGCTGCACCGGATACAATTTCCGACAGTTCTTGCGTAATCGCAGCCTGACGGGCTTTGTTGTATACCAGTTGCAGATCGTTGATAAGCTCACCAGCATTGTCGGTTGCGGCCTTCATCGCTACCATACGGGCAGCCTGCTCAGACGCAATGTTTTCAACAACACCTTGGTACACTTGAGACTCAACATAACGAACCAATAATTTATCCAAAAGTGCTTTTGGATCTGGCTCATAGATGTAGTCCCAGCTGTGACCAATAAACTCATCTTCGTTTTCGGACTTCGGCAAAGGTAGCAGCTGTTCGATCACTGGAGTTTGTACCATGGTATTTTCAAACTTGTTGAATACCACATACAAACGATCCAATTTGCCTTCGTTGTAAGCTTCGAGCATGACACGTACCGTACCAATCAAATCAGCTAACGACGGAGCGTCACCTAGACCTGATGCGTGCGATACAATGTTGCCACCAAAGCTATTGAAAAACTGTACGCTTCGAGCGCCGATTGGACAAAAGTCCACTTCAACACCTTTATCCATATAGCTTTTCACGTCTGCCGCCACTTTTTTAAATAAGTTGACGTTCAGACCACCACAAAGACCACGGTCGGTTGCCACAACAATGTAACCAACCCGCTTAGCTTCTCTCACTTCCAAATAAGGATGCTTATATTCGAGAGAACCTTGTGCGACGTGACCGATCACCTTACGCATGCTATCCGCATATGGACGACTGGCAGACATACGATCTTGCGCTCGGCGCATTTTACTCGCAGCTACCATTTCCATTGCGGAGGTGATCTTCTGAGTGTTTTGAACACTCGCGATCTTAGTTTTAATCTCTTTAGCGCCGGCCATCTTTACTCTCCAATCTGGACCTGAGGTGCCTTAAGACACCTCTTGTATTATTACCAGGTTTGGGTTTCTACGAACTTGTCGAGGCCAGCCTTCAAACCAGCTTCGATGTCAGCGTTATAGTCGCCAGTCTCGTTGATGGTTTTAAGAAGATCAGCATGCTCGCTGTTCATGTAAGAGAGCAAAGCGGCTTCGAAATTACCGACTTTATTTAGCGCAACCGCTTTAAGGTAGCCTTTTTCAGCAGAGAAAATTGACACTGCTTGATCCGCTACACTCATAGGAGCGTATTGCTTTTGCTTCATAAGTTCAGTAACACGCTCACCATGCTCAAGTTGAGCACGTGTTGCATCATCTAAGTCAGATGCAAACTGAGAGAACGCTGCAAGCTCACGATACTGTGCAAGTGCAGTACGGATACCGCCTGACAGTTTCTTGATGATCTTAGTCTGCGCTGCACCACCTACACGAGATACTGAGATACCTGGGTTAACCGCTGGACGTAGGCCAGAGTTAAATAAATCAGTTTCTAGGAAGATCTGACCATCAGTAATCGAAATTACGTTAGTCGGTACGAACGCTGATACATCACCAGCTTGGGTTTCAATAAGAGGCAGAGCGGTTAAAGAACCAGTCTTACCTTTTACTTCACCGTTAGTAAACTTCTCTACGTACTCTTCGTTTACACGTGATGCACGTTCAAGTAAACGAGAATGTAGATAGAATACGTCACCTGGGTATGCTTCACGGCCTGGTGGACGCTTAAGTAGCAATGAAATTTGACGGTAAGCAACTGCTTGCTTAGACAAATCATCATATACGATCAGCGCATCTTCACCGCGGTCACGGAAGTATTCACCCATTGAACAACCAGAATAAGGTGCTAGGTATTGAAGTGCAGCCGCTTCAGAAGCCGTTGCAACCACTACGATAGTATTTTGTAGTGCACCATGTTCTTCTAGCTTACGTACTACGTTAGCAATTGTTGATGCTTTTTGACCAACGGCTACGTATACACAAGAAACGCCAGAATCTTTCTGATTGATGATGGCATCAATTGCCATCGCTGTTTTACCAGTCTGACGGTCACCAATAATAAGCTCACGCTGACCACGACCGATAGGGATCATAGAGTCAACGGCTTTATAACCGGTTTGAATCGGTTGTGATACTGACTTACGTTCAATAACACCAGGAGCAATTACTTCAACAGGAGAGAAACCATCATTATCGATTGGTCCTTTACCGTCGATTGGCTCACCCAGTGTATTCACAACACGACCAAGTAGACCACGACCCACCGGTACTTCTAGAATACGGCCAGTCGTTTTAACTTTTACGCCCTCTGCCAATCCGGCATATGAGCCCATTACTACGGCACCTACAGAATCACGTTCTAAGTTCAACGCGATTGCATAACGGTTACCTGGCAATTCGATCATCTCACCTTGCATCACGTCCGCTAGGCCGTGAATACGGATGATGCCGTCACTTACTGCAACGATAGTACCTTCGTTGCGAGCTTCACTGACAACTTCGAACTGCTCGATCCGCTGTTTAATCAGATCGCTGATTTCAGTGGAATTCAGTTGCATGCTCAAACTCCCAATTACGACAATAAGTCATCGTTTAGACGTGATAATTTACCACGTACAGAACCATCAATGACTAAGTCGCCTGCTTTGATAATGACACCAGCAACAAGGCTAGTATCTATGCTGCAATTCAGCTTTACTTTGCGTGCTAAACGTTTTTCAAGGCTTGCGGCTATTTCCGCTTGTTTCTCTGCGCTCAGATCGGTCGCTGAAATCACATCAGCTTCCACTTCTTTCGCCCATTCATTACGAAACTCAGCGTATAATTCTGCTACCGCAGGCAATACTTCCAAACGTCCGTTTTCAGCCATTACTTTGATCAGGTTTTGACCGTGCGCATTGACTTGCTCACCACAAATACCAATGAAAAATTCAGCAAGTTGCTGTGGTGCCATCGCACCTTTTAACATTGGGTTTACGTCGTTGTGATCAGCAACAGCACCAGCAAACTCAAGCATTGCTGCCCAAGAATCTACCGTGTTGCTTTCAACCGCATGATCAAACGCTGCCTTTGCGTAAGGGCGAGCAATGGTGGTTAACTCAGCCATAACTCAACTCCCTTATCAAATTTCAGCAACAAGTTTTTCAACGATGTCACTGTGAGCACTTTGATCAATAGAACGTTCAAGGATTTTTTCAGCACCTTGAATAGCTAAAGAAGCTACTTGCTTACGCAAATCTTCTTTTGCACGGTTACGTTCAGCTTCAATTTCTGCGTGACCCTGAGCGATAATTTTCGCACGTTCAGCGTCTGCTTCGGTTTTTGCTTCATCAACGATTTGAGCTTTGCGCTTGTTAGCGGACTCAATAATTTCGTTAGCAGTTACCTTAGCTTCTTTAAGTTGGTCAGTAGCTTTCGCTTGAGCCAACTCTAAGTCTTTCGCGGCGCGATCCGCATCAGCAAGACCGTCAGCAATCTTCTTTTGGCGCTCTTCAATTGCACTCATAAGAGGTGGCCAAATAAACTTCATGCAGAACCACACGAAGATAATGAAAGCTACCGTCTGACCGAGTAGGGTGATGTTGAAATTCACAACAGCCTCCTAGTTAGAGTTAAGACAGAAGCGTGTGTTAAAGCATGCCACCTAGTGGGTTAGTGAATAGCATAAATAATGCGATACCAACACCGATCATAGTTACGGCGTCAAGAAGACCCGCTACGATGAACATCTTAACTTGAAGCATAGGAGCCATTTCTGGTTGGCGAGCTGCGCCTTCCAAGAACTTGCCACCCAATAGGCCGAAACCGATTGCAGTACCAAGTGCACCCATACCAATCAGTAGAGCAACAGCGATTGCTGTCATACCTAAAATCGTTTCCATCTTTATCTCCGATTCTAAATCTAATTTAGTTGTTTGATTTAGTTTAAAAAATTTTCTTCAGCAATCCTTAATGATCTTCATGTGCCATGCTTAAATAAACAATGGTCAACATCATGAAGATAAATGCCTGTAGGGTAATAACCAAAATATGGAAGATTAACCAGCCTAGTTGTAGTGATACACCTAGAGCTGATAACGCCAAGTTAGTACCGTACATAAGCGCAATAAGGATGAAGATCAACTCACCTGCATACAAGTTACCGAACAAACGAAGTGCCAAAGAAATCGGCTTCGCAATTAACGTTACGGATTCTAACAGGAGGTTGACTGGTATCATTGCCTTATGGTTAAAAGGCTGTAGTGTCAGTTCTTTCACAAAGCCTGAAACACCTTTGACTTTAATGCTGTAATAAATAATCAGCAAAAACACACCAATAGCTAAGCTGAAGGTAATGTTTACGTCAGTCGTTGGAACCACTTTCATGTATGGGATCCCCATCAATGCAGCTGCGTGAGGCAGCCAATCAACTGGAACCATATCCATGAAGTTCATCAGGAATATCCATACGAAAATGGTTAACGCAAGAGGTGCAATCAGAGCATTTTTGCCGTGGAAGGTCTCTTTAACACTGTTGTCGACAAACTCAACAATCATCTCAACGAAGCATTGCATCTTCCCTGGGACACCTGTTGTAGCCTTTTTGGCAACAGAGCGGAACAACCACAAGAATAAAACACCCAAACCAACCGAAAAGAACAATGAATCAATGTGCCATGCCCAAAATCCTTCACCAACACTTAAGTTGGTAAGGTGATGTTGGATATAGCCCTGCGGTGTTAGCGCTTCACCAGTTGCAGCCATGATTCATCCTACTTAACTTTGCTTGAAGTACAAAGGCGCTGTCCAATGCACCATCAGAGTGACTAGATACCCAACAAACACTGGCATGAATGCCAATTTAAGTTGACTAAATATCAAACTGAAAAACACAATGGTTAGCAGCAGCTTTACCGCTTCCCCCCAATAAAAGCTTTTTAAGACTTTATCGGCTTGACTTGCTCCACTCTTGGAGAAAGCAAGGGTTGCGAATACAAAATTAGGAATTGCAGCGACCATGCCACCAGCCAAAGCTGCTAGCCCAGTATACAATTCCCACACGGTAGAAAAGACAATTGCCGTTAACACTGCCACTGTCACTTGAACCAACACTAATTTATAGGCGGCCGTGCGACCTCGGCGAGCTAAAATATTCGTCAAACTGTCTTCTCCACATACGGACTTTCTCACCTTTCAACCCACTTTTTGAAGCGGATCAAATTTTGAAGGACAAAAAAGCTTGCGAAAGTATACCCGCTTAGGCTTGCAATGCAACTTTGAGATGTTGAAAAACGAGACTTTGTAATCAGATTTAAGGGTTACAGACTGTCATGTCACATAAACAGTCCGTCTTAATGTTAGGTAGGTCGCGATTTTTAATGCCAAATCCGCTTGTTTTTAGCGGATTTTGCTAAGAATTCCGTCTAATTCAGACAGATCTTGGTAGTTAATGACGATTTTGCCTTTTCCTTTGCTGTTGTGACTGATAGAAACTTTCGCTCCTAAACGCTCAACCAGCTCAGATTCTAAACGTACAACATCGTTATCTTTTTGTACCTGTTTTGTCTCTTTGACAGGATTGAGTGTTTTATTGACTAAACGCTCTGTGTCACGCACGGTTAATTCTTTAGCAACCACTTGTTTTGCAAGGTTTGTTTGTTCATCACCTTCCACAGCGAGTAGTGCACGAGCGTGCCCCATATCGAGATCACCATGTTCCAGCAAACGCTTGACGGGTTCATTAAGAGAATTCAAACGTAACAAATTCGTTACAGTAGTTCGAGATTTTCCTACTGCATCGGCCGTTTGTTGATGCGTTAATTCAAATTCCTCAATCAGACGATTAAGTGCAATGGCTTCTTCCATAGCATTAAGGTCTTCACGCTGAATATTTTCAATCAACGCAATTGCAACGGCAGCTTCATCCGGCACTTGTTTTACAATACACGGAACACGTTCAAGTCCAGCTTGCATAGACGCACGCCAACGACGTTCACCAGCAATAATTTCGTAATGAGTGCCATGATCAAGCTTACGCACAACAATAGGTTGAATAATGCCTTGAACTCGAATCGACTCAGCAAGCTCATCTAACGCATCAGGAGACATATCTTTGCGCGGCTGATACTTGCCCGGTTCCAGCAGATCGACATCCAAACGAATCAACTCGTTATGACCTGGAATTCCCTGGGTTTCAACGACATCAGTAACGTCTTTGGTCGCCGCTTGTTGCTGAATTTTTTGGTTTGAAGCCATGCTGGTGCTTAGCAATGCATCTAAGCCTTTCCCTAGGCCACGTTTTTTTAAATTCATAATACTTCCTTAAGCTGGCTGCGCACTGACTTGTTCTGAACGACGAATGATTTCTCCAGCAAGTGCTAAATAGGCTTTAGCGCCTGCACTCGATTTATCATAATACATTGCAGGAGCCCCAAAACTCGGAGCTTCAGCTAAACGCACGTTACGAGGAATCACAGTGCGGTACACTTTATCACCAAAATGATTTTTAAGCTGATCGGACACATCATTGGCTAAGCGATTTCTCGGGTCATACATGGTGCGAAGAATGCCCTCAATCGCTAACCCAGGGTTAACCATCGCCGCAAGCTTACTGATGGTGTCAAGAAGAGCCGTAAGGCCTTCCAATGCATAATATTCACATTGCATTGGTACTAAAGCGCTGTCAGCGGCCGACATAGCATTAACGGTCAACATATTCAGTGACGGTGGGCAATCAATAAAAATAAAATCATAATCATCTTTGATAGGCGCTAACGCATTTTTTAAGCGTACTTCACGAGCAAAAAATTCCATCAGCTTGATTTCAGCGGCTGTCACATCGGCGTTTGCCGCGATTAAATCATATTTACCTGCGGTATCTTTAATGACAACCTCACTGAATGGGGTTTCATCCACGAGTAAATCATAAGCAGTGCGATTGACGTCATATTTATCAACACCGCTGCCCATGGTGGCATTACCTTGGGGGTCGAGATCAATTAACAATACTCGGCGTTTGGTTGCAGCCAGTGATGCAGCTAAGTTCACACAGGTTGTTGTTTTTCCTACGCCACCTTTTTGGTTCGCTACGGCAATGATTTTTCCCACGCTAATATCCTATTGTTCAGCCTGTAACTGCGTTAGCTCTTAATAATCTTCAACAAATGACGTTGTTCATCCAACGCTGGCACTTGTAAGTCGACGGTCTCGATAATTTCAAAACCTGCTGGTAATTGTGCCAACTCATCATCGGCGAGTTGTCCCTTCAGGGCATAAAACACGCCGTCGGATTTTGGTAAGTGATGGCACCAATTTAACATATCTTGCACAGATGCAAAGGCTCGACTTAACACACCATCAAATCCTTGTTCATCTTGATAGGCTTCGACTCGGCTTTCCACCGAGGTGACATTATGAATACCCAGCTCAAACTGCACCTGTTTTTGAAAACGAATACGTTTACCTAAACTGTCCAATAATACAAATTCTTTATCTGGATTGATGATGGCCAACGGCAAACCTGGTAATCCTGGGCCGGTACCCACATCAATAAAACGTTGTCCGTTAAGATGTTTTGATACCACAACGCTGTCCATGATATGGCGAACCAGCATTTGCATAGGATCTCGAACTGAAGTCAAGTTATAGGCTTTGTTCCATTTATTGAGCATAGCAATTAAACCGACCAATTGCTGCTGTTGCTGCTCGGTAATTGTAATATTTGCCTGAGAAAGATAATGAACAAGTTGCTGCTTCAGTTCAGATGTCATGTATTTCAAGATCTCATAATAAAATTCAACCCCATATTATGACGCCCAGAAAACAACAAGGGAAGCAAAAAGCTTCCCTTGTTCAATAAAGCATAACAGACTGAGTGATTAAGCGCTTTTTCTTAAAAGACCACGCTTCTTAAGATGCACCAATAAAATCGAAATCGCTGCAGGGGTGATCCCTGAAATACGTGAGGCCTGACCAATGGTTTCTGGTTTTGAATCATTAAGCTTAGCAATCACTTCATTAGACAGCCCTGGCACTTCTTGATAATCCAGCTCTACAGGTAACCCTGTATTTTCATTTCGTTGCTGCTTTTCAATTTCTTGCAACTGTCGTTGGATATATCCTGAATACTTTACTTGAATCTGTACTTGCTCTGCGGCAAGAGGATCTTCAATTGCAGGTCCAAAACCTTCAATGGATGTTAGTTTTTCATAATCCATTTCAGGTCTACGCAACAATTCTTCAAACGTCGCTTCACGAGAAATTGGCGTATTCAGGTGTGGGTTAAGAATATCCACTAGATCCGATTTTGGGTGCACCCATTGACTGCGTAAACGCTGTAATTCAGTCTCAATCGCTTCACGCTTATCATTGAATACCTGCCAGCGCTCATCATCCACTAAACCAAGTTCACGACCTTTTTCCGTTAGGCGCATATCGGCATTATCTTCACGCAGTAATAAACGATATTCGGCGCGGCTAGTGAACATACGGTATGGTTCTTTGGTACCAAGCGTCGAAAGATCGTCAACCAAAACGCCAAGATAAGCTTGATCACGACGAGGGCACCATGAATCTTTACCTTGTACTTGCAAGGCCGCATTCATACCAGCTAACAAACCTTGAGCGCCCGCTTCTTCATAACCAGTAGTGCCGTTGATTTGTCCTGCAAAGAACAAACCTGAAATGTATTTAGTTTCTAATGAATTCTTTAAATCACGTGGATCAAAATAATCATATTCAATCGCATAACCTGGGCGAATGATCTGGGCATTTTCCATTCCTTGAATCGAACGTACTAAATTCAATTGCACATCAAACGGTAAGCTGGTGGAAATACCATTTGGATAGATTTCATTGGTATTTAAGCCTTCAGGTTCAATAAAGATCTGATGCGAATTTTTATCTGCAAAACGCATGATCTTATCTTCAATTGACGGACAATATCTCGGGCCAACACCTTCAATTTCACCGCTGTACATTGGGCTTCGATCTAATCCACCACGAATAATGTCATGGGTTTGCTCATTGGTATGAGTAATATGACAACTGACCTGTTCAGGATGCTGACTGACATCACCAATAAATGACATAATTGGTAGTGGATCATCACCTTTCTGCTCTTGCATCTTTGAAAAATCGATACTGTTGGCGTCGATACGCGGTGGTGTCCCCGTCTTTAAACGACCAATACGCATCGGCAATTCTTTTAAGCGTTGCGCTAAACTGATAGACGGTGGATCGCCGGCTCGGCCACCGCTGTAATTTTCAAGGCCAATATGAATTTTACCACTTAAGAACGTGCCTGCAGTTAGAACTACAGTCTCGGCAGAAAAAGCAAGCCCCATCTGAGTCACCACTCCAACAACTCGATCATTTTCAATAATGAGATCATCAACGGATTGCTGGAATAAACGCAAATTGGGTTGGCTTTGTAAAATCGTTTGAATTTTTTGACGATACAAACTGCGATCGGCTTGAGCACGAGTTGCACGTACAGCTGGACCTTTACTCGAATTTAAGGTTCTAAACTGAATACCTGCATGATCAGTAGCAATGGCCATTGCGCCGCCCAAAGCGTCAATTTCTTTGACTAAATGGCCTTTACCAATACCACCAATGGCTGGATTACATGACATTTGACCTAAGGTATCAATGTTATGCGTAAGCAATAACGTGTTTACACCCATTCTTGCAGCTGCAAGTGCTGCTTCAGTTCCGGCATGACCACCGCCAACCACTATTACATCAAACCGTTCATGAAAATGCATTTCACACCTTTACGTCAAAAATCAAACCAATTTAGATTGATCATTATTGAGATCAAAATTAGAGATCGCTGCTTTTAGCGAGCTGGGTATTTTAACACTTACTCACAACTAGGTGAATGATCATCTTTGAATATTTAAAAGTGTCGATCTTCAACATGATCTCTTTAATAGATCTTTTTATTTATATATAGATCTTCTTATTATTGTTTATTATTAAGGGAGCTCTTTTCTGTTGATAACCGAATATAACCTTATAAAACCAACAGTTAACAAGATTCGGATCGTGTGATCAAGCCGCGATCTACTCAGTTATAAGTTGGGGATAGATCGGTTAGTTATCCACAGTGAGGATCTTCTTTTTCAAACCCCTTTTTTTCACCCCAGCTTGATCAGAGTTAGATCAAACGTTACCCACAGAGTTATCCCAATGCGAATAACTCTGTGAATAGATCTGATCTAAGGTGTGTGTGAAATACGAAATTGAGGAGAGGTTATTAGAGGATCTGATCTTTCCAGCCTTCTAACCAGTTGATTGCAGTATCTTCTGGTAACTCTTCTTTTTGAACATCAATTTGGATCTTATTCACAAATTCTGTGGCACCGAGCTGTTGAAAACTTTTGATCAAAAGTTCTGGCCCTTCACAAAAAGTGTCATAACTGGAATCTCCAATCGCACAAGTGGCGAATTTTACAGCAGTCAGATCCGGTTTTTGTTCTAAAAGTTGTTGGTGGAAAGGTTGAATATTATCTGGAAGCTCTCCTGCTCCATGAGTTGAACTCACCAATAACCACAAATTATTGGTATTTATCGCACCAAGATCTGGCGTTAAATGTTGCTCTGTTTCATGTCCTTGTTCAGTTAAAATACTGATCAATTCGTCAGAAACATATTCCGCACCACCTAATGTAGTACCGACAATAACTTCAATTTTAGCCATAAATTGCTTTTACCTAGTTGATTTCATTCGTTGAGCGTATATTAACACCCAATACAAAGTGGTAAAAATAGGGTTTTATTGATGCGAATTTATCTTGGTCTTTTGTGTGTGTTTTTGCTGACGGCATGCCAGAGTGACGACAATTTATCTCTTATAAATCATTGTGAAACGGCGACTCAAAGTCAGCACTTTGAATTAGTATTGAAAGATAAACGTCATGTAGTTGTTGCAGAAGGTGAAAGTGAACCTCGAAGTATTGGTAGTTATAGTGTTCGTCTCTATGGTGCCAATCCGGATTTTCCTTACGATGATTTTCTTGATGGTGTTATACGAGTTCGTGACGGCCAGCTAGAGAAGGTGGAGGCGGATAATAACCAAATCATAATTACTATCAAATCAGCAGGTTCAGGTGGGTATGAATCTATTGATCGTTTTCTAATAAAAGAAAATAAACTTATTTATTCTAAAATAAAATAATCTCTTATGCGGCATATTACATTTACATATTAAGCAGACAGTTTTTATTAAGTTTACTTGTCATAGAGTTAACCTGTTGAATTAGTTATAAGTCTTGAATAAAGACTCTAAAATAACGTGCAGGTGGGTAGAGATATGGTGAGTTTATTTCTCGTTTTTGTAGTGTCATTTATTGCGTTCAGTATCAGTGCTGTTTCTGGTGGTGGTGCTGGACTAGTACTGATCCCTATATTAGGTCAAGTACTTAATTCTACACATATCCCTGTTGCTATTACCATCGGTACAGCCACCAGCTCATTATCGCGGATCATTATTTTCTACAAAAATATAAAATGGTTCATGGTGAAATGGATTGTTTTGGCTTCTATTCCTGGGATTGCTCTGGGGGCTTTTTTATTATCCTATTTAGATCCCGCTTTATTAAAGCTAGCGCTAAGCCTATTTTTGATCAGTAATTTATTTATGATCTTCAAAAAGTCTGCAAACGATGAATTAGCTGATGCATTACCTAATTGGGTTTTAGCCATTGTTGGTCTGTCTGTTGGCCTTATTTCATCATTGGTTGGGGCTGGTAGCTTTAGCGGCAGTATCTTCGACCTTACTGGTTAAACTGTTTATCGATAATATTCCCAAAAAGATTTTCATCAAGCTTGGTTATACGGTGATGGTTATTTCTGGTTTATTCATGTTCAGTGACGCCACTGGTGACATTAATATGGCTCATTCGCCAGACTTAAAAGGAGAGTTCTTGGCTGATGGTGGAAAGTTAAAACTATTGTGGGATGGCCAGCTGTATCATCTGAATATGAAAGTATCGAAAGGGTTAGAATTCAGTAAACCTATCGCATTAAGTGAACTTACACATTACACAAGGTATAAGATTTCACGAATGTGTCGGCGTTCAGAATCCGTTTCAGTCAACAAAATTTATACCTTCGATAAACCTGAATATGAAGTATTTTGCACTAATTGGATAAAACCTGAATTGTTTAAATTGTTTTCGAAGAGAGTTGCAATCTAAATGGTTTGAGGTTGGGGTAGAGTTAATATCTACCCCAATACTAATTGACTATTTACCGATACAGAATGACGAGAAGATCTTGCCGAGTAGATCGTCAGAAGTAAATTCACCAGTGATTTCAGAAAGGGCTTGTTGAGTCATACGCAGATCTTCTGCCAACAACTCACCAGCTTGAAATACTTCCAATTGTTGTTTGCCCATTTGCAGATGTTCACTTGCTAATGCAAGGGCTTCAAGGTGACGTCGGCGTGCCATAAAACCACCTTCAAGGTTACTTTCAAAGCCCATGAGATCTTTTAAGTGCTGTTTGAGTTCATCAACGCCTTGACCGTTTTTAGCTGAGATGCGATATACCTCATAATGATGACCGTCTTTGGTATCATGTGAAGTGGTTGTGACTGCTTCACCGGTGATATCGGCTTTATTGCGCACCACAGTTACGCCTAGGTTGGTTGGTAGACGATCAATGAAATCAGGCCAAATATCATGGGGATCTACAGCTTCTGTTGTCGTACCATCCACCATAAATAGCACTCTATCAGCTTGTTCAATTTCCTCCCAAGCGCGTTCAATACCAATTTTTTCGACGGTATCTTGAGTGTCACGTAGGCCAGCAGTATCAATAATGTGCAATGGCATACCGTCTAAATGTACATGCTCACGTAAAACATCACGAGTCGTACCTGCAATATCAGTAACAATGGCTGATTCTTTACCAGCGAGTGCATTCAATAGGCTGGATTTCCCTGCATTAGGGCGGCCTGCAATGACGACCTTCATCCCTTCACGGATGATAGAACCTTGTTGAGCACTGGCTTGTACTTCGTCTAATCGGTTGATGACGTTATACAAGGCATTAGCAATTTTACCGTCACTCAGAAAGTCGACCTCTTCATCGGGAAAATCAATCGCAGCTTCAACGTATAAACGCAAATTAGTGACTTGCTCTACCAGCTGATGTACTTGAGTCGAAAACTCGCCTTGTAAAGACTGTAATGCACTTTTTGCCGCTTGTTCACTGGATGCGTCGATCAAGTCGGCAATCGCTTCGGCTTGGGTCAGATCCAATTTATCATTCATAAAAGCCTGTTCGCTGAATTCGCCAGGCTTTGCTGTACGTAAACCACGAGTGTCCAGTACTCGTTTGATCAGCATATCGAGTACTACTTGGCCACCGTGGCCTTGGAGTTCCAAGACATCTTCACCAGTAAAAGAATTGGGTGCTTTAAAAAACAGAGCAATGCCTTGATCAATCACGCTGTCATCTTGTGCTTTAAAGTCACAATAATCAGCATATCGTACTTTAGGGACGTGACCTAAGACCGACTCTGCGACTTGTTCTGCTTGTGGCCCAGATACTCGAATAATACCGACACCGCCACGACCGGGGGCAGTTGCTTGAGCGACAATCGTTTCTTTGGTCACAACATTTACCTTTTCTGATTTCATACAACAATAACGAATAAAAAAGCGGCTTAACTGAGTGAGTTAAGCCGCTATTATTATCCTTTAAAATGCTGAGCTTAAAAAGCCTCTACTTCTCTGCTTTTTTCTTTTCTAAGCCTGCATAAATAATTTTCTGCTGGGTGATAGCCACCAAGTTACCGACTAACCAGTATAGAACCAGACCTGCTGGGAACCATAAGAAGAATACGGTAAATACTACTGGCATCCACTGCATCATTTTCATTTGCATTGGATCCATCGTAGGCGACATTGGCTGCATTCTTTGCATTAACCACATAGAACCACCCATTAATAATGGCAAGATGTAGTATGGGTCTTGTACTGATAAGTCAGTGATCCACAGCATAAATGGGGCATGACGTAGTTCGTAACTTTCCAGCAATACCCAATACAAGGCAATGAAAATTGGCATCTGTAGCAGGATAGGTAAACAACCGCCCATCGGATTTACTTTTTCTTTCTTGTACAGCTCCATCATGGCCTGACCCATCTTCTGACGGTCGTCGCCATGACGTTCTTTCAGTTGTGCCAGTTTCGGTTGCAAGTCACGCATTTTTGCCATCGACGTGTACTGCTTCTTAGTCAATGGATACAGCGCACCACGTACAACTAAGGTAATTAGGATAATTGCGATACCCCAGTTAGCGACAAGCATATGGAACTTAAGCAGCAACCAGTGAATTGGAATCGCCAACCACCATAGGAAGCCATAATCTACAACGAGATTAAGCGTCGGAGAAAGCGCTGAAAGGGCTTTTTGATCCTTAGGACCAACATAGAATTCAGCTTTGATGTTTTGTGAGGCACCAGGAGCTACATCGTAACTTGCACCTTTAAAGCCAATGTTGGCTTTGCCGCCCGCACTTACGCTAGAGTAAATTGAGTTTTTATCGTTTGATGGTGGGATCCAAGCTGACACAAAGTAGTGTTGCAGCATTGCTACCCAACCACCAAGCGTTGATTCTTTTAGATCGTTCTTCGCAATTTCATCAAATTTATACTTTTCGTAGCGAGTATCTTGTGTTGAGTATGCTGCACCACGGTAAGTTGGCATCATCATGCTGCCTTCGTGCGGCTTGATGGTCTCTTTAATTTGACCGTACATTTGCACTTGCAGATTTTCTGATGATGTATTGTTGATGTTGTAATCAACGCCTACGTTAAATTTACCACGTGTGAAAGTGAACGTTTTTACGTATTTTACGCCATTGTTAGCTACATAAGTTAACGGTACAGTTAATGTATTTTGACCGTCTGTTAAAGTGTAATTTGTCTTTTCAACACTGAATTTAGCACGACCCGATTTAGCACTATCAATACCGCCTTTACCAATCAAGCCACTTTGTGCAATGTAGGTAAATTGGTTATCTTGCGACATGATAACGAATGGCTTATCGCTGCCTTCTTCAAGTTTATGAGCGATTAATGCAGCATAAACAATATCGCCACCAACAGGGTTGATTTTGATATCAAGTTGGTCAGTTTTAACCGTGATCAAATCTGTTGTTGTCGTCACTGCTGAAGATGGAAGAGTGCCATCGGCCTCTGGAACATCAGCTGACTGAGTGTGTGAGCTTGCTGGGCTCGATACAGAAGAAGTAGTTGCGGCAGGTTGAGGATTGTTATCCGTCTGCCACTGTTGCCACAGCAAAAAGCTGACAAACAGTAGTCCTACAAGCAATAGATTGCGTTGTGATTCCATAGCCTATTTATTACACCTATCATGTTTTTGTGGGACGGGATCTATTCCGCCGGGATGTAAAGGGTGACATTTTAATATGCGTTTGATTGCAAGCCAACTCCCTTTTGCGCTGCCATGAACCTTTATAGCTTCAATAGCATAGTGAGAGCAAGTTGGTGTGAAGCGACACCTCGGTCCCAATAAGGGACTGATAAAAAGCTGGTAGCCTCTAATGAGCTTGGTAATTAGCCATTGTAGCGGCGACTGAGTTTGCGCCATAGCTTATTCACCAATTTATGTAATTGAGCATTATCCAAGTCCATCACCCCTCGTCTGACCAGTACAACAATATCTACATTCGGTAAATCATGTTGAGTTAAACGAAAGCTGTCACGCACTATTCGTTTGACTCTATTGCGACCTACTGCAAGTTTAACTTGTTTTTTAGGTACAGTTAAGCCGACCCGAGGATGGTCTAATTGATTTGGTACTGCCAATAAAGTGATTTCAGCCGAAGAAGCTTTTATAGGATTGGAAAATACGTGATTGAATTGTGCGGGAGTTAACAGACGCAACTCCCGCATAAAGGTGTAACTAGTCACCTGTGCTTACTACCTATTATGCAGATAGACGCGCACGACCCTTTGCACGACGACGTGCAAGAACCTTACGACCGCCTACAGTAGCCATGCGAGCACGGAAGCCGTGAGAACGCTTGCGCTTCAGGTTGCTAGGTTGAAAAGTACGTTTACTCATTATGGCAATCCGTCTTTGTTATCGTTAATAAACCTTATCTCTAAATTTTCTTCTTAATAATTTAAGTAGAAAGAGGTAAGGACAAAAAAGAGGCCGAATTGTAATCACTTTCGACAATGGCGTCAATAACCATTAATGATAAGTGCACAATAAATGGCGAACTTGTGTAAATTATTTATCAAACAAACTACCAAGGAATGTGGATAACTTTGTGTAATACCACAAGATGTAGTAGTTTTTCATGATCTTATTCACAATCAAGTTTTGCTATTATAGATCAACTTAGATCGGTAAACCAAGCGCCAGATAGCGCTAATTCAAGGTTTTTACGATCAAAGTTGATCATGAGTGATCTGGTTCATAAAAATTATATTGATCTATCTGGGGATAAATTGATTTTAAAGATAGCGATCTGAATCGACACACTATAAAATACGGATCTTTTTTGGTGATCAATTTGGGGAAGACATCAGTGGCAGTTTCGCTTTGGCAACAATGTATCGGACGACTGCAAGATGAGCTATCAGCTCAGCAGTTCAGTATGTGGATTAGACCGTTACAAGCCGAAATGGATGGGGAAACATTAGTACTGTATGCACCTAACCGCTTTGTTTTGGACTGGGTGAGAGACAAATACATAAACCAGATTAATCAGTTTTTTATTGAGCAAATGGGGAATGATGCGCCGACTTTGCGTTTTGATATTGGCAGTAAGCCCGTCATTAAAGCGCCAGCTAATCCAGTATCCCCAGCACCAGTAGTTGCAAGTCCAACGGTAGCTAAACCAATGCCGTCTTTTGCTCCTAGCCATGATAAAGCACCAAATTCTAATTATCGAAGCAATATCAATCCGACTTATCAATTTGATAACTTTGTTGAAGGTAAGTCGAATCAGCTGGGCAAAGCTGCCGCTTTGCAAGTATCAGAAAACCCTGGTGGTGCCTATAACCCACTCTTTTTATACGGTGGCACAGGTTTAGGTAAAACCCATTTATTGCATGCAGTAGGTAACGGCATCATCAAAAACAAACCTGATGCTAAAGTCGTATACATGCATTCAGAGCGTTTTGTTCAAGATATGGTCAAAGCGCTGCAAAATAACGCTATTGAAGATTTTAAGCGCTATTACCGCAGTGTTGATGCGTTATTCATCGATGATATTCAGTTTTTTGCGAATAAAGATCGAAGCCAAGAAGAGTTTTTCCATACTTTTAATGCGTTATTAGAGGGAAATCATCAAGTCATCTTGACGTCGGATCGTTATCCAAAAGAAATCGACGGCGTAGAAGACCGCTTGAAATCTCGTTTTGGGTGGGGGCTTACTGTTGCTATTGAACCACCTGAATTAGAAACTCGCGTAGCGATTTTGATGAGAAAAGCAGAAGAGAGTGGTATTAATCTTCCTGATGAAGTGGCTTTCTTTATTGCTAAGCGTTTGCGTTCTAATGTTCGTGAACTTGAAGGGGCGTTGAATCGTGTGATTGCCAACGCAAACTTCACAGGCCGTCCAATAACGATTGATTTTGTTCGTGAAGCTTTGCGTGATTTATTGGCGCTGCAAGAAAAATTGGTGACCGTAGATAACATTCAAAAGACGGTAGCTGAATACTATAAAATCAAGATGGCTGATATGTTATCAAAACGCCGTTCTCGCAGTGTTGCCCGTCCAAGACAAGTCGCAATGGCGTTAGCTAAAGAACTCACTAACCAAAGTTTACCTGAAATTGGTGATGCTTTTGGTGGTCGTGATCATACTACGGTATTGCATGCTTGTAGAAAAATTGCGCAGTTGCGTGAAGAAAGTCATGACATTAAAGAAGATTATGCTAACTTAATTAGAACGTTATCTTCTTAATTTAAAAAGAAAACAAATAATAATAAAAGCTTCTACAAATCATCTCAGTGTCATCGTATCTGCTAACACTGGCATCAAGTGGCTTTTTTAAATAGAATCAAACTGAATATCGCAAGGTGTGATTCAGCCGTTTACTTTTTAAATAAAAACATCAGGGAGCTAGAAAGAATGAAATTTTCTATTGATAGGGATGCCCTATTAAAACCACTTCAATTAGTCTGTGGTGCAGTAGAAAAGAAAGCCAATATGCCTATTTTGGCTAACGTCCTGATGGAAGTGAGCAATAACTCACTTAAAATGACAGGTACAGATTTAGAAGTTGAATTGGTTGATCAGACGCCGGTTCAAGGTGATGTGATTGAAGGTCGCACTACTGTCCCATCTAAGAAATTTCTTGATATTGTAAAATCACTGCCCGATCAAACAGAACTATTTATTGAACAACAAGAAAATAAATTGTTGTTACGCTCTGGTCGTAGTCGCTTCTCTCTAGCGACATTACCCGCAGATGAATACCCAAATGTTGAAGCATTTGAAGGTAGTATTGAATTCAGTTGTAAGCAGGGAACATTACGTTCAATCATTGATGCAACACAGTTCTCAATGGCCAATCAAGATGTGCGCTATTATTTGAACGGTTTATTATTAGAAACGGATGGCAGCGTATTACGTGCTGTAGCGACAGATGGTCACCGTTTAGCATTAAGTCATCAAAATATCGAAGCTCAGTTGCCACAAAAGCAAGTCATTGTGCCACGCAAAGGTGTCATGGAAATGATGCGTCTGATGGACGCTGAAGATCAAGACGTCAGTGTTGTTATTGGTGAAAATGCGATTCGAATTACCACTGGCAGCTCAGTATTTACCAGTAAATTGGTTGATGGTCGTTTCCCTGAATACGACAGAGTATTGCCAAAAGGCGGCGATAAAATTGTATTGGCGAGCCGTAATCATTTAAAGCAAGCATTACTTAGAGCATCTATTTTATCGAATGAAAAATTCCGTGGCGTTCGCGTTCAGATTGAAACGAACACTATGAAGATCACAGCGAATAACCCTGAACAGGAAGAAGCGGAAGAGATCGTCGATATCGAATACGAAAATACCCCATTAGAAATTGGTTTTAACGTCAGTTATCTATTAGATGTACTTAACCATATCCGTGCTGATGACGTGCGTATTACCTTGATCGATAACAACTCTAGTGCGTTAATTGAAAACCACAAAGAAGAAGATTCTATGTACGTGGTCATGCCAATGCGCTTGTAGGTTCTGCCGTCGCTCCTGCGAAAGCGGGAGTCCAGTGTCTTTTTTGTTGTAGATATTAATAAGTAAAAGTCACTGGTTACCAGTTTTCTTGGTAAGACAAAATAGGTAATGAATATTCAATGAGCCTCGTTCAACTTCAGATCACTGATTTTCGCAATATTAAATCTGCCCGATTGCAACTGAGTCGTGGGCTGAATTTGATTTCTGGCTTTAATGGGAGTGGCAAAACCAGCATATTAGAAGCCATATATTTTTTAGGAATGGGACGTTCATTCCGCAGTCATTTAGTACAGCGGGTGATCAATAATGAATCTGAACAGCTGATTTTATTTGCAGAAATCGAGCAAGCTCAAGGTAATGCAAAGCTAGGGTTACGTCGTTTACGCAATGGCGAAATTGAAGTACGTTTGAATGGAGAAAAGCTCAAGCGTTTATCAGAGTTAGCAGAAACCTTACCAATACAAGTTATCACCCCTGAAAGTTTTTCATTACTGTTCGAAGGCCCAAAATCCAGGCGTCAATTTATCGATTGGGGAGCGTTTCATTCTGATCCTCAGTTTCATTCAGCTTGGTCGAATGTAAGACGAATTTTAAAGCAAAGAAATCAATTACTTAAAAATCAAGCCGATTATAAAACAATTGAGTATTGGGATCGGGATTTAGTGCGTTATACTGAGCAAGTTACTGAAATTCGAAATCAGTATGTTCACTCGTTAAATTCGCTTTTAACAGGTATAATTGAAACGTTTTTACCTCAGGTTGATGTCAAAGTCAGTTTTACTCGAGGATGGGACAGCAAAACTTCGTATGCTGGTGCATTAAAAAGTCAATATTCAAGAGACTTAAACAGCGGAAATACGGGAAGTGGTGCCCATAAAGCCGATTTACGATTACGGGTAGGCAATATGCCTGCACAGGATGCATTATCCCGTGGTCAATTAAAGTTATTGGTTTGTGCCTTACGTATTGCTCAGGGTCGTTTACTCAAAGAGCAAATTAATAAGAACAGCATTTATCTGGTGGATGATTTGCCATCAGAGTTAGATGCTCGGCACAGACAATTGTTGTTAACACAGTTAGCAGACACTGGCTCACAAATATTTGTGACTGCCATTGAGCCTGCTGCAATCGTTGATTCGTTACATTGCCCGCCAGACAGGATGTTTCATGTGGAACAGGGACATGTTGCGGTAACCGAATAATTGAGAGAATAATATGTCAGAGAATAGTTACGATTCTTCGAGTATTAAGGTATTAAAAGGCCTTGATGCAGTACGTAAAAGACCTGGGATGTACATTGGTGATACTGATGACGGCACAGGCTTGCACCACATGGTGTTCGAAGTAGTCGATAACTCTATCGATGAAGCGTTAGCCGGTCACTGTAACGACATTACTATTACCATTCATGCTGATGGCAGTGTAGGGGTAAAAGATGACGGCCGTGGTATTCCTGTTGCGATTCATCCAGAAGAGGGTGTTTCAGCCGCACAGGTTATTATGACCGTATTGCACGCTGGTGGTAAATTTGATGATAACTCTTATAAAGTATCAGGTGGTTTGCACGGTGTGGGCGTTTCGGTAGTTAACGCACTGTCTGAAAAACTTCAGTTGACGATTCGCCGTGACGGCAAAGTTCACGAGCAGTTTTATAATATGGGTGAGCCAGTAGAGCCGATTAAAATTGTTGGTGATACTGATAAGACGGGTACAGAAATTCGTTTTTGGCCGAGCAGTGAAACTTTTACAAACACATTATTTCACTTTGACATTCTTGCAAAACGTGTACGTGAACTTTCATTTTTGAATTCAGGTGTTGGCATTCGTTTAGTGGATGAACGTGATGGTAAAGATGAATTCTTCCGTTATGAAGGTGGTATTGGTGCATTTGTTGAGTATTTAAATACCAATAAAACACCGGTAAACAAAGATATTTTCCATTTTATTCAAGAACGTGAAGACGGTATTACCGTTGAAGTAGCGATGCAATGGAATGACGCTTACCAAGAAAACATTTTCTGTTTTACCAATAACATTCCACAACGCGATGGTGGTACTCACCTTGCAGGTTTCCGTAGTGCACTAACTCGTAACTTAAACAGTTACATGGATCGTGAAGGTTACAATAAGAAAAACAAAACCAGTGCGAGTGGTGATGATGCTCGTGAAGGCTTAACAGCTGTTATATCCGTTAAAGTGCCGGATCCAAAGTTCAGCTCACAAACCAAAGACAAATTGGTGTCGAGTGAAGTTAAAAGTGCGGTTGAACAAACCATGGGCGAACAGCTCAATGATTTCTTATTAGAAAATCCGAACGAAGCTAAGCTGATTGTTGGTAAAATCATCGACGCCGCTCGTGCTCGTGAAGCCGCACGAAAAGCGCGTGAAATGACGCGTCGTAAAGGGGCATTAGATTTAGGCGGCCTGCCGGGTAAGCTTGCAGATTGCCAAGAGAAAGATCCTGGTCTTTCTGAAATATACATAGTGGAGGGTGACTCTGCGGGCGGTAGTGCTAAGCAAGGCCGTAACCGTAAGAATCAAGCCATTCTGCCGCTTAAAGGTAAAATCCTTAACGTAGAAAAAGCGCGTTTTGATAAAATGCTGTCGTCACAAGAAGTTGCGACGCTTATTACTGCATTAGGTTGTGGTATTGGCCGTGATGAATACGACCCAGACAAAACACGCTATCACAACATCGTTATCATGACCGATGCCGACGTCGATGGCTCGCACATTCGTACTTTGTTGTTGACTTTCTTCTTCCGTCAAATGCCTGAATTGATCGAACGTGGCTTTATCTATATTGCACAGCCGCCACTGTATAAAGTGAAAAAAGGCAAACAAGAGCAATACATTAAAGACGAAGACGGATTAACTCAGTACCTAACAACGTTAGCATTAGACGGTACCAGTATTCATCCTACTCAGGGTGCGCCAGGCATGGGTGGAGAGCCACTTGAGCGCTTAGTGACTTCGTACCGTAGCTTTGAAGCAATTTTAAAACGTCTAGAGCAACGTTTCCCAATCACATTATCAGGCCGTTTACTTTATCAATCTAAAGTAACGAATGAAATGTTGGCTGATGAAGCTCAAATGACGTCTTGGATTAATGCTTTTGTTGCTGATTTATCTGAGCAAGGTGACGGTGGCAAAATTTATACTGGTTCAACAGTGTTAGATGCAGAGCGTCAGGTTTACTTACCGAATATTACGGTTCGTAAACATGGCATCGATACCAGTTATTTATTTGGCTTCGAATTCTTAATGTCTGCAGACTACAACACGATTGCAACGCTGGCGTCAGATCTTGAAGGTTTGATTGAAGAGGGCGGTTTTGTTAAACGTGGTGAGAAAGTTAAACAAGTTGATACTTTCGTTGAAGCATTAGATTGGTTAGTGACTGAAGCTAAACGTGGTCTTTATATCCAACGATACAAAGGATTGGGTGAGATGAACCCTGAGCAGCTTTGGGAAACAACAATGGATCCTGAAAGCCGTCGTATGTTGCAAGTCACGATTGAAGATGCGGTTGCAGCCGATCAATTATTCTCGACCTTAATGGGCGATCATGTTGAACCACGTCGTGAGTTTATTGAGTCAAATGCATTAAATGTGGCTAACTTAGACGTTTAATTCATTGTAAATATTCCATACCAATAAAAAAGCTAGCCTGACGTGCTAGCTTTTTTATTGAGCTAAAACTAATGAATTAATTGGTATTAATATTTCCATTCTGTCTTTGTTTTAAGAAGATCTCTAGAACTTCCAGAAAGCTTAAGATCATTTTTAACTCCAAGCAGCTTTGTATCTTCCAATTTATTTTGCCAATGTGTTTTAGCTTTTTTTTCTACAGCCGTTCCTGTTTTTTCTGCAATAGTTTGAGCTTGTAGAAATTGATTTAAATTTCTAGCAAGATCTATGTAACCAACTAACGATAAAAACTCAATTAATCTAGTTAGGCGCTTACGGTTATGATTAACAGGGTTATTTTTCCATTTTTGTCTTTGTTCACTGGCTGAAAAGTTAACTATGCTATCTGGAAGATCTTGCACATCATTTTCTACTCTTTCTAACCCTAAAAATAACAATAATTCATCTATATTTTTTTGAATGCTTTGTTGTATATCAGGAGAAAACTGAACTTCCATGGCCATTGTTTCAGTAACTTTAGGGTTTTTAGTTGTAAATGCACTCGTTTTATTTGCAGGGAATAAGTATTGAATGAAGTCATGTTGATGCTCTAACTTCTGCACGCTAAAGTTTCTTATTTTTCTAAGTTTTTTCGAGCAACCTGGCATATGTGAAGTATCATCAACCATAAACTCAGCCCATCTGCGGGTCAAGTTTAGTTCTTTGGAAAATGAGCGTGACTCCGGTGGTTTAATATAATATACCGATGGTCTTTTTATTGGATGTGAAAATTTAGTTTTTACTACTAATGGCGTGTGTTCATTCTGGCCTTCTCTATTCGTTGTTGGTGTTTGTTGTGAGCTCCATCCATTAAATTTTACAAGCTCTATATCACTACCTGGGCCATTAATAGTAAGCGAATAAGTAAATGTATCTTGATTTTTATCCCATTTTAATTTTAGATTATCTTTGAAGCTAGCGCCTATGGTGGATTTTAATCGTTCGTAGTGATAATGGGCTTCTTGAGCTGTTTTAGAATGTGACAGGTTATACATTGCCCTAGAAGCTGCAGCTTTATCAACACTTCTGCACCAATTCAAAAATCTTGAAGTTTTTGATGTTTGATTTTTTAAAGCTCTAGATGAAACGGTATCATCTTTACTTATTAGTTCGTTAATTTCATCGAGAAAAAACCCGTGATTATTTTCTGTACAATAATAATCAGATAAAGTTCTTCCCGTACCATAAGCTAAAGGAAGGGATATTGTAGGGCGTTCAGCATCCATAATATATTCTTAAAAATAATTATAATTTGATTGTAAATCTAAATAAAAAACTATTGCGTTAAACTTTGTTAATAAGCTATATGCTGAAATCAATACCTACTGTTTTGCTATTTAAACCTATTTTGTAGGGATTAATAGTCAGAAGATGTTTGAGTTATGAGTAAAAATAGAAGGGTAGATATTTCTGGTTGGTAATGAAGGTATAGATTTTATTAATTACTGAAGTAATGTGGCTCATTAATAAGCCACATTACGCAATATTAATTTACTGCAACAACGAGATATCAGCTACGTGTAAGAACTGCTGACGAAGACGATTTAATAGTGCAAGACGATTGGCTTTCAGCGCTTCATCATCCGCCATCACCATTACATCTTCAAAGAACTGATCAACGGTATTACGTAAACCTGCCAATAAGTTCAACGCTTGTGCATAATCACCTGCAGCAAACAGTGGCGCCAGTTGTGGTTCAAGTGCTGCTAATTGCTCAGCTAAAGCTTTTTCTGCTGATTCTTGAAGCAGTGTACTGTTAATGTCTGCATTCACTGCTCCTTCAACTTTAGCCAGGATATTAGAAACGCGTTTGTTGGCAGCAGCTAAAGTTGCTGCTTCTTCACGGTTTCTAAATGCTGTAACCGCTGTAATACGGTCATCAAAATCAGCCGGACGAGTTGGTGTGCGTGCAAGTACCGCCAAAATGGTATCAACAGCTACGCCTTTATCTTGATACCAGCTGCGGAATCGACCCATTAAGAACTGCAACACATCGTCAGCGGTGTTGTCATTACTGACACTCTCACCATGCAATTGTTGTGCTTTCGCAATTAAATCAACCAAATCTAACGGCAGTTTGTTTTCAACGATAATACGTAAAATACCAATGGCAGCACGACGAAGTGCAAATGGATCCGCAGCACCTTTTGGTGCTTGACCAATACCAAAAATACCTACTAAAGTATCGAACTTCTCCGCTAATGCTACAGCGCACGATACGTGAGACTCCGGCACTCTATCGCCCGAGAACTTAGGTAAATATTGTTCAGAAATCGCAACGGCAACACTTTCTGTTTCACCATCAAGACGGGCATAGTGCATACCCATGGTGCCTTGAGTATCGGTAAATTCCATCACCATTTCGGTCATCAAATCAGCTTTTGAAAGTAAACCTGCACGCGCTGCATCTTTAGCGTCAGCGTTTAAGCTTTCAGCAATGTAAGCGGCCATGTCGCTAATGCGATTCACTCGGTCTTTCAATGTACCCAGTTGCTTTTGGAAAACCACGCTTTCTAAACTTTCTAAACGTGCTTCTAAGGTTTTCTTCTTATCGGTATTAAAGAAGAACTCCGCATCTGCAAGGCGAGGGCGAATCACTTTTTCATTACCAGAAATGATTTGCTGTGGATCTTTAGACTCAATGTTTGTCACAAAGATAAAGTTAGGTAATAACTCACCTTGTTGATCAAATACTGGAAAGTATTTTTGATCGCCTTTCATGGTGTAAACCAAGGCTTCTGATGGCACGTTTAAAAAATCATTTTCAAACTTAGCCGTCAATACCACTGGCCATTCAACTAATGAAGCGACTTCTTCAAGCAGTTCGTCTTTTAAATCAGCAATACCATTCAGTTCTGCAGCCGCTTTTTCTGCATCGGTTTTAATGATGGCTTTACGACGTTCGAAGTCGGCCATGACTTTACCAACGCTTTCAAGCTGAGTCAGGTAATCATCCGCATGTTGTAATTCAAACTCGCTTTGCCCCATAAAACGGTGACCACGAATAATGCGTGCAGATTGAATGCCTAATACCGTACCTTCAATCAGCTCACTGCCTAATAACATGGTGACGGTATGCACAGGGCGAATAAACTGAGTGGTGTTGCTGCCCCAACGCATAGGTTTTGGGATTGGTAATTTATCGAGCGCCTTTTGGGTTATGTCTGCAATTAAAGTGCTGGTGGCTTTACCTTCAACTTTCGCTTTGTGTAATAGCCATTCGCCTTTATCGGTTTTTAAACGCTCGGCATCATTAACATCAATACCGTTACCACGAGCCCAACCTAGTGCAGCTTTTGTTGGGTTACCGTCTGCGTCAAATGCACCAGCAATGGCAGGGCCACGTTTCTCAACAATTTTGTCTTGTTGTGCTGTTGCGACATGTTGAATACTTAATGCTAAACGGCGAGGTGCGGCGTACCACTTGGCCTGCGCAAAAGACAATTCAGCTTTAGTCAATGCATCCGTTACATTGGCTAAAAACGATTCCGCTAACGTACGTAATGCTTTTGGCGGTAATTCTTCAGTACCAATTTCAATAAGTAAGTTTTCAGTTGTCATGTGTAATTCTCCTTACTTATCTGTTTTGTCATTCGATGCAGCATTTACCGTGTCACACATTGGGAATCCCAATGCTTCACGTGCAGCATAATACGCTTCGGCTACACCTTTAGACATAGTACGAACACGCAGAATGTAGCGTTGTCTTTCGGTTACCGAAATGGCGTGGCGAGCATCCAATAAGTTAAATGCATGAGAGGCTTTCATCACTTGCTCATAAGCTGGCAATGGTAATGGTTTTTCTAAGCCCAATAACTTTTGGCACATGGCTTCACATTTATCGAACGTTTCAAATAAGAAGTCCACATCAGCGTGATCAAAGTTGTATTCAGATTGCTCAACCTCGTTCTGGTGGAACACATCGCCGTAAGTGATTTTGCCCATAGGACCGTCGGTCCAAACAAGATCATAGACGCTATCTACACCTTGTATATACATGGCTAGACGTTCTAGTCCGTAAGTGATTTCACCTGTGACTGGCTTGCATTCTAGGCCACCCACTTGTTGGAAATAAGTAAACTGGCTGACTTCCATACCGTTCATCCAGATTTCCCAACCTAGACCCCAAGCACCTAATGTTGGTGATTCCCAGTTGTCTTCAACAAAGCGAATATCATGAACTTCTGGGTCAACACCTAAGGCTTTTAATGAACCTAAATACAGCTCTTGGATATTATCTGGTGATGGCTTTAGTACCACTTGGAATTGATAATAATGTTGCAGGCGGTTTGGGTTTTCACCATAACGACCATCAGTTGGACGGCGCGATGGTTGCACATAAGCGCTGCTCATTGGTTCTGGACCAATGGAACGTAAAAAGGTCATCGGATGGAAGGTGCCGGCGCCCACTTCCATATCGAGAGGTTGGATAACAGCGCAACCTTGCTGCGCCCAATATTCCTGTAGAGTTAAAATAAAACCCTGGAAAGTCTTTATGTCGTGTTTGCTGGTCATACCGTCTGCTACTTCAGGTGTTGAACGTTAATAGGGAATCTGTAAACCTTGTTTGTCATTTCTACGTAGGCAGAAATCTCGCGACTTTTTGTATAAAGTGAAAAGACACTGGACACCTACCTTTGTAGGTGTGACGGTAAAGCTTAATCGTGCTGGTTTTATCTCGATGATATTACTCAGAACAATGATTTTTACAGATAATTGAAAATGATTATACCTTGTCATTACAGGCTTATGTAGGTTATTTTCTAGCTTTTGTAGGCGCTTATACGGAAATTTGATATGGAACTAAAACGATGTGGCTGGGTGAGTGATGACCCTTTATATCAGGAATATCACGACAACGTGTGGGGTCGACCCGTGCATGATCCCCTCGAGTTATTTGCCAAGCTGTGTTTGGATGGACAACAAGCGGGACTTTCTTGGATAACGATTTTAAAAAAACAACAGAATTACTATGCTGCTTTTGCTGATTTTATCCCAACTGAAATTGCAAAATTTGATGACGCCAAAGTGGAATTGCTGCTGCAAAACACGGGCATTGTGCGTAATCGTTTAAAAGTGAACTCCATCATTCGTAATGCTAAAGCTTATAATCGTTTTGTAGACCAGGGGAATGATTTTAGCGAGTTCTTATGGGGCTTTGTTAGTGGCAAACCGATCATCAATAATGTTGAGTCACCAGCGGATTTACCTGCGCAAACCACAGAGTCTGAGGCCATGTCTAAAGCGCTTAAGAAGTTAGGCTTTAACTTTGTTGGGCCAACGATTTGTTATGCGTTTATGCAAGCGGTAGGGATGGTGGATGACCATTTGATGAGTTGTCATTGTCGGACTGGTGTTAGCAACTAACGTTGGTTTTAAAAGCAATACTTCTTCGAAGTTTATAACGTCGTGGGCTTTCTGCCCACACCCGACCAAGAAAGGAGTCTACAGCAACTCCTCTCTTGGAACTCTCTTGCATCCTATAAGCTTATAAAGCAAAAGGGTATTTTTCTTATGAGTATTACTTAAGAGAATAGTGCTTTTATAATGATATAGATATCGTTCACTTGATTTAGTCACACTTCAATAAAACATAAATATCGTAATGTAATTATTTAAGCCGCCATGCTTAGATATTAATTTCTTTCACTCGTAAACTATTAAGATATTCAGACATATTGTTAAATGATTTATTTATCTCTGTTTCGCACTCTGTATGTGGGTTCATATCTATCCTACATTGGTTTTCTATAAAATAGTTTACGAGCTCAATATACCTTGTCGAGACATAAACATTATGAGAGTTTAAGTCAGTTAAATGCTTATTTTCATTAACCTCAAGAAAGGCACTATTTCTCTGGGTTTGCGACTGCAGTTTATAAATTGTTTTATTAAATATTTCCAGTGATTCATAATATTTCTCAGCAAATTCATGCCAGCCTGGATCTTCACTGTTATAGGATTCAATCAGCCATTTTCCTTTAACTGATAATTTGAGTCGTTCAAATTGTTCTTTACAGTCAAATAAAGAGTGCTCCATTGCAACAATAGATTTATACCTCTCAATTGAGATATGCTGCACCTTCCATATAGTTAGTGCTTTATAGCCAATATAAAGCGTAATAACTCCAAACAGAAGTTGTATAGAATCTTTAAATAATTCCCATCTTAAGATGTTAGGGTCATTAGTTTTAACACCAATCCAAAAAGAAATAGTTATGAGTAAAATTGGTAGTAAAGGCTTTATAAATATCTTCTTCAATATACTGATCACATTGTTTTTGTTTGCCTTTATTATACAAAAAAGGATGTTTCACGTGAAACATCCTTTCAATTTTAAACACCATAAAAACCTAAAACTTATTTCTCAAAGTAGAAAGGTTTACGTTTGGTTTTATCACCATTTAACTGGTTCATGGTTTCAGCGTCGAACAGTTTGCCATTAACCATAGTGTGTGAGATTTTGTCAGTGACACGAATGTCTTCTAGCGGGTTGCCATCAATCACGATTAAGTCCGCCAGTTTACCGGCCTTGATGCTACCGATTTGATGATCCATCGCAAAGGTTTTCGCT
The DNA here is from genome assembly GCF_056591695.1 of Parashewanella sp. 2304DJ23-3. NCBI lineage: Bacteria > Pseudomonadati > Pseudomonadota > Gammaproteobacteria > Alteromonadales > Shewanellaceae > Parashewanella > Parashewanella sp. 2304DJ23-3. The sequence continues at coordinate 57,084 of NZ_JBWQOH010000012.1, forward strand.
GGGTTAATGGTAGCGGTTTTAAGAGCTTCAAGGTTAGTCATGCCACCTTGAGCAAACATCCACATTTCCCAATGTGCGCCTAAACCTTCACGCTGACCATGAGCGCCAATGTTGGCAACGATGCCTTCGTCATTCAGCTCTTTTGCTACTTTAGCCACATTGAAGTGGTTATAGTGTGCATCAGGCGCTTTAGTACGACGCATTGAGCGAGGGTTCAAAATTTCACTTGGCACGTATTGAGACAGGCGAGGGTGTTCCCAAACATTGGTTTTATCGTACCAATAATGCTCACCTGAAATACCACCGTAAGCAACTACTAACGTCGGTGTGTAAGCCGTTTTGGATGCTTTCCAGAATTGTTTTACGTCATTATAAATAGATGCTACTGGCAATGAATGTTCAAGAGTCGTATGGCCATCAACCACCATAGATAGGTTATGTTGTAATAATGAACCACCTTCAGGTACAACCATCATTTCAAGTTCACGTGCGGCTGCAATCACTTGTTGACGTTGGTTACGACGAGGTTGGTTATAACTCTTAACAGAAAATGCACCGACTTTCTTTAGACGCTCTAAGTGAAACTTCGCATCTTCAAGTGAATCAACGTGAGAGGTATAACCCGGAGCGTTTGCACCATAAAGAATGGTACCGGTTGAGAAAATACGTGGACCAACAATCTTACCGGCTTTTTGCTGCTCACTGGCCGCAAAAATCTCGGTAGTATCATTTGATGGATCATGAATGCTGGTGACACCTAGTGCTAACCCTGCGTACAAATTCCAGTTTTGTTGTGGAATGATTTCATCTTCACCTTGGCTACCATGAGCATGTGCATCGAAAATCCCAGGCATGATTGACTTACCTTTGATGTCGATAATTTGTGCATCTTTCGGCAGTTCAGTATTCGCATCACCTACCATTACGATATGGTTATCTTTTACAACTACAACACCATTTGGAATGACCTTGTCGCCTTCCATGGTGATCACTTGGCCGCCAACAAATGCCACTGTTCCACGTGGAACATCAGCTTTTTTGGTAAAGCCAATGTCCGTTATCGTAGGTTTCGATTCTTCAACATCATGGTAATCCGTATCGACTTTCGCTTGATACAGTTCAGGACCAAGTGTCCAATAAAGCTCATTGCCTTTTGCATTCCAACTGATGCTTTCCCCTGCACGCGTGCTTAATTTGGTGACAGGTAAGTTAGATGCGCTTGGGCTGATTCGAATGGTTTCACCATGCTTAGCAAACGGCGTCACAAAAACTTTAAAGCGTTCTGCGAAGGCGAGGTTGTTTCCATCTGGCGATACACGGAATTCAGTAGCATGCTCACTGGTGTAGTGGGTACGTTTGTCATGCCCATTTAAACTGATGGAGGCTAATTCAGGTGTTTTGCCAAAATCCATAAAATAGACTCGGTCACCGTTGGCACCAAATTGTGGTTGGTAACCACTTGCTGTTATTTTTTGTGTTTTCTTACCTTTGGTGTCGACTTTATATAAACCAGGTTCTTGTGACCAAGTTTTAGGTGTGATGTAACCGCCACGCGCTTTACGATAAACTACCGTCTTACCATCAGGTGAAAAGGTGGGTTCGACGTATTTTCCCGGTTCACTGGTCAATACTTTTGGCTTGCCACCTTTCGCTGAAATGATACGAACACTGCCTTGTTTGTCATCATTCCAAGTGGTGAATACTATGCGTTTGCCATCACGTGACCATTGTGGGAAGAGTTCTGAGATATTATCGTTGAGACGAGTCAGGCGCTTTTGTTTACCTGATTTGATGTCTTTAACGTACAGTTTTCCGAGCGCTTCAAACACAACCTTTTTACCATTCGGTGATACTTGCGCCATACGCAGCATTTTTACATCAAAGGTATCTTTGTCTAGGTTTTGCTTAAACTTTACCGCTGGCTGAATTTGACGTTGTGTTTTGACACTGAATGGAATGTTGGCAACTTTCTTATCTTCAACGTTTAAGCGGTTAATTTTACCACCGGCCCAAAAAACGATGTCTTCACTGTCTGGTGTCCATGCCATGGTTGGATAAACACCATGAATCGCCCACGTTTCCTGCATGTCACGATCAAGCTTGTCATAAACTTTAGTTTTCTGGCCTGATTTTAAGTTCAATACATATAAAGAAGACTGGAAGCCATCACGTTTAATGTAAGCCAGTTTATTACCATCAGGACTTGGTGTTGGGCGAATTGCACCACCCGTGCCTGAAATCATAACTTCGATATCACCAGTTTGGGTGTCATAGCGCTTGATTTTGTAAATGCCTTTTACAGAATCTTTTGAATAGTGGAAGGTTTTTCCTGGTGTGGCATCTTGGCTGAAATAGACATAACGACCGTCTGGAGAGTAGGCTGGCTCACCGAGATCTTTTTGTTCGTTAGGACGTTTGGTTAGCTTAACGCCTTTGCCACCTGCAACGTGATATAGCCAAACTTCACCCGCACCTAACGAGCGACTACCGGTAAAGTGTTTACGGGCGACTAAATATTGTGAATCAGGACTCCATGCAGGGCTGTTGAGTAGACGAAATGTTTCATCAGTCACTGGACGTGGGTTGCTACCATCGGCATCCATGATCCAAATGTTATCGCCGCCATCTTGATCTGAGGTAAAGGCAATGTACTTTCCATCAGGGCTGTACACAGGTTGCATTTGCCATGCGATTCCAGATGCCAATGGCTTTGCTTCACCACCTTCAGCAGGCATTTGGTAAATATCACCTAATAAATCAAATACAATGTTTTTACCATCAGGGCTTAAGGATACGTTCATCCATGTACCTTGGTTTACATTGATGTCTACCGTTTGTAATGGTTGATTTGCTGGCTCATTAACAGACCACTTTTTATCGTCATCTTTGGCATGGGCAGCATTAAGACTTAAGCTTAATGCGACAGCCGCATAAATTGGGCTCAATTTGGATTTCATTAGGAATTCCCATTCTCGTTATTATTGGTTGTTAACCTAAATTAAGGTTAAGAGTGCGCATAAAAATCAGTGTGATATTTATCGCATAAATGCCGTTAACAAGAAAGGGGGTAACTGTATAAACCTAAAAGCATCAGTTGTACGCTTTAGCTAACAAGCCATAAGCTGGCTTTTACTTAATGATTTGAACTGCTCTACTTCCACAAACTTGCTAAAATGACTGCTGACTGCGTTGTAACTTTTGCAAGTAGATGGGCTACTTGCTGCAAGCTACGCCTTGCCATCAGCAATTTTTTCTACGTTTGAGGACGTAGCCAACTGATGTTTTTAGGATAAGGTGAATATTGTAGGTTGTTGTGGAAAGCTAATAGGGACTGGAATTATATCTCCAGCCCTTTTTTGATCAGATAGTGATATGGAGTGCCATCAATTTCACTTGCGATTAAGGTGTGATCCATAAATTCACAAAAACTTGGAATATCACGAGTGGTAGCCGGGTCATCAGCAATGATCAGTAAGGTCTCACCATCAGCCATATGACGAACTTTTTTGCGCACCATCATTACAGGTTCTGGACAACGTAAACCTAACGCATCGAGTTGGTGGTTTGCTAGTTCAAAAAGATCGCTCATAGAAATATCGTATTTACTACATAGATGAATAAGTTGGCTATTTTACTATCAGAATCATTGAAAACCAAGTTGGTGAAACAATAGTCAGACTATGATCAATGTTTCACGTGGGACAACACTAATTTATTTTTCTCAAAATATAGACTAGCCCACTTAAACTCCGTTCCCTAACATGTTGCGCTAGAGTTAAACTTTTAGACTCTAATATTTTCGTTAAATTATAAACTTCTCTATCATCACAATAGGTAACATCACCATTGTCTTCAAAGCGCAGTGCGACATAATGGCCTGATGTTTGGTTCAATCCTATATGGCAAGAAATGGCTTCGATTTGATATTTACAATAACGTTTTTCACTACTGTTATCGTTTACCGATAAATTTACTGTCCTAGCTTTCGTTTCTAGTTGATTTGCGAGTACAGCAGCGCCTAAATCTACTTGTCCATCATCACGTGTGTTTCTATTCTCTTTTTGTTCTTCCAGCCATTGCAATCTAGATTTCCGTTGTGCCTCAATTGCATCAATAATTTCAAATTCATTTCTTTGTGCATAAAGAAGTGCTTCTGAGTATTTTTGTTGTTCTTCATTTGAGGCTGAAACTTCTTTAGGTGACTTAGAGGATGTATTTGATGGGGTTTCAGCCCTTTCTAAGTTGCGCTCTTTTTCTTCTGCATCTTCATTAGGTTGATTAACAGAGCCAGTAAAAGTTTCATTGCAAGGAGGTGTAGAAATTACTGATGTATCTGCTTGAGATGGATGAGGTGTCACAGGGGCTTCTATATGACACATTTCATCTGTGTCAGAAATGATTTCAAGTTCCTCTTTTTCTAGACAGAATTGCTCAGGATCCTCAGTAGCAAACCTTAATTTGATTCCACTGCTATTAGATAGTTTTAGGCATAAGTGCACCGTATCTGGGAAAGTTGACCTTTCTAACGTTAACCCATCTTCACGAGTTCCTTTAACCGCAATTTGTAATTTTTCATCAGGAAAGCCAGTAGGAAGAGTATCTAATGTTGATTCAGCAAACTTAAATTTTTCAAAATAAGTTTCTAACAAACAAAGCTTGGGCTCAATAATTGGAATAGTAAAGCAGTTACTCGCTGGGTCATTAGAGGCAATCTCTCTTCCATCAAGTACTGAATCTTGATCATCATAGATTTTTAAAAATGATGTGGGTTTTATCGAGGGAGAGTGATTTTGTAATGTCAGTAATTGGCAAACATTGATGATCAACTCACTACTGTCTGCCATCGGTATGTTCGATAATAGTATCGTCGAAGAATCACCTGAATTTAAAATGGCTTGGGATGATTTCAATCCGAGTGTTTTTGAAAGTTGTATATATGTCATTAAAGCGTTTATTACCAACCCTATGGGCGGGTGAGTGACTAAGGCGTTATTGTCATTCTCATGTCGTTTATTAAGTTCAGCGCAAAGGCTAAAAAAAGCACTCCTAAAAGACACAAAACAACTGATCTCCTTACTACAATCTAAAGTCTTAGTACCTACCGTTATTGGATGACATACTAATTCTTCATCAGGCAGTTGGGCGTGCTTTATCGCAGCATCAAAAATAGTCTTATATCGTTCAAAAGGATTTTTAAATTGCGAGCTTTTATCAGTTATTGGAGGAAGCTTTGTTTGAATTATTTGTAGCAAGATTTCTTGATTAGAATTTACTCGATATTCGTCGTTAAATTCAAAGTTACGTAACTCAAATGCTAACACTTGCAGTCCAGAATTAATAAAACAAGTAGCGCCAAAATTTGGTAGACCTGAGCTGACTTGAGGTAATGTATGTTTACGAATACGTGGCTCTATTTTCGGATGAAACATAACGTCACTATTGATAGGTGATGAATATGATTGCCAAAATTTAGTCCACTTACTTGCCAAAGGCCCACGAATGGGCATAGCTTGATAAAGCGATTCGCCATGCAATATTGAACCACCTAGTAATTGGCAAGGAAGAACCCAATGAATTGTGTTTGATTTCCCTCTAAAAGATACAGAAATTTTAGCTGGTTTATTCTCAAGAATTTTAATTTCTAACGTTATCTGAGCTTCTGTATGCAGATGGTTGCTGAGTTCTTGAATGAGCTTCTGAATTTGATCGTAGTCATTAGCGTTTATCAGAAGAGTAGCAATCTGAAAAACATGATTAATTGAATGTCGATAGCAATGGTGAAGTATCTCAGGCCAAATCTGATAAACAAAAGTTTCTGTGGCCTTTTGCAGTTGTGGATTTTTATAATGATCAACGAGTAGCTCTTTAGGCTGAACTGAAGTGATATCTGCTGTTGCCATAATGTCTATTCGAAATTCATTGTCTTATAATTTTAGCCGATACTGATTAAATTCAGTGTTAAATATGTTTCATATAGGAGTAATGAAATTTATTACTTTTGTGCTGATTGATGAATAAATTAGAAAGAGGATGTTTCACGTGGAACATCTTGCTAAGCGACCCGAACTAATGAAAATAAATATCCGGATAACCTTTGATGTTTGATGAACTGTTCTAGAGGAACATTAGGGTCTTTTTGTTCAAGTTTTTGATAATCGGAATAAGAAACTGCTGTATCATCATTATAAAAAGTGGCGTTGCCATCAGAATCAAACTTTAATGCTGTGTAATGACCAACTCGCACAGTTGATCCTGTATGGCACACGACTGAATCAACTCTATATTTAACGAGTGTAGGTGTATCTTCGCCATCTAAGTGCATTGGGACTTGCACAATTCCTTTATTGCGAATTAATTCAATCAAGCTGTGTTGTCCTAAATCACCACTTATTTCTTTATCATTTGAGGTAAATGTTGTTGTGGGTTTTATCGTATCTCCATCCTCAGTATGGTCAAATAGCTTGAGTTGAATCATTAATCGAGAAGGAACGTGTTGAGAGTCAGAAACCAAGTTTAATTGTTTACGCACTCGGTATTGGTCGCAAATCATTTCTAAATACTGTTCAAACTGCTCTTCGGAAAGCAAATCTATCCCTTCTTTTAAATCGTTCTCTGATAGGTTTAATAATGCTGCCGGCAAGTCATTATCTGAAACATCATCTAGAAATAAATGTTTACTGCGTAAAGCTAATGCCTTTATAGGATCCAAAGCTTTAGTATCAGAATATGATAATTCTTCTGCAGCAACAAACTGCTGAATAATGGTTTCTAAATTTGGGGAAGTGGTTTTGTTATCTATCGAAATGAAATGGGATGCGCTTGATAAGCCTGATTGATGTTTGCTCAATTGTTCATCAGATAATTTATTTTCAATATGGTAGTACTCTGATGTTCTTAAAAAACGATCCTCTTGCTTTAAAATACCCATTAAATCAAAAATATCACTGATAAATTGTTGAGGGTCATTTTGATCAATCGTTGCGTATTTTAATTCTGAGGGCAAATTGCGCATTAGAGCTGAAAAATTAGCTCGAGGTAAAAGCAGCTCTAATGAATCATTACGGTTAAGATGTTTTGCAAGTTCGTAATAAGCATTTAGAAAATTGACTTGGAGTTGTACAGGTATTTCTGTTATTTGTTGTTTGTTATTTATACACTCTATTAAGTTGCATGTTGCTTCATTAAAAGCTAACCATTTAGATACTTCCAAGTTAATAGATTTATCCTCAGAAGATGTTTTATAGACAAATTCTTGAGAGCTTATATCATCTATGGGGATGTTTGAAAGTTCAGTGGCAATAGCTTTTATGATTTCTGCTTTGTTTAGTTTATCTGTTGTAACAGAAAATGAATGTTCACCTAATTGAAAATTAAGTGTAGGTGCCCCAAAATCTATTGGTGTCGTTTCAAGTGCTTTTTCGAGTAATATCTCTAAAGAAATACAAGGAACTGTAGCTGGAGAGCTTACTTGGCTCCAAGTATCCGACTTATCTAATGTCGTAGCCATCATTTGAAAAGCAGCATTCATAAAGCAAGAGCTTGTCCAGTTATGCAAACCAACGCCTGCAGGCTCCACTCCGTCACACTTTGATATCCGTAAAGGCAAATCTGTAGAAGGGATTCTATTTTGTTTACTTGCGATTAGTTCAAGTGAAGATTTTGCAATATCTTGTGTTGAGATTGTTTCGTCGAAACTATCTCCATCGTCCAATTCGGTCGTGACCTCTAACTGCATACTAATATCATTAGCGAAAAATGTTTTAATCGTATCAAAGTGTGGAAAGTCATCATCAAAAACATGGGTAAAATCTGCATTATTTAAAAGGGGCTCATAGGTTTGTATGGCTTTAAATAACTGTAATTTTCCAATTAAACAAGGTGTTAAAGAATGTGCTTGTCTGCTCAGTGAGGTAACATTTGAATTTTTACAAAAAGCAACGTTACCATTTTTAAATGTTTTGGCTATTTCAATGGCTTTTTGTCGATCTTTATCAATAAGACCTTGGTAAGGTGATTCAGGGAAATAACTAAAGTACTCTTCTTCATTTGCTACCAATTCTGACAGTTTTAACAAAGTAAATAGCTCTGACTCATAGGTATCCAATTTTCTAAAGTTGCTTGTGGACGTTTCGATACTTTCAGTGCTGCAGGAAGTCGGTTGAGCTTGAAAGTCACCAACTATGACTTTTGTGGTAACTACAGAATCATCTGATAACTTGGCAGGTTTTAAGTCATCAACAGCTAAAGCTGAGAGAGTTTGAGCAAGTGGAAGTGAGCCAGACTTTAAATGTGAAAACTCACACCTTGACCATTCTCCACTCGCTGTTTTATAGAAGAAGCTAACTTTAAAACCATCTTGCTGTTTTTGTATTCTGAACTGAATCATATCCTTAAAAATTGCAGAGAGTTGTTCTATTGGCTCTGCTACTTCGTTTATCTCATTGCTTCCGATAATAGAATCGAACAATTCTGATACCCTTTCAGAATTAGAAGACATTTTTGCTTGTATCTGTAAGGCTGAAAAGCAATCTTTAAGAGAGGCTGAATTTTTTGAGCCATACCACGCACGGCGATAAGAACTTGTATCAGATTCTTTTTGGTGAGTGATTTCTAACTGTCGCTCAGCACGTATATCCTCGAGAGTTTTACTCGAATGTAGAACGGAACACTCAATCTCCAGATCATCTGGAGTGGAGGGAACAGCTGTATATGAATGATGCCCACTAGTCTGTACTTTGTTAGTGCCCGACATAATTAATAAGTAAGTGTTGTTTATATTAACTATAACGGTTTAAAGAGTAAGCAGGATTACCCCAAGCTTATGTTTTTATTAAATTAATTTAATGGCAGTGAGTTTGGTGCGTAAGATACTGAAATTAATAAAGAGTATTTTTAAAAAGAAAGGGCCACTAGATTGTAGCCCATCTAGGATTAAACTCGCTCAAATATGGTTGCAATACCTTGGCCTAGGCCAATGCACATAGTGGCTAAACCGTATTTAGCATCTTTTTCTTCCATAATATTGATTAAGGTCGTGGATATACGCGTACCAGAACAACCCAGTGGATGGCCTAAAGCAATCGCACCACCATTGAGGTTCACTTTCTCATCTACCAACCCTTCCAGTCCTAGATCTTTGACACAAGGGAGAGATTGAGCGGCAAATGCTTCATTGAGTTCAACGACACCAATGTCATCCATGGTTAGCTCTGCTCTAGCTAATGCTTTTTGGGTTGCAGGTACTGGGCCATACCCCATGATTGCAGGGTCGCAACCGGCAACAGCCATAGATTTAATACGAGCACGGATTTTGAGGCCCAGTTCTTTGGCTTTTTCTTCTTCCATGATTAACATAGCCGATGCACCATCTGACATTGCAGAAGAACTGCCAGCGGTTACTGTACCATTTGCTGGGTCAAAAGCTGGGCGCAAAGAGCCAAGCGCTTCTAATGAAGCATCACTGCGTATCACTTCATCATGAGTTACTTTAATGAGTGCACCATCAGCATCATGTCCTTCAATGGGATAAATTTCATTATCAAAGCGACCTTCTACTGTTGCAGCCTGTGCGCGTTGATGTGAACGAAGAGCAAATTCATCTTGTTGCTGACGAGTAATGCCATGCATGCGCCCAAGCATTTCAGCCGTCAACCCCATCATTCCAGAAGCTTTAGCTACGTTATGGCCGAGTCCGGGGTGGAAATCGACACCATGCATCATTGGGACATGACCCATATGTTCAACGCCGCCAACAATAAAAATATCACCCATGCCAGTCATAATAGAGCGAGTAGCCTGATGAATGGCTTCCATAGATGAACCGCAAAGGCGATTCAGTGTTACGCCCGGGACAGTTTTTGGAAAACCCGCAAGCAATGCCGCATTACGGGCAATGTTAAAGTCTTGCTCTAATGTTTGCTTTACACAACCCCAAATAACATCTTCTATCATGCCAGGTTTTACTTGTGGGTTACGCTCCATAAGACCTTTCATTAATAAGGCAGATAAGGTTTCTGAGCGCACATTTCTGAATACTCCGCCTTTAGAACGACCCATGGGAGTACGAATACAATCGATGATTACAGCTTGTTTCATAATATTAATCCTTTGTCGTTAGGCTGAGTAGTAGCGACCATTATCGGCAGCCAGTTTACGCATATTGTCAGTCACTTGATAAAGTGGACCTAAATGCGCAAAAGAATCAGCAAGTTCAACAAACTTAGCTACGCCCATTGTATCCAGATAACGGAATACACCACCTCTGAATGGCGGGAAGCCTAAGCCATAAACCAAAGCCATATCTGCTTCAGCGGCTGAAGCAACAATGTTTTCTTCAAGGCAACGAACGGTTTCAATCACCATTGGAATCATGCAACGAGCAACAATGTCATCTGCAGTGAACGCTTGAGCCGCTTTGCAGATTGTTGCCAGTAACTCACTGGCATGCACATCGACAGCCTTTTTAGGTTTACCACGTTTATCCGGAGCATATTGGTAGAAACCTTTATTATTTTTTTGACCCCAGCGTTCATTGTCCAGCATCAACTTTATGGTGTCTTTTTCTGGGAGTCCCATTCGTTCAGGGAAACCTTCCGCCATCACCGCTTGAGCATGGTAGCCGGTATCTAAACCGACAACATCGAGCAAATAGGCTGGACCCATTGGCCAACCGAATTGTTTTTCCATAACTTTGTCGACAACATGAAAATCAGCACCATCCAGTAACAGTTGATTGAAACCAGCAAAATAAGGAAAGAGAACACGGTTTACAAAAAAGCCAGGGCAATCATTGACGACAATAGGTGTTTTACCCATTTTGAGTGCATAAGCGACAACCGACGAAATGGTTTGCTCAGAGGACTTCTCTCCGCGAATGATTTCGACTAATGGCATACGGTGTACTGGATTGAAAAAGTGCATGCCACAAAAACGTTCTGGATGAGACAAATGACTGGCTAATGAGTCAATTGAGATGGTTGATGTGTTTGAGGCGATAATGGTGTCATCACTGGTATGCGCTTCGACTTCTTTTAATACGGTTGCTTTGACCTTAGGATTTTCTACTACCGCTTCAACGATAATATCAGCATGTGATATTGGTGAGTAGTCCAAAGTCGGGGTAATATTGTTCAACACTTTAGCCATTTTTTCAGGTGTAGAACGTCCACGTTTAATTTGGCTATTTAACAGTTTAGAGGCTTCATTGAGACCAAGCTCAAGTGATGACGTTGCAATGTCCTTCATCACAATCGGCGTGCCTTTGCTAGCACTTTGATATGCAATTCCACCACCCATAATCCCTGCGCCTAATACGGCAGCGTGTTCAATGGGGTTGGACTGCTTGGCCAGTTTTTTACCTTTACCTTTGACCATTTGGTCATTCATAAAGATACCAATAAGAGCGGTGGCTTCTTCAGTTTTGGCAAGTGTAACGAAGGCTTTATTTTCGAGCAGCAGTGCTTGCTCTCTATCTAATAGATGAGCCTGTTCAATTACATTAACGGCGGCCATAGGCGCAGGATAATGTTTTCCTGCCACCTGAAAAACCATCGCTTTTGCTGTCGTGAATGCCATCAGTGATTCCATTTTTGGCAATGGCATCACCGTCTGTTTTTTAAGGCGACGTTGTTGCCAATCCAGTTTGCCGTCGATGGCTTGTTGTAACATAGTAAGTGCGGCACGTTGAAGTTGCTCTGGTGTGACAACCGCATCAACTGCGCCAACTTTCATTGCGGCATCTGGACGGTGTTCTTTACCGGTAGTGATCCACTCAAGTGCGTTATCAACTCCGAGCACTCGTGGCAGGCGCACCGTACCACCAAAACCTGGAATCAACCCCAACTTTGTTTCAGGTAAGCCAATACGAGCATTAGTATCTGCGACTCGTAAGTCAGTCGCTAATGTTGCTTCACAGCCGCCACCCAGAGCATAACCATTGATGGCTGAAATGGTTGGAAAGGGAACATCTTCTAGCTTATTGAAGACTCGGTTTGTTTCAGCAATCCAAGTAAGCAATGTATCTTCGTCTTCACTGAAAAGCCCTAAAAACTCAGTGATGTCGGCCCCAACAATGAATACACCTTTACCTGAAGTGACCAATAAGCCTTTTGGATTGGCTGCAACAGTGGCATCAAGTGCTTCACTGAGGGATTTCAAGGTTTGTTGATCAAACTTGTTTACTGAGCCTTGGGAGTTAAAACAGAGGTTAGCAATCTGATTTTCAAGCATTTCGACTTGAATGACAGGACTTTGATAAATCATTATTCGTTTCCTTTTTTCAAAAGTCAGCCTTGTAGGGTTAGGACACGCATCTAAGAAATATAAGTAAATTCAATATTCAGTGTAGTTGAACCTAAACAAGCAATAAGACGAAATTAACCGTAATAATCGCTTATTGTAGGATGATGAATACCTGTGTTATTTGAACTAGTTGTGGTATCCATACCGGTATTTAGAATGATTAAAAGTACATTGGACGATATTGACCATTGCTCAGTTTGCGTCCAAAAAAGAAAAAATTCAACTTAAATTTAAACGCTTGTTTGAAAATGAGCTCGAATAGAGTTTGTGATAGAATCCGTGAAAAATTTAATTGCCCAAAGAGAATAACAATGACAAGCATCGGAAAAGACTACGCCTTACATATCAATGAACTGAATCAACGCGTCAAAACGGTTTGTGAGAAGGAGAATTTAGCAGGTCTTGTTATTCACTCAGGCAAAACTCATCGTCAGTTCTTAGATGATATGGATTACCCATTTAAGGTCAATCCTCATTTTAAGGCTTGGTTACCATTGATTGATAATCCAAATTGCTGGATTGTGACCAATGGTACTGATAAGCCTGTGCTTATCTATTACCGTCCAGTTGATTTCTGGCATAAAGTTGAAGACTTACCTCAGACATTCTGGACTGAACACTTTGAAATCAAATTCCTAACGCAAGCGGATAAAGTTGCCGAATTATTGCCAAACAATATTGCACAATGGGCATACATTGGCGAGCACCTTGACGTAGCTCAAGTATTGGGAATGGAGCAGCGTAATCCGGATAGTGTTTTACAGTATTTACATTTCTACCGCTCATTTAAAACCGATTATGAGCTTGCGTGTTTACGAGAAGCGAATCGTATTGCGGTGATCGGTCATCGTGCGGCAAGAGATACCTTTTTAGCAAAAGGCAGCGAAATTGATATTCAACGTGCTTATTTAAAAGCGGTTGAGCAAAGCGAAAATCAAATTCCATATAACACGATTATCGCTCTTAATGAGAATGCCGCAATATTGCATTACATGGTTTTAGACTCTGAAAAGCCTAAAGAGCATCGTTCATTCTTGATCGATGCAGGTGCGAATTGCGGTGGTTATGCCTCAGACATCACTCGTACTTATAGTGCAGAGCAAAATCGATTCAATGATTTAATTCAAGCGATGGATAAGTTACAACTCGAGATCATTGCAATGATGAAACCAGGTGTCAGTTATGTTGATTTACACATAGAAACGCATAATAAAATCGCACAAATTTTAATTGAATTTGGATTGGCTTTTGGCAGCGTTGAAAGTTTAGTTGAGCAGGGCATTACTGGTGTGTTCTTCCCACATGGATTAGGACACATGCTTGGTTTGCAAGTGCATGATGTTGCAGGCTTTAGTCATGATGAAAAAGGCACTCATGTTGCGTCACCTGCGGCACACCCATTTTTACGTTGCACTCGCATCTTAGATGAGCGCCAAGTGCTTACCATTGAACCTGGGCTATACATCATTGATTCATTGCTAGATGGTCTTAAGCAAGATAAGAGAAATCAGCAAATCAATTGGGATGTCGTCGCAGAATATCGTCCATTCGGTGGTATCCGTATCGAGGATAATGTGATCATTACCGCTGATGGTAGTGAAAATATCACTCGTAACTTCGGGCTGAATTAATTGATATGAGTTGTGACAGTTTCGATGTAATTGCTGAGACTTTTACGATTGAAGAAGAAATAAAAAAGAGCCGTTTCATTACGGTTCTTTTTCCTTGTTCATCTGAAAAAGATTTGAAGTTAGCGCTTACAAACTTAAAGGTGAAGTATCCTGATGCTCGGCATTATTGCTGGGCCTATGTAGCTGCTGAACCAGGAAACCTATTCAAATGTGGCTCAACCGATGATGGTGAACCATCCGGAAGTGCAGGGCGACCGATGCTGTCGGTATTGCATGGTTCAAGCATTGGTGAAATTGGTGCGGTGGTTATTCGATATTTTGGTGGCACTAAGCTGGGAGTTGGTGGTTTGGTTCGTGCCTACACTGCAGGAATAAAACGAGCATTACCGCAACTGAGCACTAGAATAAAACAACTGAGAGACAGCACCAGTTTGGTTTGTGATTATCAGCAACTGCCAGATTTGGAATATTTACTGTCTAAGTATGATTGCTTAATTGAAAATAAAACCTTTGCTGCACAAGTCGAATTGTCGATTGCTGTACCTGTCTCGAAAAAAGCCGAATTGATCCAATCGATTTCAACCTTAACTCAAGGTCAACTTCTCCTCAAATTTGTGGAATAATTGATATTAACGTTCAATAGAACCTAAATTGTTTGGGCTATAAAACTAATAAGGTGTGTCTAAAAGCTTTTATCGGTGCGAAGTAAGATTTGGTATTATGTCCTATAGTCCTTTAATCTTACCTCTTGCTTTAAAAACTTTTATTTCCCGCTGAATGATAACTCTCTAGCGAGTGTTGATATAATGAACGGCTTTAAGTTTTTGTTACCTCAGTAACAGAATGAAAACCTCACTCAAAGGAATGCAAACCAGCGCTTATGCAATATCGAACAATTATAAGAATAACTGGCCTGTTGATGGGGCTGTTTTCGATAACCATGTTGCCGCCAGCCCTAGTTGCTGTGATTTATAAAGACGGCGAGGGTATTGCCTTTATACAAGCATTTGTCGTGAGTTTACTTCTTGGTTTCACTCTTTGGTATCCCAACCGAGACAAAAAAGCAGAATTAAGAACCCGGGAAGGCTTCTTAATTGTGGTGTTATTTTGGACCGTACTGGGCTCTATTGGTGCGTTGCCATTAATCTTTGCTGACACCCCAAATTTAAGCTGGACTGATAGCTTTTTTGAGTCATTCTCAGCACTAACCACCACTGGGGCAACGGTCATAACCGACCTAGATCATTTACCGAAAGCGATTTTATTTTATCGCCATTTATTACAGTGGCTCGGCGGTATGGGGATCATTGTGCTTGCGGTTGCCATTCTTCCCGTGCTTGGCATTGGTGGAATGCAGTTATATCGAGCGGAAATCCCAGGTCCGGTAAAAGACAGTAAAATGACCCCCAGGATTGCAGAGACCGCCAAGGTGTTGTGGTTTATCTATTTATTCTTAACCCTGTCATGTGCAGGTGCGTTTTGGATGGCGGGTATGACGGTATTTGATGCCATTTGTCATTCTTTTTCTACCATTGCTATTGGCGGGTTTTCAACTCATGATGCGAGCATGGGTTATTTTGATAGCCCTGCGATCAACCTAATTACCGTGGTATTTTTACTGATATCAGCGATTAACTTTAGTCTGCATTTTGCTGCATTTTCTAATCGGGGCTTTAATTTAAAGGTCTATGTCAAAGACGCTGAATTTAAGGTGTTATTGGCAGTACAACTCATTTTAACGGCTATCTGTTTTATTACTCTGTATCACTCAGGCATTTACGATTCTGCAGAGGACACGTTAGATCATTCATTATTCCAAGCTGTGTCTGTGTCTACAACTGCAGGTTTTGGTACTGAAAGCTTTCACAGTTGGCCATTATTTTTGCCTATGTTGTTGATATTTTCTAGTTTCATTGGTGGTTGTGGTGGTTCAACTGCTGGTGGAATTAAGGTCATTCGGGTGATTTTATTGGTATTACAAGGTTCTCGTGAGATGAAGCGCCTTGTGCATCCACGAGCGATTTTTACCATTAAAATGGGTGATTCAGTATTACCCAATCGGGTCATCGATGCGGTTTGGGGCTTCTTCTCAGCATATGCGCTGGTATTTTTAATCGCCATGTTATCGTTGTTGGCGTTAGGGTTAGATGACATAACCGCATTCAGTGCGACTGCAGCGTGTTTAAATAATCTAGGCCCAGCTCTCGGTGAAGCAGCAGCGAATTACGCTACACTAGGCGACGGTGCAAAGTGGGTGTTGTTGATCACCATGTTATTTGGGCGATTAGAAGTGTTTACCTTATTAGTATTGTTCACACCGACATTTTGGAAAAACTAAGGCTTATCATGCAAAAAATCATCATTATTTATTCTACCGTTGATGGCCAGACCAAGAGCATATGCGAGCGTATGCGCACAGCGATGTCTGTTGAAGCTGAAGTAGAGTTGGTCGAACTGGATAAAGTGGACAGTGAGCTTCTAGAGAAAGCAGATAAGGTATTGGTTGGTGCAAGCATTCGTTATGGTAAACACCGCCCAGAATTGTTGGCATTCGCTAAGCAATTTCAGCCTGTGTTAGATGAAAAACAAAATGGTTTTTTTACGGTTAATGTTGTGGCCAGAAAACCTGAAAAGAATACTCCAGAAACGAACCCTTATATGAAAAAGTTTCTGTTGTTATCACCTTGGCAACCTAAAGTGAAAGGTGTGTTCGCCGGTAAAATTAATTACCCGCAATACGGTTTTTTCGATAAGACCATGATTCGTTTTATTATGTGGCTAACAAAAGGTCCAACTGATACCAGTGGTTGTTTCGAGTTTACCGACTGGGATCACGTTGAACGTTTTGCGAGACGCTTTGCTAATTCTTAGTTTGTTCTTCTGTTGGTCTGTTAGGCTCAAGCGGTGAGTTTAACGTTGACTCTTTGAGTAATGCATTTGCTTTAAATGTTGCGCTCGACTGATTATATTCAATGAGACTTTTCATTAGAGCTACCCCTAAGTTTCGTAGTCTGTCAGGCGTAACATAACCTTGTTGATAACCCGCTTTTTCATAGGTCGTTTCCATGGTAACGGCCATCACATTGTCACCAAAATTAGCCCACCACCAGGATTCGGGATAGGTATTAGTCACAAAGCTGCGACCACCTTGATCTGGTGTTGCTTCAATTAACGGTTCACCTTGTGCATTTTTATAGTTATCTCGCACGCCATTAATAAAGCGAATGGTGTTGTTCCATAACTGAGCTTCACTGGCATTGTAACCCAAAGATTCCGGACCAAAATGAGGGAAGAAAAATGCTTGTCTATCAGCATCGCTTTGAGTGGAGTGAAGATTCAATGCCATTATGAAAGGAGAGGCTGATTGACTCAATTTGAACATTTCACGACTGAGAATTTGGTTTTCGAGTGGAGAGTCTTGAGATAATACGGCTGAATTAGAGCTGCTTCGTACCCAAGCACTTTCTAAATTTTGGCTTAGGCTGTTGGTTCGGTAATTGCCGTCGTAAACGCCATCGGGGTTATGAATTGGTACGATATTGAAAATGAAATGAGATAAAGCGTAATCAACGTCCTCAGTATTATCACTTAATAACCAATTAATAAGACCTTCTACGACAAATGAACTTCCAGTTTCTGCTGGATGGGTTCTTGCTTGTATCCATATGCGCTTTTTACCGCTGTTCACATTGGGATCCGTAATGGTGACCATGTCGATTGGAAAGTGATGTACAGAGGACTTCCCTAGCGTTTCACGTTTGATAAAGCCTTGGTCAAATTTATCCTGATGTTCCGATTTTAGGTTTTGGTAGTAATCATTAAAATCCTGTTGAGTATAAGGATAAAAGCGGGCGATATAGACATGACTTTTATCATATTTAGCATCAATTGAAATGCGTTGCTGCTGTTGACCGTTGCCTATGTCTACGGTTGACGACGTGACTTGGCTTTCATCAAATCGCTGCCACTGTTTTTTATCATAGGAGTAGACAGGCGTATATGAATTAGTCCAACCCGGCGTTTCAGCTGAGAAAATATCATCGATGGTAAGTGAAAAACGTTTATGTTGTTTGACATTATTGAGCTTTACATACCACCAATTCCTCCAAAGTGGGAATAAATCCAGCATGGCGTTGTGGTTGTCATTATCAAGCTGGATATTGGCTTGTTTATTAGAAATTTTGGCTATTTCTGGCTTACCAAGATTTCCTGAAGCAAAGTCATCTGACATTGTCGAGTTTTTATCGGTATGACAAGCTGATATTAAAAGGCAACTGAGCAAGCTCAGTGTCATTGGGCGTAATCGGGTCATAGCACTGTTCATGGTTATTTTTATCAAACACACCATAAATTGAAGGCTCAAAGAGTCGAGTAATAATCACTGTGATGTCAGGAAAGATTCAGCCAAAACATGATAATTCATTCAATGGCTGAATATCTGATCTCGGTCTATTCTTGATAAGAGGTTTGGAAGAATGTGTTGCTGCAAAGTTTACCTCTGTGATTTCAATGAGTTCAGGTGAACACCTGATTGAGACATATGAAAGCTTAGCGCTACCCTGAAGATTGATAACAAAACAGGAAGTTCCAATGAACTTACTTGATCATCCCGTTCATTTGATTATTGTGTTATTTGCACTCTCATTGTTGCCATTGTTTGCAATAATGGGGACGTCGTTTTTAAAAATATCAATTGTGCTGTCAATGCTCCGTACGGCACTCGGGGTGCAGCAAATTCCACCCAACATGGCAATTTATGGGCTTTCAATGATATTGACCATGTTTATCATGGCGCCGATAGGCCAAGACATCTATAACAGTGTTCAGAAAAACCCCATTTCATTAGACTCTCCGACTATTTTGCAACAGCTCGATAAGCAAGCTGGCGATCCGTATCGAGTGTTTTTAAAAAAACACAGCCATATTACCCAGCTGAATTATTTCGCCAAAATCGGCCATAAATTATGGCCTGATCAATACCATGAAAACCTCAATGAAGACTCACTGATTGTACTCATACCGGCTTTTACCATGAGCCAACTTATTGAGGCATTTAAGATTGGATTGCTGTTGTATTTGCCGTTTGTAGCCATTGACATCATTGTGTCCAACATCCTTTTGGCAATGGGGATGATGATGGTGTCACCAATGACGATTGCTCTGCCGTTTAAGATTTTGATCTTTATTATGATGGGCGGCTGGCAAAAACTCATTGCTCAATTAATGTTGTCGTACACATGAACCAAAGTGACTTAATACATCTTACGTCCGAGCTATTGTGGATCACGCTATTATTGTCGATGCCGACCGTATTAGTGGCGTCAATTCTCGGTATTTTGGTAAGTTTGATTCAAGCGTTAACTCAGATTCAAGACCAAACTTTACAGTTCCTCATAAAATTAGTGGGAGTGAGTGTGGTTATGGCCATGACCTATGATTGGATGGGTGTTGCCATGCTCAATTATGCTAATGAAACCTTCAATTTAATTAGCCAAGTTGGAGGCTAAATTTGGACACGGTTTTATATAAAGCTCTTGTTGAATATATGCCGGTTTTATCTCTCGCCATGATGCGTCCATTAGGGCTGATGTTGCTATTGCCGATTTTTAAAAGCGGTTCACTCAACGTAGCTTTAGTTCGCAATGGTTTCATTATGTTATTTGCTATTCCTACTGTTCCAAGCTTAATGCATATGGAGTCTTATTTACTTGAGGCTTCATATTTAGAGCTTACAGCACTTTATATGCGTGAGTTTGTGATAGGTCTAACGCTTGGCTTTTGTGCTGCAGTCCCTTTTTGGGCGATTGATATGTCAGGGTTCTTGATTGATACCATGCGTGGTTCATCACTTTCAAGCGTATTGAATCCACTTTTCGGTTTTGAATCTTCAGTTTATGGAGTGTTATTTGCACAAGTATTGAGTGTACTATTTCTAGCCACTGGAGGAATGAACTTTTTATTAACGGCAATGTATGAATCTTATGTATCTTTGCCGCCAGGGGTGGGGCTTGACCTTGTTAATAATAAGCCATTAATTGACTTCATCAACCAAGAGTGGCGACTGATGAACGCACTCTTTATGGGCTTTGCTATGCCTGGTATGGTGATCATGCTGTTAACGGATACGGCTTTTGGTTTGGTTAACCGTTCAGCGCAGCAACTTAATGTGTTCTTTCTTTCAATGCCTGTAAAAAGTGTACTGGTCATTTTGGTTATGATTTACAGCATAAACTTTGCATTTCATGATTATCTAGAGCGAACCAATAATGCCGAAAGTCACTTCAAAGTACTTTTCCACTTAATGGGTGGGAAATAAGGTGAAGTGCGATGGCTGAAGGTGGCGGAGAAAAAACCGAAAAACCCACGGAGAAAAAACTCCGTGAAGCCAGAAATAAAGGACAAGTTGTTCGAAGTGATGAAATTGTCACTGGGTTAGAAATGGCGGCTATTCTTGCTTTTTTTCTGGCTCAAGGCCATGACTTCATGCAATCCAATATTGAGCTGATAGATTTAACCATTCGAGTCTCTAGCCTAGATTGGCGCAATGCCTCTCAAATCATTCACGAAGCATTCATTGATTTGTTTTTGAAGTATATTGGTGGCTTAGGCTTACTGCTGACCTTTGTCATTGTTATAGGAAATGTGTTGCAAACTGGGCCTATGTGGGCAACAGAAGCTGTTCAGCCAAAGTTCGACAAACTCAACGTGGTTAATAACCTGAAGCAATTGTTTTCAATGAAGAGTGTGTTTGAGCTGGCTAAGAACATTCTTAAAGTGTTTGTGCTTAGTCTGGTGTTTTATTACATTCTCGCCAAGTATGCCAATTCATTTCAGTACTTACCCATTTGTGATGAACAGTGCGGCTTGAAAGTCATGATGACGCTGATTTTGTGGCTATGGGGGTGCTTTGTCGGTTGTTATCTTGTGTTCGGTGCGATTGATTATGCTTACCAACGTCACTCAACGATGGAAGAGTTGAAGATGACAAAACAAGAAACTAAACAAGAAGCCAAGGACACCGAAGGTAACCCTGAGATCAAACAAAAACGTCGTGAAACTGCACGCGAAATTGCTTCAGGTAGTTTGGCTAATAATGTTAAAAAGTCTAGTGCGGTGGTGCGAAACCCCAACCATATTGCCGTTTGTTTATTTTATGATGCTCAAGACTCACCGATCCCTAAGGTATTAGAAAAAGCCAAAGATCATATGGCATTACACATTGTGTCGATTGCTGAAAAAAATCAAATTCCCGTTGTCGAAAACGTCCCTTTGGCTCGCACTTTGTATGCGGAAGTGGACAGCGGAGACTTTATTCCTGAAGAGCTATTTGAACCCGTCGCTGAACTGTTACGTTTTGTTATGGAGCTTGATTATGATGAAGACGAAGAAGATGAGGATGACGATGACGAAGATGAACAAGATGGTGAGGATTTGGAAGAGGATGCAATAGAAGGGGAATTTGAAGAAAAACAAGAACCGGAAGATCCTGATACTGAAGAAGATCTTCCCGATGATGTTACTAAGTAGAACTCTGCGACCAAGCTTCAAACCCGCCATCTAAGCTGTAAACGTCTTCAAAGCCTTGGCTTATCAAATATTCTGCTGCTGAAACTGAGCTTATTCCATGATAACAAACCACAACTGTTGTTGCGTCAAGATCCGCCTCACGCATAAAGTCAGCAATGTTGTCATTAGTAAGGTGTTGTGAAGCTTCAATATGGCTGGCAGCGTAGCTTTGTGGATCACGAATATCGACCACTTGAACCTGATGCTCGCCTGTTAGCGCTTTGAGTTGTTCAACATTAATATGTTTAACTTGTGACATCTGTTATTCCTTTAATGTGTGGAAATGACCTTACGAGTCATTTCCATACTGAATGAAGGTTAATCCCAATTGAGAATGACTTTGCCTGACTGACCTGAGCGCATGACATCAAACCCTTCTTGGAAGTCATCAACAGAATAGCTATGGGTGATAATCGGAGAAATATCCAAGCCAGACTGAATTAAACTGGCCATTTTGTACCAAGTTTCAAACATTTCACGACCATAAATGCCTTTAATGGTTAACCCTTTAAAGATCACTTTGCTCCAATCAACGCCCATATCCTCTGGTGGAATACCTAACATGGCAATTTTTCCGCCGTGATTCATTGAATCAAGCATGGCGCTGAATGCTGAAGGGACGCCTGACATTTCTAGGCCAACATCGAACCCTTCTGTCATACCTAACTCTTGCATGACGTCACCGAGGCTTTCATTAGCTACGTTTACGGTGCGAGTTGCCCCCATTTTACGAGCTAAATCCAAACGGTACTCATTAACGTCAGTGATAACAACATGACGAGCACCAACATGCTTACAAACAGCGGCAGCCATAATACCAATAGGGCCAGCACCAGTAATTAACACATCTTCACCAACGAGATCGAAGGATAATGCGGTATGAACAGCATTACCAAACGGATCAAAAATCGAGGCTAACTCGTCGCTCACATCATCAGGGATCTTAAAGGCATTGAAAGCGGGGATGACTAAATACTCAGCAAATGAACCTTCACGGTTTACACCGACACCAGACGTATTTCGGCATAAGTGTGTGCGGCCACCACGACAATTACGGCAATGACCACACACTAAGTGTCCTTCGCCAGAAACGCGATCGCCAATCTCGAAGCCTTTTACACCTTCACCAACACCAACAACTTCGCCCAAATACTCATGACCAACGACCATTGGAACAGGGATAGTAGCTTGCGACCAATCATCCCAGTTATAAATATGAATATCTGTACCACAGATGGCGGTTTTTTTGATTTTTATCAGTAGGTCGTTATAGCCCATTTCTGGTTTTGGAGCATCAACCATCCAAATGCCGACTTCAGGTTTTAATTTACTTAGCGCTTTCATTTAAAACACAATCCTAAAATGGCCCAGAAAATCTGGGCTGAACAATAATATTAAGCAATGATGCCCATTTCTTTTGCGATACGAGTAAAGGCTTCAATGGCTTTATCAAGTTGTGCTCGAGTATGTGCCGCAGACATTTGCGTCCGGATACGAGCTTGTCCTTTAGGGACGACTGGAAATGAAAAACCAATGACATAGATGTGTTCAGCAAGTAATCGATCTGCATAATCACTTGCAACCTTTGCGTCACCAATCATCACTGGCACGATAGCATGGTCAGCACCGGCAAGTGTGAAGCCTGCGGCTGTCATTTTTTCACGGAAATAAGCGGCGTTAGCTTTCACTTGTTCACGTAAATCAGCGCCTTGTTTTAGCATCTCTAAAACCGTAATGGAGGCGCTTACAATGGCAGGCGCCAATGAATTTGAGAAAAGATATGGGCGAGAACGTTGACGCAACCAGTCAATCACTTCTTTTTTACCTGAAGTAAAACCACCTGAGGCGCCGCCTAATGCCTTACCCAACGTACCTGTGATGATGTCTACTCTGTCCATCACGTCACAATGTTCATGGGTACCACGACCATCTTGCCCTACAAAACCCACGGCGTGAGAATCGTCAACCATCACTAGTGCGCCGTACTTATCGGCTAAATCACACACGCCTTGTAAATTAGCTATCACGCCGTCCATGGAGAAGACGCCATCGGTCGCAATTAAAATATTGCGAGCACCAGCTTCTTTTGCGGCTTTTAGCTGCTGTTCAAGATCTGTCATGTCGTTATTGGCATAACGGAAACGCTTGGCTTTACACAGTCTCACACCGTCAATGATCGAAGCGTGGTTTAGTGCGTCAGATACAATGGCATCATTAGCGTCTAATATCGTCTCAAAAAGACCTGCGTTGGCATCAAAGCAAGAAGAGTAAAGAATGGTGTCTTCCATACCTAAGAATTCACTAATAGAAGCTTCAAGCTCTTTGTGGATCCCTTGAGTACCACAAATAAATCTGACTGAAGCCATACCAAAACCGTGGGCGTCTAAACCTTCTTGGGCGGCTTTAACCAGTTCAGGATGATTCGCTAGGCCTAGATAGTTATTTGCACAGAAGTTAATGACTTCTTCATTGTTTACTTGAATCGCAGTTTGCTGTGGCGAAACAATCACTCGCTCACTTTTATATAAACCTTCAGCTTTGATATCTGTTAACTGCTGATTCATTTGCTCATAAAACGATGGTGAGGCCACAGTGTCTCTCCTTTACTAATAATAAAGTGGGTAGGCTTAACTCAGAAAATACTGACCATTAAGCTTGTTATTGGGAGTGCTTGGGATTCTAACTCTTTATTTCATGTTGATAAAAGCCCTAGGAAGGAAAATATGTGGGCTTTTTTGACTAGTTATCTCAATCCACTGCATTAGTTTTACTAATGCAGTGTGGTAAACATAAGACGTGTTATGCGACTTCGTTAGCTTGAACCATTAATTGATTGTAGTGCGCTTCAAGGCGAGTAAAAGTATCTCTTGAGTCAGCCGTAGCATAAGCTTTAGTGATCATAATCACTCGAAGTACACCTTCATATAAGCACGCCTTGGTGATCGTGGTTTTGCTTGATTGCGCAAGTTTGTAGCTGATCCATGATGCTAATACCAACTTCATGGTATCGGCCAATTGAGGGACTTCATCTTCCGTGAGCGTGATGACGTTGTCATTGTTCATTTGCTCAATAATACGAGTTGCACGCATTTGTACCATTTGCTGAATATGCAAATAATCTGCTTTAAGCTTCTCATCTTGGCCTAGAATGTCTGTAAGGTTGGCGTAAAAGAAACGGAACTTCCAGAGAACGTAGAACATAGCATCAAAATAAGTTACCAGCATTTCAACATCAAGCTTTTGCTCTTGATAAGGTTGAAAACTCGATTCTAAATGTGCTTCGTATTGTTTAAATATACTTTGGATGATGTCTTGTTTATTGCGAAAGTGGTAATAAAGATTGCCCGGACTGATCCCTAAATGCGCCGCGATATGGTTAGTCGTGATCGTTCTCTCACCGTGCTCATTAAACAGCTCGATACTAGCTTGAATTATTTTGTCACGAGTTTTCATTTTGTTTTCCAATGATTGATACTTGTTGAAATTAAAATCACTAACGGTAATTAATAGGGCTGCCCGTTTACGCTATTTTTTCGGGTATGGTAGCATTGCTCACATTATTGACGCAAAACTCTAAAATAAGGCACTTTTTCATGAACCGCTTTTGGTATTCGGTGATTTTATACCTTGCCTTCCCTTTGATAATTTTATATCTGACCATTCGAGCGGTTAAGAGCCCTGATTATCGTGTACGTTGGAAAGAACGATTCGGGTTTGCACCTTTGAAAGCCACAGATGTACTCGTTCATACTGCATCTATGGGTGAGACCATAGCAGCATTACCGCTTATTCGTAAAATTTTAGCATCAGCCCCGGATATTAAGTTGACCATTACCACAACCAGTCCAACTGGTTCTGCCCAAGTGATTAAGGCCTTTGGTGATACGGTTCAGCACGTCTATTTACCTGTTGATGTTTCTTATTGTGTTAAACGCTTTTTGGTTCGGTTACAACCCAAAAAAGTGGTTATTCTAGAGACCGAGCTTTGGCCTAACTTATTACACTTTTCCAAAAAGTATGGCGCGAAAACATTCATCAGTAATGCACGTTTATCTAAAAAGTCTGCAACCAATTATCAAAAGTGGCCAAAGCTGACTAAAAATATCTTAAACAGCATTGATGTCATCGCAGTACAAACAGAAGCAGAGCAGCAGCGTTTTATTGAGTTAGGTTTTGCCTCTTCCAACATTCATGTCTCAGGAAGTTTGAAGTTTGATGTAACGGTGAGTGAAGAGCTAATTGAACGTGGACACGAGCTTAGAGCTGAATGGCAAAAGAAAAGTGCACCGGTTTGGATTGCTAGTAGTGTCCACCCTGGTGAATTTACTCAGGTTCTAGAGGCTCACCAACAATTACTGGTAAATCACCCTGACGCATTGTTAATTATGGTGCCAAGGCATCCTGAAAAATTTGAGTTAGCGGCAGAAAAAACACAATCGTCAGGTTTAGTGATGAGTCGCAGAAGTTCTGGCGATCACATTGACGCAAAAACTCAAGTTTTACTTGGGGACACCATGGGGGAAATGATGTTGTTTTTTGCGACCGCCGATCAAGCTTATATCGGTGGCTCGATGATAGATCATGGCGGCCAAAACCCACTTGAAGCTGCAGCCGTTGGTTTAGCATTGGTTATGGGAGAGTCACGCTATAATTTCACCGATATCTGCCAGCTATTAACCGATTCAGGAGTCATGGTTCAGTGCTCAGATGAAAAAACATTATCAATGCATCTCAATGACGGGTTTACAGATCTTCAATTACTTAAACAGCGTCAAAACCAAGCTCAATCAGTGGTACTTGCTAATAAAGGTGCGGTAGAAAAACAATTTACATTGTTTTGTACTTATTTGAGTGCAGATTGATAACCGGATAATAAGTTCTGCCAGTTGTTGTCATTAAAATGCAAACTGGCAAGCTTTCCTTTCTCTTTATCGAATGAGCGACGTAATCGAGTCATATTCGCTTGCTGCCAAGAAGGTTTTGGTGTTTTCAATTCACCTCGATCAAAATCAATGAGATAGAACTTGTTTTCAGCTAACAGAATATTCTTAATGTTCAAGTCAGCGTGGAATACACCGTGATTGTGAAAGCGAGCGATTTCTTTGCCTAATTGATGCCATAAATTCTGAGGCAGAGGTGAGTCAGATAAAACAGCGTGTAAGTCTTTCGACCCTTCAATGAGTTCAATCAGAATGTCACCACGATACCAAAATGCGATACGCTCGATTTTTGCTGCTATGGGTTTTGGTACGGGTAACCCGAGTTGATGCATTTCTTCAAGTAGACGAAACTCTGCAATTGGGCGAGTTTGATGGATACCTGGAAAACAATACAAATCGTCACTGAATTTCGCCATTAAGCCACCACGCCAATAATGACGTAAAACCCAAGGTTTTGTGTCATAGGAGACAAACCAAGTTGTACGTCTACCCGTTGATGTGCCAACGATAGCATTACTCTCTTGCCAAAAATCAGCGTTGAAATGATTGGTTGTGAGCGAGTGATGCTTAGGATTTGAATAAGCTAGAGTGATATTTTTATGGGTTGAAAGCAGCATTATTTTTCGCTTAGTCATGGTACTGCAAAGTATTCTACATTAAGATCCATTTCTTACGCTAATTTGCTGGGAAAAGCATGAAGTTAGATTTATCGACAAAACGTACTCTTTGTGTATTGAGGCTATCGGCTATTGGTGACGTCTGTCATGCAGTAGCAATGGTTCAAGCCATTCAAAGGCAATATTCACACATAGAAATTACTTGGGTGATTGGAAAGGTTGAATATCAGCTGGTCAAAAATCTGCCAAATATTAATTTTGTTATTTTCGATAAATCACAAGGTTGGCGAAGTTACACCAACTTAAGAAAAGCTCTATTAAAGCAAAAGTTTGACGTGTTATTACACATGCAGGTGGCGCTCCGGGCAAGTATCGCATCCTTAATGATTCGTGCCGATATTAAAGTTGGCTTTGATAAAGCCAGAGCCAAAGAAGGGCAGTGGTTATTTACCAACCATAAAATATCACCGCAAGATCAACCTCATGTTCTCGATGGTTTTATGGGGTTCGCAACAGCAATTGGTGTTGAAAATACCCATCCAAGTTGGGATATACCAATATCCAGCGAAGATCTTAAATGGGCAAAACAACAAGCAACGGAAGATAATATTTTTGTTATTTGTCCCGCAGCGAGTAAGGCGGAGCGAAATTGGCTCCCAGAGCGTTACGCTGAAGTTGCCGATTATATGGCTGAAAAAGGCTACCAAGTTATGCTGTGTGGTGGCCCGTCTCAGTTAGAACGTAACCTTGCCAACAGCATTATAAAAAGCACTAAACATGGCTTAACTAATCTTGTTGGAAAAAGCAGCTTATTACAGCTCTTGGCATTGCTCAAACAGGCGAATTTAGTCCTTGCACCAGATACTGGCCCTGCACATATGGCCACAACACAAGACACACCGGTTATTGGTCTTTACGCGCACTCTAATCCAGGTAGAACTGGGCCATATAATTATCAAAATCGTGTAGTCAGTGTTTATGATGATGTAATTAAACAACAAGTGGACGGTGCGATCACTTGGGGCGTTAGAGCAAAGGGTGCTGATTTGATGTCACTTATTGATGTCGAAAGTGTGAAAAAGCAATTGAAAATCGGATAGACAGGACTTTATAAAAACAATGCGCTATTTATTTTACGTTACGCTTTCATATTCATTCAGTGTACTCAGACCTCTAGAAGATGAGATAAAAAAAAGAGGAGACTCAGTTGCATGGTTTATCCCTCAAGATTCGGAAGCGGAAGCTTTTATTGGCCGGGATGATGTTCGCTTACATTCAGTGGATAAAGTAAAACAATATTCACCTGATGCCGTTATTGCGCCAGGAAATTACATTCCTGATTTTTTTCCGGGCATAAAAGTACAAGTCTTTCATGGTTTTGATTCAGGGAAAAAAAATAAGTTTAACGTCCGTGGATTTTACGACTTGTATTGTACACAAGGGCCAAACATCACCGAAGCGTTCAATCTATTACAAGATGGTACCTTTGAAGTTGTTGAGACCGGATGGGCTAAACTCGATCCATTATTTCAACTGCATACCGATACTCATCTATTTCAATCAGAGCAACCAGTGATTTTGTATGCCCCGACATTTTCGCCTAAACTAACCAGTACTTATGAGTTACTGCCTAAAATTAAAGCGTTACTTGAACAAGAAAGTTGGCACTGGATTGTGAAGTTGCACCCCAAAGCAACTACTGAAGAAATTGAAATGTTTAAAGCATTGTCTTGCTCAACGCTGACATTTGTTGAAACAGGCGATGTGATCCCTTTGCTGCAAGCTGCAGACGTTTTGTTGTCTGATACATCATCGATTTTGGCGGAATTTGCACTACAGAATAAACCTGTTGTTGCCTTCAATAATCGCATGCCACAGGATTGGATGATAAATATCACTGAACCCAATGATCTTGGTGTTTCACTGAAAAAAGCATTAAACGCTGAGCCAGAGCAAATCGAAAAAATAGAAAGTCATTGTCGATACATTCATCCTTATCGAGATGGGCTGTCCAGCATTCGAGTGCTCGATGCCACGGAACAATTAGTTGAAAGAGGGACTGAGCACTTTAAATCTAAGCCACTAAACCTCATCAGACGTATCAAAATGAGAAAAAAACTAGGCTATTTCAAATGGCGTTAAATGCTTAGCAAAGTAAGTCTCACTGAAAGCGTAGCTTCATTGATGACTGAGTTTTTTCCCATAATTTAGCTCAATGCTAATGATTCTTTATGCATTAAAGGTCGCACTATGAGTACAAGAGTTGTTCGATTTTTGTTTGTTCCTGTTTCCTCAATAAAAGGCATTGGGGAGTATATGCGTTCGCTCATCTTAGCGAATGAAATAAAAAAGACGTGGCCTAATGCAGAAATTAAATTCATTTTAAATCGCCACACTAAGTATGCGTCAACATGCCCGTTTGAAGCTGAGCTGTTAGAGAATTCGCCAACAATGCATACAGAAGAAGTGAATCACATTATTGATGAGTTTCGTCCAAATGTTGTTGTATTTGATGCGTCAGGTCGTCAAGCACAGCTGGCTAAGGCTAAATCTGTCGGCGCAACGACGATATTCATTAGTCAGCATGCAAAAAAACGCAGAAGAGGCATGAAATGGAAACGAGCTCGATATACCGATTTTCATTTTGTTGCACAGCCTGAATTTGCAATTGCGCCAATAAGCTGGATTCAGCGAATTAAGTTTAAATTGATGAATAAACCGAAACCTGAATGTGTTGGGATATTTTTTGATAAACTGTCCGATACTTTAACTATTGAAGCTTTATCTCGGTATAACATTCTAAAAAATAAATATATCATGGTGAGCTCTGGATCTGGTGGTCACATAAAAAACGGGTGCTTAGTCGCTGATACTTTTTATTCAGCTGCCGAAAGGATTGCTAGAGAGACAGGGATCAAAACCATAGTGGTTATGGGCCCAGGTTATCCAAATAAATTGCCTGAATCTGAATCTGTTGTTGTGCTTTCTAAATTAGATAATGCAGAGTTTATGGCCTTATTAGATAATGCCAAATCCGCAGTATTGAGCGGTGGGGGGGCGTTGCTTCAAGCCATTGCTTTAAAAACACCCGTTATAGCCTGTCCAGTATCGAAAGATCAGCCAGCAAGGGTTAAAAGTTGTAAAGCTCATGGGGTAATTCTAGATACAACATTAGACAATATTGTATCGGAAGCTCCATTTTTGTTGTCTGATGATTGCATTATTACACTGAAAAAAAGCTTAGCTCAAAGCGTCTCTAATAATGGAGTTAAAAAGGTCATTCAACGGTTAGGGGAAAAGTTAAACTGTTGAGTGATGCTAAGGATAATATGCTAAAACCTAAAAAAATCGCCATTGTAATAAACAGTCTATCTGGTGGCGGCGCAGAAAAAGTGATGCTGACCCTCGCTTCAGCTCTATATAAATTAGGGCATAGCCCCCACTTTATTTTGTTACAGAATAAAGGGGAGTACGATGTTCCTGATTACATACCTTGCGATGCTTGTTTTGAGTCTAATGAAAAAAACCTAGATGGGTTTTGGAAGAGAAATAATTCTTCACAACGATTAAGGGACTTCATTAAACGTATTGAGAAAGAAAGAGGGCATTTTGATTTGTTTTTATCAAACTTAGATAAAACGAATATGCTCATGGTAAAAACTGGACTCTCCCCACTTCATTGCATTGTGCATAATTCTGTTGAAGAGCAATTAAATAGGCAGAAAAGACTTGGTCCAATAGCTTATTTCAAAATGCTTTATGCAAAGAAAAGTATGTCTGATCAAAAGTTAATATGTGTTTCTAAAGGGGTGGCAACGGAAATAACGAATAACGGATGGATTAAGCCCAAATCACTAAACATTATTTATAATCCAGTTGACTTCCGTCAAATTGAGGAATTGTCTAATGTCGAAAATCATCAAATTCCAAAAGGTGATTTTTTGATTCATGTGGGTAGAGTAGCTAAACAGAAACGTCATGATGTCTTATTTAAGGCTATCAAAGAAGTGAACAATCAATTACCTGTAGTATTGCTGTGCAACAATCCTAATAAGGCAATAACGTTAGCTAAAAAATACGGTGTCAGCGATAAAGTCATTGTTCCAGGCTTTCAGTCAAATCCATACGTTTGGATGAAAAAAGCTAAGGCGCTAATTTTGAGCTCTGACTTTGAAGGGTTAGGAATGGTACTGATTGAAGCTTTAGCTTGTGGGACACCGGTAATCAGCACCGACTGCCCTCATGGGCCTAGTGAAATTATGACTGAAGGATTAGCAAAATATCTTGTTCCAACGGGGGATTATACAGCTTTAGCTCATAAAATTGATGAGGTGGTAGCCAAGCCCCCAATTATTTCTCGTGCAGAAATACTTTCTAAGGTTGAATCTGAAAATGTGGCTAAGCAATATTTAGACTTGATAGATAAAGATTGAATAAAGTTTTTATTTAATCTTTATCTAGAGGCCATTCCCAATTAACTATTTCGATTTGCTGTTGTAGATTTTTTGTTTACTCAAGGCGGCGAATGTGAGGTGTAGTTACTCTACATGAGCATTCGTCAACACAGAAAAATATACACAGCCCTTCGGGTTACGTCAAAAATAGGCAAACTCTTTGTTACTCATCTTTCGTTTAGTCCACTAAACTTCTTTCTTCGTGCCTCGATTTTGCCTATTTTAGGCAGTAACAAATCGAAATGACTAATTGGGAACGACCTCTAGAATAAAGTGCTAATTTTTCTTATTGATTAAGTTTCTGTCAATGTTGAAAATGCGATTCTAAATAGTAAGTTACTAAGCCAAAGCGAGAAAATTTAAATTATGCAATTAAGAAGAGTCGCAATTGTAATTAATAGTTATCAGGTGGCGGGGCTGAAAAAATCATGCTAATGCTTGCGACGGCACTACACCAGTTAGGGCATCTACCCTACTTAGTTTTGTTGCAAAATAAAGGTGAATATGAGGTCCCTGAAAATATACCTTATCACGCCTGTTTTAAGGCGAATGAAAAGCACCTCGATGCGTTTTGGAAACGGGATAAATCAGCAAAACAGTTAGCGCAAGAAATTCGACTTATTTTTATCTAATCTTGATAAAACCAATATGCTGATGACAAAGACGGATTTGTCTCCGCTGTATTGCGTTGTGCATAATTCTGTTGAAGCTCAGCTCAATCGGCAGAAAAAGTTAGGCCCACTGACCTACTTTAGAATGTTATACGCAAAAAAGAGCATGTCGAACCAACACCTAATTTGTGTTTCAAATGGCATAGCGAATGAAATAAATGAGGTTAAGCGATTTGTACCCAAATCGATTCGAACTATCTATAACCCGTTTGACTTACAGAGGATAAAGCGTTTATCAAATGAGGTTAATGAAAGCATTCCTAAAGGTGATTTTTTAATTCATGTTGGGCGAGTAGCCAAACAAAAAAGGCATGATATTTTGTTTTCAGCTTTAAAGTTAACAAAATCGACACTGCCCTTGGATTTGCTGTGTAATAACCCTAAGAAAGCAATGAAGTTGGCTAAGCAATATGGTGATGCGGACAGGGTTATTATCCCTGGTTTTCAAACTAATCCTTATGCTTGGATAAAGCGAGCAAAAGCAATGGTACTAAGCTCTGATTTTGAAGGGGTACCTACGGTGCTTATCGAGGCGTTAACTTGTGGTACTGCGGTTGTGAGCACTGATTGCCCTCATGGACCCAATGAAATTTTAACGGATGAATTATCTCAGTACCTCGTGCCAGTTCGCCAGCCTCAGCAGCTTGCGGAGAAAATTGATTTGGTGCTTAAAAACGAGCCTGATATTTCAAATGCGAGGGTGCTAGAGCAAGTAAATGCTGTAAATGTAGCCAAAGCTTACCTTTCTTTAATTCAATCTTGAGAGAATAAAACAAGTAATAAGTCATCGACTTATTACTTGTTATTGAAGTTGAAAACTAAACGGCCAGTTTTTGTTTTAATACTGTCGAGCTGACATTAGGGGTATAGTCGAAGTAAACCATCTCACAACTGACATCAGGGTATTTTCCTTTCCAGTCAGAACCTACAGAGATGGCATCAATGTCATACATGTCTACAACATACTGTTTGTTTTTATTCACTTGTGGAATGACTTCATCCACAAATCGGTTTGACTCTAGGATTGAAATTCGCTCCTCAAATGGGATCAATGGCGGACGGCCTTTTGATTCAATGATGAGTTCATCTGTTGAGACTCCCACAATGAGGTAGTCACATAATTCTTTTGTCTTCTTGAGAATGTTTAAGTGACCTTGATGGAAGATATCGAAGCAACCAGAGGTATACATACGACGATATTTCTTCTCAGTATCAAACGTAGGTTTATGTTGAGCAAAATCCAGCTTTAAGATATTGAGTAATTCTTGATGGATTTCTGGTTTGAGCTTCAAATCATGCGCTAAATCGGCTGGCTTAGGCCAAGCAACGTCAGGATATTGGGCATTACAAAATGCAACGCCATGTTGGTAGCGAGGCAAAATATGAAAATGAACGGCAGGATCGATCATCATCAACATGAGATAGTTAATTTTATCAAAATTGAAACGCTTCTTAAGAATCGCTTCAATATCCGACATAATCTCTTTCTGCTCAGCAATCGCTTCAGGAGAAATTTCTGAATATTGAGTGGTATTTTCTTTACACACTAACACTAATGAACCTAAAGTAGGTTGCTGCGGGCGCAATAAAAGGTGCCAATGTTGATAAGTCTTAATTAAACTCTCTGGGTAGTTAAACTTTTGTAATGTAGCGCTCAGCATAAATAAAGTTTTGCTCTAAATTTTGTTATTGTCGCAGCTATTTTAAACAAATCTTCAATACAAAGGTAATCTTTTTGTCATAATACTGTGACCCAAGTTTGCTCAATAATTAATTTGAGCACAATAAATGAGTCGTACCATGAAAGTTTTTTTTGATACTTTAAATGTATATTATTTGCCTCAGTATCTTCCGATTGCTCTGCAGCTTAAAGCACACAATGTTGAAGTACAATTTGTATGTTATCGCAATAAAAATAAGTCTTTAGGCGCTCAGCAACAAGAGCTTGAGCAAGGTTATTCTCTTCACTGGGTTAATGATGATGCTGAAGCTGCAGAATATTATTCTCAGCAAAAGCCTGATTGGATCTTCTTTGGTAATGAGTTTAAGTACCTTGATAAAGTGCATCAAGTGAGTAAAACAGCTCAATTAGGACATGGTATTGGGCCAAAGCCGAGTTATTATCACAAATCTAGAACACCCATGACGGTGCGTTTTATTGAAGGTAAGCTGCGCTTAGAAAAAATAAAACAGTTTTATCCAGACGATACTTTTATTCAAGTTGGTTTTTCAAAACTCGACCCTATTTTTGATGGTTCTGAACTTGGTTTAGATATAGAAGGACTTGGATTAGATAAGACAAAGCAAACGATATTGTATGCACCAACATTTAATCCAAGTTCTTTAGAGTGCTTTCCTGATGATTGGCCATCAGAATTTGAAGATTATAACGTGCTTATCAAGCCACACTCACTGACCTTTATGCGAGAACAGTATAAGGAGCAGCGTAAGAAACTTGAAAAGTGGTCGAAGTTTTCGAACGTCTATGCAGCGAAGATGACCGATTTAAACTTGGTTCCATTTTTAAAGTCAGCTGATATTTTATTGAGTGAAGCTTCAAGCACCTTATTTGAATTCGCAGCTCTAGATCGACCTGTCATTGTTTGTAATTTCTTTAAATTGAAATGGTCATATCGTGGCCCATTTAAATACCGTTTTGAAAAACGCTTTGGTAAAGATAATGTGCTTTATAAAGAGATCGGTCAGCATATTAACCACTATAGAGAATTGAAACAGGCCGTTGCACATCAATTGTCACACACAGATGAGTACCAACAACAGCGACAGCAATATACTGTCGATCATGTTGGGCCTATCGATGGTAAATCTTCTCACAGAATTGTTCAGTACTTAATGGATAATCAGTAACACATAAGCAGGTACAAAAGGCTGAAACGGTCTTTTGTACCTACTCGTGATTTAATACTGCATTGAGGTCGGCAGAAACTTTTCTTCTCTGTAATATCATTCTGGTTCGATATTTTAAGTTTCTGAAAAAAGTGCTGGAGTTACTGTGTTTGCCATTATTTTGTGCGGCAATTTCACTGTCAAAACCGGCTTCTTTAACACAATATGGCTTGAGCCCAATAACAGACAGATTAAGCTCTGAATGAAATTGGATATCAATATCCACGGGCCTGAAAAAAAATTTTCTGCTTAAGAGTTTTTTAGCACCTACCAAACTAATGACGTAACCCGTCGCACAATTTGGCACTCGTTTGTAGTTAATGCAAGTGACGCCATTTTCGAGTTGCCGGGTGTCTATAGCTGGATTGTTTCTGTTGTCTGAAAGTTTAATGATGTCGGTATGTTTGATGTCAGCTAGTGATTCTATTATTGAATGAATGTCGTTTGAAACCGTGATGTCATCTTCTAATACTATGCTCCACGGAATGTTGTTATCAATCATCGTTTGCCAAATCTTACGGTGGCTTGCATAGCAGCCGATTTCTCCAAGAGAGAGATTTCGATGGTAGTATCGTTGATTAACTTGCTCATCATACATCGAAGCGACTTCAGCTTTGGTTAGCTCTTTGCCAACCACAGCCTCAATAAAAGTGATAGATAAACTCATTGAAGACAACTGTGACTCTATGTTTTGTCTACGATCGACGTTCTGCGGCATATTAATGACAAAAATAGGTAAGTCCATTTTACTCTTCTTCTGTTTGTGAGTGGCTAAAGGTTGGAATCAATTTTGAGTATTTCCCCTCAAAGGAACGAAAGTAATCGAGAATAGTATTCATGTCTTTTTCGATGTTCCCATCTACATGAATGGGAGATCTAATCACGATTTGTTTATTTTTGAATTCTAGCCCAATGCATACAATGGGAACATTGGCTTTGTGGGCAATATGATAAAAACCTGTTTTCCAACGAGTGACAGCAGAACGTGTTCCTTCGGGTGCTAATGCCAATTTGTATGCTTGACGAACCTGAAATTCATGAACCGCAGTTTCAACTAAGTTGTTGCTTTTATTTCGGTTTACAGGACTTCCGCCTAATGCTCGAAATAACCAACCCCAAGGTGGAATAAAGAGCTGATGTTTGCCAAGAAAGTGGATGTTCTCTCTTACAATGAACTTGGCCATTATCGCAATAATGAAATCCCAATTACTGGTGTGCGGGGCAGCAATTAATATGTATTTATCGATTGGCGGTAATTCACCTTCTATTCGCCAACCCATCTTATGAAAAATCCAAGAAATGAACGACACTAGCATCAATTACTCCTGTTAAGCACAAAGCCACTCTTTGAGTGTACCCGAAAATTAATGATGATGGTGGACGTGTTTTTTTATTCCCAGTAATTGGCTTATGAAGTTTCTTGGCCCCATTCTCAGTAAGCTAGAGGCAAATAAAATCCCTAAAAATAAAGCGGATAGAGCTTGAACGGGCTGGCTAAAGGTTATTGGCGGTACCACATTGAGCTTAATGGTGTTCACAAGTGCCATACTGCCGATAACGATCAGTGTGATAGAAAAAATAGTCACAAGGTTAAGTTTACGCAGCTGAGACAAATACAACAGAGGTGCCACAACGAGCGTAAAGAGTACGGCCACAATATGCCAGTGCTGGAAGTACAAACAGCTTGCAATGATGACGGCACTAAAACAGTTTAATCGTAAGCTGATGAATAAAATGGACAACAAAAAAAGTTGCATGAGTGGGGAGGCGAGAAGGCCACTTGGTTCACCAATAATATTTAGGCCCAATATAAAAAATACAATAAAAGGTGCACTTCGATCGATGAGGTTTGCGAAAGCAAAATGTATTGGTGATTGAGAGGTGTAAGGTAAATTAAGGTGTGACTTCTCTTTTGTAAGAACCAACACGGCATAGACCATCAATGATACAAGGATATGTACATATAAAAACTCGAGCCCGAGTACTAAGAAACTGAACAGCCACATCTCAGGGCCAATCAATTTTTGAAACCAGCCTAAATGGTTTTTTTCTGTATTAGGTGTGAGTTTTAAATAAAAACGGATGGCCGCAGCGATTAATGTTAAAACAATGGCGGGCGTAATGGATAACAACCAGCCCCAAAACGCTTCTAAGTTATGGATGTGGAAATCGTGCTGATGGGCGCTGTCTTTATCGAGTGTGAGCAGCATAATGAGCAAGGCTATGCCAATAATACTGCCGACACCAGCGTGATACTCATACTTACCTTGTTTATCTTCAACATGTTCGACATGAGGTTGATGCAATACAACATGAAGGATTGAACCCGTAACAAAGGCCTGTAAATAGACGGTGTTATCGAGGCTCAAGTTTACTAGCCAATGTTGCCCCATCAAATACCCTAAAGCTGTCATAGCCATCATTATGCCAAGTACTGCCGAAGCTACTTTACTGCCTACTTGAGGTTTCAATAACCACCAAATTGCAATACCAACGGGTAACCGATGAAGAATGATACCCAGAGCAAGTAAAGGCGAGTTGTTAGGCTGGTCAGCTAATACTAAGGCTCCACCGTCGGTCAGTGTATGCAGTAATAAACCAAAGACACCTAAATAAAGCGTTAATTTATGAGTAATATCCGAATATCGATGGAAAATCTTCTCGCTGGCACTTGGTCCCCAAATCCCTAAAATCACGAATAACAGTGAAAACCAACCACCGTGCTCAATAAGCTCAGGCAGAATATGAATGAGGACTAGTCCACCCAAAGAGACGAAGATAAAACCATCGAGCCCTTTTTGAAGACCATTACTCGACGCCAAATACCGATAACACAATGGTCCGGCAAGGAGAGCAACAAAACTGGCGATCAGATAAAGCATGGTTTTTTACTTCAGAAAGGTGAAAGCCGACAATTATAGCTTTATTGAGAATTAATATCACTAAGGCTATTTGCTGGGTGTCATATTACTTTATTTAATGTTAATCATAAGTATAAAGATGATGAAATGAAGTAATAGTTTGAAGATAGTCCATCGTTTATGCTGCAAAGCGGATATACTGCAGGATTGTCTGCCATTAAATTATAGAGTACTGAGATTCACTGAACTATGGATATATTTTCTGCATCAGTTATGTTGTTTTTGATCATGGACCCATTAGGTAATTTACCTATTTTTGCGTCGATTTTACGCCATTTGGATCCCGCTAAACGCCGTAAGGTGTTAATCCGAGAGCTCATTTTTGCACTGATCATCATGTTATTGTTTTTGTATGCGGGTGAATCAATTCTCACATTTTTAAATTTACGATCTGAATCTGTCAGTATTGCTGGTGGTATTATTTTGTTCTTAATTGCGATTAAGATGATTTTTCCACAGCCTGGTGGTGTTGCAGGTTTAGCAGCAGGTGAAGAGCCTTTTATTGTGCCTATGGCGATCCCTTTGATGGCTGGCCCTTCGGTCTTAGCCGCTTTGATCTTACTGGCACACACTGACAGTTCGCGGATGACAGATTGGACAATAGCACTGTTTTTTGCTTGGGGTGCAAGTGCGTTGATCTTAATGTTTAATGCATTATTTACACGGATTTTAGGCGAGAAAGGGCTTACTGCGGTTGAGCGCTTAATGGGAATGATATTGGTCATGTTATCGGTTCAGATGTTCCTAGATGGCGTAGCGAATTACCTAAACGGTGTACCTTAGAACATCAATTGAACGATGAATCGCCTCGATGATT
Source organism: Parashewanella sp. 2304DJ23-3 (assembly GCF_056591695.1). Taxonomy (NCBI): domain Bacteria; kingdom Pseudomonadati; phylum Pseudomonadota; class Gammaproteobacteria; order Alteromonadales; family Shewanellaceae; genus Parashewanella; species Parashewanella sp. 2304DJ23-3. The sequence goes on from NZ_JBWQOH010000012.1 coordinate 95,908, forward strand.
CGGGGCTTTTTTGTGCTTGTTTTTTGAACGTAAAATCGGCACACTAAATTGAATACATTATTCAATAAAAATAACAGTATGCGCCAATTACTCTTTTTACTTTGCATTATCGCAACACATGTTCACGCTTCTTCAAACCAGCCAGCCGCTTTTTCTAATCTTTTACCTTATGCCGGAAAGATATCTAGCATTGAGCCAAGAGACAGTAAACGGAATTTAGAGATCCCTGCGGTATACATTGATCAAGGTGCATGGCACGGTTTCCATTTGCCGACTGTGGCAGAGGATTTTGGTAGCTTTCCTGGTCCGCTTATTATTGCTCAAGAGTACAGTGTTTATTTCTCAAATAATTTACAGCAGCTGACTGTTCTTGATGAGCAAGGTAAACAAAGGACGCTATCAGAAGCGCCACAGCAGAATAGTTACAGCCTTCCGAAAGGTTTATATCAAGAATATGAATGGCCTGACATGAAGCTACTCACTGAGCTCAGGTTCATTGATAACAGAAGTGCGAGTGTATCGACGAAGATAATAAATAAAACCAACAAGACACGACGCTGGCAACTGCAATGGCGAGGTCGACCCTTTAACGCCCACCCCAAAGTAAAAGACTATCAGCTGATCCAATCTCATCAAATACAGGAAAGCACTTCACGTTGGCAATTAACACCGATTGAGAATACATGGAACTTACTACTTAATGACGCTAATTATCAAATACAGTTTCCAAATACAGTCTCGCTGAAGAAGCAAGTTGAGCATGGATATTTAGCGTCAACGACTTTGACACTAGAGCCGAGAGCAACACAAAACATCAGAGCTGTTCATCAATATTTTCATACTCAAGCTGAACGAGTTGCGCATCAATTACCCGGCAGTATTGAGCAACGCCTCTACGACAACGAACGTAGTTGGTATTTCCGAACTGAAGATATTGATAAAACGCCCGAAGGCAGAATGGCAGCAAAGGCCATCATGACGTTAACGCACAATTGGCGCAGTAAAGCTGGCAGTATTCTTCATGACGCAGTGACACCTTCAGTCAGTTTCAAATGGTTTAATGGGGTTTGGGCATGGGACAGTTGGAAGCAAGCGGTAGCAATCGCAAAGTTTGATTCGCAATTAGCCGAGTCTAATATTTTAGCGATGTTTGATTATCAATTTCAAAAAAATGATGTTGTTCGTCCTCAAGATCACGGTGGCTTGCCTGATGTTATCTTCTATAACAAAAGCCCTGAAAGGGGAGGCATTGGTGGTAATTGGAATGAACGTAATGGCAAACCACCTCTCGCAACTTGGGCGGTTTGGCATGTGTATCAAAATTCAAAAGACATCAGTTTTCTTAAAACTATGTACCCTAAGCTGGTGGCGTATCATCACTGGTGGTATCGCAATCGTGATCATAACCAAAATGGTTTGGTTGAATATGGGGCTAATGTGCATCCGGCTCATATCAAAGAGGGCAAGCCCAATCGTCAAGCGATAATTGAAGCCGCAGCATGGGAGTCCGGTATGGACAATGCCCCACGTTTTGATGAAGCAGACGACTTATTGGTATTAGAAAATATCAATGCCAAAGGCGATCTTGTTGGGTATTCAATATCTCAAGAGTCCGTCGATCTAAACGCATATTTGTATGCTGAAAAACGCTGGCTATCTCAGGTGGCGAAATTATTAGCTTTGAATGATGAAAGCAAAGCGTGGCAACAACAAGCACAAACATTAGCACAACAGATTCAAACTCAATTCTTTGATGAGCAAAGCGGATTTTTCTATGACATTCGCTTCAATGGTAAGCGTAGAGTACGACTAGTTGATCAAGGTAAAGGCGTCGAAGGTTGGATCCCGATGTGGGCTAAAGCCGCAACACCAAAGCAAGCAACATTAATGGTTAAGCGCCACTTAACGAACAAGCAATTTGCTACTAGAGTGCCTTTCCCAACAGTTAGTGCGGATAATCCTTCGTTTGCACCAGCTCGATACTGGCGAGGGCCGGTTTGGCTCGATCAAGCTTGGTTTGGGCTCAAGGGGCTTAAAAATTATGGTTATGATGAACACGCAAAACGCTTAGCAAAACAACTGGTGAATCATGCTGAGGGTGTGTTGAACAATGGGGTGATAAGAGAAAATTATCACCCGTTAACAGGCGAAGGTTTGCACTGTAACAACTTTAGCTGGTCAGCCTCGGTACTGTTGTTAAGCTATCACGAATGGCTTGCTAATGAGTCTCAATAAATTCTAGAGCTGCAGGCAAAAAGAATTCGCAAACGATAATCTCGTTTTGTTTGTAACTGAAGAAGCGCCGGCGTCCCCATATCGATTCGGTAGGTTGAGATAAGTGGGTCGCGAGTTGCGCTATCGAGCCATGAGTACTGCTTTTACCGATTTCAATTTTTCCAGGGACAAACTCATGATGACTGTAGAGCAGCTGGCCAAGCGGTTTAGTGCCTAATCCTTGAAAATCTACAGCTGTTTGCTCAAGTAATGGAAAAGGGATCAGAGTGCGAGCAAAAACCCATGGCACATTATCAAGCTTTAATAGCACTTCACGAACCCAAACTTTGTCATGGGCATCAAATTCAGCATTTAATGGCGTAATTTCACGCTCACCCAGGACCGTTACTTCAAATTCTTTGCAGCAAGCCTTAAGTTTTTCCGTTAAACTGCCGTTAGCAAGTAACCAGTTTGTTAAATTCTCTGAAGGAAGCGTAGAGCATTGGTTTGGCAATTGCCACAAGATAGACTCACCATACGGAAAACATGAGTTAAGCAAAGGCATTGATTACTCGCTAGAATAAGAAAAGTGGTTAGTTTATCACAACCAGAATTGTGATCGATATTGAGGTTTGAGGTTTAAATGAAACGATTATTTTTGGCACTGGCATTAGTCGTAAGTATCCAACCATGGGCTTATGCTGAAGATGACAACAGCTATGCCTATTTTGGTTTTGAGCCTGAAATCGTCACTAACTATATTGCGAACCGTAAAAAACTCGGTTTTGTTCGAGTCGGTGTGGAATTGATGGTTCGTGGAAAATCAGATCTTGAAAGCATCGAAATGCATGAGCCGTTATTACGTGCTGCTATTGTTGAAATCTTAGGTAATCAGACTGAAGCGCAAATTAAATCGATGACCGGGCGAGAAGCGGTGCGCAAAGATTGCTTACAAACGGTAAATAAATTGCTAAGAAAAGAGATTGGCAAAGAGGCTGTAGTTAATTTGCTGTTTACTAAGTATTTATATGATTAGTTGTGAACGTTCTTTAGCACTCAGCCCATCGACAAACTAAAGGCTTAATTCAGCGAAGTGGCTCTCACCAGAATCGCTTACTGTTACTTCAAGTCAAACTGTCGCCGAACGTTGACGTATCATGAGTCTCTACCTGGCACTCATAAAAAAACCGCTACAATGAGCGGTTTTTATTATCAATGAACGAAATTATGCTTTTGGACCCGCATTTTTGATCACATCAGAAACCTGATATTTCTCAAAGTTCGCATTAAACTCTTTTGCAAGTTGATCTGCATATTCATCATATTGAGCTTTATCTTCCCAAGTATTGATAGGGTTCAACAATTCATCTTTAACACCTGAAATCTGTGTTGGAATGTTTAAGTTCAGCTTTTCAATATGTGTCGTTTCAACGTCTTTTAGCTCGCCATTAACAATGGCATCGATAATGGCACGTGTAGTTGGAATATCGAATCGCTTGCCTATACCATATGGCCCGCCTGTCCAACCTGTGTTCACTAGGTAAACTTGACTACCAAAGCTTTCAATACGCTCCATTAATAGTTCAGCATACACGCTTGCAGGTCGTGGGAAGAATGGTGCCCCAAAACATGTTGAAAACGTTGACTGAATAGCAGCGGTAGAGCCAACTTCTGTCGAACCGACTTTTGCGGTATAACCTGATAAGAAGTGATAAGCCGCTTGTTCTTTGGTGAGCTTAGACACTGGCGGTAACACTCCTGAAACGTCACACGTTAGGAATACAACCGCAGATGGTTCGCCACCACAGTTATCTTCTTTACGCTGTGCAACGTGTTCTAGCGGGTAGGCTGCGCGGCTGTTTTCTGTCAGGCTGGTATCATCAAAGTCTGGAGTGCGAGTGTCATCCAGCATTACGTTCTCGAGTACCGTTCCAAAACGAATAGCGTCCCAAATTACCGGCTCATTTTTCTGGCTTAGATTGATGCATTTAGCATAACAGCCGCCTTCAATATTGAATACACCACCTGGTGCCCAGCCGTGCTCATCATCACCAATTAAGAAACGCTTAGGATCGGCAGAAAGGGTTGTTTTACCTGTTCCAGATAGGCCGAAGAATAATGTGGTATCACCATCATGACCAACGTTCGCAGAACAATGCATTGGTAATACGCCTTTCGCTGGCAACAGGAAGTTTTGTACCGAGAACATCGACTTCTTCATTTCACCAGCATATTTTAAGCCAGCAAGAAGCACTTTGCGCTGGGCAAAGTTAATGATCACCGTCGCATCTGAGTGCGTACCATCACGCTCTGGATCACACTCGAAGCCTGGTGCATTGATGATGCGCCATGTATCTTTGCCCGCTTTATTGAACTGTTCTGGAATGATGAACATGTTGCGTGCAAATAAATGATGCCAAGCATACTCAGTAGTAACATTAACTGGTAGGTAATGCTCTGGATCAGCACCAACTTCAAGATCAGAAACAAATACTTCTTGATCAGTAAGATACGCTTCAACTCGCTCCCATAGAGCGTTGAATTTATCTTCTGCGAAAGGCTTGTTTACATTGCCCCAGTCGATTTCGTTTTCAGAAGACGCTTCTTTTACGACAAAGCGGTCATTTGGAGAACGCCCCGTACGTACTCCAGTTCTTGCAACTAAAGCGCCTTTTGCTGTTAGCTGGGCTTCTCCACGTGCAAGTGCGATTTCAACTAATTCTGCAGTGGTTAAATTAGCATGAATGCGATGTGCTCCATCGGCCATGAGTGTACTCTCCATTTGGGTGCAAGATGTCTAAGTTCATTCTTATGAATGAGTAGATTTGTCGCTCTTAATTGTCGACTTTTTATATATTCGGCAACCACCTAAAGGTGCTTTTTTACCGTAGTTTTATTGGCGCAGATTGTAACGTAAACGACAACAAAAGTGTCATAAATGGCATTTGGTTAAGAAAACAGAGAGTTCTGAAAACCGACAAGTAATAATTAAGAGGTTTCGTTTAGAAAATCAAGTTTCAGTAGGGGCATATGTGGGCAAATCTAGCTCAGCTGTATATTCCTTTACCAACTCTAAATCTAGATTCTCGTAGCATGCATTTTCCGAATAATGATAAAGTAATCCATCTGTTTCACTCCAAGCCACGTGTGAGTAATCTGGTTTGTCTGGTCCTGCCATACCTGTGAGTTTCTGATATCGACCTGTTTCTGATTTTCTGAAATCCTGATGCTTGGATACTGATTCTATATCTAACTCTTGTTGCTTACGCTTGTATTTTGTATTTATATGATTTCTGACTTTTTGGCTACCTATAGGGAAGTGTACTACTTGGTTACCTCCAATATCGATTAATCGAAATCTTTGCCCAACAGGGTGATGTTTACCGAATTGGTTTAATATTTCGCAGTCAATGGCATCTGGTGGGATGCTTTTATCAGTACTTTCTCCTTTTTTATATTCTTCAATAAGGCGTGTTTTTTCACAAACTTTTATGGTGTATCTACGAACGTTCGAAGTGTTAGTGTTAGGCTGTTTGACATGAAAGTGCAGCACAACTTTATGGAAAAGTTTTTAGTACCAATGTCATGCAAGATTTTTGTATACCAATTTTTTGAACCATCAGCAGATAAAATCGTCACTGCTTTTTCATTACTAGAAGCCTCCATATGACACCAAGGACTTTCAAGCGTTGTGTTTATTAGGGGCCGCATCTCCATTATAAAACTCAGTTTCTGCTTAAGGGATATAGTAGAGATTATTGCAAATGGGATCATTGACGAGAGGTGGAGCTAAGGTTATTTATTTTTAAGAAAGCAATAAATGAAGTTAAGCCAGCAAAGAGCTGGCTTTAAGCAGGGAATCATGAGTTATTGAACGGTCTCATTAATTTGAGCACCTGAAAATAATGCTTCGACATCAATGCTATCAAAACGGTAGTGGGTATTGCAGTATTCACAGCCCATCTCGACCGCACCATGTTCTGCAATAACACTGTCCACTTCCGCTTTAGAAATGGTTAATAGCGCTTTTGCTGTTCGTTCTTTTGAACAGCTACATTTAAACGTGACATCATCAGCATCGAACAAGCGCACTTCTTCCTGATGATACAATCGATGTAACACATCCGTTGCGTCTAATGACAAGATTTCTTCTTGTTTGAGCGTTGCAGTGAGTTGGTTTAAATGATCGAAGTCTTCAGTATGCATTTTTTCTGATGGGAGAACTTGCAAGAACATTCCGCCAGCTCGTTTGCCATCAGCAAATAAATATAAGCTTGTTGGGAGCTGCTCAGATTGCATAAAGTAGTCTTCAAGGCATGCGGCAAGCGTTGGCTTTTCAAGGGCAACAACACCTTGATAGCGTTCACCATCTTCTGGCGTAAGCGTAATGACGATATAGCCTTTACCGAATAATGTTTGTAAGTTCGCCGTGTCTGCAAGATCGCCTTGCCAGCGAGCAACGCCACGTAACTGCTGTTGATCATTGCCGTTGATTACCGCAAGAGAGACAGGCCCGTCACCTTGAATTTGTACAGCAATATCACCCTTAAATTTCAGCGTAGCGGTAAGCAGTGAGCTGGCTGCCATAAGCTCGCCCAAGAGCAATTGTAAAACTTTTGGGTATTCATGGGTTGAAAGTACGTGCTGATAACTTTCTTCTAATTGGACTAATTCGCCTCTAACGTCGGCATTTTCGAACAAATAGCGATGTAGCTTGTCTATACTCATGTTTGGTTCTCATTCGCTGTCAATGTGATTGGCTTTTTGTTTAAAGCGTACAATTTGACGTCGTTGTTTTTTATCGGGTTTGTGATCTGGTATAGGGTTATTTAAGCGGTTAAGGTGTCTAGCTTCAGCGGCTAATTCACGTTTTTTAATGCTGTTTTCTGTTTCCTGATATAACGCTTGAGCCATCGTGGCATTACCACGACGTTCAGAAAGTGCCAAAATATTGAGCTCTTTTTCATCAAAACCTTGACGTAATTGGATCCGAGCACCGATTTCGACATTCTTACTGGATTTAGTACGCTGACCGTTGTAGTGTACTTTGCCGCCGTCGATCATTTGTTTTGCAATGGCTCGTGTTTTGTAAAAACGAGCTGCCCACAACCATTTATCGAGACGAACGGTGAGCTGAGGGGAATTTTTATGACTCATGTTCTCTCCTATAATAAGTATTTATAAATGATTGGATTATGGATCAGCTAGGATTCAGTAAATCATTGTAAAGTTATTCGAAAATGTTCTATTACACGAATAACGTCGATTTGGGGTGGCAAAGTTAGCATAATTGACTAATTTTAGCCAATGAGGAGTCTGTTAAAGACTTGTTGCTGTTTACTAGCTAGGGTAGCATGGTACAGTTTTTTGCTTAAAAACCGGATAAAGAAGGTTAATATCACAGGTTGCCAATGATATGGATGCACTCGATAAAGTAATAACAAAAGTAATTGGCTTACCTCACAAGCCACTAAGCAACGCTGTATTCTGGCTTGGCTTGGTAATAATCATATATTTGTTAGCCCAAATAACGTGGGGGCTTGTACCGACTTCTACGCAAACCGTTGCGTGGAAACCAACACCAGTTTCTGCTAATTCAAATGGTTCAGCCAGTGTTGATTTAGCCAGTTTTAAAAAGCTTGATCTTTTTGGTAAGTACGACAAACAAAATACACAAAAAGTTGAAGATAACACGCCGACACAAATCACTGATGCACCTAAGTCTTCGCTCTCTATTCAGTTAACAGGGGTTGTGGCCTCAACGACTAAAAAGAAAGGGTTAGCGATTATTGCTTCAGGTGGAACACAAGCAACTTATAGTATTGGCGATAAAATCAAAGGCACTTCCGCATCGCTTAAAGAGGTCTATGCCGATCGTATTATCATCACCAATGCAGGGCGTTATGAAACTGTCATGTTAGATGGTCTAAAATTTACGACGGATATTGCGAATAATAAGCCTTTGCAAACGGTCTCTCAAAATAAAGCAAAGAAAATAGATAAATCAAAAGATAGGCGCGTGAGTGCTGATTTAGCGAAAACACGCCAAGCGATTTTAGCGGACCCGAATAAAATTACTGATTATTTATCAATTTCGCCAAAAACGGTAAATGGTCAATTACAGGGTTATCGTTTAAATCCCGGAAAAGATCGCAAGATATTCAGAGAAGCAGGGTTTAAGCCCAACGATTTAGCGAAATCATTAAATGGATATGACTTAACCGATATATCACAAGCACTAGAAGTCATGTCTCAGTTACAAGAGTTAACCCAAGTGTCCATCATTGTTGAACGAGAAGGACAGCTCGTCGAACTTACATTAGGTTTACCGCAATAGCATTTAGGCTAGGGGAAGTTACATAATGAACAACAAAAAACTCGGACGTAAATTTTTAGCCAGCTTGCTAGCTGGTGCCGTCCTAATGTCACCAGCCTTAAGTTGGGCTGCACAATATGCTGCCAACTTTAAAGGCACTGATATTCAAGAGTTTATCAATATTGTTGGTAAAAACTTAAACAAGACCATCATTGTTGACCCAACTGTACGCGGTAAAATTAACGTCCGCAGTTACGACTTACTTAATGATGAACAGTATTACCAATTCTTTCTGAATGTACTGCAAGTTTATGGCTATGCTGTTGTTAAAATGGACAATAACATCATTAAAGTCATTAAAGATAAAGATGCCAAAACATCTAATATTCGTGTTGCAGATGATAGTAAGCCTGGACAAGGCGACGAGATGGTTACTCGCATTGTGGCGCTTTACAACACACAAGCGAAACAACTTGCACCATTGCTACGTCAGTTAAATGATAATGCCGGCGGTGGTAACGTTGTAAACTATGACCCTTCTAATGTCTTGATGATTTCGGGTCGAGCAGCTGTGGTAAATAAGCTGGTTGAGATTGTTCGACGCGTTGATAAACAAGGCGACACATCAGTACAAGTTATCCCATTAAACTATGCTTCTGCGAGTGAAATCGTACGCATAATCGAAACATTGTATCGACAAAATGGCAGTTCGGCACAGCTTCAAGGTCAAGCACCAAAGGTTGTCGCAGATGAGCGTACGAACTCAGTTGTGGTCAGCGGTGATGAAAAAACTCGTATGCGGGTTGCCAACTTGGTTAAGAAGCTCGACGAAGAGCAAGCGACTACCGGTAATACTCGAGTACGTTACCTTCGTTATGCGAAAGCAGAAGATCTTGTTGAAGTTCTGAATGGTTTTGCAGATAAAATTTCTGCTAATACACCAGGAGCCAAAAAAAGTACGTCATCGAGCAGTAGAAAGACGAGCTCGTCTTCCCGTAGTTCATCTTCAAGAACAACCAACCGCAGCAGTAGCATAGGCGGTGGCAACAGTGATATTAATATTGTTGCAGATGCAGAGACTAACTCTTTAGTCATGACGGCGCAGCCTGCTGAAATGCGCACGCTGAATAGCGTTATTGATCAATTGGATATTCGACGTGCTCAGGTACTCGTTCAGGCGATTATTGTTGAAATTGGTGAAGGTGATGATGTCGGTTTAGGCTTCCAGTGGGGAACATCTGCTGGCGGTGGCACACAGTTTAATAACTTTGGTGCTTCGATTGGTGAAATTGGTGCTGGTGTTTGGGCAGCAAAAGATCAGCCAGCTTCACAAACCTGTTCAGGGGCTGGAGACAATCAAAACTGTACCAACAACCCTGATACACCAGGAGATATTTCGTTACTTGCATCAGCACTGGGTAAAATTAATGGTGCAGCATGGGGCGTTTGGACTGGCGATTTCGGCGCATTAGTGCAAGCCATTTCAAGCGATACTAACTCGAATGTACTATCAACACCGTCCATTACAACGCTTGATAATCAAGAAGCGAACTTTATTGTGGGTGATGAGGTTCCTGTCATCACGGGTTCGACAGCAAGTTCTAACAACAGTAACCCATTCCAAACTGTTGAGCGTAAAGAAGTGGGTGTGAAACTTAAGGTTACCCCGCAAATTAACCAAGGTGGCTCTGCGGTTAAGTTAACCATCGAACAAGAAGTATCGGGTGTTAACGGTAATACTGGCGTTGATATTTCATTCTCTACTCGACGTCTTACAACGACGGTTTTAGCAAATGATGGTCAAGTAGTCGTGCTTGGTGGTTTGATTACTGAAAACGTGCAGGAAAGCGTGCAGAAAGTCCCGTTATTAGGTGACATTCCGTTTCTTGGCCACTTATTTAAATCGTCTTCAAGTAAGAAAACCAAACGTAACCTAATGGTGTTTATCAAGCCAACGATTGTTCGTGATGGCATGACGATGAATGGATTAACAGGTCGCAAATACAACTACTTCCGTGCCTTACAAATAGAACAGCAAGGCCGTGGTATTAATTTAATGCCAAATACTGAAGTACCAGTATTAGAAGAATGGAAAAATCAGTCAGTAGTACCTCAAGAGGTTCAAGATATTTTACAGCGTCATGAAGAAGGAAAAGGCTTGGGAACACCAATGCGAAAGACGGACTCAACGCTAAAAATGCTGACAGAAAGTAAAGAAAAAGACCAAGCTGAAAAAGCTAAACAAGACGAAAAGAAGTAGCTCATGAGTGAAACGCAATTAGACGATATTGATTTATCAAAAGTCTCTACCGAGCTAGGCATGGATGTCGAGCAGCAGGAAGATGAAGTCTTTCACTCGAGCAGTAAAGAACGTCTGCCGTTTGCTTTCGCTCATCGACATGCTGTGGTTTTGGACAAGGATGCAGAAGACCAACTGACGCTGTTTCACACGCCGACGACAGCAGCGGAAATGATTCTAGAAGCGAGCCGTTATTCAGGAAAGCAACTGAAACTTGTTGAACTTGATAACCAGCAATTTGAAGTGAGATTGACTCAGGCCTATCAAACCAATTCTTCTGAGGCGCAGCAGTTGATGGAAGATATTGGTAATGAGATGGACTTATTTACTCTTGCTGAAGAGTTACCGCAAACTGAAGATTTATTAGAAGGCGATGATGATGCGCCAATCATTAAGCTCATTAATGCCTTGCTGTCTGAAGCAATCAAAGAAGAAGCTTCGGATATTCACGTTGAAACCTATGAAAAGCAATTAGTAGTTCGCTTCCGTGTTGATGGTGTGCTCAAAGAAGTACTAAAGCCAAACCGTAAGTTATCCTCACTGTTAGTTTCCCGTATCAAGGTCATGGCAAGACTCGATATTGCAGAAAAACGAGTGCCACAGGATGGCCGTATTTCATTGCGTATTGCGGGTCGAGCTGTAGATGTGCGTGTGTCAACAATGCCATCCAGCCATGGTGAACGTGTTGTGCTTCGTTTATTAGATAAAAATGCTGGCAATCTTGATTTGCAGCAATTGGGTATGACAGAAGGTGTTCGTGTTCAATTTGATGCATTAATCCGTAAACCGCACGGCATTATTTTGGTGACCGGGCCAACAGGTTCGGGTAAATCAACAACGCTTTATGCTGGTCTTACTGAGATCAATTCTCGCGATACGAATATTTTGACGGTTGAAGATCCGATTGAGTATGAACTTGAAGGCATTGGTCAAACTCAAGTAAATACCAAAGTTGATATGACCTTTGCTCGTGGTCTTAGGGCGATTTTACGTCAAGATCCTGATGTAGTGATGATTGGTGAAATTCGTGACTTAGAAACGGGGCAAATTGCGGTGCAAGCCTCGTTAACCGGTCACTTAGTATTATCAACCCTTCACACCAATACAGCATCAGGTGCTATTACTCGTTTACAAGATATGGGCGTAGAGCCATTTCTTGTGTCATCCAGTTTATTAGGTGTATTGGCACAGCGATTGGTTCGAACCCTATGTAAAGATTGCCGTACCGAGCACACGCCTGATGCACAAGAACGTGAGTTACTTGGGCTTCAAGAAGGTGATAATCGTACGATTTTCCGAGCTAATGGCTGTAAGAAATGTGGAAACAATGGCTATCGTGGTCGTACTGGTATTCATGAACTATTGGTCGTCGATGATACGGTGCGTGAATTAATTCACCACGGTAAAGGTGAGCTAGCCATTGAAAAGTACGTCCGTGAGCGTATTCCAAGTATTCGTCATGATGGCATGAGCAAAGTGCTTGCAGGTGCGACTACACTTGAAGAAGTCCTGCGTGTCACTCGTGAGGAGTAATCGATGGCAGCATTTGAATATAAAGCGTTAGAAATCGGTACTGGAAAGCAAACCAAAGGTGTTATTGAGGCCGATACCGCAAGACATGCTCGTAGCCAGTTGCGAGAAATGCGATTAACGCCGATCAGTATTGAGCCAGTTACAGAGAAAGAAGCGAAACAAAATAGCTTTTCATTATTTCAAAAACGTATATCGGTGGCTGAATTAGCCCTGATCACACGTCAAATCGCAACCTTAGTGGCGGCAGGATTACCGATTGAAGAAGCATTGAAAGCCGTCGGCCAACAGTGCGAAAAAGAACGACTTGCCAGTATGATCATGGCAGTGCGCTCTCGTGTTGTCGAAGGTTATAGTCTTGCTGATTCAATGGCTGAATTCCCACACATCTTTGATGATCTTTATCGTGCTATGGTTGCATCAGGTGAGAAGTCAGGTTACTTAGATGTCGTACTCAATCGACTGGCTGACTATACCGAGCGCCGCCAACAGCTTAAATCGAAGCTGCAACAAGCAATGATTTATCCTACAGCGCTTACAGTTGTGGCTATTTTAGTTGTTTCAATCTTATTAGCTGTGGTTGTACCTCAAGTGGCGAGTCAGTTCCAGCATATGGGGCAAGATTTACCTTGGGCGACTCAAACCTTGATTTCAATGTCAGACTTTGTCCGAGACTATGGCATTGGCATTGTCGTGACCATTGTGCTTGGTATTGTCATCTTTCAACGAGCAGTACAAAAACCAAATTTTCGAATGAAATATCATTCTGCCATTCTTAAATTGCCTGTAGTAGGTAAAGTCAGTAAAAGCTTAAATACAGCGCGCTTTGCGAGAACGCTGAGTATTCTATCTGCTAGCTCGGTACCTTTACTTGATGGCATGCGTATTGCGAGTGATGTGCTATTGAATAACAAAGTTAAACTCGCCGTTGAAGAAGCGACAGCGAGTGTACGTGAAGGTAGTAGCCTTGGTGCTTCGTTAACAGCGACTAAACTTTTTCCACCAATGATGCTCTATATGATCTCATCGGGTGAAAAGAGTGGTGAGCTTGAGCAAATGTTAGAACGTGCTGCTGACAATCAAGACAGACAATTTGAAGCAAATGTGACGATTGCGCTAGGTGTATTTGAACCAGCACTCGTGATCAGTATGGCAGTCGTTGTATTATTTATTGTATTAGCCATTTTGCAGCCTATTTTGGCACTGAATAACTTAGTCAGTGGATAAAGCAATCAGCCGCTAAGTGAAACAGATTCGATTTATATTAAGGAGTTTTCAATGAAACAACAAAGACGTCAACGAGGATTTACGTTACTTGAAATCATGGTAGTAGTAGTGATTCTAGGTCTACTTGCTGCGATGGTATTACCGAATGTATTAGGTAATAAAGAAAAAGCGGATAAGCAAAAAACGGTTGCAGATATTGTATCGATTGAAAACGCACTAGATATGTACAAATTAGACAACGGTGTATATCCGACTACGGAGCAAGGTTTAGACTCATTGGTTCATAAGCCTACGATTTCTCCTGAGCCAAGAAACTATCGTGAAGATGGTTATATTAAGCGTTTACCTCAAGATCCTTGGAGAAATGATTACCTTTACCTTAGTCCTGGTGAGCATGGAAAGATTGACGTTTTCAGCGCAGGCCCTTCTGGGCAGGCTGGCACCGATGATGATATCGGTAACTGGAACCTGAGCGATTACCAATAACATGACATTACGCCAACCCCGAGGGTTCACCCTGCTTGAAATGATGATCGTGGTGGTCCTTATGGGGTTGATGGCAGTGGCTGTTATTCCTTCAATTGGTTCTGCTGGTCCTGAGCAGAAACTTGAAGGCCAAGCGAAAAAGTTCATCGCTCTCACTGAGCTGGTCATGGACGAAACCGTGTTAAGTGGTCAATTTGTCGGAATTGTCGTTGACCCTGATGGTTATCATTTTGTGGTGTACAAAGATCAGAAATGGCAACCCATGACGTCAGATCGTCTGGTCACTGAACACAAAATGGACGAAGGGATTTCCATTGAAGTGGTGGTAGATGGATTGCCTCTTACTCAAAGTGATGAAGAAAATGAGTCATGGTTTGATGATGACGATCCGTTTGCGGGTAGTGATGACAAATTTGACGATGAAAAAAAGAAATTCCCTGAACCTCAAATTATGATTTTCCCGAGTGGTGAACTGACGCCATTCGAATTGCACTTTGTTACTAAAAATGATGATGGTAATGAGGTTGATAAGCTCGTCACGGGCAGCGCTTTAGGTCAGCTGACTCTTGGGAGGCCAGATGAAACTAAAAAACGCTAAAGGCATGACTCTGCTTGAAGTCATGGTTGCACTCGTAATTTTTGCTGTAGCCGCAGTGGCAATTACTAAAAGCCTTGGTGAGCTGATTGCCAATATGCCGATACTCGAAGAACGTACCTACGCACAGTGGGTCGCTGATAATGTGTTGGTTGATAGCAAGTTAGAAGAAACCATCCCTGATGTTGGCAAAAAAGAAGGCCGAGCTGAAATGGCAGGCAAAGAATGGTATTGGCGTCGAGAGGTCATCAAAACCAGCGACGATGATGATTTTCGTCTCATAAAAGTCAGTGTTAGCGATGATGACCGCTATCAGCGCATCATTTCACAGGTAAGTACCTATGTTTTCAAAGCAAATTAAACATCATCAAGGTTTCACCTTACTTGAAATGCTGATTGCTATAGCAATCTTTGCGATGTTGGGCATAGCGGCGAATTCAGTGTTAAGTGTTGTGCTGACCAATGACGATGTAACAAAACAATTTGCACAAAAGCTGAAGTCACTACAGCAAGGTTTTGGGATTATTGAGCGCGATCTCGGACAAATCGTGGCACGAACGCCAAGGTTAATTGAAGGTGGCCGTGGTAATACGGTTATGCAAGTTGGCGACATCATTCCAAACGTTGACGGTAAGGCTTTAGTCTTTTATCGACTGGGCTGGTTGAATCCAGATGGCATGTTACCAAGAGGTAGCATTCAATCCGTTGCATACGTCATGACGAACAATGAGCTTGAACGTTGGTATTTTCCTTATCCGGAACCAGAGATTGGTGGAGAGCCGATAAAGACTGTCATCATTAAAAATGTAAACGAAATTGATTATGCTTTTTTTGATGGAAAATCTTGGCAAAAACAATTTGATGCAACCAAGTTACCTAAAGCCATCGCAATTGAAGTTGATATTGAAGGGATCGGAAAGATCCAACGTAAATTTATTTTACCGTTAGGCGCAAAAGCAGAAGATGCTAAGCAAAATAATGCCAATAACGGTAATAACACCAATAACAATCAGAATAATAATTCTGGTGGTACAAATAACAGCAATAACAACGGGAACAACAATAATAACGGCAGCAATAACAATACCAATCAAGACAATGGGGGAAGTAAAGGTGGTTAGTTTACAGCTCTCAAATGAAAAGTTAGGTATGCGCTGATGACTCGTTTATATAAGTCGACGTTGAAACGCCAGCAACAAGGTATCGCACTCATTATCGTACTATTGATAGTGGCAGTTGTGTCAGCTGTTGCGGCGAATATTACCACGCGCAACCAAATTGCAGTGAAGCGAACGATTAACTTAGCCGATTATGATCAGGCGTATTGGTATGCGATTTCAGCGGAAGAATTAGCTAAAAAAGTATTGAAACAAGATTTAGAAGACTCTGAAGGTAAAGTTCATTTACAGCAGTATTGGGCACAATCGGATGTCATTTTTCCTGTTGAAAATGGACAAATTAAAGGCACTATTTCAGATATGCGCAGCTGCTTTAATGTGAATGCGCTCAGTGTAAATGCTCCTAAGCCAAGCCAAAACAATGGGCAGCAGCAGAAGAAGCCACTCGCCGTTGAGCAATTTACTGATCTGCTTATCAATTTAGGTATGGAAGCATTTAATGCTGAGAAGTTGGCCTATAACATAAAAGATTACATTGATGATGGTACACAACCTAACCCATTTGGTGGTGGGGATGCTGCTTATGAATCAAGGGATGTCCCTTATCGTGCGGCCCGTACCTTGATGAGTCATCGAAGCGAATTACGAGCCGTGATTGGTGTTACTCAAGATGTATATCGCAAACTACAGCCTTATGTTTGTGCGATACCTGGTAACAACCAGCAAGTTCTTAATGTAAATACCATAAAAGTGGAACACGCCGCATTATTGGCTGCAATGCTGCAAAATAAAATCTCTGTCGGAGAAGCTGAAAGCGTGATTAACCAGCGTTCAGGCAGTGGTTATGATGAAATTACTGATTTTTGGAATACACCTGAACTGTCCGGTATCGCCGGGCAAAATCAATTATTAAAGTCAGCATTCTCGGTAAAAAGCGAATACTTTTTACTGGATGCGGCTGCGAAAGTCGACGATGCTGTTTTTCGCTTGGAAAGTGTCTTAAAAGTAGGTAAAAATAACGTTGTTGATGTGTTAACACGTCAATACGGTGGACAAAAATAACGAAAGCACCTAAATAGGTGAATCTTTCAAGATTAAAGGTAAGGTGGAGAAACACAGTGAGTGAACGCCTTTTTATACGTTTAGGCACGAATGTTGAGGACCCATGTTCTTGGTTAGTTTGGTCTGAGCAAGAACAAGAGATCATTGCATCTGGTGAGTTAGCGAATGCGGAACTATTATCAACGCTAGCAGAAAGAGCTGGGAATCGACCCGTGGATGTACTCGCGCCTACTTCGGCTATGGTGCTGACTCAGGTTTCGTTACCTGAGAAAGGACAGCGACAGGCGCTCAAAGCCTTGCCTTATATGCTTGAGGAATCGATAGCGGAGGATGTTGAGCAAATGCATTTTGTGACGGGAGCAAAAGAGGGAAACAATGTCTCTGTTGCGGCCGTATCACACGAGCAAATGGCACTTTGGTTAAGCTGGATAAAAGATGCAGGCTTAATCGTCAAACGTTTGTTACCAGATAGCTTAGCGTTGCCTCGTATGGAATGTGAGTGGGCAGCATTAACTATGGGGAATGACTTGTTGTTAAGGACTGCAAATGGTCTTGGCTACAGTATTCCTGCCGACTGGCAACAGGTCGTATTGCCAAGGCTGTTGCCTGTACAAGATACCGAAGACGAGCAAGACAGAATTACCATTGCAAATTATGGGGATCTAGAACTCGAGGGTGCAGAGCTTCATCCGCAACCGATTGAATTACCGATGCTGACATTGGCAAAAGGTGCATTGCTGAATCCAATTAACCTTCTGACAGGTCCATATCGCCCGCAACGAGAATACAGTAAAAATATTCTGGTATGGAAAAATGCCGCTATAGCTGTAGGTGTGGCACTGTTATTGGGCATGGTGAGTAAAGGGATTAATATTTATCAAACACACCAACAAATTGATGAATTGAAATCGCAACAAGCTGCCATTTATAAAAAAGCGACAGGTCGAAGAAATACGACAAACCTTATTTTCCAGATGAACAATATGTTGAAGGGATTACAAGGTTCAGGTACGACATCCAATTTCTTCGATATGCTTAATAAGTTAGATCCTGTGTTTACTAAACTTGCTGACGTTAAGCCGACAGCGTTGCGTTTCGATGCGCGTCGTAATGAGCTGAGAATGCAGATCAGTGCGAAAGATTATGCGGATGTTGATAAGTTTAAAGCGGCACTTCAACCTAACTTTGATTTTGATGCTGGCGTGATCAGCAATGAAGATGATCGAGTGACTACATCACTCACCTTGAGGAGCAAATAAATGAAGGATAATTTGCTGGCTTGGTGGAATAGCTTAGCCTATCGTGAACAACAATTATTAGGTGTGTGTTCAGTGTTCTTCGTTATCGGTATTTTCTATTGGGGCATTTGGACTCCTTTAAGTAATGCTGAGGAAAACGCACAACAGGATCTGCAAAAACAGCAGCGAACCTTGACGGAAGTTAAGCAAAAAGCGAATCGAATAATTGCCCTTAAAAAATCGGGTGCAAAAACGTCGAAAGGTGGAAGCTTGAGCAGCATTGTGAATACTACCGCAAGCACTTATGGATTAGCGATTTCACGCATGCAGCCACAAGGCAACAAAATTCAAGTATGGATGGACGAAGTCCCTTTTGATGCTTTACTGGGTTACTTAGATGACGTCGTGCAGAAGAAAGGGTTATCACTGGATAACCTTGATATTGCTGAAACAGATGCAGCGGGTATTGTCAAAGTTAGACGTATCCAGTTTTCTCGATAAGGAAGGAATGAACACGTGAGTTTATCGAAGAAAATCATAATTGGTGTCGCCATTTACTTTGTGTTTTTAGTGGTGTTGATTCCAGCAAAAGTGGTGATGACATTCGTTCCACTTCCGAGCAATGTAAAAGTGGCGAATATCGATGGCAGCCTGTGGCAAGGCCGTGCCAGTAGCATACAAGTGATGGGAAAATCCTTTGATCAAGTGCATTGGAATTTGAATCCATGGGCCTTATTAATTGGAAAAGTCAGTGCCGATATTACCGTTGGAAGTAAAGCAACGTCATTTAATACCAAAGGTCATATCAGTTATTCATTTTCAGGTGTTCAAATTGAAAACTTAAATTTGGGTACAAATGCAGACTTTTTGCTCGCCGGTCAACGACTGCCATTTGGTACCAAAGCCAGTGGTGATATCACTTTACACATTAGTGAGTTTGCACAAGGTGCGCCAATGTGTGAAGCACTTGCGGGTAAGGTTTTACTGCATCATGTGAATGTGAAAAATCAGTTTGGTGCTTTTCCACTGGGTGACTTAGCATTTGATTTGAGCTGTAAGCAAGGGGAAGCTGTATTGACAGCCAAAGAGTCTGATAATCAACTTGGTGTCTCAGGTACAGTGAGTATCGGTGAAAACAATCAATATAAAGTAGCAGCAAAATTGAAACCAACGAAGAATTTGCCAGAAATGATTCGTAATAATTTACAGTACCTTGGTCAACCTGATAGCCAAGGGTACTATAAAATTAATTATCAAGGACGACTGCCTTTATAGTTAATCCTCAAGCCGCTTTTTAGCGGCTTTTTATTTTCTATCAAGCCAATGATTAATTTTTATTTAGATTAAGCTTTACCTGTTATCAATATGTTTAAATATAAACAAATTTTTATCGGGTTATGCTCATCAAATGGAAACAACTGACTATGTCATAATTGAAACAACTAACACTGATTATGTTCAGTATGATCGTACTATCGATAGTTCAACTGTAGCTGTAGAACAAAGTTCCAGTTTACTAACAGAAATGGAGCCGCACCTCTTTGGAATCGAATCAGCAGAGACAGTTAAATCTTTAGTTGAGAGAATTCAGGTTGAAAATCATGACATTTCGACTTTCAAAAACAGAATTAAACTTCTCATATCATTTGTCGAATCCAGCCAGCTAGCACCTAAGCAAGTGGAAATGCTTTTCAAGAATATTGTTCTTTGCAAAGATAAAATTAATTCAGATGACATAGATAAGCTTAATGTTTTTTTATGGCTTTATTCGACATATGGCATGAGGCTAATTGAATCTACAGCAACCAGCCTAATTTCAGATTTGGCTAACGACTATGTGGCTCAATTTCCAGGTCAAGGTTTGGATAAAAATAATTTAATCAATTACCTCAAAACACAATTAGCGAGTGGATTCTTTTTTGATAATGATGAAATTATAGATTACAAACCACTCAGTTCTCCTCACGATAAGCAATTCTTTGAATTTGTTGAATGGCATCTCAGTCCACAAATGTTAGTTGAACATTTAGTTATTAAGGATATCGAAGTCCCTGAACAAAGGGTGTACACAGTTTCTTCAGCTACAGAATCAAATCGCGTTAAAGATAGTATGGCTTTAAGAACAGAAATGGCACCTGTAACAGATGCGCCAGTTGGCAAAAAAGTGCTGCCCAGGCGAAAATATGAATCTAATTATGAAAGCCAATTAGCGTTATTACCAGATACCTTATCTCGTCAGTTCGAATTGTCTGTTGCTGAAGCTGATAAAACTCAAAATTATGTGAGTAATAATGTCAGTCTAGTCGGAGGAAATCAGACTAAACAGTTATTACAGCTTAATGGCTTTTTGTTTGTTGTAAAAGAGGGTGATGAATACAGGCAATTTAATCTTGATGACTTGAAATGGATCGACAAAAATACATTACCATTTGATGTATTTATATTATTGCTCTCAAAGAGTTTAGAGCAAGTGGAAGAAGCCAGTGAATTACAATTATTGGCAAGTACTTTATTGAAAGATATTGAAAAATATTCATTACCCAAAAAGTTGAGTATTGCCCGTGTGGTTAATCAGCAAATTGAAAAGAAATGGAACGAGCATAAAGATAAAAGTCACGTCATTAGATTGGATAAAGATCTTGAATCACTGCAAAGTTTACTTCAATTCAGAAAAGCTTGTTTAGCTTTAGAAGCGATATCATCAGAAATTAAGAACTTATTAGACAGTTCTGTCGGCAAAGCCCTAACCCTTTTAGAAAAACAAAACACTGAATGGAAATCTTTATCAAGTGATGAACTCTCGGATTTAGTGTCATTTTGTTTGATCAACGGTAAAAATCCATTAGTACTAAAAATGGTTGGAGTTGATAATCATGACGCAATAAAAGTGGCGGGTTTAACCGTCATTCAATGGGCTTGCAAGCATAATGATCTTGAAATGGCTAAAGCGATACAGAGTCAGTGTTACTTGAATGTGCCTACACAACTTACAGCGACGTCAGAGAATTTATTACACTTAGCTTGTAGGGAAGGAAACAAAGACATCGTTGTTTGGTTACTTGGGTTAAAAGTGCCAATTATTGCAAGTTGCCGCAAAGGTAAAACTCCAATGTCACTGGCAATAGAAAACGATCATAGAGATGTTGTTGTATGTCTTATTGAAGCCAAACCAAGTGCTGCAGTGGGGCGAACCGTTTGTAAAAGTAGAGAACTTCCTTTATTGCAAGCCTTTAAATTGAAAAGAGGAGAAGTTGTGACTGTATTGATTCCGCATACTGCATCTCAATCGAAAATCAATGAGGTTGATTCTGAGGGATTTGCTGCTGTTCATCTTGCAACGTTAGAGAATAATGCAGATGCCTTGGAGTGTTTACTCGAACATGGTGCAGATATTGATTTGAAAGTCGGGGATAAAGGAAGCTACAAAAACAATACGGCCATACAGTTAGCCGCTTTAAAGGGGCATGCTGAATGTTTCTTTGTGCTGTGGCGAAGGTGTGCTGAGAGATATGAGCTTCAAGGGCGGGATTTACTACATCTAGCGGTAAAAGGTGGTAATAAAGAGATTGTTAACGAACTTATTGAATGTGAGGGGTTCGAAATTAACGGTAAGAAACGTGATGATGGCTATGGGCTTCATTATGTTGCTATTGAAAAAAGTAACCTAGAGATGTTGAAATTTTTAATACAGTTTACCGATGTTATTAAGCCAATGAACTTTTGGCCTACAAACTACCAATCACCCCAAGAGCACTGCATAAACTACGCTATATTGAATTGCCATCAAGAAAATCGTCTAGAGCTAATACAGTTTTTACTTGAGATTGGAAATATTGATAAAGACGCTTTTTTTAGTAAAGGAATTATTAAGGATACGTTTAATGTTACACCGTTGCACTACGCTGTTTGGACAAACGATATTGAGCTTGTCGAACTATTAAAAAGTAAAGGGTGCAGCTTAAAGGCGAAGTTCAAAACTGATGAAGGTTACTATTCTCGTAAGGATAAGCTGTCGTTGGATCATGAATATACAGCTTTAGAGCTCGCAAAAAAATTAAGTCATATGAAGATTATAGAGATATTAGAGAGTAAATAGAGGTTGTTTTCTTCATTTTTATATCCAGGAAATATGTTGGCTTTTACTAAAAAATGTGCGGTACGTCATACTTTTTAACAACTCTCCTTGCAGCTAACGCCTTCAATTCTATCATCATCGAGATCCCTTCCCCCTGTTGTTGTTGAGATATTCTCAATATAGGAAATGAAATGCGCTTAAAGTCAAAACTGTTGACCTATTGTTTAGCGATCGGTTGTTTACCAGCCATCATGCTTGGCTCTATTTCTATCTATGAAAGCCAGCATGCCATTGAAGCACAAGCTTATGCACGGTTAAATTCAGTAAGATCAATCAAATCAAATCAAATAGATCGGTATTTAAATAAAAGCCAAAATGATATTAAGCTGGCTACAGCATTGTTAAAACAAAAAATCAGTGACAACAATAATAAGCTGACACAAACAGTGATCGACTCACAAGATAAGCTGCTGACAGATTTTATGCAGTTAAACCAATATTACGATTTATTCATTATTGATATAAATGGAAATGTTATTTATTCAGTGGAAAAAGAACCTGAATATTTGACCAATTTAGTGACGGGGCCTTACCGAGATTCCGGGCTTGCTGAACTTTATAATGAGGCCATGAGTAAAAAGACAATGGCGGTTTCAGATTTTAAACCTTACGCACCAAGTGGAGGTGATCCGCAAGCTTTTATTGGTATGCCGGTGAGCGTTGAAGGGCAGATAAAGGCAATCGTGGCTCTACAGTTTTCAATTGATAACATCAATAGCATTATGCAGCAGCGTCAAGGAATGGGAGAAACAGGGGAAACGTATTTAGTTGGTTCTGATCATCGAATGCGCTCTGACTCTTTTTTAGATCCTGTTGGTCATACAGTTAAAGCGAGTTTCAAAGGCTCGGTAAGTAAAAACGGGGTACAAACCGAGTCTGTGAAAAAAGCATTATTGGGTGAGCAAGGTGCTGAAATCATTTTGGATTATAACGGTAATCCGGTCTTATCCGCATACAGCCCTATCGATTTTTTTGGAACACGCTGGGTGTTAATTGCTGAAATTGACGAAGCAGAAGCATTTGCAATGACACATACATTATTATGGCAAACCATGGTCTTGATAGGGGCAACTCTCATTATCGTAGTGCTACTGGCTTTGCATATTGCAAAAAGCATTACTCAGCCAATAGGTGGGGAACCGGAAACGATGCAACGTTTGTCAGAACAAATTGCAGACGGAGTATTGCACCTTGAAGCAGAAGATTCAAAGGCTACAGGTGTATATGCTGCTATGCAACGTATGACCGTTAAGTTGTATGACATGATCAACAATATTCAAGCATCTAGTGTACAACTGGCCGGAACCGCTGAAGAGACCAGTGCGGTAAGCATGCAAGCAAAAGAAGGGCTGCATACACAACAGGTGAGCGTAGAAAACGTGTCGGTTGCTATGAATGAAATGAGTGCGACGATTGATGATGTTGCAGCAAGCACAGTTAACGTTGCTGATTTATCGAGTCAAGCTCAAGCGACGTCGACCAATGCCAATGATAACGTTCAAAAAACCATACTAAGTATGGAAAACTTAGCTCTCGAAGTCGAAGTCGCAACCGGAACAATTGAAGACGTAGAAAAACATTCTCAACAAATTGGTAGCGTTTTGGAAGTCATACAAGGCATTGCTGAGCAAACGAATCTATTAGCGTTGAATGCAGCAATCGAAGCTGCAAGGGCGGGCGAGCAAGGACGCGGTTTTGCTGTTGTAGCAGATGAGGTTAGGCAACTTGCTCAAAAAACACAGCAATCAACAAGTCATATTGAACAAATGATATTAGAGTTGCAGCAGGGCACTGGCAAAGCGGTTAAAGTAATGGGTGAGTCAACAAAGCTGGCTGAACTCACCATTAATTCAGCACAACAAAGTGCAAGCTCGATTGCTCAGGCACTAACGGAAATCAATTATATTGCAGAAAATGCAGAGCAGATTGCTGCTGCAGTGACACAGCAGTCCAGCACCGCAGAAGAAATTAACCGAAGTATTGTCTCTGTGCGTGAAACTGCCATTGAAAATGCGGCTGGCGCAGAGCAAGTTGCACAGGCCAGTGTAGAGCTGAGCGCATTGGCGACTCAGCTACAAGAAATCACCAATACTTTTAAACTGCAATAGCTGGTGAGTCTTACCGAAATAGCGTTGCCTCCAATGCTATTTCGGTAATCAAGATAACACAGTCGTAAGATCGTGAGTCGCAGGGTAAAGCTCGAATGATTTTAGTTCTCCCATACTATCCGGATTGGTGATCCCGAGTTGGAAACCGATACCTGCTTTTTGAGAAGCAACAAGAATATGTTCGTTATCATCAACGAAAAGGCAGCGGTTGGCGGTAATCTCACATTGAGAGTATAACCAATCCCAAAAGCGAGGATCTTCTTTAGGGTAACCAGATTGATGACTGGAAATAATGATGTCTAGTCCAGAGGCTAATTCAGTATGCTTAAGTTTTAAGGCTAAGCTGTCAGGGTGCGCATTGGTAATAAGAATGCGTTGCTTACGCATGTGTTGAAGTTGATTAAGAAACGGCATGCAATCAGGACGTAGCTGAATACGTTGTGTTGATGCTTCATGTAGCGCAATAATATCAATGCCAAAATGTTGCTGCCAGTGATCTAAGCAATACCAATTTAATGTACCGAATACGCGTTCGTAATCCTCTTCAACCATGGCTCTAGCTTGGGCTAGACTAATATTGTTTTTTGCCGCAATGGCTTGTGGAACGGTGTTAAGCCATAAGTAATTATCAAAATGGAGATCGAGTAGAGTGCCATCCATATCAAGTAGCACGGTATCAATTGCTTGCCAATCCAGCATAAACTTCCTATTGTAGGTTTTAACTCATTATTCAGATTGTAATTGAAAACCTAAACTCAGGTAGAGATTAATTGAGGTATCAGTGTCAAAACAGCATCAAAAGCCAATCATCAATGATTCAAAAGTGGTGGCTAAAAGTCGCTTATTCACCATTGAGCAATTGGATCTTACTTTTTCTAATGGTGTCACGCGTCAGTATGAACGCATGAAGGGCATAAGCCGAGGTGCTGTAATGATCGTGCCGATTAAAGACGGACAATTATTACTTGCCAGAGAGTATGCAGCGGGGACACACGATTATGAACTTGGGTTTCCAAAAGGGTTGATTGACCCAGGTGAAACACCTGAGCAGGCGGCTAATCGTGAGTTGCAGGAAGAAATTGGTTATGGTGCTAAAAAACTGACATTTTTAAAAGAGGTCAGTCTAGCACCGAGTTATTTTTCAAGTAAGATGAGTTTATTCATTGCTGAGGGTTTATATGAAAGTAAACTTGAAGGGGATGAGCCTGAGCCTATTGAGGTGGTCCCATGGGATATCTCAAACTGGAAAGCATTACTTGAGACCGCACATTTTACCGAAGCGCGTTGTGTAAGTGCATTATTTTTAGCGATGGCTAAAATAAAAGAGAAGTAGAAGTTAGGAGATTTATGGTGGTGAAGGCTGTATCGCACCCACAAGCACTACTTGAAGAAGTAATCACTATTGCGACACAAGCGGGTCAAGCAATTAAAGAGATTTATCTGTCAGGAAGTTTTGAAAAACAGGTTAAACAGGATGAAACTCCAGTCACTTCTGCCGATCTTGCTGCACATCAAATTATCTGCGATGGATTAACAAAACTCACACCAAACATCCCCATTTTGTCTGAAGAGGCTGCGAATATTCCGTTTTCTGAACGTGAGCAATGGCAACAATATTGGTTGGTGGATCCATTGGATGGAACAGGAGAGTTCATTGCCGGTAGCGGCGACTTTTCGGTATTAGTAGCACTGGTTCAAAACAACAAACCTATTATGGGCATCGTGCATGTACCGATGACTGAAAGTAGTTATTATGCCATTTCTGGGCAGGGGGCATTTAAGCGCGAAAACGGTAAAGACAGCTGTATCCATACAGAACAACAAGAGTGGAATGATAATTTACCTCTGAAAGTGGCAGTAAGTCGTCGCCAAGACCCGCAGTCAGTATTGAAATTGTTTGATGATGTACATGTATACGAGCTGATACGACTGGGGGGGGCGGCATTAAAAAGTTGCTTAGTTGCAGAGGGCCAAGCTCATTGTTATGTCCGTGTTGGACCTACAGGTGAATGGGATACGGGCGCTGCACAAGTAATCATTGAAGAGGCGGGGGGAAAGGTCATGGACATCAACCTTCAACCGTTAACCTACAATGAGCGTGAAACCTTAGAGAATCCAGATTTTATTGTTGTAGGTCAGCCTCAAATGAATTGGAAACAATTGCTTGGAGCGATTTCTGACTGATTTAATAGTCTCGTGTTTTTATCTATCTATATGACTTAATTCAATTAAAACGAGTAAATAAACAAGCTGTTTATTTGCTCGTTATTCGTTATAGTGACAATCAAACTGCGCTAAAGTATGGATCACTATGATTTTCACCCGCCGATTTTTACCGTATTTTATAACCCAATGCCTCGGGGCTTTAAACGATAACGTGTACAAGAATGTGCTTATTCTGTTGGTCACTTATTCACAAATGGGTGAACTACCGATGGATACCAGCTTATTTGTAAACCTGGCAGCGGGTTTATTCATTTTACCGTTTTTCTTATTTTCCGCTCATGCAGGTGTGATAGCTGATAACTCAGACAAATCAGTGTTAATCAGAAGGCTGAAAATACTGGAAGTGGTCATTATGTCTTGTGCAGCCTTTGCTATGATGATGAGCAGCTACTTAATCTTGTTAGGTTTGCTCTTCCTAATGGGCAGTCAGTCGGCTTATTTTGGTCCCGTAAAATACTCACTTCTACCTCAAGCATTGAGTGATGATGAACTTGTTTCAGGGAATGCCTGGGTTGAAATGGGTACCTTTATCGCCATTCTGGTTGGTACTTTGAGTGCAGGTCTAATTGTTGGCTATGAAAACAGTCCAGCTATTGCCGCAAGTATTGTTGTTGCGATTGCAGTACTAGGGTACATATCAAGTCGAGGGATCCCATCTCTGCCACCTATTGGTCAACCTACAAAAGTCGCCTTTAATCCCTTAGCAGGCACATTGAAGGTGATTAAACAGGTGAAGGCGCAACCAGCGATTTGGAATGCCATACTAGCGATCAGCTGGTTTTGGTTTTTAGGCGCTACCTATCTGACTCAGTTCGCTAATTTTGCCAAAATCTTCCTATACGCAGATGCGACGGTTGTTTCATTACTGCTTGCTTTGTTTTCTGTGGGCATTGCGATTGGTTCATTCATTTGTGAGCGCATTTCTTTTGGTCGAGTTGAACTTGGGGTATTGCCGTTTGGCGTTCTTGGGCTCACACTTTTTGGTTTTGATTTGATGTGGGCGTTGCCAGAAGCACCCAATGATCCAAGTTTCGTTTATGGTATTGGTGCATTTTTAACGGACAGCCAGCATTATCGTTTGATGTTTGATTTAACGATGATTGGTATCAGCGGTGGTTTATTTATCGTGCCTTTGTATGCCTTTATTCAAACTCGAGCAGATAAAGAAAGTTGCGCACAAGCTATTGCTGCTAATAACATCATTAATGCCTTATTCATGGTGGGATCAGCCATTCTTGGCATTCTTTTATTGTCGGTACTTGAGTGGAGTATTCCACAATTATTCACTTTACTTGCTGGACTCAATTTGCTGGTGGCCATTTATGTTTATTCACAAGTGCCTGAATTTGCACAGAGATTTATCAGCTATGTATTGAGCCATATCTTATACAGAGTGACAGTGAATGGACGACAAAATATACCTCAACAAGGTGCCGCAGTGATTGTTTGTAATCATGTTACTTATATGGACGCTCTCATCATAATGGGCGCTTCCACTCGGCCCACCCGTTTTGTCATGGATAAAAGTATTAGTGAAATACCATTACTTAAGTACTTATTTCGTCATGCGGGAGTGATCCCAATTTGTTCGCCTAGACAATGTGAAGAAACCTATAACCAAGCTTTTGAGTCGATTCATCAAGCAATTCAAAACGATGAATTAGTGTGTATTTTCCCTGAAGGGCGACTCACACCCAATGGTGAAATGGGTGAGTTCAGGCCGGGCATCAATAAGATTTTAGAACGTGATCCTGTTCCTGTCGTACCTATGGCACTGCAAGGTTTATGGGGGTCTTATTTTAGCCATAAAGGCGGGCATGCATTAACGACTAGACCAAAACGCTTTTGGTCAAAGATTGGGGTGAATATTGGGGAAGTTGTTGATGGCAAAGATGTGAAAAGTAATGTTCTTAAAGAAAAGGTATTAAACCTTTTTGTTAACTAAATGTTAATTGTGGTGGCTTTTTGATAACATAATATGCGCCTAAGAAATTAATACTAGGAAAAAAGGATGAGAAAGAGATTAGGCGCTCTTAGTTTTGGGTTGTTACTAGCTGGATGTGGTGGTAGCAGTGGGGACGGAAATCAGAGCCAAGAGGCTCAACCCCCTCAAGGAGGAAGTAGTGAGTCTGTTTCAACTCGGATAACGGCAGATATAGTATATACTTCAAGGTGCAAACAAGAGTTCCCTGCTGTAGGGGTTCGATTTATTGTGCATAATGAGTCAGGTAAAGATATTGCTGAGTTCAGCTCTGATTCGAGTGGTAAGGTTGATATTCCATGGACTGCTGACTCATCTCACCTAACAATGGTCACAAATGTTGCTAAATTAGGAGAAACAGAATCCCAATTTGAACTAACTTCTCATATTAATTTAAAAGATGGTGATCTTGGAAAGGTTACCATTGAAAACTCGTCTTTTGATAATCAATGTACTTGTAATAATTTCAATATTGATGTTTCTCAACTAAAAACAGCTTTTACGACGTATGAAATAGTTGTTGATAACCAATTCGTAGGAAGAACTGGCCCAACAGAATCATTGAATGTTAATAAGTGCTTGGTGGATTCTAAATATCAGAATCTAACTATTGGTTTAAATGCAGTTTTTGAATCAGATGAAGATTCGTTCGTTGCCCAAGTGGATCTGAATAGTATCGCCGATTCAAAAAATGTGCTTATTACTCCAAGTATCTTCGAGCAAAATCGCTCGAAAGGAAAAAGCTATGAATTTTCATATGGGTTTGATAAGCCAGAATATATCGAAGTTTATGCTAAGACAGAAAAGGGAAGAGTCAATAAACAAAGCTTCTTGAGAGAGCCACAAGTATTTACGGATTTTTTTGATAAAAATTATGTAAAAGTCGTTCAAGAAGAAATTTTATCTGGTGGGGCTAAGTATATAGCTAGTGCTCTACACAATGTTGAACAAACTAATAATCTCTATTATTTCTCTGAAGACCCTGAATATATTTTCAATAACAGCTTACCAATTTTAGAGGGAATTAATGGTCAATCTAGTAGTAACTACAATTTGGCTTATGCAAATAATCAATTTAACACACTAAAAATAGAGTTATTTAAGCCTAATGTTGCGTTATGGAAAATTGAAGCTCCCTTACGAGGTGCTATGCCTTATTTAGAGCTCCCACAAGATTTAAATCAAACTATTTTAAAAATGGAAAACCCAGACTTTAAACTTACTTTAATTGGATATGAATTTGTTGGAACACATGATGAGTTTAGAGCGGAGGTTGCTAAAATTAGTCGTGAACCTTTAGGTGATTTATCAGACTTTTATGACTTCTATGTTCATTCAGAGACAGTTGATATTAATGTGAATTGACCTATTTGATTACTTTTTTTTCTGCATCTGATACTCATACATAGGATCATAATACTTTTCTAAAAGTAACTGAATCCATGAACAATGAAGAGCAACTGAGTTTCGACTCTGTTGCTCTTTTAAAGCTTCCAGCATGATATTTTTAATTTGCTGATGAAGCTGCCCACCCAGACGTTTTTTGATTTTATCGACACTAGCAAGTAAATACTGTGAGAAAGCTGTAAACCCTGTCTCTTCATCGTTGATGTCTATGTATCGGGCTGTCATTGAAATAACATAGTCTCGTAAAATTCGATCAACACGTTCATCTAAGTTGGCTTCAATTACTATGGTTGATGCATTTTGCATGGCTTGATAAAAACATTGAGGAATTGCGCTTCGGCCAATCAAATAACTTTCGTCTTCTAATACTATAGTGTCATGGCCATTGGCTTGATGTTGGAGCAAACTGATCGCTAAGCGGTTTTCGAAATTAATTTGTGTGGGCTGTGGCGTAATATTCATACCAAAGCTGGAGCCACGGTGATTGGCTAAGCCTTCTAAATCGACGCCGTCGACTCGACTATTAATGTATTCTGTTTTACCACTACCCGTTTTACCGCACACAATCAACATCGGGCGTTGGCTTGCTTGTTCAATGACCTCTATTAGAAACTGGCGCATGGCTTTGTAGCCACCCTCAATATAAGGAATATCAAAGCCTTCAGTGTGCATCCAGTTCTGGCTAATTTGAGAACGTAGTCCACCACGAAAGCAATAAAAGTAACCATTGGGGTGCAATTCTGAAAATGAGCGCCAAGCGTTTATCCGTTGTTGCTTGAGTGCGCCACTGACTAACCGGTGGCCAAGCTCAACGGCGGCGTGCTGGCCGTGTTGTTTATAGCAAGTACCGACTTGAGTGCGTTCATCATCTGTCATCAATGCATGATTGGTGGTGTTGGGAAACGCACCTTTAGTAAATTCAACGGGGGCACGTACATCCATTAAAGGGCGCTGTTCTATGAATAATCGTGAGTATTCGGATTTCGGAATGATATTAACCGCCAAAGCTACTGAACTCCGTTTACATTTACTAAGTATGATTTAGTCGGTTCGACAAATTCACCAACAAAATGCACATCAATATGATGCTGGTTAAGTAAAGCTCGAACGGCAATATCACTGTCTTTAGAAACCGCTATCAATAAACCGCCACTGGTTTGCGGGTCGCAAATAATGGCTTTCTGATTTTCGTTTAATGGTGATAAATGTTGTCCATAACTATCGAAGTTGCGTTGGCAGCCTCCAGGAATCGAGCCTTGATCTAGATAAAACGCAGTTTGCGGCAATAATGGAATGGCATTGAAATCAATAGTGGCCGATAAACTTGCACCTTGGCACATTTCCACTAGATGACCACCAAGCCCGAAGCCGGTCACATCGGTCATGGAAGTTACGCCTTGGATTTTTGCAAGCTCAGTACCTATTGAGTTGAGCTGACACATCACTTCGATAGCAATTTGGCTATCTTGCTCCTGCAACAGCTTTTTCTTTTGTGCAGTGGTGTGAATACCAATCCCGATGGGTTTGGTTAAATACAGTTTATCGCCCACTTGAGCGGTACTGTTTTGCTTAAGATGTTCAAGATTAACTTGTCCAGTAACGGCTAAACCAAATATTGGTTCTGGTGCGTCAATACTGTGGCCGCCTGCAAGCATGATGCCTGCGTCTTTACACGCTTGACGTCCACCATCGATAACCTTTGAGGCAACCTCTGCACTTAATACATTAACCGGCCAACCAAAGATAGCAATTGCCATCATTGGCGTACCGCCCATGGCATAAATATCACTGATAGCATTGGTGGCGGCTATACGGCCAAAAGTAAACGGATCGTCAACAATCGGCATAAAAAAGTCAGTGGTGCTGATGATGCCTGTGTGCTCGTTGAGTTGATAAACGGCGGCATCATCACGAGTCTCATTGCCTACCAGCAATTTGTCGTCGGAAAAACTAGGAAGTTCAGTTGAAAGAATTTGCGATAAGACTTCAGGAGAGATCTTACAACCACAGCCTGCACCGTGGCTATACTCGGTTAACTTCACGTTATCTTCTGACATAACCGTTCATTACAAGGTGAGTGGAATTACCATCATAACAAAGGCTAAAAAAAAAGCACTGATAAAAATATCAATGCTTTTAATGGATTAGTTAAATTTTTTACTTAACTGTAGCTAGCTTGTAATGTGCGCCACTGTTTCTTTTGCGATTTGAAGTTGGCTTTCAGTTCAGCCACTTGTTCAGCTAATTCTGAATGTGCAATCTGTTGACGCTTTGCATCGAGCAACGCTTTTTTAGCGGTGTAATACTTCAAAAGGTAAGATTTCAGTAACTCGTATTCCTCTTGGAGCTTGGCTACTACTTCTTCTGCGTTTGGCAAATGGGCTACTTTGTGTTGTGTTTTAAGCATTTGCATTTGCAGTTTCGCAGCTTCAATACGTTCTTGAGGCACTTTACGAAGATCCGATACCATTCCTAAATAGCTTAAGCCTTTAATCAGCCATTTTGTCGGGTCGTAATGCCACCAACGAATACCATTTCGATAGTCATTTTCAAAGATATGATGGAAGTTATGATAGCCTTCACCGTAGGTAAATACCGCTAGAATACCATTGTCACGAGCCGTATTTTTATTGGTGTAAGGTTGGGTACCCCAAATATGAGCGAGTGAGTTAATAAAGAAAGTACAGTGATGCACAACCACTAAACGGAATACGCCAGCAATGATCAGCATTGAGAAAATATCGCCATTCAACCAACCCAAAAAGGCAGGTAAGCCGATATTCATCAATATCGTTAGTAACAAATAGTGTTTATGTTGCCATGCGACGATTTTATCTTTTTGTAGATCTCGAACGTTGTTGTAATCGTGATAGCGAGAAGCTTGGTATTCACGCAACATCCAACCAATATGGCTATACCAGAAGCCCATCTTTGCTGAATAAGGATCTTTATCGTTATTATCAACATGTTTGTGGTGAACACGATGATCCGATGACCAGTGTAAAGCACTGTTTTGCAATGCTAATGCACCACCGAGTGCATAAAAAAGTCGAACAACCGCATTAGCCTTATAGGCCTTATGCGACCATAGGCGATGATAACCGCCAGTAATAGATAATCCACTGTAAAAAGCTAAGCCTACAAATGTAAGCCATTCAGTCAGTTCGAATCCATGAGTGAAGCCACGCCAAGGCATTAAAATGACGGCAGCAGTGAATGTAGCTATGAAAAGCGTGATATTTAACCAAATAAAGGGAGGTTTTTTCATTATTTTAATAATTAAGTTTGAGCGTACAACTGTTCGCTAATTTACTCCATAGTATAGTATCTGGTCAAGGAAAAGCTGACTTTTGTGACATTGAGTGGATATGGTATTTTGCGAGATCACAGGCTGCGTTTTGATGACGTTCAGGTTATTATCCTTATGCACAAAAGAAATAAAGGAACATTAATGGGAATTCGAGCACAGCAAAAAGAAAAAACACGTCGAGCATTAGTCGATGCCGCATTTAATCAATTAAGTGCCGAACGTAGTTTTTCTAGTTTGAGCTTGCGCGAAGTGGCTAGGGAAGCGCAAATTGCACCGACATCATTCTATCGTCATTTCAAAGACATGAATGAATTGGGTTTAACCATGGTTGATGAAGGTGGCTTAACGCTAAGGCAATTAATGCGCAAAGGCCGTCAACGTGCAGAAGAAGGGGGAAGCGTGATTCAAATATCCGTGGATACCTTTATGGAAGTATTAGAATCAAACCCGAACGTATTTCGTATTCTCCTGCATGAGCGTTCAGGAACATCGGCACCATTTCGTGCTGCTGTAGCCAGAGAGATTGAGCATTTTATCTCTGAATTAGCGCACTACACTGAACAAACCACTAAGCTCTCTGCTAATCTTGCAAGAACTCAAGCAGAAGCATTAGTGACATTGGTGTTCAATGCTGGGGCAGAGGCATTAGATATGAACAAAGCGGAGCGTAAAAGGGTGGCTGATGGGCTAGTGTTAAAGCTAAGAGTTGTGATTAAAGGTGTGCAGGCAGTTCATCACAAGTCTGAACAAACTCACAGAAAAGTGTAAGCCACAATTAAAATGCCCGAAACGAGTGGTTCAGGCATTATCTATTTTTAGATCCTAGATTCGTTCAAGCAAAACACCGGCTTCCATATGGTCGGTATATGGAAACTGATCAAATAATGCAAAACGGCTGATTTTATGAGTTTTGCTTAACGTTTTCAGGTTGTCTTCCAGCGTCAAAGGATTGCACGAAATGTATAATATGCGCTCATACCCTTGAACAAGAGAGAGTGTGTTTTCATCTAAGCCCGCACGCGGTGGGTCGACAAAAATAGTGTTGCAATCATAACTGTCTAAATCAACATCTTTCAAACGACGATAGCTGCGCTTTTTGGCCATGGCATCACTAAAGTCTTCTGCTGACATTCGAATGATGGTCAGGTTATCAATGTTATTCTCAGCAATATTATACTGTGCAGACTCAACTGAGGGTTTGGCGAGTTCAGTCGCTAATACTTTATTAAAGTTTTGTGCCAGTGCAATAGAGAAGTTACCGTTACCACAATAGAGCTCGAGCAAGTCGCCTGTTGAATTTTTTGTTGCATCTAATGACCACTCTAACATTTTACAAGCTACCGTAGCATTTGGCTGAGTAAAGCTGTTTTCAACTTGCTTATAAATGTAGGTTTTGTCGTTCACAGGTAATGACTCAATGACAAAGTCATTTCCCAGCGTGATTTTTTGTTTGCGGGCACGGCCAATAAAATTAATATTAAAGCGTTGAGATAACGTTTCTTGTAAAGCGGTTATATGTTGTTGCCACTCAGCATCAAGTTGGCGATGGTAAAGCAGAGAAACGAGAATCTCGCCACTGAGTGTAGACAAGAAATCTACCTGAAAAAGCTTATGGCGCAGGCTTGGGTTAGGTTTGAGCGCATCGATTAAGATTGGCATTACCTCATTAATCAAAGCACTGGCAGGTAAATAGGTATCGCAACGGACTTTTTGCTTTTCAATATTATCAAACATGTAGTAATACAAATCATCACCGTCATGCCAGACTCGAAACTCAGCACGCATTCTGTAGTGCTCAGTCGGTGATGCAAAAACCTCAAGCTCTGGCGCACAGTATGTGCTAAACAAATCTGTTAATTTTTGTGTCTTAACACTAAGCTGTTCTTCATATAAAGAAGGTTCCATCGCTGCGAAATTCATATACTGCATTACCTGTGTGTAAATTTGGGCGCAAATTATTATACTACTCATGACTAATGTCCATCATAAGGTTATAAATTGACAGACCCCATTCTTATTTTTGACTCTGGTATCGGTGGTTTATCAGTACTTTCAGAAATTCGCAAACAATTACCTCAGCAAGATTTTATCTATTTGTTTGATAATGCACGTTTGCCATATGGGGAGCTGGAAGAAGCTGAGCTTAAGACTGGTGCAATTAAATTAATTGTCGATTTGGTTGAGACTCATCGAGCAAAAATGGCCGTGATAGCATGTAATACTGCAAGTACCATAATTCTACCCGAGTTAAGAGAACGCCTCTCTGTTCCCGTAGTTGGTGTCGTGCCAGCCATTAAGCCTGCCAGTGAACAAACGCATACGCAGCACATCGCAGTGTTAGCCACCCCTGCCACTATTCAACGAGATTACACTAAGAACTTGATTGAGACGTTTGCTTCAAACTGCAAAGTAGAGCTTTTGGCATCATCTAAGCTCGTTAAGTTGGCGGAAGAAAAATTATCTGGTGGTAGAGTATTGCAAAGTGAAATAGATGAAATTGTTAAACCAATCGTTAATACAAATGTAGATACGTTAGTATTAGGGTGCACACATTTCCCACTATTAAAGGAAGAGTTAAATCTAGCGTTAAATAAAAGGGTGAAATTACTAGATTCAGGAGTCGCAATAGCTAATCGAATTCTTCAAGTTCTTAATATAGATGGCAGCGAAAACGGACTAAGTAAAAAAGAGAGTGCTGGAAAGCATATCAATATCACTGGTATACATACTAAAAGTGATATCAATGCAGGGTTAGAGGCCACGTTACGAGAAAGTGGGTTTACCCAAATCGAACCTTATAAAAAAGCCCGCTGAGTAGCGGGCTTATCAAACGAATCAAGACAAAGAACGCTATTCCTGAGAACCTGAATCCTGAGACTTAGCTTCACGGACTTTCAATGTTCTTTCCTGAAAGTCATAATCGTTCAATTTCTTCATGGCTTTATCTGCACCAGAAGCAGCCATTTCGACAAAGCCAAAACCTTTACGACGACCCGTTTTACGATCACGAACTAAACGAACTGATGTTACGGGACCGAAATCATGAAATAGTTCTTTTACTTCGTTTTCATGAACACGATATGGCAAGTTACCTACATAAAGGGTTTTGGTTGGTCCTTTATAAGGTGCGTTTGAATTGTGTGAGCTTGAACCTAATGCGACAAAAACGATGCTAGCGACAACGGCACCAATAATGAAAGCTGCATAGGCAGGAAGTTCAAGACTGAACTGGAAAATCGCAAATGCGCCGAGCACAGCGACAATCAATACAATAAGAAGTGACTTCTGCATAGAATAATCTCTAAAAATAATCATAAGTGTTAAATAACTTGACTATGGTAATGAAAAATTAACCCATAAACCATAGTCTTGTTGAAAAAATAAGCGTCACATGTAACAAAAAGCCTGAAATTTTTAGCGGAAAGATCTATAAATGTGTAAAATCGAGCAAATTTACTTCTGATTGTGCAAAAGCTCGGCAGTCATAAATAAAATTT
>NZ_JBWQOH010000013.1:0-130574 GCF_056591695.1 Parashewanella sp. 2304DJ23-3
GTTTTTTGCTTTTTAATGTTCGCCTGCTGAAAAAGCGAACTGTAGCGCTCATTTTTTCTCTACATCGTGTAATTATCACGCTGATTTAGCCATATTAGCCCTGATTCGGTATAGTTCATCTCATTATCTATTTATCCATTAGGCTTTATTATTATGTCATCGATTCGTTCTTATAAAGGAATGCGCCCTTTTATTGGGGAAAACACTTACATTGATTCAAGCTCGGTGCTTATTGGTGATATTTACCTTGATGAAGATGTCAGTATCTGGCCGATGGTTGCTGCTCGTGGCGACGTCAATGCGATTAAGATTGGTGCAAGAAGTAATATTCAAGATGGTACCGTTCTTCATGTGACTCATAAATCTGAATCTAACCCTGATGGTTATCCTCTCACTATTGGAGATGATGTTACGGTAGGCCACAAAGCTATGCTTCATGGTTGTACTATTGGTAATCGTGTATTGGTCGGAATGGGAACACTTATCTTAGACAATGCCATCATTGAAGATGATGTGATGATTGGTGCGGGTAGTTTAGTGCCACCAGGCAAAGTTTTAGAGAGCGGTTACCTCTATGTAGGTAGCCCTGTAAAACAAGTACGCCCGTTAAATGATAAAGAACGTACTTTTTTGAGTTATTCTGCAGCTCACTATGTTCGTTTGAAAAATGATTATATTGCCGAAACGGCCGAATAAATTTATTTAAAAGTAAATGGCGCCGTTTTCATCCACTTCTTCGGCGTCAATTTTGTCTTCAAAGTGCTCTTCGATATCAAATCGAAGTGATTCCGCTACTTCGATGACATTGTCTTCTTGCACTTCTTTACCGGCTAACGTATTTAATTGCTCAAGCGATAGATAACAAGGAATATTGATCCCCATATTCTGCGCCGCAAATTCAATCGTGTTCTGTTCTTTGTTGAATACCAAGCTGTCTGTAAAAATCACACTTTGGTTCATTTCAAGTTTTCTCTTAGTTTGTTTAAGACAGCCTTGGGTTCAGGCTGAACGTTACGCCAAATACGAAAGCTATTCGCCGCTTGATGTACCAACATACCTAAACCGTCTGCAACATTTTTTGCTTTGTGCTGTTTTGCCCACACTAAAAATGCTGTTGGTTTGGCAGCATAGACCATGTCATAACAGTTAATGTTGTTATGAATCACCTCAACTGGAATATTTGGCACCTCCCCCGTTAAGCTTGCAGCTGTAGCATTGATAATCAGATCAAATGGTGCTTCTTGGCTCAGTTTATCAAAGCCTAGAGCACTTAATTGTTGATGATTGAAATGTTTAACTAAGGCTTCTGCTTTGTTTTTGGTTCGGTTAGCGATAGTCAACTGC
This sequence comes from Parashewanella sp. 2304DJ23-3, assembly GCF_056591695.1. Taxonomy (NCBI): domain Bacteria; kingdom Pseudomonadati; phylum Pseudomonadota; class Gammaproteobacteria; order Alteromonadales; family Shewanellaceae; genus Parashewanella; species Parashewanella sp. 2304DJ23-3. Next base: position 1,345 of record NZ_JBWQOH010000013.1, read on the forward strand.
TCTACTTGTTCGTTGAGCAGTGGCAGAATACAGCCACGAGTCGCACCACCAGCACCTAAGATTAGTATGCGTTTATTTACTAGCTCACCAAATTGCAGTTTAAGATCGGTAACCAAACCATAACCATCGGTATTATCACCTTTTAGTTTACCTTCTGCTGTTATTGATAAGGTATTCACTGCACCAGCGACTTTAGCGGTATCCGATAATTCATCACACAGCGTTAACGCTTGCTCTTTAAATGGAACGGTGACATTTGCTCCAAGTCCACCTGCTTTCTTAAATTGCTCAACCGTCTCTTTAAATGACTCTAATGGCGAAAAAAGTTTCTCATAGTTTAGAGACTGTTGAGTTTGTCTGGCGAACTCAGCATGGATAAATGGAGATTGGCTGTGCTCTACGGGGTTGCCAATAACGGCATATCTGTCTGCCATTCAGTTTTCCTTTATAATGCTTTGCAGTTATTCCTTATCATCAAGAATATTAAGACTGCAAAATGAACTGGTTTAAACGTACGCTTTCAAAAATCACTGAACCTAATAGTAACTCTCAACTTTCTCAGCGAGATCCTTCTCAATCTAATGCTTATGATTTGATTGGTGGTGACAGCACTATTAAAGCCATCGCTGCGAGTTTTTATCAGTTTATGGATAGTGCTCCCCAAGTAAAGCCCTTGAGAGATATTCACCCTGATTCTCTTACAATATCAGAAGAAAAGCTTTATGAATTTTTAAGTGGCTGGCTCGGTGGGCCGCAACTGTTCCAGCAAAAATATGGAAATCCAGCATTGAGAGCGAGGCATATGCCGTTTGCCGTTGATGAGGCCATGCGGGATCAATGGTTGATGTGTTTTGAACATGCGTTGGCAGAAAATGTTACACAGCCTGAGCATCGACAAGCGATATTTCAGGCTGTTTCGACCTTAGCAGATCATATTAGAAACACAAAAAAATCGTAAAACATACAATCAACCATTAAAAACAACAAATATAAATACAGGCTTAACACTCACACAGATACTTAACTAAACCCTATGACTTTTTTAAAATCTTAGTTAAATTATCGACTTATGAATTCACTATGGTTTAATTTATGAAAAGTAAATTGCTATTGATTTTAATGTTTGTGCAATGTTGCTTTGCAGCCAATGCATCCAAGCTTAACAACTTTAATACTAAGTCTGTTAAGAATAGTGATGTAATTATATGTAATGATACCCAATACAATGCTGGCGATGAAAATAAAGCACTTTATGCTAAAGGTGACGGCAGCGTTAAAGCACGTTTTTTTGGAGAAACTAACATTGCTGTCATGTTTACCGCTGAAGATTGCTCTGGCTCTCACAGCAATATGACATTTGTGTGTAGCGCTAAGTATAATGTTAAACCTAACACTTGCGTAAGCTATCACTATCATAGTCCTCAAACTTCAAGACATGTATTAGTAGGCCTGCCTAAAAATTATAATGCGAAAGATACATGGAACTTTGGAAAAAGACATATGCACCTTTCCTTTTCTGTTGAGAATGGCGATGAATACCACATCTCAGAAGTTGGATGGTTAGACTCATATAATTTTACCGGAGATCATGCACTAGCAGTATTAGGGACTCGATGTAAGAAAGGCTTTATTGAATGTTCTCATGATAAACCAAGCTTTACTCCAGAAATTACTTACAAATACCCTGGTAATTATCCTACGCCCAAATAACACCCAGCTAAGATTAGTTAACCTTGATAAAGATCAGATATGCATAGGCTAAATGTTTATATTCCGGCTTATGCATAATTCAGATACTATAAAATTTAATTTAACCAATCTTGAGGTTTAAGATAGTTCTCATATAAATCAGCTTCAGGTGTACCCGCCTCTGGTGCATAGCTGTATTGCCAGCGCACAAGTGGCGGCATTGACATCAATATCGACTCAGTGCGACCGCCTGTTTGCAGACCGAACAAGGTACCACGATCATACACCAAGTTGAATTCGACATAACGGCCACGGCGATAAAGTTGGAATTCACGCTCTCTCTCGCCAAACGCTGTATCCTTTCGACGCTCAACAATTGGTGCATAAGCCGTTAGGAAACCTTCACCCACCGCTTTCATGTAATTGAAACTTTGTTCGAATCCTTTCTCATTGAGATCATCAAAGAACAACCCACCTACACCGCGAGTCTCGCCACGGTGCGGTATGAAGAAGTAATCATCACACCATTTTTTATACTTAGGATAAACGTCTTCACCAAAAGGCTGAGACAAATCTTTCGCATTTTGATGCCAGCTAATCACATCTTCTTTGAATGGATAATAAGGTGTTAAATCGAATCCGCCACCAAACCACCATACGGGATCAGCACCTTCTTTGGTGGCAATAAAAAAGCGTACATTAGCATGAGTTGTTGGAACATATGGATTCTTTGGATGAATCACTAATGAAACCCCCATGGCTTCAAAACTGCGTCCTGCCAATTCAGGGCGATGCGCTGTGGCCGATGCTGGCATTTTTGCCCCCATCACATGGGAAAAATTCACACCGGCCTGCTCAAACACATTACCGTCGGTCAGTACACGGCTGGTACCACCGCCACCTTCTTCACGCTCCCAGCTATCGGTAATAAAAGTCTGTTTACCGTCTAACTGTTCTAGCCCTTGGCAAATATTCGCTTGCAGTGCCAGTAGGAACGCCTTTACTTCAGCAGGGTTTACATTATTCATTGTTGTACTTTCTCTATCTTAAAATTTGGCCAGTTCTTGCATCTATGATGGTTGACGGTTGGGTTTGTTGCCCTAAATCACCTAAAACTAATGCATCAATGTGCTTATCAAATTGGGCTTGAATCTCATTATCGCTTCGAATCGGTGGTTCACCCGCTAAATTAGCACTGGTTGAAACTAATGGTTTACCTGCGGCTTCGCACAAACCTTTCACCACGGGATGCGCTGAAATACGAACGGCGATGGTATCAAAGATACCACGTAGCTTTGGGCTAACTCGCTCAAGCGCTGGCATGACTTGCGTGACTGGTCCTGGCCACTTTGCTTTTACTTGTTCAACTTGTTGTGGCGTCAACTTAGAGAAATCGACGTAACCTTTAAGCTGATCAAAATGGCTCGCCACAATAATTAAGCCTTTTTCCCAAGGACGCTGTTTTATCTTCAATACTTTTTCTAAGGCTTCAACATTATCAGGATCACAACCGATGCCGTATACCGCTTCTGTTGGATAAGCAATAATGCCACCAGCATCAATGATCGATTTTACTTCAACTGCAGAGATCTTCTTCATTATTGTCTTATTTAATGTTATAGGGTTTGTTTAAATTTACAGGTTTTCTTTGGACATTCGAGTCGTAAACCACTGCTCATATTACGTTGCACTAACACACTAAAACCACAATCAGGGCATGCTTGATTTACAGGTTTATAGTTCAAAATAAACTTGCATTTGGGATAAGCACTGCAAGCATAAAAGTTCTTCCCAAAACGATTAGTTCGATGTTCTAAATGCCCTTCTTTACATACAGGGCAAGAGATGACTTCGACTTCGGGTTGCTGATCGTGCTTTTCAATATGATGACATTCTGGGAAGTTAGTACAACCAATGAAAATGCCATAACGACCCGATTTTACTGCTAACTCATTCCCACATTCCGGACACTGTGAACCTTCAATCACCTGAGAGTCAATGGCTTCATGCTGAACTAACGGCCGAGTATATTGGCACTGTGGGTAATTATTGCAACCAAGGAAACTGCCTGATTTCCCGTGTTTCACCGACAATTCACTGCCACAATCCGGGCAACATTCGTATTCTTTTTCCAGCGCATGCTCATGAGCACTGAATAACTGATGGTCGATTTTAGACATGAGAGGCTAGTAAGCTCGATTCACATTGATTTTTGACACATTTTACTGAAGTTACTGGCGTTATACCAACTCTTACTCATTAGTGATCGCTCAGCAAGAGTGAAAAGCTTTAAGTGCAAGGCGCAAGTTTGTAATACTATCGGGATAATATAAGAACTTGTAACGTAGTAATTAAAGCTGTTCACCTTGCCCTTGGGAGCTCACTAGCGACCAAACGCCATCGAAAAATCGCCTTAACAATAGAACAACTATACCTTTACCAATTTCACTGAAATATTGACCGCTGATGAAGCTCTGAGTAGATCACATTTGAGTACGAGTTGGTAATAAACCAATTGATTCACTTTTTGAGCAAAAGAATATATTGTATACAGTAATAATAAATATAAGGAATAAGGACATCTCATGCTCAAGACAAAATATATGAGTATTGCGACACTTCTGTTGCTTTCACTCACTGCCTGCCAATCAACAACTCAACCACCCACGACAAAGCAAGATATTTCACCAGTATTACAACTTACTTCAACTCAGCTTTTCGATGCAAAGCAGCCGCTATTAAATGCTAATGAATTTAATAAGGTCGTCAGTTATTTATCGAATGCTCATGACACAACGTCAGTAAATCAAGCACTCTATTATTTGCGGGCTTACAGTTATTTGGGGCCAATAAAAGACATTTCAGAAACACAAAAGCAGCAATTAGCTGATGCGTTAGCGTCACTTGCGAATAATAAACTGATGGCTTCAAATCCAAGATTTCAAGAGCAGTTTGCCGTAACGATGTATCGTTATTTCAATGATGACAAGCAAGCTCAACAGGTAAAACAGTTGCTGCCATTCTTACAAGCTCAGCTCGAATCACAAACAGCATCAGTAAGTAACCAAGCAAATGACTTTGCGTTATGGGAGAGCCTGAGAGCCTATGGGTTTATGCTGCATAAAGCTGGGAAAAAGCCGGGTGGCGATTTAGCTAAAGTGCTGGTTAACGCACAAGTCGATAAGCCGATCATAGCATTTGCCAATAGTAACAAAGCAATCATTAAAATGGATGACTGGCCTTTGCAGAATGCTTATTGGGCCTTAGCCTTATATCGCTTGGCACTGCCTTCTGGTGACGATGGTAAACCAACAACTGCAGAGCTGGCCACAGACAATGCCGCAACAGCGATTGCCGATGCTGATATTGGCGATCGAGGTGAGCTTGCGAAAATGGCTTATACTTTTGGTTACCATGTAAACACCCACGCTGGACGTGAGCTTTGTGAAAAGGATACTGAACGTTGTGTTATTCCAAAGCAAGAAATTGCGCTCCCACACCGTCATGATTGTTCGAAGACCACGTTTATCACTCACCAAGATCTCACCACAGCTGAATTGACAGAGTCTTGCACTAAGCTCACCTCTCAAGAGTCTGGCTTTCATCAACTCCTTGCAACACAGAATAAACCTACGGCGAACGACCATAACCATGCGCTAGAAGTCGTAGTATTTAAAAACTGGAGCCAATATAACGCTTATGGTCAGCTTATCTATGACATCCGCACCAATAATGGTGGTATGTACCTAGAAGGCACCCCACAAAAACAAGGTAATCAAGCACGCTTTTTTGCTTTCAGGCAATGGTGGGTAGAACCGAAATTTGCAGTGTGGAACTTAAACCATGAATACGTACATTATCTTGATGGCCGGTTTACTAAGTACGGAAAATTTGGTCATTTCCCAAGCCATATGGTGTGGTGGTCAGAAGGATTAGCAGAGTACGTATCCAAAGGGGATGACAACGAACGCTCTTTCAAATTGGCCAGAGAAAATCAAGCATCAGCACCCGACCTTAAAACCATTTTTGCAACCGAATATAAAGACGGATTAGACAGAACGTATCGTTGGAGCTATCTCGCCATTCGATACTTAGCAGAAAAACATCCTGAGCAGTTGGTGCAATTGAGTAACTTTTTAAAAGATGATTATTTCGACGGTTATAAAAGCTTATTGACAGAAATTGAAGCGCATCAAACTGATTACGAGGTTTGGCTTGAGGCATTACTCAAAGCGAACCCTAAACCTGATGACAAGGCGAAAGATCGCTTATATAAGATAGACAGATACAGCTACAGAGATTATCTAAAGCCAGATTACCTTGCCTTAGATGAACAACATAAGCACTACTAATTTTTAGTTAAATACGAGCATTAGTCATGTCTAATGCTCTTCTTTTTTAACTAACATCTGACTAATTGCCATGTCAGTTTCGATAATCGGGTAAGACTGTAGATCAGGTAATTGGTAATGCCACCATTCACTATCATTCTTTTCAAAACCAGCCAATGACATTGCTCCAGCCAAGATTAAGCGATTTTTCTGGGCTTCGATATCGACTTCAAAATTGCCATGATGAGCTAATGTACGAAAATCATCAAAACCAGTTCCCATATTGAGCTCTTCGCCAAGTTCATCTATCAAAGTAACATCAAGTGCAGCTCCTCGTGGGTGGGGCCGCTCTCCCAAAACAGGATGAGAGATGTATTCAGGATTAGGTGTATGGTCAAATAAGGCTTGCTGAATGGCTAACGGCCTAAAAGCATCCCAAATTTTTATCCTTAAACCTAGCGGTTTTAACAAATTTACCGCTTGCTGTAGGCAAGATGCCGCATCTGGATGTAAAAAACATTTTGCATGTTGATAGTGTATTTTGCCTGTAAAGTTTGATGGTTTGGCATAAATCAAGTCAATCACGACATCAAAACGTTCAGGATTAATAAACTTTAAATGACTCTGCATTTCTCTCCCCTTGAAATACAAAAAAAGGAAGCCATTTGCTTCCTTTCTTTACTCGGACTCAATAATCAATACTTAAGAATGCAAACGTCCATCCGGCTGTTCAAAGATCAGATCTTCCATCTGCTCATAGGCGGATTGATGACCCGGCGCATTAAATAAAACCATCAAAATAATCCACTTGAGATCATCTAAGTCGAGTTGTGAATCCTCCAATTCCATGACACGGTCAATGACCATTTCCCTTGTCTCAACACTCAGAACTTTGATGTGTTCTAAAAACATCAAAAAACCGCGACTTTCAACATCGAGTTTTTCCATTTCCTCTTTGGTGTATATGCGAAAGGTTTGCTGGTTATGATCGCGTAAGTAAGGCACGTCCTTACTTTGTAACTCTGCCAGACGCTCTAGCCAATCCAAGGCTTTGATAATATCCGACTGATGGAAACCAGCACGTGTTAGCTCATTAGTAAGTTGGTCTTCATCAACAAGAAGTTCCGTCTCACCTTGAACATAGTTTTCGAAAAGGTACATTAAAATGTCGAACATCAGCTAACTCCTCTTCAGTTTGACGTAACCACCAGGGACGGCTGAAATCCAGCCTTGTAACTCTAACTCTAACAACTGTTCGAGAACCTGATCTATGGTTGCTCCACTATGCTCGACTATGGCATCAATTGCCGTAGCCTCATAGCCTACACTAGCCAAGAGTTTCGGAAATGGCAAATCCAGATCCGCTTCTTGACAGATATTGTGGCGACTTTTGATTTCTTCAAGGTGAAACTGACAAATGCTTGGTAATTCTTCCAATACATCATCCACACAATCCACCAGCTTAGCGCCTGATTTAATTAAATCATGACACCCTTGGCTCTGATGACTCAACACACTGCCAGGCAAGGCGAAGACTTCTCTACCCTGTTCATTTGCAAGCCTCGCTGTAATTAACGAGCCACTTCTGCGGCTGGCTTCAATCACCACCGTACCTAAACTAAGACCGCTGATGATCCGATTTCGTTTCGGAAAGTTTCCCGCATAGGGTTGGGTATCCGGCCAGAACTCACTGACGACACAACCCTGCTGCTGAATATCATGATATAACTTTTGGTGACGTTTGGGGTAAACCACATCGACCCCAGTTCCAAGAACGGCAATGGTCTTGCACTCTTGATCATTACTTGCAGCTAAGGCCCCTGAATGCGCTGCACCATCAACCCCTGCTGCCAGACCACTGCTGACAACGATTCCTCTCTCCACCAATTGCTGAGCGAACTCATAACTGTGTTTCAAACCTGTCGGGGTGGCATCTCGACTTCCTACAATCGCAATAGAAGGAATAGATAAAGACGCCACATTTCCCTTTGCGAACAGTAAAAAAGGAGCAGAATCAATTTCTTTCAGTAGCGGAGGATAAAGGGGATCATCAAAAGTTAAAATATGATGGTTTTCATCTGCCTCTAACCATGTAAGCGCTTGGTCAACCCGTTGGGGGTTTAATTCAAACTGCCTTTTGGGTCGAGATGATTCTGGAATATGCTTAAATGACGTTGTAAGAGCTTGGCGTAATTCAGCCAAGCTCATTTTTTGTAGGAATTGTTGAATCTGAACAGGCCCTAGCCCAGATACCGCACAAACAACTAACCAATCGGCCAGTTGTTTATCGTTCATTCAACCAATAGCTTTAATGACTTAGGTGATGCTAACATATCGTCGACTCTGACCGGACGATCGTTAAGCATAATTAAACCTAAACTCACATCTTCAAATGACTTAAAGATAATTAAATTTCCTCGATATGTGTGTGGCACTTTGATGGCACTTTCTTCAGAAACGGTTGCAATAAAATCATCGTAGATATTACGGTCACGCTGTTGAACTGGCTTATCATCACTATCAATCACAACTTGATCACCTTCACGCATGATGTCAAACACTTGTCCTGGCATTACACCTTGATGGCGGCCACCATCAACATACACCACATTTAAGTGACCCGCTTCACGTTGAGAATTGCCAATGGCAATTACTTTGGTCATTGGCGAAGGATTACCTGCTGAAGGCATATAAAAAGCAGACATTAACGCTTCTTCATCGACAGGCAGTGCTTTAAAACCCGCTTCGGTTTCGCGAACATTACTCAGTAATTTCACTTTAGACACAGAGCCAGACTCAATCACTCGACCACTTGCGGCTAAAATCAACTCTTGACCAAGATGCTCACCTGACTCAGAAGATACAAACTCACGCCCTTCTTCATAGATACCCAGCTTTTCACCAACAGGGAGCTGACTGTCAATATAAATCACATCACCACGAGCATGATAGCGAGACTCACGCTCACCACCGAGGACTTGTGGCTGTAGTTCTATCCATTCCATCTTCTCTACACGGTTTTGAGACAAATAAGATTGAATCAGTGATAACTCAATCACCGGAATGGCAGAACGCTTTGGAATTTTTCGCCCATGAGGGCTCATATGAACAACGGCTTTTTTCTTTTGTACTTGTTTCACGAGACGTGGCTGACCATTAACAAAAATTAATGTTAAAACATCGCCAGGATAAATGAGGTGTGGATTGGCAACCTGCGGGTTGGCCCCCCATAGTTCAGGCCACTTCCAGGGATCATTAAGAAAATACTCAGAAATGTCCCATAACGTATCGCCTTTCTTAACGGCATAAGATTCAGGGTGGTTCTTCTTTAACACCAACTCGTCTGCTAAAACACTGAAACTGAGCAGGAAAAAGATTAAAAAAGTTAAACGTTTCATGAAACTGTCCATGTCAAAGTTGTGCTTTGTATCAGCTTTTGCTGTTATTGATACCGCTAAAGGATTAAAATTAAACGATATGAGTATTTAATTTATTATATCCTCCGGATATTAATTGGTCAGTATATACTTGCTGTAAATGAAGTTGCAATTTATACGCATATAAATTCTGGCCTATTTTTAATCATTTAGAGTGAATTTATGACAATTTTAACCGTGTTACGCTTTCCAGACGAACGTTTACGCACTGTAGCTAAGCCTGTTACCGATTGGGGTGAACAACTGCAGCAGCAAATTGATGACATGTTTGAAACCATGTACGAACAAAAAGGTATTGGTTTAGCGGCAACCCAAGTTGATTTTCACCAACAACTGATTGTGATGGACTTATACGACGAAGAAGATCGCCCTAAAGTCTTTATCAACCCTGAAATTGTGGCCAGTAGTGGGCAATTTACCAATGAAGAAGGCTGTTTATCAGTACCCGGTGTGTTTGCAAAAGTAGACCGCTCGGAATTTGTTACTCTGAAAGCGAAAGACAGAGAAGGCACTGAGTTTATTATTGAAGCCGATGGATTATTTGCGATTTGTATCCAGCATGAGATGGATCACCTTAATGGAAAACTATTTGTCGATTACTTATCACCACTCAAACGCAACCGAATCAAAGATAAATTAGAAAAAGAAGCTCGCCAAGCTGCAAAAGAAGCTTAATCGCCCTTAAAAAAAGAATTTATTACTAAAGGCACGAAATTGAAACCATTAAAAGTTATATTTGCCGGTACTCCGGATTTTGCTGCTCGCCACTTACAGGCGCTGCTCGACTCTGAACATGATGTTATTGGCGTTTACACTCAACCTGACCGTCCAGCGGGTCGAGGTAAAAAACTGCAAGCCAGTCCAGTAAAGCAACTCGCTGAAAGCCACAACATTGCTGTATACCAACCACAATCCTTAAGAAAAGAAGATGCACAGCAGGAACTCGCCGCATTAAATGCCGATATCATGGTTGTTGTGGCTTATGGATTGATTCTTCCGCAAATCGTTTTAGATACACCTAAGCTCGGTTGCATTAATGTTCACGGCTCTATACTGCCGAGATGGCGTGGTGCGGCACCGATACAACGTTCGATTTGGGCTGGTGATCAAGACACGGGTGTAACCATCATGCAAATGGACATTGGGTTAGATACGGGCGACATGTTACTGAAAACACGCTTACCCATTGAGGATGAAGACACCTCTGCCACATTGTACGAGAAGCTGGCAAATCAAGGTCCTAACGCCTTAATTGAAGCTTTATCTGGTTTAGCCGCTGGAACGCTCAGTGCTGAAAAACAAGATGACACACTGGCCAATTATGCTGAAAAACTGTCTAAAGAAGAAGCAGAAATAGACTGGACTAAATCAGCCACTCAATTATGGCAAGAAGTAAGAGCCTTTAACCCATGGCCGGTTAGCTACTTTAAGCATCATGAGCAAAACATTAAAGTGTGGCAAACTCAAGCGCTCTCAGAGCAACATGATAAACCTGCTGGCACCATTGTGAGTGCCAATAAACAAGGTATTGATATTGCGGTAGCTAATGGCACGTTACGTTTACTCTCCCTACAATTACCAGGTAAAAAACCGCTTTCTGCAGCAGAAATTATGAATGGCCGAGCGGACTGGTTTGAAGTTGGTACACAACTGAGCCTGAAGCAAGTCATTAACGAGGCCGCTAAATGAATATTAGAGCATTAGCTGCTAAAGCTATTTTTGCCGTACTTGAGCAAGGCGTTTCACTCTCGGCTGCACTTCCAAAGCAACAGCAGCATTTACAAAATGGCAAAGATAAAGCCCTTTTGGCTGAGCTCTGTTATGGCTTAATGCGTCACCTACCGCAAATCGATAAATGTGTCAGTGATTGTTTAAGCAAGCCATTTAAAGGGAAGCAGCGCATTGTGCATCAATTGCTGTTAGTCGGCTGCTATCAGTTGTATTTCACTCGCATCCCTGAACACGCTGCGATTTCTGAAACCGCAGAAGCTTGCCGACAGCTTAAATTTGATGGCCTTGTAAAAGTCGTTAACGGTGTACTACGCAATATTCAGCGTAATAAAGCCGAATTAAGTACAGCGAATCCAGTTTTAGAGTTTAATACGCCAAGCTGGATCATTAAGCGTTTGCAGCAAGCCTATCCAGACACTTGGCAACAAGTAATTGAGCAAAGCCATCAACGCCCACCTATGTGGTTACGTAACAACCAAAAAGTGCAATCTCGAGATTCGTACTTACAGTTACTGCAACAGGCGGAAATTTCTGCATCAAAAGGGGACAACTCCAACGCTATTTTACTTGATAAACCAGCGGATGTGATGCAGTTACCAAACTTCGAACAAGGTTCTGTATCCGTTCAGGATGCTGCGGCACAATGGGCGGCTGAATTATTAGCACCACAAGATGGGGAGCTCATCCTTGATGCTTGTGCGGCACCGGGTGGTAAAACTTGCCATATTTTAGAGTCTGCTAATGCAGATGTCGTTGCTGTAGATTTTGATGAGCAGCGCTTAAAACGAGTAACTGAAAACTTGGAACGTTTAGCACTCACCGCCAAAGTAATTCATGGCGATGCTGCTGACATTCCATCTTGGTGGAACGGTGAACAATTCGATCGAATTCTGTTGGATGCGCCTTGTTCTGCAACAGGAGTGATTCGTCGCCACCCTGATATTAAATGGTTACGCAAAGAAGCCGACATTACAGAACTTGCTAAGTTACAACAAAAAATTCTCGATCATTGTTGGCAATGGTTGAAACCTGGGGGTACGCTTATTTATGCGACCTGCTCAATTTTACCGCAAGAAAATAAAGAGCAAGTGGAAGCCTTTTTAGCTCGTACTGACGATGCTGAGCTATTAACGATCGACCAGCAAGCTGACAAATCAGCGATTGGCTGGCAAATCCTTCCGGGTCAAAGCCAAATGGACGGATTCTATTATGCAAGGTTGCTTAAAGCCGAGTAAAAGCAATTGGACACAAAACATATCTTCACAAAATGAAGAGGATCCAAGCATGTTTTACGCTCATAAACTGACTAAAATTGTCACTAGCTTCGTTACGAGTTTTGCGAGTAGTATTTTCTACTCGCTGCAACTCAAGCCTTGCTAATAACCATTTTTTCTGCGTTTATAAGCATAACCAACTGCTTTTGCTAGGTTTAAAAAAATAAGGATAATCGTAAGTCATGAAAATTATCATATTGGGTGCAGGACAAGTGGGTGGTACGCTCGCTGAAAACCTTGTGGGTGAAAATAATGACATCACCCTAATCGATAATGACAAAGAACGTCTTCGTACGCTGCAAGATAAGTTTGACTTGCGGGTAGTGGTGGGCCACGGAGCACACCCTGATGTTTTAAAGGAAGCTGGTGCAGAAGATGCGGATATGTTGATTGCTGTGACCAACAGCGATGAATGTAATATGGCGGCTTGTCAGATTGCTTACACCCTTTATGGTACGCCAACAAAAATCGCTCGTATTCGATCAGAGCAATATTTAAACCTGAAGAACAAACTCTTCATTAATACTGAACTCAAAAATACGGATAACCGTTTGCGTGGTGGTTTTGTTATTGATGAGTTGATTGCACCAGAACAATTGGTCACCTCATACATTCATCGTTTGGTTGAATATCCAGGTGCATTGCAGGTGCTTGAATTTGGTGAAGGTCGTTTAAGTTTGGTGGCGATTAAAGCTTATTACGGAGGGCCTCTTGTTGGTAATGCTCTCGCAGCATTACGTGACCATATGCCGAACATCGATACTCGTGTTGCAGCGATTTTCCGTCAAGGCCAGCCGATTATGCCGCAAGGGACAACCGTGATTGAAGCGGATGATGAAGTGTTCTTCGTTGCCGACAGTCGCCATGTTCGAGCGGTGATGAGTGAAATGCAAAAGCTGGATAACTCCTATCGCAATATCATGATCGCTGGCGGAGGTAATATTGGCTTAGGGTTAGCACAGAAACTTGAACGCAGTCATGCCGTAAAACTGATTGAACATAAAGCCGAGCGTGCAGAGGCGCTCTCAGAGCGTTTAGAAAATACGACCGTATTTTGTGGTGATGCGGCCGACCAAGAATTGTTAATGGAAGAACACATCGATCAAACGGACGTGTTTATTGCTGTAACCAATGATGATGAAGCCAACATCATGTCTGCACTACTGGCAAAACGCCTAGGTGCTAAAAAAGTCATGGTGCTTATCCAACGTGAAGCCTACGTAGATATTGTACAAGAAGCGAATATCGATATCGCTATTTCACCGCAACAAGCTACAATTTCGGCCTTATTGACCCACATTCGCCAAGGCGATATTTGTAACGTTTACTCTTTAAGAAGAGGCGCTGCAGAGGCAATCGAAGCCATCGCTCATGGTGATGCCAGCACTTCTAAAGTGGTCGGTAAGCAGATTGGCAACATTAAATTGCCACCAGGTACTACAATTGGAGCTATTGTTAGGGATCAGGAAGTTCTCATGGCTCATGATAAAACGGTAATCGAGCAAGGAGATCATGTGATTTTATTTTTAGTGAATAAGAAGTTTATCGGCGAAGTCGAAAAGCTGTTCCAGCCGAGCGCTTTCTTCTTCTAAGCGAGCATCATTGAAATCAATCATTAATTTTAGACCTGTCGTATTTACTCTGGGAACATTCTTATCCATGCTCTCAGGGTTTATGCTTATCCCGCTTGGGTTTGCACTATATTACGGCGAAGACACCAGTGTCGCCTTTATTCAAGCTCTTGCCATCACCAGCATATTTTCCAGTGTGTGCATTCATCAAGGACAAAAGTCCAAGATTCAGCTTGATATCCGTGAGATGTTCTTGCTCACCAGTATCACTTGGTTTGTGGTGAGTTTGTTCGCCGCTCTGCCTTTTACTTTCTATCATGGCATTGGCTACACCGATGCGTTTTTTGAAACCATGTCAGGGATCACGACTACAGGGTCTACAGTGTTTTCAGGTCTGGATGAGATGGATCACAGTATTCTTATCTGGCGCTCCTTACTGCAATGGCTTGGTGGTATTGGGTTTATTGTCATGGCCGTGGCGATTTTACCATTCCTAAACGTAGGTGGAATGCGCTTATTCCGCACAGAGTCATCAGACTGGAGCGATAAAAGTACACCACGAACGCAAGACATGGCGAAGAATTTATTCTTCATCTACATCTTGCTATCTATCGCTTGCGCTGTCGCTTATCATCAAGCACACATGAATTGGTTTGACGCCATTAACCATGCCATGACAACAATCTCTACAGGCGGTTACTCAACCTCCGATAAATCCATGTCAGGCTTTTCAACCCAAGCACAATGGGTAGGCACCATCTTTATGGCAGCAGGCGGCTTACCACTCATTTTATTTGTGCAATGCATTCAGCAGCGAAGTCTAAAAGTATGGCGTGACGAACAAGTCAGGGGCTTTTTAAAGTTCATCACATTTGTGTCAGTCTCGTTAGCGTTATGGTTTTGGTACACCCATGATTTAACCTTAATTGACGCTCTTAGGCTGTCGAGTTTCAACGTAGTTTCCGTGGTAACAACAACGGGGTATGGCCTTACCGATTATGGGCAATGGGGCGGAGTCGCTTACATTGTGTTTTTATTTTTAATGTTTGCAGGCAGCTGCTCTGGCTCGACGTCTGGCGGCATGAAAATTTTTCGCTTTCAAATCGCCTTTGCCATTATGCGTGAGCAATTGAAATTGCAAATTCACCCCAACGGCGTATTTACTGAACGTTATAATGGGCGCACGATCAAGCCAGATATTGTGCGCTCACTCGTTACTTTTTTCTTTCTCTATATTGGCGTTGTCATCTTACTGACGATTGTTTTGGTTCTCACTGGGTTAGATCCTGTATCCAGCTTTAGTGGTTCAATTACTGCAGTCAGCAATGTTGGGCCGGGGCTTGGCCCTGTGATAGGTCCTTCAGGGAATTTCGCTGGTTTAACGGATACTGCCAAATGGGCACTTTCTATCGGAATGTTACTAGGGCGATTAGAGATTTTAACTGTTGCAGTGTTACTGCACCCTAAGTTTTGGAAGTATTGATATAAACTTTACAAACATAACCTGCTTTACACCTTTCATTTTTTTAGAATAAAGTAAAACATTATTAATCCATAATTAATCTTACTAATTATATTTTTATCTATAATTTACATAGATTTAACGTTTAAGGTAAATAATTGTGGAAAGATCAACTGGTGCACATGGATATCATGAATATCCACATTTAGAAGATTTAGATTCCAGTAGCGAGACCGAGCTAGGTGAGGATTTTCTAAATCCAGACGATCACTTTTCTGAGACAGTAGCCTCACTTAAATTTCTTACGATCTCTGACTTCACCAACTCTAAAAAATATACTGTCAAAAATGGCGTTAATATAGAATCAGTTAATGATGAGTTGGCTAAATTTCTTAATCCTATATCTTTAATGGATGCTCGCTCTGCCGTTGAAGCTTTAAATAAAGAACTTAGTTCATACAAACCGCCCCAGCTTTTTGTAGGCAAGAAAACTACAGGAAGGTTTGAACTTGAGTATCACTCTCCGACTAAGTCTTACCTTAAATTTGTTAGTGAAAAAGGTAAGAAAAAACATGAGTCAAAACCAGTCGCAGTGCAAATAGCTCAACCGCCAAGATCAACAAGACCTGATGATATAGGTCTAGTATTAGGAATGAGGAACTCAATTGAAAAAGAAGTTTGTAAGCGACTTGAAGAGTGCTTAAAAAATAACTTCCCTTCTAAGCCTATTGATTTTGAACTCATGAATTATTATTTCGTTAAACATTTCAGTACAGCGTCTAAAGCTAATACGCCTGAAGAGTTAACGGATGCCATACAAAGCTTTAATGCCTTCTTTGAAAAATATCACATTCCATTGAGTTGTTCATTTAAGCAGCTTTGGGAAGCTTCACCGATGGGAACTCAAGTTCCAAAAACAGATGAATTTGGTACTAATTTTTATCGATTTATAATTTCAGATAATACTTTACTAGCTGGAATAACGGCTTTTGCAAGTTATGATATATTACTTCTCAGTACAGAACATGTGCAAGCCATGTCAACAAGAGATGAAACTGAAGCTAAAAAAATAAATAAAGAATGCTTTAAATTAGCTCATGAAAAGCTTCGAACTCTTACTCAGTTAAAAGAATTAATTGTATGGGATGGTTCAAAATTCAAGCTAAATTCAACAACTTTTAGTGCAGAGTCAGCTTTAGCACAACATTTTGAGCTTCAAAATTTAATTGATTACTTGAATGAAGGAGAATATGCCAGCTCCACTTTAGACTTTCTGAATTATTTGACAAAAAAAACAGAAATTAGAGGTAAAAGTAATGTTAAATCCCCTAAAGAAATAGGTGGAGTTGTAACATACAATTCAATTATAGCTGATGAGGCTAATGAAAAGCTTGAAGCAATTAAAGCGGAACTTGATCTATTAAAAGAGTGCTTTTGGAGGGCAAGACCTTAATTGCTCTTCTGATACATAAGCCAACCCCTTAAAGTATCCTCTTAAGGGGTTGGAATTTAAATTAAAACTATATTTACTACATTTCTCATCAATTTCTAGTCGAAATATCGCTTATTTCAGCTTTAAGTTCATAATTCGGCAACTTGCCCACTGAGATTTTTAACGCTATGCCTTGCGCTTGTTTCTTCGGTCTTAAATAGGTTTCAGGTAAGCGTTTCACTGATGTCCAAACACTGGTTTCGTCTTTAACAATACGTTGACCTTGAGAATCAAAAAGCTGATAACTGATATCAACCTTAATCACGGACGATTTACCATTATTGGTGACACTCACTGGGATGATTAACTCACCCTGATCATAATGGGCTGCTTGAAATAACAAACCAACACCTGACTGCTCAATCTGCATAATATTTTTATCAGAGCCCAATTGGATTTGAGCAAAGCGTTGTTGTGGAATTGAAACTACGGGAATCGCCTGTTGAGGTTTTGCAGCAACATTTTTATTAGGTGAATTTAATGGTTGTTTTTGAGCTTGGGGCTGAACATATTCCCATGTAAAATCATCATGTAAAACGACACTTCGACCGTCCTTCAACTGAACCACAGTGTCCGCAGCAAATACATTACAGCAAATCAATAAACCCAATGCCCCTAACATCAAATTTTTCACGTACTACCTCCTATTAAGCTCATCGCTTACAAGCACAAATATCTTTAGATGAAATAAAACCAATTGAATATACTGCACTTTATCTTTATCGTAAAAGAGTTACGTCACTTTTTGACCATTCATAGCATCTATTGCACTTTTCCCGATCAACTCTAAGGCTGTATCGCCTTTCGGTGGTTGCATTAATCCCGCCCTAACATCCCTAAAATACCTTTCTAAAGGTAATAAGTGCGTAAGCCCTGTGCTTCCAGCTACTTCAAGTGCCTTTTGTGTGACGTTATTAGCGACTTGTATTGCAAAGTATTTTGCTGAAACGACTTTAGCAAAGTCCTTCCGAACCCATGAATCAGCTGCATCCAGCAATAATGCCCTAGCCGCTTGCAATGAAATATCCATCTCACCAATTTGCTTTTGAATACTTGGCAATGTTGCTATAGATTTACCTAAAACGGTGGGTGTTCTCTCTAAAGCATATTGAATAACGGCATTACGAGCCCCTATTGCGGCCCCTAGATATACCGCAGACATCATCATCATGAACCAAGCTTTTCCACTTAACTCTGACTTTTTAGATTCGGAAATCAAAAGATTTTCGGCCGGAACAATGACATCATTAAACCACACATCATGGCTATCACTGGCACGCAGCGATAGCCCTTCTCCCCAGGTTTCTTGCCAAGATATTCCCTTCCGATGACTTTCAACCAGCACGACTTTAGGCTCTCCCTCATAGTTGAGAGTCACTAATAAATGGGTAAGGTGCTTGCCACCTGTGATACAAATTTTATGACCTCTAATTAATAATCCATCACTCGTCTTTTGTGCCGTTGTCGCATACATCTGCCCTCTAGAAGGACTCCCAAGCTCAAGTTCTGTACCCACAATATTAAATATGGCTCCTGATACGGCCTCATGACAAAATCGTTCATAATTTTGTTCTGTCCACAATGCGTGTTCATGTGCTTGACCAAAAATATGCAAAGGCATAGCAGCAACAATAGCTGTGGATGGGCTACCCTGTGCCACTTCTAATTGAGTCAATACACAGTCTTTAACTGACAAACTAGAGCCACCGAACTTTTTAGGAATATTTAACGTTAGATAGTCCGAAGATTTCAGCAGTTGAACATCCTCTACAGGAAGCTTACCTAGTTTATCTGCTTCACCAGCACGGTCAGCAAACTGTTTAGATAGCTGCTTTGCTAACTCAACTGCACTTTCACTCGTGTATGCCATTTAAACTTCAACTCGTTTATCTGAGTTATTAGGTAAGTGTATGTTAAAAACCATAAATACGAGCTGAATGAACGAAGCTCTCTGTGACTCTTGAATGCCATTTTAGACATTCAGACAAAAGGAATAGACACTGGCACATAGTTGAAACTCTCTATTCATCTATAATACCTACACAAAATAAAGCTGATTTAACGGTGAAATATCATGGCAAAAGTTGAAATTTATACGAAAGATTACTGTCCTTACTGCAAACGTACAAAGGCGACATTAACGGATTTAGGCGTCAGCTTCGAAAACTTCGAGATCACTAATAGCGAATCATTAAGGCAAGAAATGATTGCCCGTAGCCAACGTAAAACCGTACCACAAATCTTCATTAATGATCAGCACATCGGCGGTGATGATGATCTGCAAGCCGCATTGAAAAACGGTACGTTGAAAAAACTGCTGCAACGCTGAATGTTACAGCCATTCATACTAACAATCGTCCAGCACAACAGGTAAATAATATGAAAACTGAACGTCACGAATTTATTGGCCATGATGGTTCAACACTCGCCGCTCGCTTAGATCTGCCGACAGGTAAACCTGCTGCTTACGCATTATTTGCCCACTGCTTTACTTGTTCTAAAGATATTCCAGCCGCAAGAAGAATTGCCCAACGCTTAGCGTCATTAGGTATTGCGGTTTTACGATTTGATTTTACGGGTTTAGGTCATTCTGATGGTGAGTTTGCTAACACAAATTTCAGTTCCAACATCGAAGACTTGTTACTTGCTGCAAATTACCTCAGAGATAACTTTGCAGCACCACAATTGCTAATAGGCCATTCTTTAGGTGGAGCAGCAATACTCGCAGCAGCAGGGCATGTTCCCGAAGCAAAAGCCGTAATTTCTATTGGGGCACCAGCGGATCCGCATCATGTTGCTCATAATTTTGGCCAAAAAATCGAGACTATCGAAACTGACGGTCAAGCGGATGTGCAATTAGGTGGTCGCACGTTCACCATCAAGCAACAATTTTTAGACGACATTGCACAAAACACATTAGAACCAAAGATTGCTTCGCTTAAAAAAGCGTTATTGGTATTGCATGCGCCGCTCGATAAAACCGTTGAACTTGAAAATGCAGCACGTATTTTTCAAATGGCCAAGCATCCTAAAAGTTTTGTTACCTTGGATGATGCCGACCATTTACTGTCGAACCCCAAAGATGCTGAATACGCTTCAGATATCATTGCTGCGTGGGTACAAAAATACATTAACGTAAGCCTATTGCCAAAGCTGATGACAGCACCTGAAGGCATTGTAAGAGTCAGTGAAACTAACCCTGATGGCTTTACTCAAGACATCAGTGCAGCGGGTCACCACCTCATTGCAGATGAACCTGAAAGTTACGGCGGTGACTTTCTTGGTGCGACACCGTATCAACTTGTTAGTGCTGGGCTCGGTGCTTGTACATCAATGACCATTCGCATGTACGCCAGACGAAAAAAAATTCCGCTTGAGCACGTACAAGTGGATATCAGTCACGACAAGATTCATGCAACCGACTGCGTAGAGTGTGAACAAACGTCAGGGAAGGTCGATCAATTCACTCGTAAAATCACCTTAACCGGAGATTTAAGTGATGAAGATAGACAACGCTTACTCGTCATTGCAGATAAGTGTCCCGTTCACCGAACATTAGAAGGTGAAGTGAGTATTAAGACAGATTTAGTTTAATTTATAAGGACGAACAGACCAAGTTACTTTAATATAACATCTATATGTTAAAGTAACTTAAGTTTATTTCTCGGTTAAACTATCCGACCTTTCAAGTTTTCAACACAGCTAAAATTACGCAATGCCCTTTATGTCTCTATGAGTATATAATTTCTCCATTCTTTTTAACCCCTATGAGCGAAGTGAAATGGCGAATATAGTATTTATTGCAACCAGCTTAGATGGCTTCATCGCAGACAAACAAGGTCAAATCGATTGGTTACATTCGGTACCAAATCCAGACAATATCGATACAGGTTTCTTCGCTCTGATGGAGAGAGTCGATGGCCTAATAATGGGCCGTAATACCCTTGATGCTGTGCTAAGCTTTGATTGTGATTGGCCTTATACAAAACCTGTTTTTGTATTAAGTAACACCATGACGAAAGTGCCGCAAGGCTATGAAGACAAAGTCACGTTATTGAAAGGTAGATTGAAAGACATTGTCAGAGAATTGAACGCTAAAGGGTTTAACGATTTGTACATTGACGGCGGTGTGACAATTCAAAGCTTTCTTAAAGAAGATTTGATCGATGAAATGGTGATCACTCAATTTCCCATATTACTTGGCGGTGGGGCATCACTGTTTGGCCAGTTACAACAACCACTAAATTTTAAAGTAATTAAGAGTGAGATTGTTTTAGAAGCTTTGGTTCAGACTTCATTCGTTCGAGATTAACTTTCCTAATCTCTTTACTGAAACAATCTTTGTAAAAAGAAAAACCGCAATCATTGACTGCGGTTTTCTTTTAAAACAGAAGCTTGGTTAGCTTAAGGCGATCACATCATTCCGCCCATGCCACCCATTCCGCCCATGCCACCCATATCAGGTGCACCAGCAGGCATATCTTGCTCTTCTTCAGTTACCATTGCTTCGGTGGTGATCATAAGACCAGCAATCGATGCAGCAAACTGAAGCGCACTACGAGTTACTTTAGTTGGGTCAAGGATACCCATTTCTAGCATGTCACCATAAGTATCATTACCAGCGTTGTAACCATAGTTACCTGTGCCGTTAATTTTCACGTTATTGGCCACAACTGATGCTTCTTCACCAGCGTTGGTTGCGATTTGACGTAGTGGCGCTTCCATTGCACGTAGTGCGATTTCAACACCGTGTCTTTGGTCTTCATTGATAACATCAATGTCGCCAATCTTAGAAGCAACACGAATCAGTGCAACACCACCACCAGAAACAACACCTTCTTCAACGGCAGCGCGAGTAGCGTGAAGTGCATCTTCAACCAATGCTTTCTTCTCTTTCATCTCGATTTCAGTTGCTGCGCCAACTTTGATGACGGCAACACCACCAGCTAGTTTAGCCATGCGCTCTTGCAGTTTTTCTTTGTCGTAGTCAGAAGTAGATTCTTCAACTTGTTGCTTGATTTGTGCAACACGACCATTGATTTGCGCTTCTTCGCCTGTACCGTCAATGATGGTTGTGTTGTCTTTAGTGATAACAACACGCTTAGCGGTACCTAAGTCCTCTAATGTTGCTTTTTCAAGCTCCATTCCAACTTCTTCAGCGATAACGGTTCCGCCAGTTAGGATAGCAATATCTTGTAGCATCGCTTTGCGACGGTCACCGAAACCAGGGGCTTTAACAGCAGCTACTTTAACGATGCCACGCATGTTGTTCACAACTAGTGTTGCTAGTGCTTCACCTTCAACGTCTTCAGCGATGATAAGTAGTGGCTTACCAGTCTTAGCTAGACCTTCTAGAAGTGGAAGTAATTCACGGATGTTAGAGATCTTCTTATCAACCAATAGGATGAACGGAGATTCTAGCTCAACGCTACCCGTTTCTTGTTTGTTTACGAAGTATGGAGATAGGTAACCGCGGTCAAACTGCATACCTTCAACCACATCAAGTTCATTTTCTAGTGCTTGACCTTCTTCAACAGTGATAACACCTTCTTTGCCCACACGCTCCATAGCGTTAGCAATGATTTCACCCACTGTTTCGTCAGAGTTTGCAGAGATAGTACCTACTTGAGCGATTGCTTTAGCGTCGCTGCACTCTTCTGAAAGTTCTTTTAATTTAACAACAGCTGCTTTAACGGCTTTTTCGATACCGCGCTTAAGATCCATTGGGTTCATGCCAGCGGCTACGGCTTTTAGACCTTCAGTTACGATAGCTTGTGCTAGAACGGTTGCAGTAGTAGTACCGTCACCTGCTGCGTCATTGGCTTTAGAAGCAACTTCTTTCACCATTTGAGCGCCCATGTTCTCGAACTTATCTTTTAGTTCGATTTCTTTTGCTACTGATACACCATCTTTGGTGATCAATGGAGCGCCAAAGCTTTTGTCTAAAACTACGTTACGACCTTTTGGGCCCAGAGTAACTTTTACTGCGTTCGCAAGAACGTTAACGCCATTCAGCATTTTAGTGCGTGCGTCGTTACCAAATAAGACTTCTTTTGCAGCCATGTTGATTTATCCTCTAAATTTTTTGATACGAAAGATGCTATTACTCAGCAACGATTGCCAGAATGTCAGACTCTGACATGATCAACACTTCTTTACCGTCGATCTTTTCTTTCTTCACGCCGTAACCTTCGTTAAAGATAACGGTATCACCCACTTCAACTTCAAGTGCTTGAACACTTCCATTTTCTAGAATACGACCTTTACCTTTTGCGAGCACTTTGCCACGAGATGATTTCTCAGCTGCGCTGCCAGTTAGCACAATACCGCCTGCTGACTTAGACTCAACTTCAAGCGGCTCTACGATTACGCGATCATGTAATGGACGAATGTTCATTTATGGATTCTCCTAACGAGTTACGGCCTGTGACTTAGGCTAAAACGTTCAATTAAATTTAGGCTTTCGCCTCAGATAGTTTGAGATATAAGGTCAATTAACAAAATTCCAAGTGCATAGCTAAAAAAAAGTCCAAATCTTAACTTTCCAACAGCTTGTTCACTGCCTTTTAAGTGGTTCTTTGCTAAAATCTGACAACAACCTACCACTTTTCATTTCTTAAGGTAACGAATTACGTTTTTATGAGAGATAATCATGGATTGCTGACTGCACCTATTGCTCAAGTGCTGTTTAAAATGAGCTTGCCAAATATTGTCGGCATTTTTACGGTTCTCAGTTATAACTTAATCGATACCTTTTTCATCAGTAAGCTCGGCACTGATGCACTTGCAGCTATCAGCTTTACCTTTCCCGTTACGTTGATAATGTCCAGTATTGCCATTGGCATTGGTTCTGGTGTTTCAACCAACCTTGGCCGTTTAATTGGCTCTGGTGACACATCTCAAGCTAGGGTGTTTTTGCATGATGCCTTAATATTGTGTTTCTCAATTATTCTCGTGTTAGCGATGATTGGTTTTTTCACTATTGAGCCACTGTTTAAGGTATTAGGTGCAACGGCCACAAATATTGAGCTGATCAAACAGTACCTGCATATTTGGTATTTTGGGGCACCCATCCTAGTGGTTATGATGGTGGCAAATCAGGGAATTCGAGCTACGGGAGATACTCGCTCCCCCGCATTAATTATGATATTAAGCTCAGTCATTAATGTGATTCTGGACCCGCTTCTCATTTTTGGTCTTGGCCCATTCCCTGAACTCGGTATTCAAGGCGCTGCTATTGCAACCTTAATTGCATGGATAATTGCTTTTGGATTTTCAAATTACATCTTAGTGGTTTCTAAAAAGTTACTCGGCTTTACTGAATTTTGCTTGAAACGAATGCGCCATAATTGGTCAAGGTTAGCCCATATTGCTAAGCCAGCGGCTGTAATGAACTTAATCAACCCATTGGCAAATACTTTGCTGATGGCCATGTTGGCTAGATTCGATCATGCTGCTGTAGCCGCCTTTGGTGCGGGTATCCGAATCGAGTCTTTAGCACTGATTGTTGTCATGGCATTATCATCCAGCTTGCTGCCTTTTATTTCTCAAAATCTGGGCGCAGGACAGCCAGAGCGAGCAAAAAAAGCGGTAACATTGGCAATTAAATTTATCTTTATTTTCCAAACTCTGCTGTATATTCCACTGTTCTTTTTGGCCGAACCCATCGCTGAGATTTTCAGTTCAGATCCACTGGTTCTAAAATGGCTGAGTTTCTATGTGATGGTTTTACCCTTAGCTTACGGCCCACTAGGCGTTGTGATCGTTTTTGCAAACGTACTGAACGCTTATCATCGCCCTGTCAGCTCATTGGTCATTAATCTCAGCCGCTTGTTCTTATTGATGCTACCGATGGCTTATTTAGGCGCTGTAGTATATGGCATTCACGGTCTGTTATTGGCGCTACCAATAACCAATATTTTGATGGGGCTGGCTTGTTTTGTGTTGTCGAAAAGAATTGATAATTCAAATAGAAACTAAGCATGCCTTTTAGAGTATGTTTACTTCAGTTTGTACCATTGCGTTCATCAAATCAGCTTCTTCTAAACTGCCCAACTGGTTGATGTACTTGTTGCAAAACTTGCTGATTTCTTTGCTGAGTAGCCTGTTGTAGCTGATTTAGTCTAACCATTTTTGGCGTAAAATAGTCGACTACTTTCATTCTTTGCACCCCCTTTGCGACTATATAGTTTCCAAACTGAGTTGCGACCGCACTGAATGCTGCTTCTAACCTTCTTTTTTTGAATTTGCTCTATTGATTTGTTTAGGGCTTACTTAAACATTCACTCTTCCTTCAGAAACAGGGAGGGCATTCACGTCTAAAATACAAAATTCAAGATCACGATGCAGAAACTTTTCGGTAGAGCGGTGCAAACGATATTTAACATCATAATAGTTAACTGTATGCTCCCCAATTCCGTCTGTATGAACTGTTCCGTCAAAATTGACTGGTTCTCTTTTTTCTACTATTTTTAGTTGCTGACCCGCTAGTTTAAACATAGCGTCAGATGGCTTCCTGTCTACTCTCGAAATCATATTAAACTCCAACATACTCTTTACTTCAAATCTTAAGGGCTCAATTTCACCACCTAAAACAGTCGTCCCGATGACAACTAGATAATGTTCTAATTTAAAGTTGTTACAGAACGACATATCAACACAACTCTGAATCTACGCTGTATTCCATATAGATTAGAAACGCTCTTTCTTAAAGAAGCGGGATCATTTTCATCAGTGTCCTTCATTAGCTTGAGTGAATAATGTTAGCCTCGCACTTCATATTCATAGAGGTTGCAAATTGCCTATTTAATAATGGGTTATATGGCATACTTTGCTTGCCCAAGACAAATAAGTTAGGAATAAATTAACCAATAAGAAAGCACTAACAAAACGTCGGAAATAAACCTAGATTCGTTGTGTAATTCTATTATCTGCAACATAAACATCTGATTAATTTTTATTCACAAATGTTAATTGTAATGGAGTAATCCTTTATTCTCATTTATTCAATTTATTAGTTTGAGAAATAGAAAATGGCAGCGTCTTCTTCAGCTACACAGCAGTTAGATTTGATGATTCTTCCTTCGGTGTATGAAGCATTTGGTAAAGGTCCAATTGTGAAGGCTGAAGGTATTAGTATTGGTAACCCACATGATCTATCAGATGCATCTCGTCAATTTCATGTAAAAAACTTAATAAAACTGACTAATGGTGAAGAGTGGACTCTAGACTTATCTCAAAGTGCAGGCTCTAAAAAACCTGTATTCGTAGCAACTCAAAAATTTCACAACCCAGAAAATCCTGTAAAATCAAAAAATCATGACCAAACCAAGTCTTTGATTGAACAGAGAGCAGTCCATGTCTTTACACAATACAATAAGGACGTGGTAAAAGCTGAAGCTAAAAGAGAGCTTGTCTTAGGTAAAACAGAAGACCATTCAAAGGAAGAATATAAAAAGCAACTTCAAAGAATGCAGAAACAATATACTAGAGGCGATATCATGGTACAGCTTCCATCAGAGCTTGGTTTAAAAGTAACCATGCATAGGGACCTGTTAAATCAAAAGTTTTAATCAGTAATAGTATGCTTACCCTATTTCATTAATATAGGGTAAGCAATTTAAGTTAAATAGGCGACCCCGGCGGCATCGGCAACGGCTTTTCAATTAAGCGGAAAGCTTTATCTTCTAACCCTTTTTCAATCCCCTCTTTCAACCACAGATAATGTGCTTCTTGACGGTCATTCGCTTTTTTCGCTCGACTTTCCAGTTTATCTTCCAAATATGAAAGCCTTTCTGCAATTACACCTTTCACTTCAATCGAGGTTTTAGGGTTATGTAAACTTGCCAATAATTCATCGATTACAACGGCATTGGTTCGCATCCAAATCGATTGAGTTTTAGTCGTATTACGCTTTTTCAGCAATGTGGCTTTGGTTAACAGCTCTAACAGTTCTTGAACGGATAATTGCTTACTGTCTTTAGTAGCAGCTTGGTTCACTCGGTTTAACCGTGTAGATTGCAGCAAACTTTTAACCACATGGCGGCTGAGCACTTCTGCCATCCCCGTTTCATCGGCTAAGTTTCCAAGTGAAGAGGCAAAACTTTCACGAGTGGATACATAATCTCCAGACTTAGGGATAAATAAATGCAGTAATTGATTGGGTACTTGCAGTTGCTTAGGCTCTAATACATCAATTAACGCATCAAGGGCTTGTTGCTGCTTTTTCGCTGATACAAACTGCCAAGAACTGTCTTCTTCGGTACGATAATCAACGCCACCAATCCATTTCGCAGCAGCTTGTATCTGAAATCGACTCATTAAGTACATAGGTACAAAGGCATCAATTAACTCACTCTGAACGGCGCCTTCGGTCAGTGCATTTTGATTAAAGTTATCAATCGCCACACGACGTACTTTTTGCATACGCTCTAATTCATCAATGGCGTTTTCGCCGTTATCCCATAAACTTGCATACACATGAGCCGCATTGGCAGAACGAGAATCTGATTCGCCAATAAAGCGTATGCCTTGTGTTTTCGCTTCTTCAATTTGCTGCTGTTGAACCTCTTGAGCTGATTGATTTGTATTGTACTCACCATAGCCAAAGTTCACCGCCCACTTATCCCAAGCACCAAGTCCTATACCGTAAGGTTTAGAGATGTCTATTTCACCATCTTTTAGCGACATATAAGGATGAGGGTAATCCATCACTGAATCATTATTATGACTCGATGCAGCAAAATTATGTTCAATCCCTAATGTGTGTCCAACTTCATGCGCAGATAATTGACGGATACGAGCAAGTGCTAAATCCATTGAGGCCTTTTCTGCTGCATCTCTGTCTTTCCAACCAGCGGTTAATCCTTTAGCGATGAGATAATCTTGTCTCACACGCAAGCTGCCAAGCGTAACATGACCTTTAATGATTTCACCGGTTCGGGGATCGCTGATCACCGCACCATAAGACCAGCCACGGGTTGCACGATGCACCCATTGAATCATGTTGTAACGAATATCTTGAGGATCGGCATTTTCAGGTAACAGTTTAACTTGAAACCCGTTGATGAACCCTGCATCTGTATACGCTTGCTCCCACCAGCGAGCGCCATCTAACAAGGCGCTTCGAATTGGCTCAGGCACGCCTGGATCAAGATAATAAGTGATTGGTTTTACGACTTCGCTAGGCGCTGTCCCAGGTATTTTCTTTTGCAGACGATGACGCACAATGTAACGTTGCACAATGTTGTGATTAACAGGTTGTGCGTAATCCATAAAGGTTTGTGCGAAAAAACCACTGTTTGGGTTGTACTGTCTTATCTTGTAATTATCGTCAGGCAACGCAACAAATGAAAAACGTTTACGGATTGAAATACTATTTGCATCTGGTGTGACACTTTGCGCATACGTTCCAGCTTTACTGGTGTTGTAAGTCAGTAGAACATCAATATCAGCATTCTTCTCAAATGACTTTATCCCTTTAGGAAGCACTATGGAGTGCGACGAGTTAAGTTTATAGTTTCCTTGCTTAGTCGCCAATAAACGCTTCTCAATGCCATGCAGGTCTTTCAATACAAGGTCATTCAATTTTACCAGCGGCTGAGATTCTGACTCAATTTTCCCTCGCCATAGAATAGACTCTGCAAACGCTTCTTTTACCGCCCGCTTTTCTGCTTTATTACTGGTATTGGCTCGATAATCGGTATTCAACTGCTTTAAAACAAGGTAAGGCCCATAACGTTCAAACTGTACCATTCGAGTTTGACCAAGCTGACCACGATCGAGGCCAATATCATTCGAGCCTACACCATGAGGCAAACTGGTCACCATCAAAAATGGCTTATTGAGCGCTTTAACTTCCATATAGACATCACCTGATTTATCATCATAAAACAGGTTCATAAATCCTTTATGTGTTTGACTTGATTCGATCATTGTTGAAACGGGGTTCTGTTCAGCCAATGAAGGAAAGCTGGTTGTTGAGAGCGCAAGTAGGGAAAGTGAAAATGCAGCAACGTAGGATTTCATCCTATCTCCTTGTTATAGTAAGCTTTGCTGCTTTATCATGCCTACCTGAGAAAAAATAGGCAACCATGATTTAAAGCCATACCCTTCCATGAAACTTAAAAAAGGGTATGACTAATAGGATTAACTTATCCACTCTTCTAGAGTTTCAAATAATTCGGTGAGAACGATAGGCTTGGTGATATGTGCGTTCATGCCGGCCGATAGACTTTTTTCTCTATCTCCAGACATCGCATGTGCGGTCATAGCTATAATAGGAAGCTGTTCATGGTCGAATGTTTCTCTTAGCGTTCTTGCCGCTGTTAAGCCATCCATCACAGGCATCTGAATATCCATCAGAACTGCTGAATACGCATGCTCGGCAATCATATCTAGTGCAATTTGACCATTGTCTGCAACTTCAACTTGATAACCTGCACTCTTCAAAAGCTCAGAGGCGACTTGCTGATTAATCAAATTATCCTCTACAAGCAATATCTTTGCTTTTGCAGATTCGACATCTTCATCTTCAATAGTTTCGCTATCAATGGTTAACGGTTCATCTGCAAACGCCGTAATAATTTCATCAAATAAAGCTGATGCTTTAAAAGGTTTTTGTAAAAATGCAGACACCTTAGACTCGTCGACTTCACCTTGAATAGGCTCTGATGCATATGCGGTCATCATGATGATCTTTGGCATGATCTCAATGCGGCCTTCTTCAACCATCATTTGAAGCTCTTCAATCACCTGACCGCCATTCATTTCTGGCATCATCCAGTCGATCAAGAGCAAATCAATTGGCTCTTCGTTGAGTTTATAAAGTGCTTCGACCCCACTTTCTGCGGTATCCACATCAAAGTGAAAATCTCTCATTAACGTTGAATATATTTGCAGTGCTGTTGGATTATCATCAACCACTAAGGTCTTAATGTTATTCAGCTTAGGAGGAACAATCAGCGGTACCTGTTTAGTTTCTTCTGCAATTTCAAAACTTATAGTAAAGCTGAAAGTACTGCCTAAATGAGGCTCACTTTGCACTTGCAATTTGCCTCCCATCATTGAAACTAAATGTTGGCTAATCGATAACCCTAAGCCTGTTCCACCGTACTGGCGCGTCGTTGAACCATCAGCTTGAGCAAAGGCATCGAACAACTGTGCTTGCTTCTCTTTATCAATACCAATACCCGTATCACGCACCCAAAACTGCAGCGTTATACGATGATCCCTTTCACCTACGTCTTCACAGCCTAATTCGATTTCACCGTGTTGCGTGAATTTCACGGCATTAGAAAGTAGATTAATAAGCACTTGCCCTAAACGCAGTGGATCACCCTTTAAAGTTAAGCCTGCGGTAACGGGTGCATAAAGTAGCATTTCAACGTCTTTTTCTTGGGCTTTTAATACATTTAAATCCAGAGCGTGATCGAGCACTTTATCAAGCGCAAACGGTACTTTTTCAAGCTCAAGCTTACCCGCTTCAATCTTAGAGAAATCAAGAATATCATTGATAATACGAAGCAATGATTGAGCGGAGAACCCCGCTTTGGTTAGGTAGTCGTGCTGTTGCTCAGTAAGGGCTGTTCGCTGTGCCAACTCCAACATACCAATAATGGCATTCATTGGAGTGCGGATCTCGTGGCTCATATTCGCCAAGAACTCACTTTTGTATAAGTTGGCAGACTCAGCGTCCTGCTTAGCTTCTAATAGCGCAACTTCATTAATCTTTTGTCGAGTGATATCTTTATGCGTACCCACCATACGCTTCGGGTGGCCATATTCAGTAAATTCAACCACTCGGCCACGAGATAACAACCAGAAGTACTCACCGGCTTTACCCAGCATTCTAAATTCAATTTCGTAGACTGAATCAGGCTCGGCTAGGTATTGAGAACGGTACTCTTGAACACGTTGCCTATCATCTGGGTGGATCATGTCATCCACCGTAGAAAGTAAGGCTGGGAACTCATTAGGCTGATAGCCGATCATGGTGAAATAGGCCGGATTACAGATGATTTGTTCAGAATCCAGATACCAGTCCCATAAACCATCTTCTACCGCATCCATGGCCAAATGATAACGTTCTTCAGATAAACGCAACTGCTCAGCACTTTCATATTCATGCGTGACATCACGCCATACAGCAATCAAGCCGAGTAATTCACCACGGCGATTATAAAAAGGAAGTTTCAGGGTATCTAATAATACTGATTTCCCTGCGAGCTCGATTTTTTCTTGGTAACGCAGTGGTGTTTTGTCTTTTAATATCTGCTCATCTTCAGCGCGAATTCGGTCTCCCAATTCTGGATGAGTCATGGTCTCTGATGACTGCCCAATCAGCTCATTTTCGGTGTACCCCAACATGCGCTCAGCCGCTTTGTTACAACCGAGGTATTTACCTTCTTTGTCTTTGAAAATGATCGCTTCGGGTATCGAGTCAATCAGAGAACGCAGCAATGCGTATTCTCGCTCACGTCGCTCTGTGGTTTCTTTGAGTTTTTCTGTCCGTATGGCAACCAATTTATCTAAGCGTTTGTTTTGCTCTGCTAAGTGATGAGTGTATTGCTGATTTTCTTCAAAAATCCGACTCACCAATTGGAACCAAGGCATCCAACCTGGCGTCGTTTTTGTCGGCACAGGTAGCGGCTCTTGTGAACAACCTTCAAGGTGAGAAAGCAGTTGCGAAGCCGGCGTCACAAAGGATCGTCGTGTTTGCCAGTGAACAATGGTCACCAACAACGACAGCGCAAGCACAACAAGGAAAAAAGTTTGCTGTAATTTGCTCCATGCATCGTTGAACATATCATCCACGCTTTGCAAATACAGCAAACGCCACGGCGCATTATGCAAAGCAACAGAGTGAATGTAATAACCGTTACGAATAAAACCATCTTGGGCTTCAAAAAGGTCTGACTCAGACAGAGAATGCAACTCAGCTGGGATACGCTGACTGATGTGATACACCCGGGTCATATCGCTAGAATCAATGTCGCTGTGGAACAGTACATTGTTATTTTGGTCGAGCAATATTACCGTACCAGGCATTTTAAAATACAAACGGATCTGTTTGGACAGTTCTGCCAGAGTCATATCTAAGTTGATGGAACCCATGAAGCTATCATTGTCGTAAATTGGGACTTCGAGCGTCGTCAACAACCCTTTATTGGTCGAATCTACATACGCAGGTCGCCAAGAAACACTCCGCTGAGGGTTCATTGCGGGGCCAACAAGTTGGAATTGTTTTTGATTTAAGAGCTCTTCACGAAATGCACTACTATCCTTGGGCCAAGGGTAATATGACATCATCTTTTGCTTTGAGATGTAATAAATCGCTGAGGTTTTTTGTGCGGTATCTTTCGCAACAGGAAAAGAAAGAGAAAGCTCATACAGCATCTGTAATTCACGGTAAAAATTTTCATCACGATGCTTTAAAGTGCCAAGGCCAGTAATTTGCCCCATATTGGTAAAGGGCTTACCCGCTTTGGAATATTCTGGTTCTAAAGAAAAAACTTGGTTTTTCTGAGCAAACTTTTCATATTTCGGCAGCGTTTTATCATTGGCGGGCTCGCCACGTTTTAAGTAATCAACCGCCACATCCCGCAAGCTTTTTATGGCTCGAATGCTGGACTCTAATAATAAATCGACTTGTAAAACGTGACGATCAATTTGCTGCTCACGTTCGTTCATCACCTGTGCTTTTTGCTCACCGTATGCTACCCAAGCGACCCATAACGCCATGACAATTACACCAATATAGGTATAAAAAACGGCTCGGTTATAATTTCGTTGAATAGGTGCTGTAAGTTGCTGAACAGGTTCGGTCGGTTTCATTTATTGTCCCTGTTGTACTACCAGTCAGGATGACGTTCGCTTGACATTATAACCCTCTGACATTTTGATGTCACATATGAAGTGCTAATAACTCTATGATCGTAAATAAGTTTAGAACCCTATATCTAAATTGATCTGAAATTGTGACAACTTAAATAAAAAAGCGAATACATACACTCACCTGATAAACCCGCACCAATGAAATTAAAATTTTAGGTCATTAAATTACTATTTTTATAATTAATTAATATAAACATAAAACTGTTCACCTTACATTCAAGTTTAACAACATAAAATGTAACAACTCGTTCTTAGCTTAACTATTGTATATGACTTCACTCTTTCGATATTTTCAAATCAGCAGCCCCAAAACATATTCTCCTCTCAAAGCGCAAGTTGAAGAAAATATTAAAGAAGTTGAAAGTGAAAATACTAAAATCCATTTTGCAATCCAGCAAGGGGCCCCAAAACTCAAATCGTTTGAAGGTTTTATTGAATGGTCTGTAACACAATTATCTGATAATGGTTGCTTACTTAATAGTCAAGCTCAAGAACTTAAAACCATGACACTTCGTAGATTTCATGAAACCCAACAAATGGAGTCCGAGCCGGTCTTTGAGCCTTACGATGGTGTAAATATGACCAAGGAGTGCACAAATCTTAAAGAAGGATATAAGTTTGAACTGCAGCCATTAACTCATGGCCATGAGAATCAAACCCTCTATGAAGTTACCTTTATTTCTGGAGAAAATAGCGATTATGGGAAAAAATACGCTCCCTTAGGACGAATTATTTTGGTTGATACTCCAACGCAGTAGCGATCGAAGTATCAACTCATTATGGTTGCTACAGCTGTTCTTCTGCGAACTCAGCAAGACGTGAACGAACGACACCGTTCAGGTAAATATTTGCACTGCCATCAAAGTCTTTAAACTTCTCAACAATGTAAGTAAGACCTGAAGTAACCGGAGTTAAGTAGTTGGAATCGATTTGCGCTAAGTTACCGCAACAAATCAATTTAGTACCTTCTCCCATACGTGTGATCATCGTTTTCAACTGTGAGGCGGTTAAGTTTTGGCACTCATCCAGTAATACCACTGCATTTTGAATCGAGCGACCACGCATGAAATTAATTGACTTCATCTGCACGTTTGCCTTCTCCATGATGTAATTCATACTTCCGGATGGGTTAACATCATTTTTATGCAACACTTCAAGTGTATCGGTAATTGCCGCAAGCCAAGGGCCCATTTTTTCCTCTTCCGTGCCCGGTAAAAAACCAATAGATTCGGCAATCTCTGGCGTGTTTCTGGTCACAATAATCTTGTCATATTGATTGCGTTCAATGACCAGCTCTAAGGCGGAAGCCATAGCCAACAAAGTCTTACCGCAACCCGCAGGGCCGGTAAGGATGACCATATCGATATCGGAATCTAACAAGGCTTGCATTGCCATGCCTTGATAGACGTTTTTAGGGCGAATACCCCAAGCGTCTAAGTTCATTAAACGCTCTCGATTCAAATCTTGAAATTTTACGTGATCGCTGGTTTTCTCAACCACACGGCCACAAAAATCTGAGTCTTCATCAATTAAGTATTGATTAACATAGAGTAGGTCAGTATCAATTTCCGCCATTGGAACTTGGTGAAACGTTTTTCGTCCCTCTCGCTGAGAGTCGATATCGCCAACATGCTTCCAGAAGTTACCTGAAAATTGATGAAACCCTTTTGTTAAAAAGCGAACATCATCGATGATCTGATCGCGTCGATAATCTTCAACTTGCTGAATGCCCGCCCCTTTGGCTTTGAGACGCATATTGATGTCTTTTGTCACCAAAACAACCATGCGTGGCGCATGAAGTTTTTGTAAGTGTAAAGTCGTGTTTAAGATGAGGTTATCGTTGTTGTCACCAGGCAAAGTGCCAATGGTAAATTCAATCTGGTGATCAGGGAAAATAGAGAGGTGGCCAGTAGCATCCTCATGACCCGGTCTTGCGGGTAATTCAACGCCTTTTACAAGCTGTTCAGGGGTAATATCACCACCTAAAGTATCTTCTAATGTTCGTATAGCCACTCTGGCATCGCGACTTACATCACGTTTTCTGTCCTTAATACTATCGAGTTCTTCCAGTACCGTCATCGGTACTACAACATCATGTTCCTTAAAAGAATATATCGCTAGTGGTTCATGCAATAAAACATTGGTATCTAATACAAACAGCTTAGTGTCGTCTCGGTCCATGGCGCCTCCAAAAATGCTGAGTGATAACACATTCAATGAATAACTGTTACGGTCACCCTCCCTTTGGTTCTGCCAGCAGATACTTCTTAGTAAAGCTTATGCTGAGAAAAAAAGATACGATTTTTTTATTAAATTTTAATACACCCTACTCACTGTATATCTTGTGATAGCTTCCCAAAACTTTTATTCGATGCTGTAACTGAATTACCCTCAGTGCTGAAGCCAAATTTGGACTTTGTGCATGCCCTTCTAAATCAATATAGAAAAAGTACTGCCCAAAAGCTTGCCGAGTTGGACGAGAAATAATGGACAACAAATTAATGCCTCTACTGGCAAACCCGTTCAAAATTTCATTGAGTGCACCAGGGCAATCATCATCATTAAAAACAATGATAGAAGTCTTAACACTGGTCGTTAAATCGATGGGCAAATTGATAGACAGATTAGGCTTACCTAATACTAGAAACCGAGTTTGATTCTCTACATAATCAGCAACACCATGTTCGATCATAGCAAATTCACCCTGGCTCACTGCCGCACTGGGGATGATGGCTGCAGCGGGGGTTTCACAGCGTTTAAGTTGTTCCAAGGATAAAATATTGCTCTCAGTTTGTACAAAGTCAACATCATGAAATGACTCTAAAAACTCACTGCATTGATTTTTTGCCACAAATTGTACAAACAAAGTTTCGACATCTTGTTTGTTAGCTTGGTTACTGGCATAAGAAAACCGAATTGGTAACAGCACTTCTGCTAGCACTTGCACATCGGTTTTCGACAATTCATCTAATACGGTAGACACATACCCCTCTGAAAAATTTTCAATCGGGATCACACCAATATCTGACTCATCGCCAACGGCTGAAATCACTTTCTTAATTGAAGGAAAGAAATGAATTTTACAAGCATCGTCAAGTTGTTGAATAAAACGGATACAGGCTTGTTCTGAATACGTACCTGCTGGACCAAGAGTAGCAATCTTATGCATACATTCCTTTCAGATGTTATCCCTAAAAAACTGTGGGGGATTTAATTTGCAATTTATAAGCTTATGCTTATAACTTAAAGTCAAAAGTAGGCTTGGTTCAAGCAAATTTTTCTTCACGGAGCTCAATTATGAAAACCGTTCTCATTGCTACACTCATATTCAGTTCATCTACCCTCGCAGCCACAGATTGTAAAAACGCCCAAAACACTCTGCAAATAGCTCAGTGTAAAGAGCAACAAACCGTACTTGCTAAAAAGCAAATGAAGCAATACCTGAGTAAAGCTAAATCGGCTTACCAATCTCAACCACAAGCGTCTAAAGCCATTATTGAATCACAAGTGCAATGGCAAAACTATGCAAAAGCACAATGTAAAGCGGTCTATCAGATGTATTCTCAAGGTACTATTGTCAGCATTATGACTGCCGACTGTGACTATCAAACTGTTAAGCAACGCACGCATGATATTTGGCGTGATTTTTTGCAAACTTTATCTGGCGATCCACTTTTGCCTGAACCCAGTAAATAGGATTAGGATTGTTTTTAGTCAAAGACGAGTATAGGCTTAGGCTCTTGCTGTGAACGTCTGACTCAGTGCGCCACATTTCATGCTATAAACATAAAACAACAGGGTTTGTGATCGCTTAATCAACGGCGAAAATTAAAATAAGTTTCAAAGTTCCACATGCCCTAATGTAAATCTTTTTCCGATGGTATAAGATACGCGCCTTTTGTGAGTCAGCCCGGAGATAAGAGTAAAAAATGCCGTTTGCATTAGGTCAGCGCTGGATCAGTGATACTGAGTCCGATCTTGGTTTAGGAACCGTTGTTCAAGTTGAAGGTCGCATGGTGACCGTGTTATTCCCCGCCACTGGGGATAATAGAATGTTTTCCCGTGAAGACGCCCCTCTTACTCGTGTTATTTATAACCCTGGTGACGTCGTGGAAAGCCATGAAGACTGGAAATTAATTGTCACCGAGGTTGAAGAACAAAACCAATTGGTTGTCTATAAAGGCACCCGACAAGATACAGGCGAGGAAGTCATTCTTCGTGAAACCTTATTGAACCACAATGTACGTTTCAATAAGCCTCAAGATCGTCTTTTTGCAGGACAAATCGATCGCTTAGATCGTTTTGGTGTTCGTTACCGTTCACAATTGTTACGCCATAAATTAGCCACATCTGACTTACTTGGTCTTCAAGGTCCCCGTGTAGGTTTAATTCCTCACCAACAATGGATTGCTCATGAAGTTGGCCGTCGTTTTGCGCCTCGAGTGTTATTGGCCGACGAAGTTGGGCTAGGTAAAACCATCGAAGCGGGTTTGATCATCCATCAACAGCTACTTACGGGCCGTGCGGAACGCATATTGATCATCGTTCCTGATTCGTTAAGACACCAGTGGCTGGTTGAAATGCTGCGCCGTTTTAACCTTAAATTCTCCGTTTTTGATGAAGAGCGCTGCGTTGAAGCTTATGCTGATAGCGACAATCCATTCGATACAGAACAACTCATTATTTGTTCAATGGATTTACTGCGAAAGAAAAAGCGTTTAGAGCAAGCCGTTGATGCTGATTGGGATTTAATGGTGGTTGATGAAGCTCACCATTTAGAGTGGTCAGAAGACAAGCCAAGCCGTCCTTATCAAGTCGTTGAAGCCTTAAGTGACGTTGTACCTGGTGTACTTTTACTTACTGCTACACCAGACCAGCTTGGACATCAAAGTCACTTTGCTCGCTTACGCTTGCTTGATCCTGATCGTTTCTACGACTACGAAACTTTCGTTAAAGAAGAAGAAGGTTATCGCGATGTGGCAGCCGCAGCCGATGCCTTAGTGAGTGAAGAAAAGCTGTCTAATGAAGCCATCAACAGTTTGACAGAATTACTGACTGAAAAAGACATCAACCCAAATATTCAGATGATTCAAAGCGATGATGTTGATGCTGAAATGCAACACGCTGCTCGTAATGAATTACTTCAAGAGTTACTGGATCGTCACGGTACTGGGCGTGTGCTTTATCGAAATAGTCGTGCTTCTGTAAAAGGCTTCCCACAACGTATTTTTAATCCTCAGCCTCAAGTCATGCCAGAGCAATACCGCACCGCAGCACGTGTAAATGCCATGATGTCGACAGGTATGTCAACAGGTGCAGCTCAGCTTGAGCTAAAGGTCAAAAAAGCCTTAAGTCCAGAAAAGATTTATCAAGAATTTGATTCTGAAAACTCAGAGTGGTGGAAGTTCGACCCCCGAGTTGACTGGTTGATTGAGTTCTTAAAAAATCATCGTAGCCAAAAAGTACTGATTATTGCCAGCCAAGCAGATACAGCATTAAGTCTTGAAGAAGCTCTTCGTTTACGTGAAGGCATTCAAGCTACTGTGTTCCACGAGGGTATGTCGATCATCGATCGTGATAAAGCCGGTGCTTACTTTGCGCAAGAAGACGGTGGTGCACAAGCGTTGATCTGTTCAGAAATTGGCTCTGAAGGTCGTAACTTCCAATTTGCAAGTCAATTAATTCTGTTTGATTTACCGCTGAACCCAGATTTACTCGAGCAACGTATTGGTCGCCTTGATCGAATCGGTCAACAACACGATGTCAATATTCACTTGCCGTACTTTAAAGATACTGCACAAGAAGCCCTGATGAATTGGTATCACCAAGGCTTAAATGCCTTTGAGCTAACGTGCCCGTCTGGTCATATGTTGTATAAAGAGTTTGCAAGTGAGCTACTTCTTTGCCTAACAACCGGCGATGAAGATGCGATGACACAAGTGATGAACCACACACAACAACGGTACAAAGAACTCAAGCAGGCCATGGAGCAAGGTCGAGATCGACTGCTCGAAATCAACTCTCATGGTGGCAAAAGATCACAAGAGTTGGTTGAACGTTTGGCAAAGCGTGACGAAGATACTGACTTAATTAGCTCAGTGATCCGTTTATGGGACATTATCGGTGTTGACCAAGAAGATAACGGTGAAAACACCATTATCTTAAAACCAAGTGAACATATGCTGTTCCCGACATACCCGGGCTTACCTGAAGATGGTATTACCGTAACCTTTGATCGTGATACGGCCTTGTCACGTGATGATATTGCACTTATCACCCAAGAGCATCCAATTGTGCAAACTGGTTTAGATTTAATAACCAGCTCTGAAACAGGCTCTGTAAGTGTGGCGATTCTGAAAAACAAAGCATTGCCAGCAGGCACTCTGTTCTTAGAGTTAATGTATATGGCGGATGCTTCAGCGCCGAAATCGAGCCAACTTTATCGATACTTACCTCCAACGCCAATACGCGTGTTATTGGATAAGGCCGGGAATAATCTCTCTGATAAAGTAGACTATGATGGTTTTGATCGTCAGCTCAGTGCAGTAAATCGTCATATTGGTAGCAAACTGGTTACCGCATCGCAAGCGCAGATTCACCCACTATTACCTAAAGCACAAGAGGTTGCGGAAGAAAAGTTAGCGCTACTGGTTGAAGGCGCTCGTGAATCTATGACTACTCAAATCACAACTGAACTTGAGCGATTGGAAGCGTTAAAAGCAATTAACCCGAATATTCGTGATGAGGAATTAGAACATTTACGAGATCAAATCCAAGAGCTAGGTGGTTATATGAATGATTGCCCATTGCAACTTGATGCGATTCGTTTGGTGCTGGTTAGTCACGCTTAATCTGAATCATTGTCAATTCTATAAGGCAGCCATAAGGCTGCCTTTTTATTAACAAAAGATGAATTAAATTTAAATTGGATATATTCCATTTCTCCTTAGAATATTTATTAGCAACTGAAATGAGGTAGCTACATGTTTCAAGGACCAACGTCAATTCAATCACGCCCCACAGTGTTCGAAGGAAGTGCTTTAAACTCAAGAAAGCCTTCTCCTAAACATAGCATTGTCACAAAAGCGACTTCATGGGCTGTGAATCAAGTCAAAGAGAAACTTGGCAACCACTTAGATCAATTCCTAAAAACGCCTTCTCCTAAACAGCCTGTGCCAAAGCCTTCAGTAGAATCTTTAAAAGCAGGGCTCATTGCAGACTCAGAAGATACCCTTCCAAAAAGCTCTGCAAGCTTAAAATATGGTGTAGGTGATCGTGAAATCCAAAACACGCTATCACATGCAGAACAAGCACAATTGCAAAAAGAAATTGAAGATATTTTCTCAGATGAAGTCACTCAAGAGGTTTGTACCGAAACCGTTCAGTCTCAATCTTGTCATGTCTCAACTCAAACAGATCCACTCCACCGTGAGCCAAAAGTCATCGATAACTCAGTGGGCAGTTTATACGGTACATTTCAGTTAAAACCAAAAGAAACTGTCGATGAATACGATGATTTTGAAGCTAGTATAAAAAAAGAAGAACTACTTTCTGATTTAAAAGCATTTGAAGATGCCGCAGTACAGGTGGTAAACAAAATCAACAAAGAAACAAAACGAGAAAACCAAACATTAGCTAAAACTGCTCAAAAAACTCAACTCGCATTTACTGAGTTTCATTCAGAAGAAGAGAAGAGAAAACAACAACAGCCCTCGGAGGGACTTAGTAAAGTCACTCCAAAGACTCAAAGACACTTACGTTGGAGTAAAACTAAGCCTAACCTTGCGGACTCAAAAAGTCCAAAAACTTCAGAATCGACTGCATTGGTAAAAACGGGACATTTTTCAAATAATATCATTTAAACTTTCTTAGGAAGTAGCTAGCGCTTTCATCCTTCATTTGCCGATAAACTGCTCTACGCTGGTTTTTTCCTAATAATAATCTGATTTGATACCAAGTTTCACGACCCAGTAAACGTCGAATACTTGCAGACCAGTTTCGATGGTAACTGAGTTTTATTGCAGCTAACGCATCTGGTGAGTGCTGTTTAAATTGTTCAATTAATCTAGCAACTTCAAGTTCAACGTCA
This sequence comes from Parashewanella sp. 2304DJ23-3, assembly GCF_056591695.1. Classification (NCBI taxonomy): domain Bacteria; kingdom Pseudomonadati; phylum Pseudomonadota; class Gammaproteobacteria; order Alteromonadales; family Shewanellaceae; genus Parashewanella; species Parashewanella sp. 2304DJ23-3. The sequence continues at coordinate 42,315 of NZ_JBWQOH010000013.1, forward strand.
TCAGCAACCTGAGAAACAAGCCCGTATTCAAGCGCTGTGTTGGCATCAATAATTTCAGATGTCATTGTCAATTTCATTGCCTTATCTTTTGGCATAATTTGACGTAAATTCGCCAAACCAGCCATATCCGGCATCAGCCCCCATTTACTTTCCATAATTGAAAAGTCACTGTCAGGCGATACGATGCGAAAGTCAGCTCCCAGCGCAATTTGCATTCCACCGCCATAACAATGCCCATTTATCTTTGCAATGACGGGAACAGGAAGTCGTTGCCAGTTAATGGAAACCCGCTGCGCTAAGTTGGCATTTCCCGGTAACCATTTCCATAGTAACTTTAGCGCAGACATTTTAGAGGCCATGACAGACTTTATATCGAGACCGCTGCAAAAGTGCTCTCCCTCTCCTGTGATTACGACTGCCCGCAAAGTTCTGTCATTTTTCAACACTCGATAAGCACTGTCTAACTCTCTGAACATTTGAAAATTAAGTGCATTCATTTTTTCAGGACGATGTAAAACTACAAATGCAACCTGATCTTCAATAAGTAATTTGATATTTTGAAATGACATATTTTCAACCCGTGAGTTATCTGTGTTATAAAATGTCAATTTATAAGGCGAAAACGCCTCAAAAATAAATAGAGCAAAAACACAAGCTTACCTAAAATAAGATTAATTATCACTCAACGCAAAAATTGATCACTTTTTAACCCAATAAACATTATTTGAACAAGTTCTTTGGTACATCGTTAATTTTCGGTATACCATTCACTTATAAATTGACTATCGTCAAAATGTTGCCAAATAATAAATAAAGTAAGACATGCTTCAAAGACTAGGGCGATGTTTTTGAATCAATCTAAATACATTGATGTCAAAGCATGATGATTAGCGTCTACAATAATAAAAATCACCCATGAGTGATGGCAAAGAAGGACTCGTTCAACCCATGACCACCCAGGTATTAATCTGTGATGATTCAGCAATGGCACGCAAGCAAATGGCTCGAGTATTGCCAAAAGACTGGGATGTGTCGATTACATTTGCAAAAAATGGCATGGAAGGGCTTGAAGCCATTAAAGCAGGCAAAGGCGAAGTCGTATTTCTCGACTTAACCATGCCCGTAATGGATGGCTTTCAAGTTTTAAAAACGGTCCAAAAGCTCGACTTACCTGCAATGATTATCGTCGTCTCTGGCGACATTCAACTTAAAGCTTACGAAAAAGTAAAATCACTAGGCGCTATCGATTTCATTCAAAAGCCCATCAGCACTGAAGCATTAAGTCATATTTTGCAAGAATACGGCATATACAATGGCAACTATAATGCGCAAGCTGATGATGCGCCAATGATCAAAGTCGACCTGCGCGATGCCTGCCAAGAAATCGCTAATGTTGCAATGGGGCGTGCTGCAGATCTGTTAGCTAAATTGCTTGATATTTATGTACCACTGCCGATTCCGACAGTGAATGTGCTTGAAGTCAGTGAACTGACGATGGCATTAAAAGCGACAGAGAATGACAAACAAATTTCAGCGCTTTGCCAAGGGTTCATTGGTGCAGGCGTTGCTGGTGAAGCCTTATTGTTATTCCATGACTCTAGCTTTGATGACATGGCAAAGTTGATGAACATTAACCATCCTGATTCAAGCCAAGCTGAGATTGAAGTATTAATCGATACCGGGAACGTTCTCATCGGTGCATTTTTAAATGGTATTTCTGAGCAAATGCACATGCCATTTAGCCAAAGTCACCCTGTTGTTTTAGGCCGACATTGTACCGCCAATGAGCTCATTCATGACAACGCTGAAAAATGGCAACGAACGTTGGCAATGGAAATTAATTACCGTATTCAAGATCATAATATTCAGTGCGACTTACTGTTGCTGTTCACAGAAGACTCACTGCCTACGATGACAAACAAACTCAGCTATTTGCTTGAATCATAGGAGTTGCGATGTCTACAGATGATACCCATATAAGCGAGTTTCATTGGTTAATTGACATGGTACAAACCATTGAAGTTGGCATTGTTGTTTTAGATAAAAATTACAATATAAAGTTGTGGAACAGCTTTATGGAAAACCACAGCGGTGTATCACCCAATGACTTAAAAGATAAAAACCTCTTTGAAGAGTTCCCCGATCTTGAAGTTAATTGGCTTAAGCAGAAAATGGAATCGGTTTTTCTACTTAGAAACCGCTCCTTCATTAGCTGGGAACAGCGCCCATTTGTCTTTAAATTTAAAAACTTTCGTCCAATAACAGGCCGAGCTGAGCATATGTACCAAAATGTTACGCTTCAACCTCTGATGTCCTTAACAGGTGAAGTGTCGCATATTAGTCTCATTATTTACGACGTTACTGATATCGCTGTCGGTAAACTACAGCTCAACAGTGCCAACAAAATTCTGGAGCGTCTGAGCCAAACAGACGAACTGACGCAACTGCATAATCGCCGCCACTGGCAGCAATGCATGGAAAGAGAGTTTGAACGCTTTAATCGTTATGATTCTCCTGCCAGTTTAGTGATGTTAGATATTGATCACTTTAAAAAAATCAATGACCAATTCGGACATCAGACCGGAGATATCGTAATTCAAAGAATCGCACATCTGCTCAATCAGTCATTAAGGGAAACCGACTGTGCGGGTCGTTATGGCGGCGAAGAATTTGGCGTAGTACTCGCTGGCACAGACAGTGCGGATGCGATTTGCTTTACTGAAAGACTGCGGAAAAAAATAGAAACACTTGAATTTAATATTGAGGGTGAATCTTTTAATGTCACGATCAGTTTAGGAATATGCGATTTGGATGAATCAATAAAAGACAGTCTAATGTGGGTATCTCAGGCTGATAAAGCGTTATATCGAGCAAAACTCAATGGCCGAAATCGTAGTGTTATCTACCGAAAATCAGCCGAAAAACATTTACATTAGTTTACCGATTAATGAAGAACAGGCGGCTCTTCTTGAGGGCCGTTTTCATCCATAAAATAGGTTCCCCAACCGTCGTAATCCACTTTTAATTTTACCGCTAATTGCACAAATTGCTCAGTGGCTTTATCTAAAAGTTCAACATCTAATTCGTGATGAGCAACTGCATCAAAACAGAAAATAATACTGCCATCTTCCAGTTCAAATTCTTCAGCATCTGAAACATCATAACCCAATTTGAATGCCTCTACTGCTGCTTTTTCAAGACGGTCAAAGCTGCGGCAGGACATATGATGCTCAATAATATACTCCACATCAGGTAAAGAACCGTCCGCCAGTAATTCATCAACAATTGCTCGATTTTCTGTAAATTGCTCTTTGAGCAAACGTTCAACAGACATAAAAAACTCCAATGCAAAAATATCTCACCAATTTTACTGAGATAGATTTTTCTTTGCCAGTTTATTTTAGCTTTGCAGCCTCATTATCTAACTGTTCTAACTTAGCTTTCATTTGATGAAATACGGTTTCTGAGAGTATTTTCACATCTGACTTCGCTAACCCTTCCGTTGCTACTGGCTCCATCATTTCAATGATTACTGTACCATTATTCCAACGGTTTAACTTTATATCATTTTGAGAGCTTGCAACCACAGGAACTACGGGAGCACCTGAGGCTATTGCCGTGTGAAATGCGCCTGATTTTAAAGGCAATAAACCACGGCCTCTTGAACGCGTGCCCTCTGGGAAAACCCAAACCGACAGCTTTTCATTACGCACTTTTTCTGCCGCTTTTGCCATCGTGCTCACAGCACTGTGACGGTTTTTTCTGTCAATTAATATATTGCCAGACAGCCAATATAATTGCCCGAAAAAAGGTATCCAAGCGAGGCTTTTTTTGCCGATGCTTACCGTGCCTTTTGGCACAACGGCAGTGTGAGTGAATATGTCATAGTTATTTTGATGATTCGCCACATAAACATTAGGGGCTGGAGGCAAAACCTTAGGCAGTCTCACAACTAACTTTATACCCAAAACGATGCTGACTTTAGAAAAGATTTGAGCTAACACATGTACATTATCACGATGACGAGGTCTTAACAGACAATATAAACCACTAAAAACAAAAACCGTAACTAACGCAATGGCTAAAATTAAACAGCGAACAACTAACAGCACAATACACTCCAATAACAAAGTCGCCGCTAGTATACGTTAATCCCTGTTCAAGGTCAGAGCTGTTTTCAACTTTTTAACGTTGATGTACTTTATGCAAAACTCATTAAGGTGACACTTGTTAGCTGCACTGATTACCTTAGTGGCCGTATTAACTACTTTAAATGAATACAGATTCACCATAAATTAACAGCCAAGCAATTTCGAAGAAACGAAAAATATATACAGCCCTTCGGGTTACGCCTAAAACCGAAATGACTAATTGAGAACGGCCTCTAGCCTTTTAACCCCAACCTCTTAGCTAAGCGGTGTAAGTTTCCTGGATCAAGCTTTAAATAGCGTGCGGTTGCAGCCCAATTATTATTGTTCTCATCTAATACTTGCTTAATATAATCTGATTGAAACTCATCAACGGCTTGCTTTAAGCTTAAGCCTTTAATCACCTTCATTGCTGGCGAATTCGTAATATGAGTTGATTGCTGCGCACCAGTTGTAGCGCCTGACAATTCAAAATGCTGTGGCTTGATAGTACAAAGCTCTTCACCCGAATGCGCTTGTGCAATAATGGCTGCACGATGAATGGCATGATCCAGTTCTCGAACATTTCCAGGCCAAGCATAATGGTTCAGCAACACTAAACTACTCGGCGCTAATTTTAGGTGCTTCAACCCTAGCTTTTGCCGATAACGTTCAATGAAGAAACCACTGAGTAAGGTGATATCTCCTTCTCGCTCTCTGAGTGAGGGGACTTGTACTGGAAAAACGCTTAAACGATGATAAAGATCCGGTCTAAAACGCCCTTCCATCACTTCTGTTTTTAAGTCTTTATTAGTTGCAGCAATAATTCTTACATCAACTTGCAAACTACGATCGTCACCAATCTTTTGAATATCACCGTATTGAAGAACTCGCAATAATTTAGCTTGTAAGGCTAATGGTAACTCTCCAATTTCATCGAGAAATAGCGTGCCCTTATCTGCCATTTCGAACTTACCACTGCGATGGCTAATGGCCCCAGTAAATGCACCTTTCACATGGCCAAATAGCTCACTTTCAGCAACACTTTCAGGTAAAGCTGCACAATTGAGATAGACTAACGGTTGCTCAGCTCGTCGGGATTTTTGATGAATTGAACGAGCAACAAGCTCTTTACCTGTGCCAGTTTCACCAGTAATCAGCACATTTAAATCACTATGAGCGACAACGGCAATCTCTTGAAGCAAGTTTTGCATTAATTGCGATTGGCCAATCATTTCAGAATCTTGATTGTGCTCATTCAAGCTTGAAACTGTACTATTGTTGGATTGATCTTTGATCGCTCGCTGTTCGAGTTTTTCCATCATCAAAGCATTGTTTAATGAAACAGCTGCAATGGCACTCAAGCTACGTAACTCAAAATCACTGAATTGATCAAATCGCTTTGGATCAAATGAATCAATGGTAATGGCGCCAATTAACCTCTCATTGGCAAATAATGGCAAACCAATACAAGCGTGAACTTTAAGTTCATCACCTTGGTTTGGAATAAGTCCATCATAAGGATCATCTAGGTCGCTGTCTGCAGGAAATCGAACAATGTCACCCGCACGCGCCACTGCCTCAAGTCTTGGGTGTTCATTTAAAACAAATCGACGACCCAGTACATCATCATGCAATCCTTTGATGGCCAATGGCGAAAAGTATTCACCATGATATGACAACAGTGCAGCCGCATCGCAATGCAAGTTTTGACGGATGGTATCCAACAAGCGTGAAAAGCGATCACGGTTCGCTAACCCTGAGGTGATATCTAACGCAATACGCGTCAAATCTGATTGGTTCAGAGCCATAACGGTATCCCCTGTTATTTGGGACTGAGCGAACATAGTGGAATCTCCATCGTCAATATTACATTGGTCACTTTAACACTGAGGTAATATTTAGAATTTGATCCACATTAAAAAAGGAGCCCAAATGAGCTCCTTATATTGATTAATAATTAACTTATGCGATCTGAGACACGTCACGTCCAGATTTTGGTGCCATAACGGCTTTCTTTATCAGGTCAAATAAGAATACACCAATGAACAAGCCACCAAATGCGAAAACTACATCACCAATCGTTCTTAACCATACTAAGTTTTCTACCACTTCACTGTGAATGACTGCTGGCGAACGAGCATACCAGTAGCCGTTCTCAATGACAGCGAAGAATTGGATTAATCCCATTGGTAAAAGTGACATAAATACCATTGCCGCTAGACCAATGTTCAAACTCCAGAAGGCTTTTTTCACTAATCCTTCGTTCCATTTAAGATCATTTGTTAAGCCACGTAAGCAGAACAACATTAAACCAATACCAAGCATCCCGTACACACCCATAAATGCGGCGTGACCGTGAGTTGCCGTTAAGTTAAGGCCTTGAACAAAGTACAAAGAAATTGGTGGATTGATCAAGAACCCAAGCATACCGGCACCAACTAAGTTCCAAAATGCGGTGGCAACGAAGAACATAATGGCCCAATGATAACGCTCCATCCAAGGGCTGGCTTTACGTAAACGATAAGTCTCAACGGCTTCGAAGCCAATTAATGCCAGCGGCACAACTTCCAATGCTGAGAACATGGCACCCCAAGCGATAACGGACGTTGGTGCCCCCGTAAAGTAAAGGTGATGCAGAGTACCAATGAGACCACCCGTTAAGAAAATAACGGTGGCGAACAATACCGCTCCGTTAGCACTGCGGCCACGAATGAGTCCTAGGCGTACTAACATCAATGCAATTACTGATGTTGCAAAGGTTTCAAAGAATCCTTCTACCCATAAATGAACCACCCACCAGCGCCAGTACTCGGCAATCGCTAAGTTAGTGTGTTTGCCCATAAACAGGCCAGCACCATAAAATAGGCCAATGGCGACACAAGAGGCGTACAGAATCCAGATGACTGGACGCATCTCGCCTTTCTCTTTTAACGCCGGACGAATTGAAGCAGTTACTAAGGCTAGCCAAATCAATAACCCGCCCAATAGCAATACTTGCCATACACGACCTAAATCAATGTATTCATAACCTTGATGCCCGAATAAGAAGTTCATGTCTAGGTCAAAGTATTGTTGAACACCTAACCATTCACCCGTCATTGACCCCAGAACGACTATCACGAGAGCAACCCAAAGTACGTTCACACCTAAGCGTTGAAATTTAGGCTCATATTTAGATAGCGCAGGCGCAATATAAAGACCCGTTCCAAGCCATGCTGTCGCAATCCAGAATACGGCTAACTGAGTGTGCCATGTACGAGTCACTGAATAAGGTAGAATCTCTGAAAGCGGGAAGCCATAAAAGTCTTGGCCTTCAACGGCATAGTGCGCCGTAATACTTCCTAAGAAAATTTGCAGTAAAAACAAACCAATCGCAGTAACAAAGTACTTATAAACTGCTTTTTGTGACGGTGTCGGCTTGTTCAAAAACAGCGGATCTTGCTTTGCAGGCTCTGGTAGTGGATCGTGCTTGGTACTGGCATGGTGCCAAATAAGTGCGCCAACCCCTGCAATTAAGAAGACGATACTCAAAATTGACCAAACGATATTATCTGACGTTGGTTTATTGCCGATTTGAGGATCATAAGGCCAGTTATTGGTAAAAGTATAATCTTCGCCTTTGCGTTCGGTGATCGCTGCCCATGCGCCCCAAAATAAGAAAGCATTAAGTTGCTCACGGCGAGCAAGATCTGGCACAGTACCTTCTTTCATGGCGTACTGTTCACGCAAACTCGCCAGTTTCGGGTCGCTGCCAAAAAGTGACAAGTAATGCTGAGACACAACATTAATTGCAGCTATGCGGGTATCAGACAAAATAACTTTGATGGTGCCATCCGCATTTTCAGTAATGGTATTCTTACGAATATCTTCACGCAACAACTGTTCTAAGCCTGCTTGCTTACTACTGTCTAAGGCATCAAAATTAACACCAAACTTTTGCTGAGCTTTGATGTTCAACCATGCGCCTGCTTCACGATGAAGCCAATCTGCAGTCCAGTCAGGTGCCACGTATGAACCATGTCCCCAAACTGACCCCAACTGATGTCCGCCCATCGAACGCCAAACAAGTTGCCCTTGCTCAACATCATTGCCACTGAAAATAACATCACCTGACGTGCTGCTGTATTCGGTTGCGATTGGCGGTTTCGTTTGATAAATCTCACTACCTAAACTGAGTAGCACCGTAAAGGAGGCCACCAGCACCATGAGCAGCGCTATGGCGGTAATCTTCTGTTTGCTCATACAAGCCCCTTGCATCTATTGTTTCCCAAAATGAATTAACTTATGCATTGCTCAGATCATGCCAACTTTATAAGTGACTAATTTTAAACAGTTTAAATAATTTACAACTGTGATGATTGTTAAAAGCACAATCAAGAAAAGACTGTCATTTTCACACCAATATCATTTAGACACCAAAAGTGATGTTTCGGTTAATTAGTTGCTAGAAGCGGTTAAATATCATACTGTGATATAGTGATGAATTCGTAATCAGGGAGCATCTAGAAAGTGAAGGTTTTCGTTTCAAAAATAGATCATTGGTTGTTAATGGTAATTTTAGCTTGTGTTGTTCTTTGTGCTTTAGCAGCGGCCAAGCTTTTAGGAACCGAACTCACTTTACACAATTCCTTATTTGCTTCGATCATTTTATTTCTTGGTGTTGTTTTTCCTTTATGGCTACTTGGTAGTACCCGTTATTATATCAATCAACACAAAAATCAACTGATCATCACTAGCGGTCCTTTCAAATGGCGAATCGACATCGAATCCATCACTTCAATCACAGAAACACGTAATCCCATATCAAGCCCAGCTTTGTCTATGGATAGATTGATCATCACTTATGGTAAACATCAACAGATCATGATTTCACCGAAACTTAAGCACGAATTCCTCGTAGCACTCGCCAAAGACTGATCACCCTTCATTTGATTAAAGACATAAAATGTCAATTCTTGTGGGAAATACCCGAGCAATTTGCTATGGTTTTCTTCAATAATTGTTTTATGGAGGACCGTCCTGAAGATGGAAAACACTAAACCTTCTTTTATCACTGATTTTTTCAAATTAGAGTCTGCTGGCGGGATCATTTTAATGATTGCTGCATTGCTAGCGATCATTATTGCCAATACACCGTTAGAGCCATATTACCAGCTGCTTCTCAGTACTCCTGTAGAAGTCAAAGTCGGCGCTTTGGAGGTTGCTAAGCCACTCTTGTTATGGATTAACGATGGCTTAATGGCCGTATTCTTCTTGATGGTTGGCTTAGAGCTCAAACGTGAACTCATGGAAGGTGAACTGTCTAATAAAGAAAGCATTATTTTACCCGCCGTTGGCGCTGTCGGCGGAATGGTCGTCCCTGCACTCATATACTTATATTTCAATCACAGCGACCCAACGGCACAAAATGGTTGGGCGATACCCGCAGCAACAGATATTGCATTTGCGTTAGGCATACTCGCAATACTTGGAAGTAAAGTACCCACATCCATTAAGATATTTTTAACGTCATTGGCAATTTTTGATGATATTGGGGCCATCGTAATTATTGCTTTATTTTATACCTCCAAGATATCCATTGCAGCATTGATTGTTGTTGCGCTTTGTATCCCCGTGTTAGCCATCATGAATCGCAGCAATATTATCGCTAAGAGTCCGTACATTCTTATCGGCATCATTATGTGGATCGCAACATTAAAATCGGGGGTTCATGCTACATTAGCTGGTGTAGTTTTAGCTTTATTTATTCCGCTCAACACCAAAGACAACAATGCGCCATCGCCGCTTAAAACCATGGAGCATGACTTACATACTGTCGTCGCATTTTTTGTATTACCAATTTTCGCATTTGCGAATGCAGGAATTTCGCTCTCTGGCGTGAATGCCGAAATGCTATTGCACCCAGTCCCAATTGGTATTGCTCTTGGTCTTATTGTCGGTAAACAGGTCGGTATTTTTGGTATTTGTGCTTTGTTTATAAAAATGAAGATCGCTAAAATGCCCAACAATATGACATGGGCAAGTTTGTATGGTACTTCTGCATTGTGTGGTATTGGCTTTACAATGAGCTTATTTATTGGTTCTTTGGCATTTGAAGAATCGGGGATTAACAGGATGTTCGACGAGCGACTGGGAATTATTCTTGGTTCTGTAATTTCAGGCATCATTGGCTACCTGATTTTAAAGGTAACACTAAAGGGTCCAATTCAGCACTCGGATTCATAAAATTGACATGTAAAAAGGTTACTGTTCACCATACCAAATGCGCAGTAACCTTTTAAGTTTTAATAGAAAAATAGCCATTACGATTTAAACTTAAAAAAAAGTGCATATTTTTCATTTTTTTCTAGCAAAAAATCGACAAAATAAGTTAATATTCGCGCAATTTTTAAATAGTACAATCCATTGATTTGCGTGGATTGGTTATAGGTTAATTGCAATTTATTAGGCTTAGACGTTGAACGATCAAGAATTCCGCATAAAACGCAAGTTTATCATTAAGCTTGGCAAAGCACTTCATAAGTTCGGAACACCCGCTTACCGACTTGAAGCTCACTTAATGAAAGTTTCTCGCTGCTTAGGGTTAGAAGGTAATTTTGTCATCTCTCCAACCTCAATGACATTTGTATTGCACCATGATGCTGAACAAGAGTACAACCACCTTGCGCGTGTTAAGCCAGGCGAGTTGGATTTGGGCGCACTGGCACGAACTGATGAATTGGTAGACGAGTTAATCTCAGGACAACGTAATTTAAATGAAGCGTTAGAGCGCATTGACGAAATTGCCGACAAACCTAATCCGTATGGTTCACTTCTGACCTTTTTTGCCTTTGGCTTATCAGCAGGTGCCTTTGCGATGCTGATGGACACCAGTTGGAACGACGTAGTTTGGTCTGGATTGTTGGGCTTCATCGTTTATGGGTTGGTACATGTTGCTGAGCGTTCAAGCAAAATGACTGAAATGCTAGAACCTTTAGCGGCCATCGTGTGCGCATTTTTAAGCTGTTTTATTGCCACTTATGACTCCAGTATCAATATTCCTGTAGTGATCTTATCGGGCATTATTGTATTCGTCCCGGGCCTGGCATTAACGATAGGTTTAGCTGAGCTTGCTTCACGAGACTTAATATCCGGTACAGCAAGGATCATGGATGCCATGATGTTGTTGTTTAAGCTTTATTTTGGCGCATTTTTAGGATTAGCACTTGGTCATGCTTTATTCGGGGTTGTTCCAGTAACAGAGCCTATGCCTCTTCCTCACGGAGCGGCTTGGGCTGCCGTCCCATTGTTGTCGGTTGCACTTGCCATCATGTTTAAAACCCGAGTTAAAGACGCTCCATGGGGTGTTTTAGCCGGTATTGTCGCCTTCTCATTTGCAATGCTCGGCGGTTATTTCATTGGTGATTCCATTGGTATTTTCTTCGGTGCTTTAGCTGTGGGAATGTACTCAAATTTATTTGCCCGTTGGATGAAGGCGCCAGCCTCGATTGCTCTACTACAAGGTATTGTTATTTTAGTACCTGGCAGTAAAACTTACATTGGATTAAATGCGCTTATTTCAGGTGAGACGATGCTCAATCAAGTCGAGATAGGCTCACAAATCTTCTTGATCTTTATGTCATTAGTGGCAGGGCTTATTTTTGCCAACGTTGCGGTTCCACCAAGACGTAACCTGTAATAGCCTTGAGCTACTGTTTCTCAGCAGTAGCTCCTCCCCATAAAATCTAAAAACTGTATTTTCTTGACTATCCTTTAATAAATGTGTGTTATTTGTTCAATACCATTTTAAAGGAGCAAGCATGACTTTTGGTCGATACTTAGTAATGACACTCATATTACTTTGTAAGTTTACAGCCTCTTATGCTGCCCCAACGGTAAGGCAAAATGACACTTTTAAGGTCGACAAAATTATCATCATCAACCACTCAATTTTTGATGAAAGTGCCGATAACGCCTTTTTCATTCATCACTGGGCTAATGAGCTGCACACCAACACACGCCCAAAAGTCATTTTAGACCGACTCAATTTTGCCGAAAAAGATACGGTGGATGCACAAGACATCACTGAAGCTCAGCGAGTCCTCAGAAGGCTGCCGTACATTCGTGACGCCAAAGTATACATTGCCAAACCCGACCCTGACGCTGATATGAAAAGCAAAGGTAAAATCATTGTGGTAGAAACTTGGGACAATTGGTCATTACTACCCACTGCGAACTTCAGCCACAGCAATGGTGAAAGTAAGTATTCATTTGGGGTTAAAGAAGATAACTTAGTCGGCTTAGGCATTGGCACAAGTTTTCAATATCAATCTAACAGAGATAGAAAGGGGTACCTCTTTGGCCTGTCAGCACCTGTGAAATGGGTGAAACATGCGGATGTTAGTGCAAGTTATTACGATAATAGTGATGGTAAAGCAATTAACTTTAGCTTTGATAAACCCTTTTATACGCTTGAAGGTACCCACAGCTATTCAGTCAATTATAACGATGAGCAGCGCATTGATACCATACGTCAAAATGGCGAAGATGTTGAGCAATTCGAGCATAATATCCATCAAGCCAGCCTTAATTATGGTTGGCTGCTCTCTCATAACAGTGAACAGCTATCAAGATTATCGGTTGGTGTAACTCAGGACAAACATGAATTTATTTCTACTAACGTGTCGGGGCAACGCCCTGCTGACAGAGACTTTTTATACCCTTGGGTAAATTATCAGTTTATTCAAGATGACTTTCGGGTTTTACAAAATGTTCGCCTAATACATAAGAACGAAGACATTAATTTAGGCTGGCAACATAGTTTCACTCTCGGGCTTGAAACTCAAGATACAAGACCTAATAGTGAGTTGGGATACCATTTAAATTGGTCTACGTCAAAAGGCTATCAACATAAACAACATTTGTTTCTGATGAACCTAAATGGAGAAGGCCACTTCAATACTTCTCAACAAGACTATTACCGAATGAATTTGAGTGGTGAATACTTTTATCACTTTACGCCTAAATGGATAGGCTATGGCAAAGCACGATTTACCACTTCAAAACATCTACCCTTAGATCAACTTAACACCCTAGGAGATGAAACTGGCGTTAGAGGGTATCCTGATGATTATCAGCATGGTGATAATGCATGGCTCACTACGGCAGAACTTAGGTATATCCCTAACATAAATCTCTATCAACTGGCCGACCTTGGCTGGGCGGTTTTTACTGATTTTGGTCGGGCGTCTGGAGGTAGAGCGCATTTGAATGAAGAACAAGGCGTTATTGGTAGCGTTGGTATTGGCGCAAGATTGTATTCATCTAAAGCCAGTTACGGTAACGTCGCCCATATTGATTTGACCTACCCATTAACCTCTGGCACTGATGTAGGTGGTTTTGAATGGCGATTTGAAGTCCGTCGTCAATTTTAATCTCTCATCATCTATCTTTCGAGCATAAAAACTTTCTCTGACCTAAACTGTATTGCATGTTTCTTTTAGCCAATTTAAGCACTCTAGCAGAAACTCACCAATAAAAATTATTACATTCTTGTGCACTACGCCCATTAAACGGAATTTTGGAGTAACACAATGAAGTACATGTTTAGCTTATCAACTTGCGCATTAGCTTTAGGCTTAACAGCCTGTGGTAGCGACAATAAAAGCACGACACCCGAAACCCCCATAGAACAACCACAAACCGTCACTGTTCAAGGTAAAGTGATGGCTCATGATCATATTAAAAATGCTCGTGTGTATATGGACAGTAATGAGGATGGTTCATACACCAGCGGCGAACCGACCACCATGTCAGGGGAGCAAGGCAATTATGTTCTTCAGAATGTTTCAAAAGCGGATGCTGACTCAAAACCTATTCGAGCTTTCATTACTCTTGAATCTTCCGATATGTCTGATCATGCCATGCTCGGTAATGTGCAGCTTTCGAGTAATGCAAGCATGAAGATGATCTCACCTTGTACAGACCTTATTTACAACATGATGGACAATGGTTTTACACAGGATTCGGCGCAAGCCGCTGTTCGTGAGAGCATAGAAACATGTGAACCCACTATTGACTATGTCTCTCAGGCTAAATCTACCGACACGAATAAGCTACAAGCTGAATTGGCGAGACAAATGCAATACATGGCCAATACGGTAATGACTGTAAAGCATGAATATCATGCTCAGTTTTCTGACGATTTAGCCGCATTAATTCGGGAAGAGAAACCAGACATCAAAGATAAAGAGCTGAATGATTTGATCGATAAAATTCATAGATCAAATACAATGAGGCATATCAAAAAACTAGCACAAGAAGCTTATCAAGCAAGAATCGGCAAGATAGATAAACCGTTTGCTTTTGAAAACTTTTCGCCTACCACTAAGCGAGCATTGAAACTTACTGGCACTAGCCTTAAGTTGATGCAACAAGCCGCTGAACTCGACCAACAAGCCCCAACATATGATTTAAAAGCAGAAATCACGACAGATGGGTTATTTGAATTAGCGGGAGAGAACTCTCACGATGAGCAATACATTCGTTATTCGCAACGAAGAATATCACCAGAAACAGGGATTTCATCGTTCAAGTCATACCAATTTAACGGTACTGCTTTCGAGTTAATACAAAACAGCGGGTTCAGACAAACTCGTGTCCTCCACGACAATGAATGGACCTTGCTGCCGAATAAGTACTCTCATCGAATCATTGATGACAAACTTCAACTCCTGAATCCAGACGTTCCAACCTTTAGCCAAACGGTTAAAGCAACAGAACATACCCTTGATAATTTATTATTATCTACAGCGTTACAATCGAATACAGCACTGATTAACGCATGGAAACAAGTTCTCCCTGATACGAAATTCCCTAAGGGCTCTAGACTCTTTAAATATAGAACGGTTGCTAACGCTGATATTTATGCCATTCACGATGAATTAGTTTGCGACAACAAGGCTGATTTAAACGATATATGTAATCAGGTGAATTTATACTCTACTGATGAAGCGCCTGACATTGCAACAACATTAGAACAGCTAAAATCCAGTAGTGCATCTAATGGCTCTTTGACGCAATTTAGTGGTGTACTTATCGCTCAACAAGGCCAAATGAAGCTTTATGTTGAGTTACTCCCAACACTCAATGAAGTGATATTTTATAAACTATTTTGGAAACACTCGACAGAAGACGATTCTGGTCGATTGCTGTTAGAAAAACTAGGCCATAGCAGCTGGAGTCAAAAGCAAGTTAACGACAAAGCCGTTATTATTATCGGGCTGCCTGAATCAGTCAGAAGCTTTGACTTTAAGTCTCTTTCTCACAAAAAACTTTTATTTACTGTGCATGAGGGCTTTGTTCGCTCTGGATTTTTTAAAGCCGAAGGAACAAGCGAACATGACGGACTGATTGCTTTAAATAAGATTGCATTAGATACATTATTGGCAAATGTTAACACAGAGAAATGGCAGAGCCTTACTCCTCCGCACTTTTTGGAGAGTGATTTTACCTGTCGCCAAGGCAACACAGTTTCAATTGGTCGATTTATACCTGAGCAAGCAACACTTAAGACAAACGCAGAAGTCGACACCATGATGAATAATTGTGTTGAAAGCACGAACATTCCTGATCTTACAGAAATATTTGTGCCCAACACGACGCTCACTAGCTTTACCTTTGATGATAAGAAGCTAACTGAAATTTTCTTAGATGACCAAGGCGAGTATTGCCAGACCTTCTATGGTTTTGGCCAGCCAAGGACAAACTGTCAACCAGCAACCATCAGCGAAAGTCATATTTCAGGCGTGATCACAGACACCAACAACGATATTACTCAACGTTGGAGCATGAGATCGTACAAATTTGAAAATTGTAAGCTCTACATAAAAACCGTCACTGAAGATGATAACTGGTCTCTACATCTGGATGGGACAAAGAATTTTGTTGGCGATAATATTTTTAAGCTAACAGGAACAGAAGCTTGCCCTGCAGAAACATCTGAGTAACTCAGCAAGCAGTGATAAGGCTAGTCCTTATCACTGTCTCTTAATGTAACAGCTTCTAAATGATCTGCTTGATTCACTAAACTTTTAAATAGCGCAAACTGGTTTAACGCGCGTTGAAAATTATGTTCTTTATGCGACACATTAAAATACACATCACCACTCAAAAAGTCCGTCAAGAAACGCACCGCTAACATCAGAGACATTGAAAGTGCGCCTAACCATAAGCTTTTCCGCTCCTCCGTCGTAATAGTGTTACCCCATTCGAAAAGGTAACCCTCTACGATCGCTTCAAATACATCAGCCCTTGCAACGACCTGTTGATAATTGGTGCTATCTTCCTCCTCAGGAGAACAAAAAGTGCGTACCATATCGCCAAAGTCATACATTAAATAGCCTGCCATTGTCGTGTCTAAGTCAATGACGGCTTTCACTTGATGACTCTTAGCATCAAAAAGTAAATTGTTGATTTTGGTATCATTATGACAAACTCGAATCGGAAGAACGGCTTCAATTTCATTCACTTCGTTGATGAGCCATTGCTGTGCCAACACCTGCTCGACAAATGGTTGTACATCACTCACCCGACGAAACTCATCTTTGGCAATCGCCAGTTTTAATTGAGTAAAGCGTTGCTCAAGGTTGTGAAAACCGGGGATCACCTCTTGGAATTTACTCGGTTTAATCGCAGAAGCGTTCAATGTGAAATGACCAAAAGCTTGAGCAGCTTTGAAGGCTTGTTTTGCTGTTGTTACCACATCAATGCTGTAGCTATTTTTAACAAAATCAATGGCTCGCCAAACGCCTAAAGCTTCATCATCCACCTTTTCAGAGCCAGATAATGTGTTATAGCAACCAATACTTTGAAATCGATACTCGCCAGCCTCAGCACACTGAGATAACGTTCGATGCAGCAACTGAAAATTATTCATCAACGCCGAAGAGATAGGAAATACATGCGTATTAATTTTTTGCAGTACAAATTGCTTTTCAGCCGTCTCGACAAGCCAGGTTTGATTGATATGACCGCTGCCAATCGCTGAGATTTTTGCAGCTTGACTCGCTGTCTCATCAAGATAGTGAGGCAGTATCTGGTTACGAATGACTTGGATCATTCTATATAAGCTCTAAAGATCGCATTTTTAGATAAATCAGATTGTGAGCCCTTTAAGCTAAACGTATAACCACATAAACTCACTTTGCCTCGACGAGCTACGTCTTTAATAATGGCCTTAGTATCCAGTGGTGAAAAGTCAGCTTGAGAGCTGTTATTTCTGTCAGCCAAACGCTCAACGGTCATCGGGCGATAAGTCGTCCCATTATTAAAACGTAAATGACGACAGCTCCTGTCACCCTTAGCATTATCAAGTTGCCACAAAGTTTCCACACCACCGTCAGAACCTAGCCAACTCATAAATAACTTATCACCTTGCAATGAAAGCTCGAAACCGTCTCTGAGTGATACAGTTTCTCTTGGTTGAGTATTCTCGGTTATCTCTGGTTGCATGGCAGTCGGCTCTTCATCTGCATTACCATCTGTCGACATCAAACTGCTCATCAAAATACCAATCACAGCTAACCCAAGAACACCTACACCTGCCATTAGCCACTGCTTTTGATTCAAAGGGGCCTCTTCGATAACTTCTTGAATTTGCGAGCCAATGCTTGAGTGATCTTCGGTCGCTGAAAAGCTTTCCGGCTCAACATGCTCAACGTCACTGTTTAAAGATGGCTCAACTCGTCGAGTTGCATTGGCTTTTGCCATTTGATGAATCGCTGGACCTTGATAACCCAATTCAAAACGCCCCACACTACGACTTGGGAAAACAGCAAGCAGCATGCTGCCAATCACACCCAATAACATCGTTGCGAGCCACCAACTCAAAGAACCTGAAAAACTGGTCAGTAGAGCGGTTAACCACCATGGTATCTGAGTTAATAGCCCCATCCATTGCGGTTTGTTCGCATCACGACAACGACGCTGACTCGTGAAAAACAAAATCGGTGCACCAACAAGCGCAGCGATTAAGACACTGGCATTACTGCCAAATAATCCAATCCATAACAGCATGAACAGATAACTGCATACTGTTATCGCCATGGTTCTTGAACCTGTATCTCGACCTTTCAAACAAATCAGTGAATGTAGCAACACTTAATTAAACCCCACTTACTCAAACCTTGGTGGCACTCTAGCTAATATACAGAGTATAATACTCGTTATAATTTAGAAATCGTATCATCAATTAAATTAACAGTTCGATTTCATCTCCCAAACATAAAACACCGGATTATGATCCTATGAGCGCCCAAGGAACTCTTTATATTATTTCGGCTCCAAGTGGAGCAGGAAAGTCATCGTTGATCTCTGCTTTACTACAAGACCAGCCAAGTGACATGCAACTTTCAGTTTCTCACACCACCCGTGCGCCACGCCCAGGTGAAGAAAACGGTAAACACTATCATTTTGTTAGCCAAGCAGAATTCAAGACACTGATCACGCAAGATAACTTTGTTGAGTGGGCTGAAGTGTTTGGCAACTACTACGGCACGTCTAAAGTCGTGATTGAAGAAACACTGGCTAAAGGCATCGATGTATTTTTAGATATCGACTGGCAAGGTGCTCAGCAAGTGAAGCAGATCATGCCACAAGCTGTTGGGGTGTTTATCCTACCACCTTCAAAAGTAGAATTAGAGCGCCGATTAACTGGCCGAGGTCAGGACAGCGAAGAAGTGATTGCAGGCCGTATGGCACAAGCGGTTTCCGAAATGTCACACTACAATGAGTATGAGTACATCATTGTGAATGACAATTTTGCCACAGCACTGGGTGATTTAACTACGATCATTCGCTCACAGCGTTTGACTCAAACTAGTCAGACCCATACACATAATGATATGCTAAAGAGTCTCTTGGCAGAATAATTGTCTTCGTGTACAATTTTGCGTCATTTTTAACTATTTAAATCGATAATTGGAGTTCTATTACATGGCTCGTGTAACTGTAGAAGATGCCGTTGAACAAATCGGCAACCGTTTTGACATGATCTTGGTTGCAGCCCGTCGTGCTCGCCAAATTGCAGTACAGGGCAAAGACCCAATGGTCGAAGAAGAAAACGATAAGCCAACGGTTATCGCACTGCGCGAAATCGAACTTGGTTTAGTTAACGCTGGTACTCTTGATGCTGCAGAGCGTCAATCAGTACGTGAGCGTGAAGCCGCTGAAATTGCTGCAGTTGCTGCTATCGCTGAAGGGCGTACAGCACTTTAATCACTGCTTTTTATGCAGATATAATGTATAGAGACTGGCCTCGGCTGGTCTCTAGTTATAAGGAAAGTTTATAGGAGTACTGATACTTGTATCTGTTTGAAGGTCTAAAAGAAGTCGCTTCCAGTTATCTTACCGAGGAGCAGGTCGCCCTACTCAAACAGGCTTTTGTCGTCGCCAAAGACGCCCATGAAGGCCAAATGCGATCCAGCGGCGAACCCTATATTACTCACCCTGTTGCTGTTGCCACTATCCTTGCCGAAATGCGCCTTGACCATGAATCACTCATGGCAGCTCTCCTCCACGACACCATTGAAGATACTCCAATAACCAAAGAAGAACTCAGTGAGTTATTTGGCAATGATGTTGCAGAACTCGTCGAAGGCGTGTCAAAACTCGACAAATTAAAGTTCAGAGACAAAAAAGAAGCGCAGGCAGAAAACTTTCGCAAAATGATGTTGGCGATGACTCAAGATATCCGAGTTATCCTTATAAAACTGGCTGACCGTACCCACAATATGCGTACATTGGGCTCGTTAAGACCCGATAAACGCCGTCGTATTGCCCGTGAAACTCTCGATATTTATGCACCAATCGCTAACCGTTTGGGCATCCACAATATCAAAACTGAATTAGAAGATTTGGGTTTCCAAGCTTATTACCCAATGCGCTATCGCGTATTAAAGATGGTAGTAAAAGCCGCACGAGGCAATCGTAAAGAGATCATTCAAAGCATTGAAGCGGCGATTAATACTCGACTTGAAGATACGCAACTGCCAGGTGGTGTAAAAGGCCGCGAAAAGAATTTATTTTCCATCTACAACAAGATGGTAAACAAAGAATTGCAGTTTCAGGAAGTCATGGATATCTATGCCTTCCGCATTACCGTAAAAACCATCGATTGCTGTTACCGTGTATTAGGCGCAATGCATGGGCTTTATAAACCACGCCCTGGTCGTTTCAAAGATTATATTGCAATGCCGAAAGCTAACGGCTATCAATCTTTGCACACCTCTTTGCTGGGGCCTCACGGTGTGCCCGTTGAAATTCAAATCCGTACTGAAGATATGGATCAAATGGCGGACAAAGGCGTTGCTGCGCATTGGGCTTATAAAGCCGATGAAAAAGGTGCGACCACAGGCACAACCAGTCAAGTACGTGCTCGTAAATGGATGCAAAGCTTATTAGAGCTACAGCAAAGTGCCAGTTCCTCTTTTGAATTTGTTGAAAACGTGAAAACCGATCTGTTCCCAGACGAAATTTACGTATTCACGCCTGATGGCCGTATCTTAGAACTTCCTGTTGGCGCCACAGCGGTAGACTTTGCTTATGAAGTGCATACCGATATCGGTAATACTTGTGTGGGCGCCAAAGTGAACCGTCAAGCTTATCCACTCAGTTTGCCGCTTGAGTCCGGTCAGACCGTAGAAATCATCACTGCTAATGGTGCACGACCAAATGCGGCTTGGCTCAACTTCGTGGTGACAGGCAAAGCACGCTCTAAGATTCGCCAAGTTCTCAAGACCGTTAAAGGCCGTGATGCTATTGCGCTGGGCAGACGTTTACTCAATCATGCACTCGGTGAGACACATCACTTAGAAAGTATTGCACAAACACAAATTGATAAAGTACTAGAAGATACTAAGCATGACTCGTTAGATTCATTACTGGCCGACATTGGTTTAGGTAATGCAATGAGCATTGTGATTGCACAGCGGCTACTGGGCGATCAAGCACCAACAGAAACCGATGATAACCGCGATTCACACTTAATGCCGATTCGTGGTGCAGAAGGTATGTTAGTCACCTTTGCTAACTGCTGCCGCCCGATTCCAGGTGATATCGTTATCGCTCATGTCAGCCCAGGTAAAGGCTTAGTGGTGCACATGGAAAACTGCAAAAATATTCGTGGTTACGATTCTGAACCAGATAAGTATATTCCAGTGCAATGGGATAACGCTGAAGGTGCGGAGTTCCAAGCAAACCTACGAATTGAAATTGTGAATCATCAAGGTGCATTAGCGAAAATCACTAATATTGTATCCGTAGAAAAATCGAATATTCATAATCTAAGTACCGAGGAACGTGACGGCAGAGTCTATTTGATTAACCTTAGAATTTCGGTGACCGATCGTATTCACCTTGCGAATGTAATGCGCCGAATTAGGGTTTTGCCGGAAGTACTGCGTACCTCTAGAAATAAATAGACTAGCTAACCTGAGTTTTGGATAATGAAATCTATAAACTTTTGTTTGTACATATTATGATTAAAACTCACCTACAGTGCTGATAGTTGCGTCGAGTACAAGGCGCAATTTGTTGTAATAGCAAGTCTATTTCAGCAAATTGCAACGCCGGAATAGGCGAAAATAGCGGTGCTATAGAGGTTTGCTTATCCAAAGTTCAGGTTACATAATAACAAGACGAGATGACATCATGGCAGAAAAACACATTATTGCGACTGAAAAAGCACCAGCAGCGATTGGTACCTATTCTCAAGCTGTAAAAGTAGGTGATACGGTATATCTATCAGGCCAAATCCCATTAGTGCCTGAAACCATGGAAATGGTGAGTGATGACTTTGCAGAGCAAACGGTTCAAGTATTCGAAAACATGAAAGCCGTTTGTGAGGCCGCTGGCGGAAGCTTGGCTGATATCGCTAAACTCAATATCTTCTTAATTGATTTATCCCACTTTGCTACCGTAAACGAGATCATGAGCCGCTACTTTACTCAACCATACCCTGCACGTGCAGCCATTGGTGTGAAAGAGCTGCCAAAAGGCTCTCAAGTAGAAATGGACGCCATTATGGCGCTATAATTAGCGTTATTGAACAAAGGCGCATTATGCGCCTTTTTTATTGTCACACAATCACAGTTAATCGCCATGACTCCAGAACGCTTTGCTCGCATCACTGAATTGCTCAATAATCGCCAACCAGATTTAACGGTGTGCTTGGATACAGTGCATAAGCCAAATAATATTTCAGCTGTTGTTCGCACTGCCGACGCAGTGGGAATTAATCAAATTCATGCTATTTGGCCTGATGCCGATATGCGTGTTTCTGGTAACACTGCATCTGGTAGCCAGCAGTGGGTACAAGTCAAAAAGCATTACACCTCAGACGAAGCCATCACTGCACTGAAAGCACAGGGTATGCAAATTTTGGTGACCAACTTCAGTCCTAATGCTAAAGACTTCCGTGAGATTGATTACACTAAGCCAACAGCGTTGGTCATGGGCAATGAAAGAACCGGAGTCAGTCAAGCCATGATTGATGCCGCAGATCAAGAAGTGATTATTCCGATGGTGGGCATGGTGCAATCGTTAAACGTATCTGTCGCCACTGCTTTGGTATTATTTGAAGCGCAGCGTCAACGCCAAGACGCAGGGATGTATGGCCAATGTAAATTGAGCGATGAATATTGTCAGAAGCTCTTGTTTGAACAAGGTCACCCACAATACACCAAGGCATGCCGTAAAAAGGGGATTGAATATCCAGCCATTGGACCTGACGGACAAATTGTCGCTTCTGAGGACTGGTGGCACAGATTAAGGACTACACCCGACCTCGAAGAATTTCAATCCTTGTAGACTTCTCGCTTTCACTTTTATCTTGAGCTATTTCAGCATTTACCTCTTGCTGGTAGCTCTCTCTGAGTTGTTGGTGTTTCTTGATCGTCTCTAGTGGGGTCTTGCGATTGGCTTTAGGAGAAAAGTCGGATTCATCGAAAGGGATCGGTTGAAAAACCTCTTCTAATGGATCAGATAGATCAGCAGTTTTACCTTGCGGTTTATCTGATCGAAGGTCCGGAATAATCTTCTCTGATTCTGAATCAGCCCACAACGACTTAATCTTACCTCGATTTACTGCTCTCTTTTCTCTCTCTACTTTTAAGTGTTCATTAAAGTCGTTTAGTGTTGCTTTATCGATGTAATCAAGAACAAGTTTCCTTTCTTTTTCTGTTTTATGTTCTTTAGCATCAATTCTTTTTATTCTATAAGGGGTCTTGCGAGGTTGTGCTTTTTCAAAATTAGCGTAACACTCCGCTAAATCAAGAGGTTCAAAAAAGTCATAATCTGATAATTCAATGACATCATTTGCCATCGCAAAAGCAAAGTTTTTTCTAATATTTGCGATTTGTTGATGTTTTCTATGAACAACAGAGTCTTGTGTTTCTTGTTCAGCATCGTCGCAATCACGAATGCAAATCAGTGCGATATCCAGCCGCCTCCCAATTTCTTCTTTATGTCGCTTCATAATGCCTTCTTTGGCTTTGCACTGCTTTTCTAGTTTAAGTATTTGTTTTGCCGGTTCCTCTTCAATTGGTTTTTGCGCACTTTCTAACGCTTCAATTTGCTCTTTCATCTCAGCATTTTCGTGAAGCAGAATAGAAATTTTTTGATATAAATCCTGTGCATCTTCGACAATGTCATCAACTAATCGACAAGCTACCTCCAATACTTCTTCTGAATGGTAAACGTCGAGCGGTTCAAGCTTTCGCTCTAATGTTTCTAATACTCTCTTTGACCTATTATCCGTTTGGCTTCTAATTTTCTGAAGCGTACTTCTAAACACCTCTTCTGTCATTGTCCCTTTTGTTAAACTTTCAACTACACTGCTACTCGTAGAGCTTTGTCGTTCTAACTCTCTAAACACCAGTCGTTGATCTTTAAGATCGTGTAATTTTAGTCCCTCACTCATACTTGGGTATTTAGCTTTGAGTTCACCATCCACCTCTGGCTTTACTGCTACAGGAGATAATGATTTGCTTTTTTTGTATGCCTTTTGAGTGTACCTATCTTGAAGCTCTCGCTTTACACCTTTTTTGACGGGATAGTCAACGGTACTCACTTTGGGCTTTTCTACGTGAACGCTAACCACCAACGTCGGTTCAGGTTCCTTTTTTACCTGTGCTAATGGCTTGGTTTTACCTTGGAGCTTAAGCTGTTTTGCATGAAAAGAACTTTGTTTGTTTCTTACCAAAACCAGCTCTGAATTAAATAGCTTCAATTGTTCAGCGCAGTCTTCTTTATACTCATCAGAGCTATAGCGACCCTTGGCATGCTCTAGGCAAAGTGTTGCGTTAATCAATTTCGACTCAGCTTGATCCATTCTGTCGCTCTGTTTGAACGATCGACATGGTCGAGATTTCCATTCCTCACCCAACAAGTCATCTACTTCATCAGAAAATGAGGTTGCAAGATTCCAATAGCACAATGCCACCGCCTCTCTAGCTTCAATATCTTTTAAAGGATAATTTTTTAAATTTAGGAGCTGTTGTAAGCCTTCCTCTGGAGGGGTCATTGACTCAATCTCTTTTAGTCTCTCCTCAAGTAATTTAATGCATGTAAAAACATTTCTGTCTGTCACTATTTCTTCTTCGGGAAGCCCTTCTTGCTGTAAATCTTCTCGTTTGTCACTAAGCTTTGAGATCGTTTCCTCAACTTGCTTCAAAAATCGTTCACAATCATTCTGATCACTTTTAGAGGGGTATAATTGCTTAAGTGACACTAGTTGTGGCTTCAACAATTTTAGCCTTTCCAAACAATCTTCGATTTTTGCTATGTTACAGGGAGCTGTATCTCCCAATTCTCCATGAGCAGTTTCAGGTAAAACACCGATACTTTCTAAAGTGTCAACCACGCCATCATGAAAAGCTCCAATCGTGTCCCAAACTTTATTCGCTAAATCAAGCTTTTCTTTGGTTTGTTGCCGCTTTGTGAGGGTAAGCAAGGTTGCTTTTTCAAGATAAGTGGTCACTGTTGCTTTGAAGGCTTCACAAGATTGATCATCCGGATCTGAAATACCGCTATCGTCACACTCTTGTGTGCCTTGATATATTGCCTGAAATGTAGAACTAGTCCCAGATACAGCCATAATGATTTATCTCAGAACGATAAGTTATTACATGCTAGCTCACTATGTATAACTGGAATATTTACAGATAATTATCATTTATTAATAAAAAAGAGCCCCACTGCCATCGGAAACAGGGGGCTCACCCAAAGATGAGTGCAACATACTCACTTCGAAACGCAGAAGTAAACAAAGGTTGTTTACTTAAAATTAGATAGGGAGATGACTGGGATGCCTGCTCAGCACAGGCATACTAAGTTTTTATTGAGGGGAGTTGATTAAAAATCAAAACCCACATCAAAGTTATAACGGAAACCAACATTGAATTGAGTCGAATCTAGCTGGT
Organism: Parashewanella sp. 2304DJ23-3; assembly: GCF_056591695.1. Lineage (NCBI taxonomy): Bacteria > Pseudomonadati > Pseudomonadota > Gammaproteobacteria > Alteromonadales > Shewanellaceae > Parashewanella > Parashewanella sp. 2304DJ23-3. The sequence goes on from NZ_JBWQOH010000013.1 coordinate 67,903, forward strand.
ACTCAAAATCATTTTGTTGAACTTCAGCAAACATATAGAAGTCTGGGCTTGTGTGATACTCAAGCGTGGCATTGTAAGCGTCGTAATTGAAGCTTGAACCACCATCAACACCATCTTCAAACATAGATACACCTAGTTTTACTTTGTAGGTGTTATTAATTTTATATGCAGCAACCACATCTAAGGTATTACCGTCAGTCGTCGTTTGGCCATAGGCATTGGCTTCAGTAAGATCAATAGAGGTATCTTGATATGATGTCGCTAGGTATAAATCACCGAAGCTTTTTGATACAGAGAAACCAATCGTATCTTCCGTATTAATACCGCGATCACGGCTATAGTAAGCTACAGCAGCTCTGAAAGCGTCACCATTATATTCAAGACCCGTGTTGAACAGATCTGCACCTGAGTCACCATCACTTCCATCAAATTGACCATCAACTGAGAAGTTAAAGTCACCGAAAGACTTACGATAAGTCACTAAGTTATTAACACGGAACGGACTTGCACTGTCATAAGCTAATGGCGTAGATGCACGGTTAAAGATATCAACCGGATCAGCAATCATGTTGTATTGTGTTGACGCCTGCTTACCAATAGCAACGCGACCAAAATCACCTTTCACACCCACATACGCTTTACGAGCTTCACCAAAGTCACCATTCGCTTGAATGTTTACTTTAAATTCACCCTTAGCAAATGCCGTTAAACCGTTATTTAATTTGTGCTCAGTGGCAATACCGATGCGAGAAAGTGCGTCACCCACATCCCAATTAGAACCTTCATCAGTGTCAGTAACACCAAACGTTGGGCGTAATGTGCCGTAGAAGTTTAATTTGTGACGAGTTGGCTTTTTCAGTGGTTTGCTGACCACTGTTTTCGTCATGACTTTCTTTGCTACCGTTTGTTCTTTTTCTAGCTCAGCCAGACGTTGCTGGATTTGATCTAATTGTTGTTGTAGTTCTTCTTTAGATACATCTGCTGCTTGAGCAAACGAAGCACTAATAGCAAGAGGGAGTAGAGCGAGTTTGATTGTATTTTTAAACATGGATTTTTCCTTTTTATTTTTATTCAGTGCCGTTTTCGGCATCTTTTTTATTTCCAGTTTTCAGCCACACTCCCGACCCGTAAAAATAGAAGAAGTGAACAACAGACTGAGTAGGATATTCCAACGACCCATTCACGTTTTGTCAGAATGAGTTTATGTGCCTCAGACCACTTTTCTTGTTCACAAGAACTGAGGCACATGGAGTTGAACGCTAACGCATTAACGGTAGCTTTCAATACTTGGGCAAGAGCAGATTAAGTTACGGTCGCCAAATACATTGTCGACTCGGTTCACTGCTGGCCAGAATTTATTGGTTTTCGCATGTTGGCTTGGGAAACAAGCGATTTCACGAGAGTAAGGACGATCCCATGACTCATCACTTAAATCAGCCATGGTATGCGGTGCATTCACTAACGGATTGTTCTCCAGTGACCATGTACCTGCTGCTACGTGCTCTACTTCTTCACGAATCGCAATCATGGCATCAACAAAACGATTCAGCTCTTCAAGTGATTCACTTTCTGTCGGCTCAATCATCAAAGTACCTGCCACTGGGAATGACATGGTCGGTGCGTGGAAACCATAATCCATGAGACGTTTAGCGATATCTTCTTCGCTGATCCCAGTCGCTTCCTTAAGTGGACGTAAATCGATGATGCACTCATGGGCAACACGACCGGCGTTGCCGCGGAACAATACTGGATAATGTTCACTTAAACGCTCCATCACATAGTTCGCACTTAAGATGGCAACTTCAGTTGCTTCTGTTAACCCTTTGCCTCCCATTAAGGCAATGTATGCCCAAGAGATAGGTAAAATAGAAGCAGACCCCATGGCTGTAGCTGAAACTGCGCCCCTCGAATTGTTTTCGCAGCTTCCAGGTAAGAATGGTGCTAAGTGAGACTTGACACCAATCGGCCCCATACCCGGACCACCACCACCATGAGGTATGCAGAAGGTTTTGTGTAAATTAAGGTGTGATACATCAGAGCCAATAAAGCCCGGAGAAGTAATTCCTACCTGTGCATTCATGTTGGCACCATCAAGATAAACTTGACCGCCAGCTGAATGCACCTTGTCACAGATATGGCGAATACCCGCTTCGTAAACACCGTGTGTAGAAGGGTATGTGATCATGATGCATGATAAGTTGTCAGCATTAGCTTCAACTTTGGCGTCTAAATCAGCCAAATCAACGTTACCTTCAGCATCACATTCCACTAAAACCACTTTCATCGATACCATTGCTGCACTCGCAGGGTTAGTACCGTGTGCAGAAGTTGGGATAAGGCAAATATTACGATGCCCTTCACCACGACTTTCGTGATAACGCTGAATCGCAATCAGACCCGCATACTCACCTTGAGCACCAGAGTTTGGTTGCAATGAAAAATCATCATAGCCCGTTACCTTAACCAGCATCTGCTTTAGGGTATCAGACAGCTCTTGGTAGCCTTGGCATTGATCTTTTGGTGCAAACGGATGAATGCCACCAAATTCAGGCCAAGATACTGGGATCATTTGCGCTGTAGCATTTAATTTCATGGTGCACGAGCCAAGCGGGATCATGCCATGAGTCAATGAAAAATCTTTGTTCTCTAATGACTTCAAATAACGCAGCATTTGGGTTTCGCTGTGATGCGAGTTAAACACAGGATGTGTTAAGAATTCTGATTCACGACGACAGGTTTCTGGAATCGCAGCAAACTCTTCGCTCAACGCAGGTGCTACATCACCAAACTGAAGTTGCAGGCCAAACAATTTCCATAGGCTTTCAACATCTTCAGCAGTATGGGTTTCATCAAAGCTCACACCTAACTGGTTTTCAAATCGGCGTAAGTTTAATTCACTCACAAAACCCGCTTGATAGAAGTTTTCAGTCTTACCGTTGGTGTTAACTGTCACCGTATCAAAGAAATGATCATGTGCGAGTTCAAAACCTGACTGCTTAAGACCTAATGCAAAAACGCTGGCTAAATGATGCACACGACGAGCGATTTTCTTCAGTCCATCTGGGCCATGATATACAGCATAAAAAGACGCCATATTGGCAAGTAATGCTTGTGCAGTACAAATATTTGAATTGGCTTTTTCACGACGAATATGCTGCTCACGAGTCTGCATCGCCATACGCAGTGCCATGTTGTCTCGGCTGTCTTTTGACACACCAATCACACGGCCAGGAATATTCCGCTTGTGCTTATTACTGGTTGCCATAAATGCGGCATGAGGACCACCATAACCCATTGGTACACCAAAACGTTGAGCACTACCGACAACCATATCGGCACCCATTTCGCCCGGTGTTTTAAGCAAGGTTAATGCGAGTAAATCAGATGCAACAACGACCGCTGCCTTTTTCGCTTTAGCTGAAGTAATCAACTCAGACAATTCAACGACACCGCCTTGAGTGCCAGGGTACTGCAATAAGCAACCAAAGAAATCGTGATCATTCAGCTCTGACGCCGGCGCCACGACGAGCTCAAAATGAAAATATCGAGCACGAGTTTCAATGACATTCAGAGTTTGTGGATGCACATCGTCAGCCACAAAGAATACGTTCGACTTACTGCGACTCGCACGACGACAGAAGCTCATCGCTTCTGCGCTTGCTGTGGCTTCATCAAGTAATGATGCATTCGCCAATTCAAGACCCGTTATATCGATGATCATTTGTTGATAATTCAACAAAGCTTCAAGACGGCCTTGAGCAATTTCAGGCTGATAAGGCGTATATGCTGTATACCAACCTGGGTTTTCTAATACGTTTCGTAAAATCACGTTTGGCACAAAAGTATTGTAATACCCTTGGCCGATAAAGCTTTTATACACTTTATTTTGCGAAGCAATGGCCTTCAGCTCAGTCAGCATTTGTTGCTCACTTTTGGCGTCAGGTAAATCCATAGCTTGCGGAAGACGAATATCATCAGGGACGGTTTGTGAAATTAACTCTGCAACACTGCTCAGTTTTAAATGGCTTAGCATTGCGTTTACATCATTGGCATTTGGGCCAATATGACGACCAATAAATTCATCTGAGGTCGACAAGCTCGTTAATAAATCCATACTGCTCATAATTCTTGCCTTTACATAAATCAGATGACTGACTGTTATACGTTAACTAAGACTTATCATTTTCGTCATAAGCCTTAACAATCACCTGATGATATCAATTCAATTTTTAAACCAACCTGCACGCAGGTTACTCGCTGTCTAAGCCTGCTAGATAAGTAGCTTCATCCATTAAGTTTGCTAGCTCAGACGCATCACTTAACTTAATTTTTGCAATCCAGCCGCCTTTAAACGGAGATTCATTAACTAATTCAGGGCTGTCTTCAAGCTCTTCATTCACTTCAAGGATTTCACCTGAAACCGGAGCATAAACATCCGATGCCGCTTTCACGGACTCAACGAGAGAGAAACCTTCCGTTGCCGTCGTGTCTTCACCCACTTCAGGTAATTCAACGAATACCACGTCACCCAATAGGCCTTGAGCGTGCTCAGAAACACCTACTGTTACGGTGCCATCACCATTGTCTTTGACCCACTCATGGCTTTTTGCGAATTTGTAATTTGCTGCAACACTCATAATCTTTTCCTGCTTTGAATTCTTGTTTTTTATTTTTTGCAATCACACCCACTGCAGCGAGTGTGACAAATACCAATTAGTTGTATAAAGGGAACTTTTTACAAAGCGCTTCTACTTTTTCAAGCACTTCTTTTTCAACCTTAGAGTTGCCTTCTGGATTTGCTGCTAGTCCATCTAGAACGTCACCAATCCAATTACCGATTAAGGTAAATTCTTCAACACCGAAACCACGAGTTGTACCTGCTGGCGTACCGAGACGAACACCAGATGTCACCATTGGTTTTTCAGTATCGAATGGAATGCCATTTTTATTACAAGTGATGCCTGCGCGTTCAAGGCTTTCTTCTGCGGCGTTACCTTTCAAACCTTTAGGGCGAAGGTCAACCAACATAAGGTGAGTGTCTGTACCGCCAGTAACGATATCGCAACCACGGCCTTGTAGGGTTTCAGCTAATACTTTTGCGTTTTGTAATACACGAGCAATGTAGCTTTCAAAGCCTGGCTCTAGTGCTTCACCAAAGGCAACTGCTTTACCCGCGATAACGTGCATTAATGGGCCACCTTGAAGACCTGGGAACACGGCTGAATTAATCTTCTTAGCAATGTCTTCATGGTTGGTTAAAATCATGCCACCGCGCGGACCGCGAAGTGTTTTATGAGTAGTGGTAGTGACAACATGCGCATGTGGAAGTGGATTTGCATGATGACCCGTCGCAATTAAACCTGCGATATGAGCCATATCTACCATCAAATAAGCACCGACTTCATCGGCGATAGCACGAAAACGCGCAAAATCAATCTGACGAGGAATGGCTGAGCCACCGGCGATGATCAATTTTGGCTTATGTTCTTTAGCTAGGGCTTCAACTTGGTCATAATCAACATGAAGCGTGTCTTGACACACACCATACTGAACCGCTTTAAACCATTTACCTGATTGAGCAGGACGAGCACCATGAGTTAAGTGACCTCCGGCATCCAATGACATACCTAAAATTGTGTCACCTGGTTGCAAGAGTGCTAACTTCACAGCACCATTGGCTTGCGCGCCTGAATGTGGTTGTACGTTTACGTATTCAGCAGAAAATAATTGCTTTGCACGGTCTTGAGCCAGTTTTTCAACGACATCAACATGCTCACAACCACCATAATAACGGCGTCCAGGATATCCTTCAGCGTATTTATTGGTTAGCAGTGAACCTTGAGCTTCCATTACCGCTTTAGAAACGATGTTTTCTGAAGCAATAAGTTCAATTTGGTTTTGTTGACGAGTGCTTTCTTGACTGATGGTTTGCATTACTGCGCCATCTACTGAAGCTAAGTCGGAAGAGAAGAAACTTTCTAGTTCACGGTCACTGTATGTTACTGCTGCTACCTTTTCCATGATATATCCTCATTTCAACAGAGCTTGATTGACAAGTTGGCTCCGTTTGGCTTAATCCACACACCAGCAAGCAAAGTGCTTAATAAACGAGAATCCACAAATGCGGGGGAAAGAAGCCCAATTGTAATTATCGTTATTTGCTGGGTCTTTTTTGACGAAAAATGTAAGCAGGGTTAATCCCTTTACTTATCCAGTGATGAGAGCCTCATGACTGTTTACGTCAACTTTACATTTTTAAAACATAACAGGGAAAAAATGAGCGATCAACAATTATTTTTCTTATTGGAAACTTTTTCTCACATGATCGAATTTATTTCCAACAATTGAGTAATAATTCTAATTCGGTGCCTATATAGCTGAATGGGAAAATATGTAACAATGTGAACAGAATGTTCAATACCAACGCCAGATCAGATATGAAAGACAATGGAAATATTGATGTCTACCCGTCAGAAGCTGTTGCTCTACAAGAAGACAGCTTCACTGCAGAAGACCCGGTAAACATAGGAAAAATTCTCAAAAAAATTCGAACTCAGTATCAATTGACGCTTGAAGATGCCAGCAAACGTACTGGTGTAGCGAAATCTACGCTTTCAAAAATTGAAAATGAGCAGATCTCTCCGACCTTTGCAATCCTACAAAAATTAGCAAAAGGTCTAGATATTGAGATCCCACAACTGTTTGTGGAGCCTAAGCAGCAACAGGCCACTGGTCGCCGTGATATCACTGAACAAGGTAAAGGTCAGCAGCATCTCACTACCACTTACGAACACGAACTACTCGCCACTCAGCTCAGTAGCAAAAAGATGCTGCCGTATAAAAGCCGCGTTCATGCTCGTAGTTTTGATGATTTTGGCGATTGGGTTCGCCATGACGGTGAGGAGTTTCTCTTAGTATTAGAAGGTGAAGCGCAATTACTGACTGAATTTTATCAACCTCGTACGCTTAAGGCTGGAGACAGCGCCTATTACGATGCCAGCATGGGCCATCTTGTGGTATCCAGCAGCGAAGAAGATGCACTCATTCTTTGGATCACCACCTCATAACCCGCAACAACTCTCATATCTCTGGCGTTCTTCTGGTCTGTCCTCTCATGGAGGGCAGCCAAAGTTTACCAAAGCGTCAACTTTAACCATTTAATCTACACGCCTTCAACTTTCACACATAATCAATAAAAATCATTAACATAGATAAATCAATTTGTATCAATTATGATTATTTGCCGCACTTTTTTGTTAAAAAAAGGTTGATTTTATATTTTAAAAGTCTACTTTGTTTCCGATAGGAAACTTGGATTCCAGCTTTGACGTAAGCGTTAAGTCGTCACAGTTGACCAGTGTGAGAGCGGATTAACTGAAGTGTTTCTGCTTATCGCAAGCCAGAGTTGGAACCAGTTTTCTAAGTACCTGATGATAAGTTCTTTGATAATTATCGTGTTCAGGTTTAGTGCAATACAAGGCGCAGTGACGAGTCATAGCCGTAGCTATGGCAAGGAGTTGCAACGAAGTAGAGTGCTGAATATGGGCACGGCAAAATCTTAAGAAATTTATGGTCAGGTACTTACCTTGAATACGATGTTGGTTAAGTGTCAGTTTGGGTGTTACTTAAGATCGTGCTCAAGGAAATAAAAACTAAAATAGGCGGTCTTAACTTTTAGCTTTTGTGACTTGCCGTTTCAATCACAATGAAGCTTAGAATCAAAAGCCAAGAGAAAATGCACAATAACGCGACACTAAAGTTGCGAAGATAATAACAACAAAATGAGGTTACTATGGATTTAGTAAGTAATTTTTTATCCTACATCAATGGAATTGTATGGGGTGTACCCATGCTGGTTCTCATTCTCGGGGTTGGACTCTTTTTAACATTCGGCTTAAAGCTGATGCCTGTACTCAAACTTGGCGCTGGTTTCAAACTGATGTGGCAAGGTCGAGTTCCTGAAAAAGACAAAGACGTTAAGGGTGAAATTAGCCCATTTAACGCTCTAATGACCTCTCTCTCCGCAACTATTGGTACGGGTAATATTGCCGGTGTTGCAACAGCTATTTTCTTAGGTGGCCCGGGTGCACTATTCTGGATGTGGGTAACTGCATTAGTGGGTATGGCAACCAAGTATGCTGAAGCCGTACTTGCGGTTAAATACCGTGAAACTGACGCAAACGGTGAGCACATTGGTGGCCCAATGTACTACATCAAAAACGGCCTTAAGAGTAAGTGGTCTTGGTTAGGCGGTGCATTCGCACTGTTTGGTTCTATCGCAGGCTTTGGTATTGGTAACACGGTACAGGCTAACTCGGTAGCAAACGCACTTGAATCAACGTTTGGGGTTTCACCAATCGTAACTGGTATCGTATTAATGGTATTAGTAGGTGCGGTTCTTATGGGCGGTATTAAGCGTATTGGCGATGTGGCTGGTAAGCTTGTACCTATGATGGCGATTTTCTACATCACTGCTGGTGTAGTTGTTCTTGGTTACCATATTGCTGACATCCCTGCTGCATTCTCTCTTATTATCGAATCTGCATTCACTGGTACTGCTGCACAAGGTGGTTTCGCTGGTGCTGCGGTTTGGGCTGCAATCCGTTTTGGTGTGGCACGTGGTGTATTCTCAAACGAAGCTGGTCTTGGTAGTGCGCCGATTGCTCATGCTGCTGCGCAAACTCATAACCCAGTTGCACAAGGTCTAGTAGCAATGCTAGGTACATTCCTAGATACGCTAGTAGTTTGTACCATTACTGGTCTTGCGATTGTCGTATCAGGCGAATGGACATCAGGTGAAACAGGTGCGGCGCTAACCGCAAAAGCGTTCAGCTCAGCGATTCCATTTGGTGACGACTTAGTTGCTATTGCATTAACAGTATTCGCATTCACAACCATTTTAGGTTGGAGTGTTTACGGTGAGAAATGTGTTCAATATTTCTTCGGCGTAAAAGGGGTCAAGCCTTTCCGTATTCTTTGGATTCTTGTTGTTCCAATCGGTGCTGCAGGTTCACTAGAGTTTATCTGGTTACTGGCTGATACCATGAATGCAATGATGGCAATTCCCAACTTGATTGCTCTGGTACTGCTTAGCCCTATCGTCTTCAAACTTACTCGCGATTACTTCGCTGGTAAAAACGTTAACGTAGACGACTAATTCTCTCTTTCATCATCAATTAAGCCGTCGATTCGACGGCTTAGACTTAACTTATAAGTGGTATTGTTATGTCACAGGACTTACTTCGCACTCCTTTATACAATTTACACCTAGAAGCAGAAGCTAAAATGGTGCCGTTTGCTGGCTATGAAATGCCAGTTCAGTATCCACTAGGCGTCAAAAAAGAGCACCTTCACACTCGTGATGCCGCAGGTCTATTTGATGTTTCACACATGGGACAAGTGTTCCTAAAAGGTGCAAACGCCGCTCAAATGCTTGAAAACTTAACGCCTGTTGATATCAGTGATTTACCAGAAGGCAAACAAAAGTATGCGTTGTTCACTAATGAACAAGGCGGCTTGATGGATGATCTAATGGTCAGTAACTTAGGTGATGGCTTATTTGTTGTGGTTAACGCTGCTTGTAAAGAGCAAGACATCGCTCATATGCAAGCCAACCTTGTCGACGGTGTTGAACTTACTGAAATGCCTGATCGCGCATTGCTTGCACTTCAAGGTCCAAAGGCTGCTGAGGTGATGGCTCGCTTATTACCTGAAGTATCGACCATGGTATTTATGGACAGCCGTCGTGTGAACATTGATGGCGCTGAATGCATTATTGGTCGTGCGGGTTATACCGGTGAAGATGGTTTTGAAATTTCAATTCCAGCCGACCAAGCGGAAAGCATCACACGTAAGCTGTTAGCTGAAGATGAAGTTGAATGGATTGGATTGGGTGCCCGTGACTCATTACGTTTAGAGTCTGGCCTATGTTTGTATGGCCATGATATCGATACGACAACAACACCTGTTGAAGCCAGTTTGTTATGGGCAATCAGCAAGGTTCGTCGTACTGACGGTGAACGTGCTGGCAGTTTCCCTGGTGCAGATAAAATCTTAACTGAAATCGTCACTAAGGATGTATCTCGCAAACGTGTAGGTATGAAAGGTTTAGCTAAAGCGCCTGTGCGTGAAGGTGCGGAGTTGTACAATGCTGATGGAGAAAAAATTGGCGTGGTTACTAGCGGTACTGCAGGGCCTAGCGTGGGTCACCCTATTGCTATGGGCTACGTCAAACCTGAGTATGCCGCACTAGATACTGAAATTTTTGCTGAAGTGCGTGGTAAAAAACTACCGATGCAAGTTGCTAAAATGCCATTTGTAACTCAACGTTACTATCGTGGCTGATTACACTTAATTAGCTCAATATAGAGGCTCTGCTCTCAGAGCCTCATCTAAGATTCTTTCTACCACCATTTCAAAGTGAGCTGAGTGATCAACGGATGATCATGTGAACATTCGCTGTCGGAAACCTCAAATATCACGGATACATCAGAAGCCACTTGCAACATATTAAGCTCATGATCGTAGTTTGCGTTGTCTGGGAGTAAATATGACGTCTGACTACAATTCGCTGGGTTAATCATTGTTTGCCGAGTCGTAATGTATACATCTTTTTCAAGCGCGGGTGATTTACTGACCACATTGAATGATAAGGTACCAATATCTCTAGAACCCGTACTTTGAGCAAAAGCAGATATGGGTAATAATGTGAATATCAAGAGGGCTAAATACTTTTTCATCGCTAACGTCTTCTTTAAAATGATAAAACAGTCGCAAAATTACCACAGTTATCTTGTATAAACTCTGTACTGTTTACCGTTTTTTCAGGTACTTACCTAAACTTTCCGCTAACGCTTTTTCTTGATCGGTTTTTCCGCACTTAAACTTATACCCTAAGTTTTCAGAGTCCCCTGCTATTGGATCAATGATCTTCACTACACGCCAACACTCATGACCCTCTCTAATGATTCGGTTAGGATCGAGTCGGTGATCAAGCGTTTTCTTCTCAGCAAAGGTTTCTCTCGCTGGCAACCACTCTTGTTTCATCTGCGGCGTCATTTCGCTCATCGAACCATAGCGATATTGTTCGTTTCCTAGTGGTAAAGATTCAAATTGCTGCTGTTGCTGCCGCTGTAAATAAGACTGAGTTGCAGCTTTAAAATTGAATTTTTTGGGCGCTTCTTCCAGCTTGTCTGGTGACTGCTGTTTTTTGCTTACTTCGACCTCTGTAACGGTAGGTGCCTCAGTAATGACTTTAGGCATATTTTTAATTTCAGGCTCTACTACTGTTACAGGTTGACTCTTTTCTTGAGGCACTTTTTTTGTGGCTGTAATCGGCATTTGATATAAAAATGCCTCTAGCTTTGGAAACATTGGTTTTTGCAGTAGTTGTAATTGCTCTACCTTATTGGGTGCTTGCCAGTTGCTAGCAAGAAACCAGAATAAGGCAACATGAAGCAACGCCACCAAACTGATATCTTTGTGTTGAGTATTAAGCGGTTGAGAAGCACTTTCATGACTGTTGGAACGTGTTGAATGATCAACGTAAAGCTCAGTTGGCTCAGTTCCATCTTCAGCATGCATTTGCCATTCTATGCACTCAACTTCATCATACTTCCATGATGCATTTAATCCCTGTAACAATGTTCACTCCAAGTTTCATCACTGAAACTATAGAGTTGTTAATTAAATGTAAGTTCCATAATTGAAAAAGAAGCATCAAAGCAATGAGATAAAATATCGCTTTAATACCTGATATTCTCAAATCCAAACGAATCGAATGGCTGAAATAAGATGAATGAACACGCTTAATCCAGCGACTTGCTGAAGCGTTTAGCTGCAATCAAAATTCCTAAGAACGTGAATACCAGTAACCATAAAGTATCCGGCCACATATCGATGACGCTTGCGTCTCGTAACACTACACCGCGTATCAGTCTCATAAAGTGCGTTGCTGGCAGTGCTTCCGCAATCCATTGAGCCGCAACTGGCATCGCATCATAAGAAAACGCAAACCCAGATAATAGAATTGATGGCAGTAAAATAAATACTGTCATTTGCATTGCTTGCATCTGCGTTTGAGCAATCGTTGAAAGCAATAAACCTAAAGTTAAACTGGCAGCAATGAAAGACAGCGTCACAAGCAACACTTGGATCAAAGAGCCATTAATCGGCACATCGAACAATAAGTGCCCGACGCCAAGGATGATCGCTACCTGCACTAACCCAACCACAATGTAAGGCACGATCTTGGCGACCATCAATTCAAGTGGTTGAATCGGCGTAGTGATCAATAACTCAATGTTACCTCTCTCCCTTTCTCGCACAATCGCAAGACTAGTGAACATAACCATCGTCATGGTCAAAATCACCCCAGCTAACCCTGGAACAATATTTACCGCACTGCGCTGATTCGGGTTATAAAAAATGGTTATCTCAAACGTTCGCTCAGGGGCGGCTTTTCGAACGGGAATATCAAAGTCAGTTAAGGGCATACTCTCCAATGCCTTGAAAGCCCCACTCACTAAAGTGTCAGACCCATCCACCAGCCACTGTCCTAAAATTCGACCTTGTGCAACCCGTTGCATAAAGTCTGGAGGTAACACTAATACTGCTCTCACTCTGCCTTTACGCAATGCATCTTGTGCTTGTTTAACGGTGCTATAGACATGTTTGACTCGTGGAATTTGGGTCGCTTTAACTGACTCTACTAACTGTCGGCCAAACACAGAGTTGCTCTGATCTACGACTCCAATAGGGATATTTTTAATTTCGATATTAATGGCATAACCGTAAAGCATTAATTCGAGTAATGGCAGCATCACAACCATCATGACGGTTATACGATCCCGCATTAATTGGCGAAACTCTTTAAAAATCATGGCTCCAATTCGGCGAGTAGACTTCATTGTCTGCCCTCCCCAGTCACAGAGACAAATACATCTTCTAAACTCGCCCGTGAGATTTCAAGCGTTGCGTTTTTCAATTCAGGATACTGCTGCTTTAACCACGTCAAAGGTTGTGAGATATCCTCGCTGACTAAAACTCTTAAACGAACGCCTAACTGAGCTACAGAGTTAATGTATTCACTTTTCAATAATTGCGCTTTAATTTGCCGTAAGTTATCAGCGAGTACTTCGACAACCGTAACCCCGAGGTTATCCATTAATGTTTCAGGTAAACCATGAGCTCGAATGACACCAGCTTCCATAATGGCGAGGTTATGACAGCGCTCAGCTTCATCCATATAGTGCGTTGAAATAAGAATGGTCGTGCCGCTCTCGCACAAATCGAATAATTGCTCCCAAAATTCGCGGCGATTCTCTGGATCTACGGCAGACGTGGGCTCATCAAGGAATAACAGTTCAGGCTGATGAATAGTGGCAGCAGCCAACGATAAACGCTGCTTTTGCCCGCCACTCATACCTGAAACACGATTGTCTTTAAGCTGGCTGAGTCCATAGGTTTCGAGCTGAGTAATGAGACGTTCTTTTAATACTGATTCGGGCAAGCCGTATATACGGCCCATAAAGACTAAGTTTTCTTCAACACTCAGGTCGTCATATAAAGAGAATTTTTGAGTCATATAACCGATTTTTGTTTTTAGCTTTTCGGCTTCTTGAGGAACTTTTAAACCCAATACTTCGATATCACCAGCGGTTGGTGCGAGTAGTCCTGTTAGTAATCGAATACTGGTTGATTTACCACATCCATTAGGCCCTAAAAAGCCGTAAATTTGCCCTTTGGGGATAAACAAATCAAGCCCATTAACGGCGGTAAACTCACCAAACTTTTTCACCACACCTTGTGCTGTGATGGCAAACTCCTCTGTCATAATGAGTTCCTTGGACGACTGACTTGTTTCGGCTCATCTTTATTCTTTTTAATTCTCGGTGGAGGGGGTAAGGTCATTGGTGAGAAATCAGCTTGCACAGGCATACCAGAAGGGAGTCGCTCTGCCGTTTTTGGGAGTGTAATTTCAGCTAAATACATCAGATGAGAGCGCTCTTGCTCCGTCAATGCATAGTAAGGACTAAAAGCAGGTTCATCCGAAATTTTTCTCACCTGACCTACAAACGAGGTTTTTACACCATCTACATGTACCACCACTTGTTTACCAATCACAAAATCAAGACGCATCGACGCAGGTACGTACACTCTTGCATAAGGAGCATTATCAGCCAATACCACAGCCACTACACCACCAATCGGTACACGTTCTCCCAGTTTATAAGGTAAGCTGTCAAGCACCCCGTTTCTGGTCGCTGTTACCGTAAGATCCTTTAATCGTTGCTCTTCTAAAGCAAACACGGCTTTTGCTGCTTCGAGTTCGGCTTTCGCTTGATCAATATCTTCGATTCTGGCACCAGCCGTAAGCTTTCTGAAAGCTTCATTGGCTGAACGCAAATTCGCCCGTGCGCTATCTCGGCTCGCTTTAGCACTATCAAGCTGGGCTCGACTGACTAATTTTCTCTGGTAAAGCTCTGAGATACGACGATAGTTTTTTTCTGTTTCATTATCCTGTGCTCTCGCATTTTCAACATTAGCATTAGCAACGGCAATGTCTTCTTCACGCTCACCGTTGGTCAATTTTCGTAATACTGCGTTGGCCTTTGCGACATTGGCTTTGGCTTGAGCTACAACGGATTGCTGGTGCGTACCATCAAGCTTGACCAACACATCACCCACTTTCACCTGTGCCCCTTCTTTAAAAGGCACTTGGCGGATAATCTCATTACCTGTAGCAGCAAACGTAATGCGATCACGCTCAAGCGTGCCTAAGGCTTGATTAGCCTGTTGATTGAAGCACCCAAAAAGCAAAGTAGTACACAATAATAGTAGAAGAACTCTCATACTCTTATCCCACAATAATCAGTAGCTTAAGTGTAGGCTATAAATCTCGTGTACTTCCGTACAAGTCTTGAACCTCTCTCATCACATAGAAAGTAGACTCTCCCGTTTGAGATGAATAATAGAAGCCTAACTTAACATAGCCGTCACCAACATCTTTCGCTTTAAACTCCAGAACAGATTTGTACGACATTGCGATAATCTTAAAACGCTTGATTGCCGTATCATCATCCTGTGTGTAGAGATCGACAAATCGACTTCTCATTCCCCCACTGAAAGAATTTATTTTTTCAAACCAACTTATAGTCTCTGATTGAGACAGAGTCACTTCAGTTATTTTTTTTTGCGGGTTGCCGTGAGCCGGAAGCTGAAGAGCTAAAGAGGCCTGACCGAAAGCGTTATTCTTTCTAAAACCATACCCACTTTGAACTAACTTAGGTGCCCTTTGATTTATTGGTGACCGACTTACTGAGGGACGACTTACAACATCTCTTTCGCTTGCGGGAGGCATTTTATGCGCGTGTTGTCGACTTGGGTCAGAAGGCTCTCGCGTAAAATATAAATCTCTACTAGGTGAAGGCATTCCTTGATGGCTGCCATAACCTTCACGCCAAACACCTTTTTGACTGTGAGTACGGTCGCTTTTATTCAGCCCCATTGTCAATGTTTTTTCAGGATCATCATGTCTACTTGCTGTTGGGGGGGAGGCAGAAGGATAAGTTGATAAAGCCTTGAGTCCAAAATTTAACTCAATTTCTTCTGCTACTAGAAATTTACTTGTATGCGGGTCTCTCACTTTAACCAATATTGTATTGTTATCATGATTTTTCTCTATGTTGATCTGTGTGATGCCTCCAAAATTCGACATTGCTTGATTCAAATCATATTCACTATCTGAGAGCCTGAGCATGCCCATAAGAAGGTTAATCTCTAAATCCGTCTTTTCTAAATCCGATAGTAAATTTTTAGCGCTATTAGATTGAATTTCACTAGCTCTGGAAACCGCTCTTACTCCGCTAGCGATTGAATGACTGCCAGCATAACGAGGTTGCGGCTCACTACTATAGGGGTCTCTTGGCCTCGGAGAAATTGGCAGTGGAGTGATGCCTCTCCCCGGGGAATCACGATGATCATAACTCCGACTTTCACTTTGAACTGAATGAGTACCTAAAGGATTTTCAGCGTAACGAGGTTGGTGATCATCCCTGTGAGAGTCTCTTCTTTGAGGATACCCAGATTGAGTAGCAACACTTCCCCTTAAGGCTTGATGGTAATTATGGCTCCGACTTTCATTTTGAAATGAAGGAGTGCATGAAGGGTTTTCAGCGTAGCGAGGTTGGGGCTCTTCTCTATAAGAGGCTTCTGGTTGCAGATATCTTGATAATGCAGTGCCCCCTTCCCTTGAAGGGTAGTGATAACCATGACTTTGATTTTCACGTTGATATGAATGGATACCTTTATCGCTTCGTTCTTGGTCGCCCGTAAAAGCAGAAGCAACACCATAACTAGGCTTTCCTGACTTTGTTTTACACATTAACGCTGTCGCACTAGAACTTGGCACTTCATTGTGGCCAATTGGCAGTACGACTTGAGCCACTTGCTGCTTTTCGAATTCAATTCCTGCGGTGGAAAAAGTTAAATATCGACCGTTATTGAGCTTGAACAGATAAACCCTCTGCTCCTGTTTTTTGGTGTTTGTGACGGGTAATCCATCATCTTCACTCCCAATGAGCTTTGCAATTTTAAGCTTAGGAACGGACTCTTGAACACTGATATGCCAACCCCATGGATCCTCCATCTTACTCATGAGCATTGCCAAAAATTTGTTTTGCTTTAGTCCTTGCTCAACCTTTTCAAACTCTATTAACTGATCGACATTCATAACATAACCATTCGCTTCGTCACGAAATAAAGTAGCGAGTTCAGGTGAGATATCTCCGCTCCTATATGTGCTGTAATCATAAGCTTCGGCTATCTTAAAAACACATTCATGACCAACTTTACATTTTAATAAGTGTTCATTATCGACCTGAAACTCCAAAATAAAATCGTCTGGCTGGCCTTTTTGAGCGCTTCGCTCTTTAACGACCGAAAACCGAACTGCGTTGTTTCTACCTTCTTCTTTGTTGACCAACTTAATCATTAGCTGTGCAGCTTCAGTCTCGTCTTGAACGGGTTTATATGATTTAATTAAATCTTTCAATTCACGCTCTGTGAGCGAAGTAAAAAGAAACGCCTCGTGTGCAAGCTCGTCACTCGAGCATTCTACAATTTTATGCTCGGGCTTAACATCGCTCTCCGCTTCCCTAACTTCTTCATAGATTGCCCCAAAAGTTAATTTTTGACCACTCAAGGATTTAACAACCAATCGAGTAACTTTATAATGTTTATTAGAAGGATCTGCTGTCTCCTCTAGATAAATACAATGTCGGAGATCTGTTGGCAGAATATTTTGTAAATTATTGCAAGCTCTCTGCATATCGGATAAATCAAGCCTAGAATTAAAATATGCAAGATATGGCATAAAGCTTTTAGCATCACTCTGATTAGCAAGAGATTTAACAGCTGCTATGAAGGGTTCTTTTTTTTTCTCATCGACCTCTTTGTCAATCAAAGCAGCCTGTCGTCTTTCCATGCTGGCATTAATTTGTGCCTGTGAATAGCTTTGATATACAGATCTTGGTTGGTTGATAGCCTTTGGATGATACTTCTTTGTCTCAATAGTATATGGGGCAAGCCAGTCTGAATGCTTAATATCAACAACAAATGCTTCTTCCTGATGTCTATCAAAATCTTGCCTTCGTTTAATCGTCATCGTTATTTCTGCACTCAGTGGAGCAACCGCTTTTAATTGATTGAACCCCTGTATTGCTCTTTCGGCTTGATCTTTTGTTCGGCTTACAATTAATTGATGCAAAAATTTCATCGCCACATTTTTAAATGCACGATCGGGATAGTAACGGTCAATGAGTTGAGAAGTTCTAACAAATTCGGCATGCTCTGCATCAGACGCAAAGTCACACACTAGAACGCCTTGCTGAAACTGTTGATAATCTGCACTGGTAACGGCAACCTCTTCAGGGCCTTGTCTAGCGATATAATGCGCTACTCCTCCAACAGTCATTAGTCAATTTAACCTTTAGCGTATAGTACTTTTAAGTGTAACCACTATTGGGGCTATTGGAGTTAATGAAGAATGATATTTTAATTAATGTTCATTAATAAAAAACTGAGTAAGCTCAAGCATTTCCTGTCGATATATGCATAAATAACGTTAATGATACAGAGAAGAACAATGTTATATTCAATTTAATACAATTGATTAAAAAAGGATTTGTTCAATATCTCATGAATATAAGAAGCGTATTACCAAAAAATCACCTAATTCCAACAATCAGTTGTTTACTATTAAGTTTAGGCACCGCAACTGCTTGTGCGACAACATTAATTAAAAATATCAACGGTTATACCATCAACAATGGCCAACTGGTAAAGTTCAATGCCATTCAATTTACTCATGACAAAGTAGATAAACTATGCGTTGATTTCCCCTGCACAACTAATAGCAAAGCTAAGGTTATAGATGGTCAGGGAAAAACCGTTTTACCAGGCTTAATAGATGCGCATGGACACGTACTGGGTTACGGGCTAAACCTCAGCCGCATCAATCTCCGCGGTGTATCATCAGAACAAGCCGCCGTTGAAAAAGCCGTTTCATTTCGTAAAGAAAACCCAAGCCTTGCTTGGATTCAAGGTCGTGGCTGGAACCAAGTACTGTGGAATAGTAATGCATTTCCAACAAAAGCTTCTTTAGACAAAGCCTTTCCGAATACGCCAGTATGGCTTCGACGCGTCGATGGGCATGCAGCTTGGGCGAATTCTACTGCCTTAAAAATTGCTGGCATTACTAAAGACACAGTATCACCCGAAGGTGGTGAAATTATTCGTGATAAAAACGGGGAACCAACGGGCGTTTTTATTGATAATGCACAAGCTTTAGTGACCAAGCATATTCCAGAGTTAAGTGCTGAAGAAAAGAAAATTATCCTTAAAAAATCAATGCTAACATTAGCGAAGCTCGGTTTAACAGGAGTTCACGATGCGGGTGTAAGCAGCGACACTCTTAATGTTTATAAGGCATTGGCAAATAATAACGAAATTCCAATCCGTATTTACGCCATGATAGCAACAGGTGACCGCAAATTTGATCAACTCATGGCACAAGGCCCTTATCATCATCCCTCAGGCAAACTCGATATTGCCAGTATTAAAATTTTATCCGATGGCGCACTAGGCAGCCGCGGAGCGGCATTAATTGAGGATTACAGCGATAAACACGGTCATAAAGGATTATTACTTTATAAAGACAGTGAACTCAAAAATATCATCGAACATGCAATGTCCTCAGGGTTCCAAGTAAATACTCATGCGATTGGCGATAAGGCCAACCAGTTAGTATTAGATTACTATGAAAACTTGATTCCCAAAACCGACAGCAAAGCCTTACGACATCGAGTTGAACATGCCCAAGTTTTACAACTAAGCGATATACCTCGCTTTAACCAGCTTGGCGTCATAGCATCTATGCAGGCAACTCACGCCACATCAGACAAAAACATGGCAGAAGATCGACTTGGCTCAAAACGAATCAAAGGCGCTTACGCTTGGAGAAAGCTCATCAACGCTGGAGCTATCATTGCTGCGGGCTCAGACTTTCCAATTGAATCAGCTAATCCATTTTACGGGTTATATTCATCTGTTTCTCGCCAAGATCACCAAAATCAACCACCTAAAGGTTGGTATCCACAAGAAAAAATGACTATAACCGAAGCACTTGCAAGTTTTACGGTCAACAATGCTTTTGCTTCACATAAAGAAGCACAGCTCGGCCAATTAAAGCCTGGCATGAAAGCAGATTTAATTATTATCGATAGAGATATTTTTGAAGTACCACAAGCCGATATTTGGCAAACCAAAGTATTGCAAACTTGGGTTGATGGGAAAAAAGTATTTGAACGGTGAAATAAAACAGAATGACTCACGGTCAATTTAGTTAAGCATCATGCAATCCATTTCGGTTGGTGTCTAGAGTAAACATTCGTGATGACCAAAGCATTACGAATTTCCTTTTACTTGTTTCATCGTTGTCCCTGTTTTTACGAACTGCACTTTGCAGTTCGTTTTTTTATTGAGTTATCATCACTCCTGCTTCCCCTCAAGTTTACTGCATTAGACAAATTCAACGTAGAAATACTCTTTTGCCTTCAAAGGAAACGCTTCATCTCAATCATACTTTGATAGAATGCTGTTTGTTAACTGAGTATATTTTTCATCATCGACTCGAGTCTTAAATACCAAATATAAACCACCTGAAGTCTTGTAAGCTCTTTGAAGATTGCCTTCGGGTATACTCTTAGTCAGTTTAACATTCTCCTGATATTCATCTTTAAAAATACTCGACTTAATTTCTGCTAATTTTTTATTACCTAATCTAACTGTTTTACATTCATCAATCTCTTTCAAACCTGCGTCTAAGACTTCTACAGTTGGTTCATTCTCAGGCTTGCAATAACGCTTACGAATATCCTCAGAGCTATGCTCTAATAAAGGGTAGTCCATCTCACGGATGGCTTTATCTACCCAAGCTTGTTGTCCGAACTCAGGTTTTGTAGAAGTAGTACTCCCACCCTTATTCAGCACTGTCAGGTAAAGCCCTACTGAAGTTTTATATACTGCTAAACAGTCTTTTACTGGAGGCGTATCTGTGATGATTACACGATCTCTATATTCAGGTTTAATCGCACTTCTCTTAATACAATCTAGTCTGTATTGAGCAACCCTAAGATCTGAGTATTTGTTAAGTTCATACATCCACATTGACTGATTATCTTTCTCACAAAAATTATCGATAAACTCTCCTCTATATCTAGACAGTTCAAATGTAGGAGTTGGTATTTCAGCATCACTATCTTCAATCACTAAATACAACCCTCCTTCTGTCTTGTAAATTGCCTGAAACGGTGTCTCTGGGTAATGTTTACTGAATCGTATTTTGTCTTGATATTCAGGAGCAACAGTTCTTTTTTGATGGTATTTTACTATTGCATTAGCAGTATCGGCTTTTTCCCATGTTTGCATCTGCTGCAAGAGAGTTCTTGCCTGTGCTTGCGCTTTGCTACTTGAACGCTCAGCATATTTTGAGAGGAATGAGTCATCAAGCTTTGGAGCTTCCGACTCTTGTAACGCACAAGGAACAATATTCAAAACATATTTAAAGCGATGTAAACTAATCGAGTGCTTCACATACTCTCTACCAGCTTCATCTTTCACCACTTCTTCTATAAATTCTACCCCAGACAGTGTAGGAAGCTCTCTTATACAATGATATTTCCCTGTTTGAGAGATACTATCACCATTATCGCTGCACAAACCTTCAAACAGCTCTGCAAACCTTGGGGCATGATTACAATCACTCCGCATTAAATGCATCAAGTCAGCTTTCGAAAGGTAGGTCTCTATAGGATTACGAAGCTTAGGATTTCGACTTAAACATTCCGTCAATTGTGGCCTCACTGGGTCAACCAGAATATGGCCACCTCGAGTAACATACTTCTGCTCATTTCTAGCGAAACGCATATTTTTGCGATAACTTATATGAGCATCAGCAGGGTTTTCAGGTAAAGACTTTGGGGTTGGTAGCAAGCTTTCATCTAATTCAAATTTTTCAATGTCCTGTTGACTGCAGACTCCTTTTTCCTGAGTATTTTTTTCTTGTTGCATCTGCCATTGCTTATGAGCCATATCTTTTGCCTGAAAGCTCTGTAAAGTCATTGTGCTTTTATTTTCCGCCCCAACCGAACGTGTTTCTATTGGTAGGACGCTCACTCTTTGGGTATGTTGCCGAGTTGAAGGCATTGAACCTGCTTCTGAAGCACTCTCCATAAAAACACCACTATCCATTGTTCTCTGTCCAACGGATTCACGGCTTTTTAGGTAACAGAGCTCCAATTTATCGCTTAATTGCTCAGCTTGCTCTTCAGGTACACCTTTAAACTGCTTTACCTCATAAGCTTTACCATTACTCAATTCTAATGAGATAAGAACATTACACTTTCCAGTTTCTAGACAGGATGGGTCGGATTCATAATTAATACTGAATTTTACATCTTCAGCTCGGACACTTAGAGGAAGTTTACCGATGATACAATCTATTGTCAGAACAGATTGTTCAAGATCAACTAAAGGATTAAATAAGTAGCCAACATAATTTCTTGCAACTTTGCCGTCGACGCCTCCGATAGGCAAATAAGGGGTTAATGCATTTTTAACAGCTATGGCTTGCTTTTCGGAAGAAAACGCTTGTTGTATTGCTGTATTCCTAGGGTCATGAATAGCACTTGGTTCCTGAAAAGCTGAGCAAGCAAAACTTGGCCTTAATGAACAACTCATGATTACCTCGAAACTGACTTCTTTAGGAGTATTTTATAATAAAAATAGCGAGATAAACTTAAGGGGAAATGATTCCTTAGTTAAAGATGTTTAACATCATAAAGCGCTTTCATGGGTTTGAAATGTCCAGCAAACTACCCTCGTGATTTTCTGCCCTTGAGTCATATTAATGATTTTATGATCTGCCACATTTACACTCTTCAGCGCTTTCTTAATTGCAGAAAGGTTCTCTTTCTTGGCTACTAATGAAGTAAACCAGTAGCATTGTTTGCCGAACGCTTTGCTTTCCTCAATCATATTTCTAATAAACGCTGACTCTCCTCCATCACACCAAAGTTCATTGCTTTGACCAGAGAAGTTTAGCTTTTGGCTGCAATCAGCCTGGCTTCCTCTCCTCTTACGCTGATTGCTCGCTAAGTTATCTAATTTACGTTTACTGCCAATTTCAGCTTCAGCGGCGCTTTTATGAAAAGGGGGATTACACATGGTGAAGTCGTAAAATTCATCCTCTTTGATGATGTGTTTAAAAAAGTGCCTATTGTTAGGTTGATGTCTAACATCAATATGTGCAGATAATTTATTAGCCTCCACCAACAGCTGTGACGCTTTTACTGAGGGCAAATTGACATCGCAACCAACAAACTGCCAACCGTAGGTCTTATGCCCAAGTAAAGGATAAATTAGACTGGCGCCGCAACCAATGTCTAATCCACGAACTTTTCTTTCACCCAGCTTTTTGACTTTCGTTTGATAAGTTGCAGCCAGTAAGTCAGCCAAATAATGCACATAATCAACTCGCCCAGGGATAGGTGGGCATAGAAAGTTTTCCGCTAATTGCCAATATTGCACACCATACTCTGATTTTAATAACGCTTCATTGAGTAGCAACACAGACTTAGGGTTAGAAAAATTAATGGACTCAGTGCCTGCTGGCGTTGTGATCAGTTCAGCTTTTAGTTTGGGGCAGCAAGCCACTAACATTGCAAAATCATACCCTTGGTTATGTCGGTTTCTTGGGTGTAATTTTTTTCTCTCATTACTTTTTTTAGGATGTTTCTGAGACATTGATTAATTTTGATTTATGGCTGGTCTGAAGGGGATTATATAAAAATCTCAATGATAATGCCCGTTATCAGCCTTTGTGCTTTCTTATACAGTCACGGTAACGATTAAACCTTCTTAACATTGATTACTGAGGTCAAATGAACCTGATATAACTCCTTATATGAAAAAAACACTACTTATTACAGGTGCTACTCGTGGCATCGGTCTATCAACCTTAAAACTCTTCTTAAGTAAGGGTTATTATGTGGTGGGCACTTACTACCGTAAACAAGAAGTCGCACAAAAGCTGCTGGCCGAATACGGCTCTGAGTGCCTCGAGTTTCATCAACTGTTTCAGGGGAATAAACACTCTCACGAACAACTGATAGGCCAGCTTAACCGCCGCATTGATGTCCTTATAAATAATGCAGGGTTGGGCAGCAAAACTGTTGAGCAAGTCAGTAAAAATCCGTTTGAACAAGACCAAGCGTTACTCCATGTAAACGCACTTGGCCCTCTTTGGCTCTGCCAAGACCTTATTCCATTCATGCTTGAACATGGTGGAAAAATCATCAACATTGCCTCAGTGGGAGGCGGAATCACTCATTTTCCGTCTTTTCGTTTGGCCGATGGAATGAGCAAAGCAGCGCTCACGTTCATGACGAAGCAGCTAGCCAGTGAGCATGTCCATTCTAATATCGATATTTTTGCTATTTGCCCTGGAGCGACCAATACTGATATGTTCAATGCTTCAACATTGGCTTCTCTCTCTTATGAAGAAAGAGCACAATTTATTTCAAATCTCGCTAAAAAACGTCTCATTGAACCCTCGGAAATTGCCAATTTGTGTTTATTCTTAGCCAGTGAACAATCGCAACTTCTTCATGGCGCTATAATCGACGCTTCCATGGGATTAGGTGTTGCACCAGAACTGGTCTCCAAGAGGGAAAATATAACGTGATAGCGAACCGAGCAAAATATCTACTCTCAGAACCTTCAAATGTTATAAACCACCATTTTCAATGTATGCGTGACCCATATCAGCCACATTCCAGCCCTAATGGGTATCTCAATTTTGGAACAGCTGAAAACTATTTAATGGATGCTAAGATCCAACAAAAGCTGGCTGAATGGCGTCACAGTGAACAAGCCAACACAATTTCCAAACACTACACAAGCGTTCAAGGTATTGAAGAGTTACGAGAAGCACTCAAGGCCTACTTAGCTAAGTTTAACAATGTCATTGTAGAGGACATCAACCAATTGACGCTGAGTACTGGTGCAGGCACCATCCTACATATGCTTAGCCATATCTTGTTGGAACCACAAGATTCGATGCTCACGATGGTCCCCGCTTACAGTGGTTTTTTTAAAGATATTGGCCCTACATTTGATGTAAACCTAGACGTCAGTAATTGTCTGACCGCTCAGGGGATCAACCTTGAAACTTTTGAATGGGATATCCAACACAGTCGTAACCTCAAAGCATTACTCATTAATCACCCTCATAATCCTACTGGTTACTTAATGAATGAGTCAGAAATATCACAAGTTATTCAACTGGCTAAAAAGTATGATTTGGCGATCATCAGTGATGAAGTATATGCAAACTCGGTATACGCCGAAGGTCAGTACATCAGCTTTCTCGATGAACGCTTTGATCACCTCGATCATCGTGAACATATTCATATGGTCTATGGCATAGCAAAAGATCTTTGTCTCTCAGGGTTTAAGCTCGGTTGTTTTCATTCAAAAAATCCTACTGTAAATCAAGCTATGACGGCTTTTGCTTTTTTCCATTCCGTCAGCTCCATTGCTCAAACCTGCACCAGCTACTTGTTACAAGATTTACCTTGGTGTCAGCAATTTATTGAAGTCAATAATCAACGACTAGCGGAAACTCAACAGCGAATCACTCACGCTATGCATCAACAAGGCATTGAGTTCTTTCCTGCAAAAGCAGGGATTTTTTTATGGGCTGATTTCAGCAAAAGATTTCATTTAGACTCATTAGAAAAAGAGCAAGCCTTCAATCTAAGACTTTTTCAAGAATCTAAGATCAACTTTTCTTGTGGGCATGATTACTACTCGGATCAAGTAGGGAGGCAGCGGATTTGTTTTGCTAAGGACATTCCAACTGTCAATGAAATGCTCAGGCGGTTTGATATATTTGCCTCTAAAAACTAAAACGCAGTGTAATTGCACTGCGTTTTAGTCACGACAACGGCGCTTAACTAGTTACTTGAAAATGAAACGTTATCAATAAACACAGCATCTTCTCCATTAGAAGCACTGCCATCTTTTCTGTACCTAAACTCAATGATATTTTCACCCGCTTCAACACTAATAGAATGCGATTCCCAAAGGTTACTGGTATCACTCGCTGAAAGTGCTCTATCCCCGTTGATATAAACATCCAACACATCGCAACAACTTTCAGCAGAAACTAAAGTATCAAAACCGAAGGTACCCGCTTCAAGCAGACCTTCAAACCGAATGATGCTTATTTGCGAGTCTTCAATATCTCCGGAACGAATGCTTTTGCTTCCATCTGATGCAAAATTATCATTCACGGACCATGGAGCATCAGATTCAACATCTAACTTCCAAAAAGCAGATAGTGTATCGTCTTCAAAAGAATCTGAAAAAGTCGTTAGCGGTGTTGGTGTAGAGTTAATGTCTAACGGATCAGTATCGTATTTATTGATTTCATCTCCATCACTGAAGCCATCATCATCGGTATCAAGTTGTAGTGGTTCAGTTCCATGAATATTCACTTCATCGCCATCAGATAATCCATCTTTGTCGGTATCAAACACAACAGGACTTGTTTGATGAGTATTGATTTCAACATAATCATTAAGCCCATCTTCATCTGTATCCACCATCAATGGGTTTGTTGATGCAAAGAACTCTTCCAAGTTGGTTAATTGGTCACCATCATTATCGAGGGCAGCATCAGAAGCATCTTCATCTGATAATCCATACTTAGCCTCCCACCAATACGGTATTCTATCGCCATCATTGTCATATAAGTTGAGTGTACGATAGCTGACATCATTACCATTACGATGGACGATTGTTGTTTCACTCAAGTTCTCAAGAACCCCTAAAACAGGACTATCAAGTACTTCTGAGTAGTCAACATCAAACGTATCAGAATTTAACAACTCAAGTCGCCAAATACTGTCATTTTCCCTTACGTTAATGAAATCAATATTAGTCGTTGATAAGAACTGATATTGGTTCTCAGTCGTTGTTTCTAGCGATCGGGTCTCAATATCAAAGACTTCGCCTGAGCCAACCATCACCTTACCTACGACGCCTGCAACCGAAATCGGGCTTTCTAAAGAGTTTGTTAGGTAATTAGAATTCCCAGTGTAATCAATATTCCCGGTTGTTTCATTGATACCTAAGTGTCTGATGTAACTTTGATTACTACCTTCTCGCAAATAATACAAACGGTTTCCAAACGCATCCCAAGAAGGGCTCTCAGCCATACTAAAGTTCGAACGAGTATCTTTTACAGAAGCATCCGAACCATAAATGATTAAATTATTATGACCCGTCTGTCCTGCGTGAACCACCAAATGATTACCCGTTGAGACTAAACTGTTTACCGCAAATTGATGTTTAGCAAAATGAACTTCTTCTTGGTTACCAGAAACGCCCAATGTATTTAAATCGATATATGTAACATCCCCTGTCGCATAGCCAAGGTAGAGTCTTTGGTGTTCGTTTGAAACTGCGAGCGTAATTGGTGATTCCAATCCATTATATGTCGCTAATTGAGCAACAATAGGATCCCAATGGCCCAGTGTTCCTCTCGTACTCCATCGATAAATGCGATTGTTTTCAGAACTTAAGGCATAAATCATCCCATATTCCGAAATATCAAAAGCATCCGGAATATAAGCAGGAATTGTCGCACTGTAGTTACATAAACCGCCTTCAGTTGCATGAGTTGCTAACCAGCATCCGACATCTTCAGTAAATGCATCTAACGTTAGCCCTGTTGTTGAATCCTCAGCGCTATAGCCGTCATTCCAAGCATCAGGGTAACCATCACGATCATCATCTACAGAAGCAGCAGGATCGGTCGGGAAAGCATCTTCAATATTTGAAACGCCATCATTATCTAAATCATCGTTTGGCTCATAGAACTCAAAACCAAATCCACCTTGTTGCTGATTTACAACGACGTTAACACTTTCTCCTCGCAAGAAGGCTAAAGGTTCTCCTGTATAATTGACCGACTCAACAATTTGACCATTTTGATTTGCGTATCGATGAAGGGTGAAATTATCTGTATTCGCACTTAAACCAACAACATCGCCTGACGATAAGAAATCACCGGCAACAAAGGCACCGACTGATGATTTCCAGTTTAAACCTTCTTGATCTAATATTGTCCCGCTTGCAAATAACACTGAACGACCATCATCTGAAATACGAATCGCACCAGTTAATGCTGATGACAATTGATATGGAGAGGTATAATTTGAAGTAATTTCACCATCATCTTGCGATATTTCAAAATATTTGACGCTGCCTTCACTAAGATAATCATAATAATATAAGCGATTACTACTCTCGTCCCATTCAAAGAAAACTGAAGAGCTACTATAGTAAGCAGAACTCACGACCTGCCCATTGTTATCTAGGGTTTTAGCTTCATTATTGTAACTAGCATTTGTTGTAGCAAATAAATAGTTTCCTGCCTGTCCGAGCCCTGTGACCGCATAGCCAAAATCAGCAAATGTATGGTTCTCATCAAATGAGTCTTGCTCGATGTAAGTAATTTCTCCAGAGGCATAACCAAGATACACTCGTTGCTGTTGCTTAGAATAAGCAAAATGTTCAGGTAGGAAATCACCAAACCACTTGGTTAAGTTGACATTCAAAGGCGATAAATAAGCTTCTAGCTCTGAAGACCAACGGTATATTTTGCCACCCTCTTGATCAAACAAATAAACTTGATCATCGGTATTGATAGTGACAGTGTTCGGCGTGAAAATCGGCATAGTTGCAGCATAATCACATCCACCACTTCCATTGCTGTGCTCAGATAACCAACACGCTGAGTCATTGATGAATGCATCAAGCATTAACTCAGATGTAGAATCTTCTTCACTTGCACCGACATTCCACGCATCAGGGTAGCCGTCATTATCCGTATCTATCGAAGCTGAACTGTCTAACGGAAATGCATCTAATGCGTTATTCACCGCATCTCCATCAGAGTCGTCACTAAAATTCAGTATTTCTAGCGTTAATTGGCCATCATGTTGACTGACTAAAATTTGATGCTCATGAGTCGAAACTAAATCAAGCAACTCTCCTGTGAATTGTCGCTGCTCAATTAATTTACGGTCTTCACGACGGCGCTCCAGTGAAAAAGTGCCATCTGAAACAGACGCATTAAATTGGAGCAATTCATTGTTTTCTAACCAAGCTATTTCTGTAAATGCTTCGATTTGACCCAATGGTTGCAATCGATTGACGTCCAGAACTATCCCCATTCCAAGCACAACTTCTTGACCATTATTGACAACGTTAATTGGCCCAGTGATTCCATCATCACCATCGATATAATTTGAGCTACCTGAATCAGTAAAGGTTGCAGTATCAAGATCAATATCCAAATATTGAATGTATCTCGAATAATCGTAATCTTGGAGATAGAACAGTCGATTGTTTATAGCATTCCAAACAACTTCTCTTGGAGTGAAACCGTTCCAAACACTGAGCTGCTCACCTTGCTGATTAAGCAAGTTAAACGTCTGACCTTCAACGACAACGACAAGCTCTCCGGCATCAAGTAGATGCGAGGCTGCTTGGCTTCTTAAAGCAAAAAACTGCTCCGTGGTCTCACCCATTGGTACATGAGTGAGCATGCCTGATTCGTAAGATAAATAGATTCGCTGATGCGCACTCGAAAAATAAGCCGTTACAGGCGATAAATCTTCTGAACCATAAACGCTGCCCAAAACAATAGGGTTAATATAGTTCTGAGTTACAGTTGACCATCGATAAAGTCGACCATTTTCTCGACTCAATAAATACACAATACCGGCATCATCACCAAAACTTAAATCTGGCGTAAACTCAGGCACTGAAGCTGCAAAATCACATTGTCCTGTTCCATCATCATGACTGGCTAACCAACAGGCTGAATCATTAATGAATGCATCAAGAGTTAATCCTGAAGTTGAATCTTCCTCTGTAAAACCATCATTCCATTCATCAGGATAACCATCATTATCACTATCTATTGATGCTGCAGGATCATTTGGAAAAGCATCTTCAATATTTGTAACACCATCCCCATCACTATCGTTATTGACGACATATTTATTGAAAACAACTTGATCATCAATTCGACTGATAATTACAGGCTGTTCTCCTGCTTTGACGAAATTAACATAAGTACCCGAAAAACTGATTTGTTCAAGGGGTCTATTCAGAGCATCTAAACGCCTCAACATTACTGAATCTTGCTCCTGAGAAAGTAAGTTTATCTCTCCCTCACTTAACCAAAAGCCGTCAATAATATCGGCATATTCTTGAGAAATATTGTAATCATCTAACTCATAAACCATGCCACTTCCAACAAGCAACTTTTGAGCGTTTACAGATAAACGAAGGTCACCTCTGTATTCATGGTTATAGGCGTTGTCCATGCTCCCACTGTCATTAATAGCGCCGTTGGTTTGATCGATTTGAATATACCTTGGTCTGTCTGAACCTCCTCGATAATACAAATGATTACTCACTTGATCCCAGACACTATATTCAAAGTAACGATGATTGCTTTCCGTCGCTGCAATTGCCCCGTTTCTATCAACAATTTGCATATTTTGGCTGTAATTGTTGCCTTCTTTTACAACAACAAAGTTTCCAGCATTGGCCATTTTCCCAACAGATTGTGAAAGCTGAACGAAAAATTGCTCATCTCCAGAAGGGGAATCCGTTGGCAGATAGTTAATTTCACCGGTGCTATAACCTAAATATAAGCGCCCGTGATTCGAAGATACTTCTACGGCAAGTGGATTAATATCAACATCAAAATAGCCCATTCCGACTTTAACAGGAGCGATATATTCTTCAGACACTGAAGACCATCGATGAACGACTCCGTTTAAGTTTGAATATAAATAGATAACCCCATCACTATCTGCAAAAGTCATTTCTGGCAGATAAGCCGTCATAGTCGCGGTGAAATCACAAGAGCTGTCTGTAGCTGCATGTTCAGCACTCCAACAAACATAATCTTGAGGGAAAGCATCAAGGGTTAATTGTGAAGTAGAGTCTGTTTCTGTGTATCCGTCATTCCACGCATCTGGATAGCCATCACCATCAGAGTCAACGGATGCTGCAATATCATTTGGGAAATTATCTGCATTATTTTCTATTCCGTCACCATCAACATCAGTTAAAAGCTCATATTGAGTAAGCTGGAATGAATCAATAGCATTGGTGATCACTAAGTAGTGGCTTTCTGCTTTAAGTATGGCAACCGGTGCACCATCTACTGTTTTTCTTTCAATAATTTGATGCTCTGAGTTCCAGCGAGATAACTCCGTATTTCCAGCATTATACTTTAAGGTAATTAATTCATTATTTTCAGAGTCAATATAATTAGAAATAGCAACTTCGTCATCTGAGACAGGTGTTAAGCTTGCTTGAGCTCTTAATCTTTCATTTGCTAACATTAAACCATTTTCTAATAAAATGATTGGCGAAGAACTCGTTTCTGAATTCTCACCATAGTCAACATTCAAGTTATTATTCTCAAAGTCAAAATTCAACTTGTAAACGTGGCTTTGGTTATAAGACTCAAAAGAGATATACAAAACATCTTCATTAGAATCCCAAGCATAGTGATCGATATCCCCAGAGAAATAGAACATTCCTAAATCTTCACCAGATGCTGAATATCGATATAAGCGATAGTCGTCATGCACCAGTAGGTTATTTTTTTGAGTCACTAAACGTGTGATGTTCGAGTCTAACGTTTTAAATAAGTGATCGACTCCTTGAGCATCAACATAGCGAATTTCATTTAAATCTTTATATGCATAGTAAGTGCGTTGCTGCGACTCAGAGTAAACTGCATCTACGATTTCATTTTCGCCTTCAGTAGACACAATTTCAGAAAAGTGAGCCGTTGAAGCATCATAGGACAATAACTTTCTTTGCAATGGAGAAAAAATTAAGAGTGAATTCTGGTTGGTTCGAATCAACTGTGATTCGGCTGTGTCTTGCTTAAATACGGTAAAATAACAATCTTGACCGTTACCATCTGTTTCTAGATAACAAATAGCATTTTCAGGATAAAAATCTGCGTTATTACCCACTCCATCGTTATCATTATCAGCCGTTTCAGTCGGATCTAACGGGAATAAGTCTTCGTCATCATTAACACCATCTCCATCGTCATCTTCATCGGCATTGTTACCAATTCCATCGCCGTCAGTATCAACTGATTCAGAATCATCAAGTGGAAACGCATCATCGCTGTCTACGACTCCATCATTATCGTCATCGTCATCGGTATTATTTCCGATACCGTCACCATCCGTATCAACAGATTCAGAAGCGTCGAGTGGAAATGCATCATCACTGTCTGCGACGCCGTCTCCATCATCATCTTCATCGGCATTGTTTCCGATACCGTCGCCATCAGTATCCACTGATTCTGATGAATCCAATGGAAATGCATCATCACTATCCGCGACGCCATCATTATCATCATCGGTGTCAGAGGAGTCAGGTATTCCATCACCATCAGTATCCGTTTCCACTACAGGTGCAGGCTCTGGCTTAGGCTTACTATCTCCACCGCCGCCACCGCAGGCCGTTAACATGAAGAAAGACAACAGTATGAGAACAGCTTTGAAAGAAAAGAAGCGATTCATTCCGTAAAATCCCTTTATTATTTTAAAATTTGGGCAGGATGAACTAGGAGTTTATTCCTAAGATAAAAAGAAAGGACATCAGTAGCTTCCTTAATAGTGACTGTCACATCCAAGTGTTTTATGTTCAACGCATTATTTTAAGTAACAAATTGGCAACATTCAACACATACTGCTAAATCAACGACCTAAACGTTGATCGTTTTTTACTAGTAATTAATGACTAACAAGCTGACTGGCTTTTTTAATAAATAAATCAAAATCATGATGTGAAGGATAATCGAAGTGATATTTACCGTGAAAAAGCAATGTTAGCGTTGCATTGCCATATTGTAGATAGCAGGTGTAACCATCAAAATCAGTCCAGGCTTTAAACCCTTTAAAAGAATATGTGCTTTGGAGTTTTTCTCCGTGAGTACGGACTAAATTGAATACATTGAGGCAATGCTTAACATCAATTTGATTTTCCACGATGTCCACCTAAAAGATTGTATGGGTATGTAGAAACATACCCTTAATTTAAATCAAATTACAATGTCTCAAGTGTCACAACCGTATTTGATTCTTGCAGCCCGACCATTTCATCGTATGGTGTTTGCATTTCAATTAACACTTTTTTCATGCCTTGCTCTCTGAGAGCCTTTTTAGCTTGATCGAGTGAGGTACGGAACAATGGCCTCTTCGCATCCTCAGAAAACACATTGTAAAACATACCTGTTTCGTCTTTCGCTCCAACCAAGTAGTGATAGCAATCGGCGGTACAAATTATCGCCGGAACTAACCTTCTCGCTTGCAAACTCTGCTCAGTAATTCCTTTTAACATGGCGGGCTCCTTTGGTGGTTAACATCCATGCATACGTGTTATCTATTTTATTAGATCATTTTTTGAATTAAGAGTTAGATTGACCTCATGCATACCATCAATATGGCAAGAGTTTAATCGCCAATTAAATCGCTCCACAATTTGCTTGGACAACTTAAGCCCTAGACCGAAGCTGACATCATTAGACTCTCCATCGTCACAAAGCGTATTTCGAATGGTTATGTCTGATTGCGATTGGGTAATTTCAATCATCCCCTCATTACAATGTTGGTAAGCATTCCGAATCAGGTTTTGTAATAAGATTCTTAACGCATCGGCTGGAAGCTCAAGGGTGAAAGGCTGTGTGTTGATGGTTAACTTTACAGGTTTATCCACCAGCAAGTATCCAAGCTCAGCACAAACTTCATCAACCAATTCTGCCATATCGACGTGTTGCTGAGGGATCAATTGCTCACTCTCACGACTGAGCCATAATAAGGTTTCAGTGATCCCTTTCATCGCCGATACAGCTCTTCCCATTCGGCTGCGAATGATTTCTTCGCGCTCATTCATCTCAGGGCTGACTTTATTCAAGAGTTCGAGGTTACCCCGTAAGGTCGCAATCGGGGTTCGAAGCTCATGACTGGCGTACTTTAAAAACGATTGTTCTCGCTTAAGACTATCACTGGCTTCAGAAAAACTGTGATGAATAATTTGAGCTAAATTGGTGAGCTCACTAAACTTAAATTCTGGTGACGCCGATGGTAAATTATTTAAGGTTAATCTTCTCGCCCAAGTATGCAAAGACTCAAAAGGTCTCGCAACTTTCTTCATGATCCAAATGGCTAACACTAAAAAAATAACAATCGAAATCAATCCGAGTAAAGCGATTTGCGCCATAGGGTCATGGTAAAATCGCCGCTCATCTTCCCCTTGTGCGGCCGTTTTTGGGTTATCCACCATCAAATAAACAAACTTTCGATTTCCATTAGAACCGGTGTGTGCCAGTAAGAGGTATATTCTTTTCGGCGGTGCAAAGTACCACCAATCTTCAAACTTCTTGTAAAACTTATCGTCTTGTATGGGTTGCGGGAACCGTTGTTTCATTTGATCGGGTAACTGCTCGTAGCGGGTTGTAATTTTATATTTAAGTGCATCTTCCAGCACTTCGTTTGAAGCTGGGTGATCACTCAATGCCACATAACGCATTGTGCGATGGTGTACAGCATCAAAACCATATAGAAAACCTTGAGCGCTTTGGTAAGACAAAAGTAATACAACTCCCGAAGCTAGAACGCCCAT
This sequence comes from Parashewanella sp. 2304DJ23-3, assembly GCF_056591695.1. Taxonomy (NCBI): domain Bacteria; kingdom Pseudomonadati; phylum Pseudomonadota; class Gammaproteobacteria; order Alteromonadales; family Shewanellaceae; genus Parashewanella; species Parashewanella sp. 2304DJ23-3. The sequence continues at coordinate 102,268 of NZ_JBWQOH010000013.1, forward strand.
AGACCAAAGTAAATAGCGCTTCAGAGTCATATTCTTTACCATGTTTTACCTCTTATTTTCAGTAAACGCTGCAAAACCAAAACCCGGCACAGTATGAATCAAGCTCTCTTGAGCGTAAGGCTCGAATGATTTTCTTAAATTAAACACATGCACTCTTAAGCTGTTGGGATCTTTAAGCTCGTCACCCCAAATTGCTTTCACTAAGTCTTGATGTGAAACCGGCTCTGGTGATGCCCGCACGAGCGCTTCAAATAACTTAAACGCCACTGGCGTCAGCTTGATTTTTTGGTTACGAATTTCACAGCGTTTATTCGATAAATCCAGCGTCAATTCACCCAAGGTTAACTTAGTCACTTGGCCGCTGCGACGTCCAGCCAGCGACAAGACTCGTACCTGTAATTCTTCAAGTTCAAACGGTTTGACTAAGTAATCATCCGTACCCGACTGAAACCCAAGTAATTTATCATCTAATGTATCTCGCGCCGTCAGCATCAGCACTGGTGTGTCGATGCCGTTATTTCGAATGCGCTGGCATACGCTAAAACCGTCCATTTTGGGCAAGTTAATGTCTAAAATGATCACTTGGTAGCGGTTGGCTTCGATCAATTCACACGCTTGAAGACCATTGGACGCATAGTCACATTGGTGGCCTTCAAACTCCATATAATCAATGATTGTCGCCGCTAAATCTTTAGCATCTTCCACAACCAATACATGTGCCATTACCTCTACCTCTTAAACTTGTGCGGGTTCTGCAGGCTTAACACGCCCAACCAACGATGACAGCAATTTTGCGACGTCTTGTTGAATGATGATCAACGATGGGATCAACACTAAGGTGATCACTGTAGCAAACAAAATACCATAACCTAACGAAGCAGCGGCTGGGATAATAAATTGCGCCTGTCCGGATGTTTCGCTCAATAATGGCAGCAAGCCTGCAAAGGTGGTTAATGATGTCAGCAAAACAGGACGTAAACGGCCAGTACACGACTCAAACACCGCTTCCTTAAGTTGCATACCTTGCGATCGTAATTCATTGATCCGTGTCACCAATAACAAGCTGTCATTTACCACGACGCCACTTAATGCCACGATGCCGTTAAAAGACAAAATACTCAGACTCATGTCATTCCACCAATGACCCAGTATTGCCCCCACCAAACCAAACGGAATCGCTGTCATCACAATAATCGGCTGAATGTACGATTTCAATGGTACAGCCAATAGAATATAAATCGCTAACATCGCAAGAATGAACAACTTAGTCATTGAGTTGGTGGTTTCTTCTTGCTGCTCAGCTTCACCCGCGAAGTGGATGTTTAAGTCAGGATACTTGGCCGTCAACGTTGGTACTAATTCCGCTTTTAGTTTAGCCACCAGCTCATTGGGAGAGATCACGCTTTTATCGGCCGTAGCCGTGACGTAAATTGCGGGCAAACTGTCGATACGGGTGATTGAATTTTGCTGATAACCCGCTGTCACATTTGCCACAACAGATAACGGGACAATGGAACCATTTGGCGTGCGAACTCGAGCCTGCATCACGTCTTCCACATTTTGACGAGACGCTAACGGGTATCGCACACGCACTTTCACTTCATCTTTGCCCAGCTGATAACGCTGAACAATTTCACCGCCAAACGCTTGTAATAATTGACGTGATAAGCTGGCTGTTGTCATGCCTAAGGCATAACCTTGCTCTGTGAGTTCAAACTTAAGCTGTGATTGGCCTGAGTTAAAATTGTCATCGATACCATTAACACCTTTGATTTCCGATAATGCTTGGCGAAACTCTTTACCCGCTGAGATTAACGCTTTGTTATCCCACGCCTTCAGGTTAACTCTAAAGTTATCACCACCGCCCCAACCAGAACGGATATCGAGCTTACGCACACCTTCCAGCGATCCCGCTAATTGCTTCCATTTATGTTCGAACTCAAGATCGCTATATGGCGCATCATCATTCAACTCAACTTTGACACTGCCCGCTAAATCACTGCTGGCAATCACTTCTAACGTACCAATGCCAGACTCGTCATCGCCTTTTTCTTTGATTAATTGCTTATCAGCCTCAATTGCGGCTTGCTCTATCTCGCTGAGATTTGAACGAGTTTGACCAAAACTGGCATCATTTTGCATATTCAAGCCCGCATAAATCGTACTGCCTGGAATATGAGGGAAGAACGTCGTACGCACAGCACCATTGAACGGCATATTGATCACGGTTATGAATATCGCAATAAAAATGAGTACGGCCGCATAACGAAATTGAATTGCCGTTTGAATTAACGGTACATACAGTTTGCGGTTGACCCATGTTAATCCCGCATCACACCCTTGCTGTAATCGTGCCCAACTAAACCGCCCAGGTTTCTCATTCTTACGAGTATTAATGTGAGCTAAATGTGAAGGCAAAATCAGTTTTGATTCCACAATCGATAAGCCAAGACAAATCGCTACCACTACTGCAAACTGAGAGTAGACATGGCCCATACCGCCTTCGATATTACTCAAAGCAAAAAAGGTCACAACGGTCGTTAACACCCCAAAAATCGTAGGCGTAGCGACCTTTAATGTGCCTTTGATGGTGCTTGCAAGGCTATCGCCTTCTTTGCGACGTGTATCGTAAATACTCTCGCCCACCACAATGGCATCATCGACCACAATACCCAGTGCCAAAATGAAACCAAAAGTGGTCATCTCATTAATGGTCATGCCCAACACGCCATCACTCATGAAAAATAAGGTACCCGTGAAAATAAACGGTAACCCTGCGGTGACCCATAAGGCGACTCGCAAATTCAAGAATAACGCTAACATCAGGAATACCAGCGCAATCCCCGATAATGCATTTTTGATCAGCAGTGATAACCTGTCTTTAATCATCAAGCTGCCATCATCCCACGTACCTAAGGTGACATTCTGTGGCAGCTTTCCCGGTTGTTGCCATGCCTTAACCACTTTATCCGCTTGACGGACAATGCTAATGACATCTCCAGTTTCATCAACTTGCATTTCAATGCCAATTCCTTGCTCACCATTAAAACGAGTCAGTGCAAGATTTTGGTCTGAAAAGGTGCGTTCAACTTTTGCGACATCACCAATGCGGATGATGGCGCCTTGAGCTGTCGTTTTTAACGGTATTTCAGCAAACTCTTGCTGGTAATGCGCTTGCTCTGACGCTTTTAGAATAATGGTCTTACTGGCATTTCGTAAGCTGGTTGATAGCGCCACGTTCGACTCATTGTTAATCGCAGTGGCGACATCACTTAAGGTCAAACCAAACGCTTGCAATTTCTCTTCATTAATCTCAATCGACAGCAACGGCTCTTGTTTACCGGTAAGGGTAATATTGCTGATCCCCGGTTTAGCCAACAAATCTGCTTTAATCCGCTCTGCCAACAACTGCAATGTATGCCTATCAGTATCGCCATACAATTTTAACGAGTAGGCGTGATTTAATCGCTGCTGTTTTTCGACAACCGGTTTTTCGGCATCGGCCGGAAAACTGTATATGCCATCCACTTTGTTTTTCACATCACGCAGGAGGATATCTAAGTCATAGCCACTTTGCTTTTCAATACTGACCGTAGTGCCACTGGACGTTGATGTTGAAGTAATACGTTTAACGCCTTGAACCGATGACACTGCCTCTTCAATTTTTACTGCAATGCCTTCCTCGGACAGACTCGCATCGCCACTGTTGTAGGTCATCTTCACGGTAACCGTGTCAGACTCTCGAGCAGGGAACGCTTCTTTGCGCAAATTACTTAAAGAAAAAACACCCAATAAGATGACACTGATCATCAACAAATTAGCCGCTACAGGGTTAGAAGCAAACCAAGCGATGACGCCACGTTGTTCATGTGCTGGTTTCATACTCTTACTCCTGTGTCGTCACGGCCGCAGATGAGGCAAGCTGTGTTTTTGCGTTGATGTTAATCGCATCAACCTGCATGTCTGGCAGATAACTGCTCAACGGTTTCGCCACGACCTGTACCGCATTATGTCCAGCAACTGGCGTGACATAAGACCAATCACCAATCGAAAACTGCACATTCGCTGCCGCTTGCTGCAAGCTGTTGTTTGCTGATAAATACCAAACACTTTGATCTTCAGTGATGGCCGATGCTGGTACTCGCCACAAATTATCGAGGGTTTTTCCTTGAATTTGAGCACGAACAAACGTCCCTGAGTACAAGGCAGGCTTTTGTTTTAACGGTTGATTAACGGCAACCACCAGCGATCGTTGGCGGCTTTCGTTATTTAAGAATTGCTCAACCCGAGCAACATGGCCTTGCCATTGCTGACGGCCATCCATGCTGTATAAGGTAACCGCTGAATGACCCTTGCTTGCTGAAAGATCAGGTAAATTTCGCCATTGTTTTTCTGAAAGCGGTAAAGACACTTCAATCACATCGGTATTGTATAAGGTGGCGACTTGACTGCCTGCTTGTACATAGCTGCCGAGTTCAATATTACGGCTGATGATCTGTGCATCAAATGGTGCTTTCACTTGAGTACGGAATAAATCTAATTTGGCCTTTGCCAAGCTGCGCTTGCTGAATACTAACTTTGCCTGAGCTGCTTTGACTTGCGGGGCATACAGTACCAACTCAGAATCTGGTTGCCCTGTTAGTCCTGAGCGTTTCCACTCTGCAATCGCTTGTTTACGATTGAGCTGTTGTTGCAGAAGTTCAACCTCCGCAGCGGCAACATCAGACTCCGCACTCGCCACCGATTGTTGATAACTCGTATCATCAATCGTCAACAACACTTCGCCTTTTTTGACTTTTAAGCCAGTTTTTAACTTCGGTGATAAGCTCAACACTCGCCCCGATACATCGGCTGATAATTCTAAATTGTAGGTAGGCAGCGCTTCACCATAACCGGTCACACTGGCCGAGTAAGCGTGCGGCTTAACTGAAACAACACTCACTTTGGGCAAGACAACGGGCTTTTTATTTTGATTAGATGACCCAGAGCTTTTCTCACCGGGGCCAGACAGCCAAAACGCCAATAACAACACTACTGCCGCAGAACCAGTGATCACAATTTGTGACGATAATTTTTTCATTTTGATACTCCTAGTCCTAATGCCAGTCCCAATGTGATTCGATTATTCAAACGTTGATAAGTAAGATTGGTAAGTTGAGTTTCAAGGGAGAACTCTTGACGTTGCACCGTCATTAAATCGATGAAGCTCAGTAATCCTTGGCGATATTTTTCTTGATAAGATTGCGTACTGCGACGAGCACTGGCTAGTGACGCTTCAATATACTGCTGCTGTTTTGTTAACGAGGCTTCTTGCCCTAACGCATCTTCCACTTCTTGCACCGCCGTTAATAAGGTTTGTTGATAAGCCCAATACTGTTGCTCGGCCACCAGCTCATTGATGTCAGCTTGTGCTTTTAGCTTGCCACCTTGAAATAACGGTGCGCTCAATCGACCAAGCACACTCCAAACGTCACTGTTGAACAACGCATCTGATACACTCGAACCTGCATCCGCTAAGCTTGCTTCTAACGAAAAAGACGGCAACATAGACTTATACGCAATATCAACATCCAGCTCAGCCGTTTGCACATTAATGAAGGCTTGACGCAAATCGGGGCGACGAGCAAGATCTTGTTGTGGTAATGCGGCTAGAGGGATCAACACTTCAGGGAAGTTGGTCGTCGGCGTGGTTGTTATTGTTTTTCCGCCTAACGTGCTATTCAGACTACGCAATACTTGTTGATAGCTTTCTTGATATTGAGCCAATGTAGCTTGGGCACTTTGCGTCGAACTGCGTGCCGTATCTAAGTCTTCTAATGAGCCCAACCCTTTTCGATAACGTTCAAGAATGGTCGCTTCGTTTTGCTGAAGTATGCTTACGTTGTGAGCTTCTATTTCAATCAGCTGGTTTTGTTGGATCAGTTGTAGCCAGCTGCGCATGATTGAAGCGGCGAGTAAGTCTTTTGAATATTGCTCAGCAAAGATTTGATTTTGCGTGTTTAGCTCTGCTTTACTCGAACTGTCCCAATTTTTACCCCAAATATCCGCTTCCCAACTCACGGATAAATTGGCGTTATAACGTTCATCGCTGGATTCCGCTTTGTTGCCTTGCAGAGAAACATTGGCTTGCGGCCAGAATACGGAATTAACTGACGTTTGCGATTTTCGTGAGATCTGCACAGCCAACTGTGCTTGTTGCACATCAGGGTTATACTTAATACCCGTTTCAATCAAGTTTGTAAGCTCAGGTGCAGAAATCATGTCGGTCAGTAAACTGACTTTTTGTGCATCTTGTTGTGTTTGCTGCCAAGCTTCCATGCGCTGCTGTTGTTCTGCGGCTTTAATACTGTATTTTTCAGTATCACTCACCGCACAACCAGCCAAGATCATTGGCGTAATGACCATAGCGATAATAGAAAATTTGTTTGAACCCCGTATCGACATATCACCTCCCCCTATGAGAATGTCAGCGATTTTGCCGTAGGATAAAAAACCGGCTGTTAATTCTGCGTTAAGAAAAATGTTAAGATTGCTGTAATGTCACATTTTGTCGATTTATTATTCAGGGATTTAAGAATGAGTATTAAGTGCTATCTATGGGCTTTATTGTCCTTTTGGGTTTTATCGCCGCAATTTGCTGTAGCTAAACCTTTTTCGATACCCAGAAGTGAAGTGACGTCGATAAAAGATACCCAACAAGGGCTAAATTACTCACTCCACATTAAATTACCGAAAGATTACTCAACACACCCAGACAAACGTTATCCCGTGGTTTACATCACGGATTCAAATTACGCATTTCAAATCATTTCTGGTGCGACCCGTTACCCAATGAACGCCAATAAAATGCAGCAGGCCATTTTGGTCGGTATTGGTTATTCAAAAGAAGCGAAAGGCGATCGCAGCCGGGTAAGAGACTACACGCCATGGTTGAATAAGCGCTGGCGAAAGCTTACGGGTGGAGCTCACAAACACATGGAGTTTATTGAACGTGATGTGTTTGGCTATATCGACACAAAATACCGCACCAATAAAAATAATCGTATTTTTGTTGGTAACTCTTTGGGCGGCCTCTTTGGCAGTTATATCCTGTTGACCAAACCTGAGATGTTCGCCAGTTATGTTATTGGGAGCCCATCTTACTGGTTTTCTGATCACAAAATATTCAAGCTCGCACAATCTAAACAATCACAACTCAAACGCATAAAATCAAACGTCTTTATTGCCGTAGGTGAACGTGAAATGAAAGGTATGGATACAAATGAAAATATGGTTACTGATGCGCAACGTTTCTATAAGGAAGTTTTACAACAAGCGCCAGACATCGATAGTACGCTGTATATTATCCCCAAAGCCAATCATGAAACGGCATTTCCAACAACAGCGATACAAGGCTTATATCGGATGCTAAAAAATTGAAATTAACCAGACTTTTTCTATTTACTCTTGAATACGTTTAATTTACTCACGCAGTAGTGTTATCTCAGGGGCTTCAGCTTTCTCGTTTTCCGAGCTCTTCGCTTGCGCCTCTCTCGATATCACTGCCCCTTGAGCAGAAATCGTAACTTTAACGCCACTCAAATGAGTGGTTAACGACTTATTTTCACTGTTAAAGTCGAGGGCCGTTGCGAAGAAATTGTGTTCCTTCATCCCTTGAAATGAATAAAGATTAATCCTGTTATCAATTGCAATTTTGCCTTGCTTATCCCAATAATTAAGTCATCTTTGATAATTAATTTACGAATGAATATACATACCTTATTGCTCTTTATTCCGGCGTGCTTTGCTTTGAACTTATTGCCGGGTGCAAACAATCTCTTGGCGATGAGTAACGGTAATCAATTTGGTGTAAGGTATGCCGTGACAGCAAGTGCAGGCCGAGTGCTTGGCTTCACAATTTTAATTATATTAACTGCAGTGGGACTTTCAGCCTTAATTTATACGTCCCCACTATTGTTCAACTTAGTCAAACTGGCTGGCGCATTATATTTATTTTGGATTAGCTTTCAGCTCTGGAATAGCGAAACCAAAATCGTAAAAGCAGATACCACCACAAATGCTTTTACTCAACGCGCTCGTCAAGAGTTTTTACTTGCTGTCAGTAACCCCAAAGCTCTATTAATCTTTATTGCTTTTTTCCCCCAGTACATCAACACAGAACAAAACATTGCGCTACAGTTTGTTATTTTAGGGATCTTTTTTGTCAGCTTTGAAGTCATTGCTTGCAGTATTTACGCATCAACAGGTGCAGTATTGCGTAAGTTACTTACCGTACCTAAAAATCGAAAACGGTTTAATAGACTGTGTTCAGTCCTGGTAGGACTCCTTGGTATCGAACTATTACTTTCGAATCTTATTAGTCATTATTTTTAACTCTCAATTCGACAAAAAAAAGACCATCAAAATGATGGCCGAAAGAGGGGGGGGGAGATATTGATGAAAAGAAAACAGGGTTAATTTAAACTTGTTAGCATCTCCTCAGTATATGAAGTCAATTCAAGCCCTTGCTTCACACGGGCAACATAATCAGGATTGGCAATTAATGGACGCCCGATTGCTAATAAATCAAAACGATCTTTTGCAATAGCTTCACTGCCTGTTTCAGCACTATAACCACCAACGCCAACTAAGGTTTTTGTGTAGTGTTGACGTACAAAGTCAGTCGCATTGCCACCTAAGTCATCAAAACTCATGCTGTCGTCAAACAGCCCTAAGTGAAGATAAGCTAAGTTCCGTTCATTTAATTCTGGCAATAAATATTCGAACACAGCTTTATCCCGTGAATCTGGCGCTATATTAAAGTACGCCGCTGGGGACACTCTTAAACCCGTTCGGTCTGAGCCAATGGCATCGATTACGGCATCAACCACTTGTAATGGGAACCGAGCCATATTTTCTGGGCTACCGCCGTACTCGTCATCACGTATATTTGAATCATGATGTAAAAATTGATCGATGAGGTAACCATTAGCACCATGGAGTTCTACACCGTCAAACCCCGCTGCAATCGCATTTTCAGCCGCTTTCGTGTAATCAAGTACCAACTGTGCGATTTCATCTTTTGAGGCAGCCTTTGGCAATTGATAGGTCAGCTCTCGCATTCTTGATAGATTGCCTTCTAACTGTCTTGCTGAAGGAGCAAGTACATGCTCACCACCAAAAAAGTGCGTATGTGCAACACGACCTGTGTGCCACAGTTGTAAGAAGATTTTGCCACCCGCTTGATGCACAGCATCTGTGACGTTACGCCAACCTTGAATTTGAGCTTGAGTGAAAATACCCGGGGTATTTGGGTAGCCTTGAGCATCAGGACGAATGATCGTCGCTTCCGAAATAATTAAACCCGTCTCTGCTCGCTTAGCGTAGTAATCAACCATTTGCTGCGTCGGCACTAAGTCATCGTCAGCCATGCAGCGTGTGAGCGGAGCCATCAAAATTCGATTTTGTAACTCAATGCTGTCATTCAGCTTATAAGTTTCAAATAAGTTGGTCGTCATAGGGCAATCTCTTTTTTGAATGTGCGTTCAAGATAAAGCAACTTGAACGATCATTCAAGAATTATTTTTGAATGAATGTTCAAAATTAACTACAATGCACATATTCATCATCCTAGAAACATGAGCTGACTACGTTTTCATACGTAGAAAAAATGGCTGATAGTAAGGCGTAGCTTGCAGCAAGCAGTTTCTCTACTTGCAAGAGTTACAACACAGTTAGTAGTCGTTTTAGCAAGCTTGTGGACGTAGAGTGTTTAATTCATTAGATGGATATTTTGACGAAATTATTAACTCAGCTAACGTCCAGCTGATGCTTTTAGGATTATTGAGGACAACCAATGCGCATTGCAGAATTTAATCGAGAGCAAGTACTTCGCTCTGCTATTGAAGCTTTTTTAATTAAAGGCTATGCCAAAACCAGCATGCAAGATTTGAAAAAAGCGACAGGTCTTCATCCTGGATCAATTTATTGCGCGTTTGAAAGTAAGCAAGGATTATTGCTCGCAGCACTTGAGCAATACCGCCTCGACAAAGACGCTGAATTTAAACAGTATTTCCAAGATGAATCGTCAGTTCTCTCCGGTATCAAAGCTTACCTCGATAACACTGTGAAACAATGTGCCAGTGATTGCAGCCAAAAACTCTGCCTCTCACAAAAAGCTTTAAATGAGCTTGCAGAGCAAGATCCTTTAATTGAAGCAACCTTGCTCAATAATATGAAACAATGGCAACAAGGTTTTGTCGATTTATTTGAACAAGCATTGAAAAATGGTGAAATCAGCACTGAACGTACACCTGAACAGCGTGCTCGCTGTATCGTGCTGGGTATTTATGGTTTAAGAACTTATTCACAAATGGAGTCATCATCTGATGTGTTAACAGAATTAGCGCAACAGCTTTTTGATGACGCCACTCGATAATAATACTAATTACTTAAAGCGAGCCTGCATGATCCTGTCGTCAACGATATCTGACACAGTTAAAACCGCAGGTTTATCACTTCGATTCACGACCCAATGCGTAACGCCCTTCTTTTCTAAAAGAATATCATTAGTTTTATGAATGATAGGTTTAGTGCAATTTAATTGGTATTCCACAAGCTCGCCTTTGGTCACTTGGGCGATGGCTGGGCGGTGATCATGGTCATGGACAGGTACATAGCCACCGGGCTGAAAAATAATATTACGCAGTCTTAATCGGCGACCATCCAAATGTGGGGCTTCATTTTTCAAACTAAAGCTAGCAAGCTCTTCTGTTGATATTAAATGCCCTGTTGTTGGCGGCTTAGGGGACACCAGTTTGCCTTGAGCACTTACTGGGCACTCTCTCGCAAATGCAGTTAATGACGCAAGAGAAAACACACTAAGCAATAATAACTGAGCTTTTGAAAGCATGAATACACCATTAAGTTACTGAAGCCATATTTTATTTTTAGCTAATAAGTCAGTAATAAGCAAAGCACAAAGTTAACTAACCTATTCCAATAATCGCAAAACAGATGAACAAAAATATTCACTTAACAGGTCGTATTAAAAACCCTTAAAAATAAGTCTCTCATCAAATGCCGAATTCAAAATTCACACTGATGTTCGCAGCTTTAACGCTGATGACTGCATCAACATCTTTTGCAATGACACCTTCATTCCCAGTAAAAGCCAATAAGGTGATGACACAAGGTCTTAACCACTTAGGGTTAACTGTAAAAAATCTTGATGCCAGCACCCACTTTTTTGTGAATACCTTAGGTTGGAAAAAAGTCGGCGGTTACCCTGACTATCCATCGGCTTTCGTTACTGACGGCAAGCTATTTTTAACCTTATGGCAAACCAAAACCGATAAACCAACGGTCAACTTTGATCGCAAACACAATGTCGGCTTGCATCATTTAGCGCTAACGGTGGCTTCGTTAGAAGATCTACATCAACTGCATGATATGTTTTTACGAACCAAAGATGTCGTTATTGAATTTGCGCCTGAGTCTAACAATGGTGGCCCCACGATTCATATGATGATTCGAGAGCCAAGTGGCAACCGCATTGAGTTCGCCTATCGACCAAAGTGATTCTTTTACGTCAGGTTATCGTATAAAATAGCAAGAATATCTATGATGCTTTTCGATAACCTGATTTATGTTCAAACTGAAACGACCCAACGCCATTGTGATCACGTTATCGGTTCTTACCGTTCTTTCTGCCATTTTTTTTAATGTATTTCACTTCTCAAGTTATTACGGCATCGCACAAGTCAATTATATTAATTCACTACTATTGATCCCGTTTGTCATGTTGGTGTTAAGCCTTGGTGTCTTGCTCGCTCGTCATGAAAAGGACGATACTCCTACTGTTGAAGAAAATATATTTGCTCAATTGACTCATAAAGAACTCACTGTGGTTGAGCTCATTCTAGCGAACAACAAAAACACAGAAATCGCCCAAAAAATGTTTATCGAACTGTCTACCGTTAAGACTCACATCAACAACATCTATAAAAAACTGAATATTAGCAATCGCCAACAACTTAAAGACATAGCCAAGCAACATACTGAATTTAAGCAATAAAGTTAATATCCACCCTTTCTCCACCTAGTCTTTAACCCCACTTTCCGCTAATTTATTTGCCTGAATTACAGGAGAAATACATGCTTTCATTTCTAAAAAAACCAATCACCTACCAGCCTCTAATCATTGGTACATGCATCGCCATTCTCGGCTCTATTACCATGGGAATACTGCTCGCATTTGGATTATTAGGGCCCAAAGCGATTCAAAGCCATAACCATGTCGTCGGTGGCACCGTACTATTTGTGAGCTTGTACTTTTATTTACTTGTTGGCGTATTTATCAGCCTAAAAGGACTGCAAAAACACAAAGACATCGTCACTTTCGGCGATAAAATGAAAAGCGGGGTCTTAGTCAGTATCAGTTGTGCGCTCGTGTCAGTTGTATTGACCTACCTGTTTTACGAGGTGATATATCCAAGTTATACCCACGATATGATAGCGTCCATGAAACAAAGCATGATAAACAACGGCGTCAGTGGCGAAGCGTTAGAGTCTAAGCTGGCTGAGCAAACCAAGTACTACTCCACCAGCCTTCAAGCTAAGTTTGCTTTTACAGGCAATCTGATCACAGGTGCGGCATACACACTGTTACTGTCATTATTAAGCAAATCTAAAAGGGTAAAAAAATGAAAAATAACGACGTTACTCAGCTTATTGCAGACATTTCTAGCGACCATATTCAGCAAGTAATGGATGAGCTCAGAGCTCTGATTTTCGAGGTGACCCCAGAGGTGACTGAAAACATTAAATGGAGCCGTCCTGTTTATAGTGTTGAAGGTGATTGCTTCTATCTACAGCCCAACAAGGCCCATGTGAACCTTGGCTTCTTCAATTTTGATAAAATAACCGTTGGCGCTGAGCACTTAGAAGGCACAGGTAAAAGCATGCGTCATGTTAAATTGAAATCACTAGAGCACATCAGTGCTCTACCCATTGCAGAAATGTTGAAACAAGCCTTATAAATCAAATATCTAAAAAGGTCGATCAATAAAAATCGGCCTTATCTTTGTGAGTATTCCAAAAGTTATGTAGGATAAATGGTAAGTGCAATACTGAAGAGTTACGATTCACAAGGAGTGCAACATGGAAGCGATGGCAATCATAGGGTTTATTTTTGGCTTAGCGGGTTTGTCTTTTGCTACCAAAGCAAAAAACGATATCGCTAAATTGAAGACGGAGTTTGAAGACTTTAAGCGCTCTGTTGAAGCTTCGAGTCAGTCAAATCAACACGACTTGTCAGAATAGATCGTTAGTGATTTCAAACATTGACAGTAAACACACTTCATAAGGTGAAACGCGCTTGAATCCTGATGTACAGTTTCGCCATTACCAACCTCAAGACAGAGTTGCTTGCCTTAAACTTTTTGATGACAATTGTCCTGCGTTTTTCGCAATCAATGAGCGCTCTGATTATGCTGATTTTCTTGATACTAATTTGGCTGATTATGAAGTGTGTGTATCTGGCGGGGAGATCATTGGCGCATTTGGGTTAATTGGTGAGGCACCTTCGTACAAATCCATTAATTGGATCATGATCTCCCCTGATGCTCAGGGGCTAGGCCTTGGCTCATTGTTTATGAAGCGAGCCATTACTTTGGCAAATAACCAACAATTACATCACATCAAAATCGCCGCCAGTCATTTATCTGCGCCATTCTTTGCGAAATACGGTGCAACAACAGTCAGTGAGTTAGAAAACGGCTGGGGCCACAATATGCACCGAGTGGATATGGAGCTTCATCTTTAGCGAAACCCTCAAGAGTATTAACTTCAATCGGTGATTGTTAGTACTCAGATTTTGTTAGTCATTCATCTTAAAAAACCTAACTCACATCAAAGTATTGATTGATAGTAAGACCTTTCACTTTGCCTGAGTTTACAATTTACGATAACATCATTTTTATATTAAAAACATAATGTTGTTAACACAATTTACCTTGAGAAATGACGGGGTAAATAAGAGTTCGCAGTATTAAAATGTTAAGTTGTAAATTGTATGGCGAGTAGTTTAGAAAGGCTTTTGAAGGTTGGTATTTATGATTTTTTCTATTCAAGAGTTCAATCGAATCATAGTATAGTACAAAAGGACGTGAATCTTCCAAGAGATGAAGCTGTAGCCCTTTACGCTTATACGAATTGTCACCCCCCTTTTTATAAGGAAATTAATTCTCACTTGCGCGAAGGGAAAAAGAATTCATTTTTAATAAGATTAATTGATTCTGCGTTGGCTAAATTACCTGTATATCAAGATAAATTTGTATATCGTTGGACATCACCGCCAGTCCAAGAAACTGAATTACTAAATAATGGTAATGGTGTAACTGAGTTAGCGTTCTTGAGTACTTTAAAGTTACCAAATGAATTGGACATGGTTGAACAAGATTGCCACCTTTTTAAAATCGAACACTTAACAGGAAGAGATATTTCATTATTCTCAGATGATTTCTCAGCAAGTATTCAAGAAATTTTAATACCTAGAGGAGCAAAGTTTTGCTTGCTCGAAATCGTGGATGAAGATGTTGATTTTTCACTAAAGCAGGTTGCATAAATTAAGAACAACAAAGCAAAGGATGCAAAACTGTTTGGCTTTGCTACTGAGATATTTGAGACTATATGATAAATCCTTGGGTTAGGTATGACGATGTTGAAGAAAAAAGAGATGGATATTACGTTTCGTATAGCCCCGTCTTTACCGATCAAGAATTTGCGATAGTAGAGGTCTATATTTACGATTCAAATCTCTCGAGTAAGATCAAAAATATTGCAGAATCAGAGTTAAAATATTGGGCTTTGAAATACCCAACGCCTATTATGTTAATGATAAATAATAAAACGGATGAAGAGTGGCGTACGAAAGATAAATTAGGTCATAATTTTTTGCTTGGCTATCCAAAGCTTGAAAAAGTAATCTTACATTGGGATGAGTACCCTGAAAATGAAAAGCCTGATATAGATCTTTCTAAAGAGAGCTTAGCTAAGATTTACTCAGGGTTAAATTTTTCTACATACGAAGAGGTTGTGGCTAAACAACAAAAAGAAGCTAAGGGCAGAAAGCTGCTGTTACTCATTTTAACATTATGGGTTTGTGTTATACCTGCATCAATAGCATTTCTTGGTTGGTCTAATCCTATTGTTTCATTATTAGCGCTTATATACAGTTGGTATATCGCATTTAGTAAAGGGCTAGAACTTTGGGGTCGTAAGAAAAAATCAAAAAAAGAATTAGCCAAAGACGAAGAAGAGTTGGCTAAAAATCATCACCACTATCATTGTCAGCTTAACCCAGAAGCGTTTCTTAGGCTAAAAAATGAAAACTTCAAAAAAGAGCGTTTGGAAAAAGAAAAACTTAAAATCGACAGTATGCGGAACTAACAAGCTGTTAAACAAGGACAAAAAATTGTTGCCTTTGCCCCTTCGTCGCAAAATATAGCCAACTATTTTAGTACCTCTTAACGAGGTGTGATGAATTTCAATATTAATTTAGTCGAGTTTACTGTGCAGGGACAATAAAGGTTGCCCGTAACAACGCACATTTGGCTCATAACAAAAAAAATTACTGAGCAATTACGAAATAAATAACTTTCTATAATGCTAATAAGGTGTTGCTCCAAACCTTGTTAGCTTTAAAAGATTAGCTTCATATTAAATGTTACAAATTTGTTTTGTATCAATAATCTAGCAATGATAATTTTCTAGAAAATATACCTATATTTGATGAATCCTCATGAACACTAAATCTGTATTTATTTGTATAATCTTATTCAATTTAAGCCTATTTCCAACCTTATGCTATTCAAGCACAATACAGAAAGAAGTATCTTTAGATATAAATCAAAAGCTAGATCTTACTCTTGAAAAAATTAGAGTGGAAAATGATGTACCTGCAATGGCTGTAGGAGTCATTGAAAATGGAAAAATACACTACCAAGAAGGATTTGGATTAGCATCTAATGGACAGGCTGTAACAAGTAAAACTAAATTTCGAGTTGCTTCCTTAACAAAGTTATTTACTGCGCAGGCCGTAATGCAATTAGTAGAACAAGGAAAACTCAACCTTGATGATAATGTTGGGAAGTATTTATCAGAGTTTGCTGGAAAAGACATTACTATATTTGAGCTGATGACTCACTATTCTGGATTACAAGATGAAGTAAAACCTGTAAACCTAAGTAAGCAACGTTCTCTCACTCAATATTTAAAAAAGTCAATTGATAGGCAAGGAGAGCAAGGAAAATCATTTAAATATGCCGATTTGAACTTTAATGCGCTTGGTGCCATTGTCGCTCAAATAAGCGGTGAGTCTTATTCAGATTATATTAATGAGCATTTCATAAAGCCTTTAAGACTTACTGATACGGGATTCAATACATCAATTAATTCGGTTTCGCCTGATGTTGAGCCTTACATAAACGGAAAGTGGTTACGTAAAGCACCAAAGAGACCTTTTGATCCATCATTCTTTCCCAGTGAGGGACTTGTTACAAATGTCAGTGATTTACTTGTTTGGCTAAACGCCACGCTGTCTCATCAAGAAGTGCTTTTAAAACCTCAAACGTTTGAAGAAATGTTAGTTCCTAGAAGAAATACAGATTGGGGAAAAATCCGAATGGGATTGGGCTGGCAGGTATATAGCAATGAAAATGGGAATGTGATTCAACATGCTGGTTCATTCAAAGGCGTAAAAGCATTGCTCATCGCTTATCCGGATATTCAGCGAGGTATAGTTATTTTAAGTAACGCAAACGAACTCCCAAGATGGGATATTGCACGTCATATTAATAAAGTGTTAAATTTGAAAACTGAAAATTTTATAGAAAAATAAATATTTTAACTCTTCCATCGTAACAAGGTTCTGTCCATTTTCTTGCTAGATTCAGTTTGCCCGTAAGGAAATTTTAATGACACTACGAGCAAATTTTATTGTCTGTGAACACTCTTACGGGCAAACTTTATTGTCTGTACACAACAACTAACAAGCTTGCCCGCACGCCACGCCAGCGCTCCATGCAAAACTAAAATTAAACCCGCCCAAATGCCCTGTTACATCAATCACTTCACCAATAAAGTACAGACCTGAGACTTTCTTAGACTCAAAGGTTTTAGATGACAGCTCGTCGGTATCAACCCCGCCTAGAGTGACTTCTGCGGTGCGATAACCTTCAGTGTTGTTCATCAGTATTTTCCATTGATGAACTTGCAGGTAAATTTGCTCACGCTCTGCGTGGATCAATTGATTCAGCGATTTTGCCAGTAATATTTCGTCAAACAAGGCTTCCAATAAACGCTTTGGTAACCAGTGTGCTAACGCATTTCTCAGGCTTTGCTTTGGCGTTTGCTGCAGTTGTTTTTCAAGCAACTCTGCAAGGTTTTGGTTTGGCAGCAAATTAATTTCAATCGCTTCGCCCGGTTGCCAATAGTTCGAGATTTGTAAAATCGCAGGGCCTGATAAACCTCTGTGCGTGAACAGTAGTGCTTCACTGAATTGAGTGCCATCTTGCGCTGTAATGGTGCTTGGTACAGCAATGCCCGATAACGGCTCAAACTTCTGTTTTGCATCGCTGTGCCATGTAAATGGTACTAAGCCTGCACGGGTCGGTAATACGGTTAACCCAAATTGTTCAGCGATTTTGTAACCAAAAGGGGTGGCACCCAGTTTAGGCATGGATAAACCACCGGTTGCGATGACCACGCTTTCGCAACTGAAGTCACCATTGGAGGTCGTCACTTCAAATGCATCATCTTTTTTCGTGACCGATAAAATCTCTGTGCGCAACTGAACTTTTGCTCCTGCCCAATCGCATTCGGTCATTAAGATTTTCACGATATCTTTTGCCGAGTCATTACAAAATAACTGACCATGATCGCGTTCATGATAGTCAACACCGTGTCGCTCCACCAGCTCGATAAACTGCTGAGAGGGGTAACGTGCTAGGGCTGATTTAACAAAATGAGGGTTTGCACATAAAAAGTTGTTGGGTTCGACCTTACGGTTGGTGAAATTACAACGACCACCACCACTGATCAAAATTTTCTTACCCGCTTGCTTTGCATGATCCAGTAACAATACGTTGCGACCTCGATAACCTGCTGTTGCAGCACACATTAAGCCTGCGGCACCCGCACCAATAATGATCACATCGTATTTTTGCACTTAACACCTCTTAACCTTTCACACTTACGCCTAAACAGTAGACATAAAAAAAGGCGCTATTTTAGCACCTTTTCATTGCAGTGTATTATCCGAAACTACTTTAGCGTTTCCGCTTTGCGATCTCGACCTAATAACTCTTTTGCTGCTTCCATTGCCGATTTACCTTGGTATAACACCTGATAAAGCTGCTCGGTGATTGGCATTTCAACGCCTAAGCGTTTCGCAAGGGTAAACACTTCTTTAGTGTTGCGATAACCTTCGACCACTTGACCAATATCGACTTGAGCTTGCTCAACGTCTTTTCCTTGACCGAGTGCTAAACCAAAACGACGATTACGCGATTGGTTATCGGTACAAGTAAGTACTAGGTCACCTAACCCCGCCATACCCATAAAGGTTGTCGGTTGCGCACCAATTGCCTCACCTAATCGAGTGAGTTCAACCATGCCACGCGTAATCAGTGCCGTACGTGCATTCGCACCAAAACCAATACCATCAGACATACCCGCACCAATGGCGATGACGTTTTTAACGGCTCCGCCAAGCTGTAAACCAATAAAGTCAGGGTTTGCATATACACGTAAACGCGATGGACAATGAAGCAACTCAACGAGTTCATCCACAAAGTCATCACATTGACCCGCAACTGAAATGGCTGTCGGCAGACCAGCGGCCAATTCTTTAGCAAACGTAGGCCCAGAAAGTACGGCTAACGGAATGTCTTCACCGAGAATGTCTTGAGCAACATCTTTCAATAAACGACCCGTTTCAGGCTCTAAGCCTTTGGTCGCCCAAACGATGCGAGCATCATCACGCAATAAAGATTTGGCTTGCTTGAGCACTAAACCAAACACGTGACTTGGAACCACCACTAAGACGTTGCGACTGGCAGCCAGTGCGGTCTGTAAGTTTGATTCAATGATTAAGGATTCAGGAAAATCGATACCGGGTAGAAATTGATTGTTACAACGCTCAGATTGTAAAGTTTCCATGTGTTGAGGTTCGTGCCCCCACAACATGGTTTTGTGTCCACCACGGGCTAAAGAAATAGCAAGGGCGGTGCCATAAGAGCCCGCCCCTAATACCGTTATATCGGCTGTATTACTCATTCGAGTTAAGCAGTCGCTTCGTCTGCTTTAGCTTCAACTTGACCGCCTTCAGCTTGCTGTTGACGTTGTTGAACGTACTGTGCAAATAGCGCATCAAAGTTTACTGGTGCTAGGTTAAGTTGTGGGAATGTACCACGACCAACTAGGCTACCTACTGTTTCACGAGCATATGGGAAAAGGATGTTCGGGCAGTATGCACCTAAAGAGTGAGCAAGCTGTGGCTCAGTTAGACCTGCAATGCTGAAGATACCAGCTTGTTGAACTTCACATAGGAATGCTGTTTCTTCACCAACTGTAGCAGTAACAGTTAGAGAAAGAACCACTTCGTATACGTCGTCAGCCAGTTTGTTGCTCTTAGTATCAAGATCAAGCTTAACTTCTGGATTCCATTCTTTTTGGAAAATCGCAGGGCTGTTTGGTGTTTCGAAAGAAAGGTCTTTCGTGTAAACACGTTGAATGTTGAACTGTGGCGCTTGTTCTTCGTTGTTTGCTACTTCTTCAGCCATAATTTTTTACCTATCAAAAATGTTGTTGCGACTTTTCTTTGAAAGCCATCATTAAGGGCTTGTGTTACAGATCTCTGTACCATCCCGGGTTATTGCCCAATAATCCTATTGGGTCTCGATCTAAACTGTCTTAAAAACTCAACACAAATGTATTTAGCCCTTATCGACCGCAGGATCAGCTTGCCAGTTTTTTATGACACTTTGAGGAGTTCGTCAACCATTGATTTAAAAACAATGGGTTTTGTTGATACTCCTCAAACTGAAAACTGACCTGACGTTTCCTTATCTTTTGCTTTTTGAAACCGGTAAATTTGCCGATTTCCAGTCACCCATACCACCTTTTAGGTTGTGCACATTTTCAAAACCCTGTGCCACTAAAAGTTGAGCCGCTTGAGACGAGGTAATGCCAGCGTTACATACTATAATGATGGGGGTGCTTTTTAGCTTTTCAAGTGTTGGAATTTGATTATTTTTAATATCTGACATTGGAGCGTGCAGCGCATCAACAATATGCCCTTTACGGAAGTCATCTTTTGAACGAACGTCAATGACCTTTGCATTCTCACGATTAACCAATGTTGTCAGTTCTTGCGGATTAACTTGCTTTATTTTTGAGGTCGCAGATTTAAACGTCATCACAACAACGGCCACAAATAAACCAATCCAAGCCATACATAAAATTGGATGAGCTTGGAAAAAATGAATATATTCTTGCATGTGTTTGCTTCGCTAACTGTTTGCTATTTACTGATAAGTCATAAAGTATACATTCTTTAGCCATGAAAACGTAGTTGATTAAATGAGATCTAAACCACTCATTTTTATCGATGCGCTTTTGACACAACTCGAGATCGAGTACAATTAATCTCCTCAATTTTAAAACTTGTGTGTTTATGCCTTTGCGATTTTAAAAGACGCAAAGGCATAAATTCATGTTTCTTTTTCAATATAGGTAATACCATGACAGCTGCTAAGCGCCCTTTGGCTCTTTTGATCCTAGACGGTTGGGGGAATCGAGAAGATACCCATATGAACGCCATTTATCATGCAAATACACCAGTTTTAGATAAATTAAGCGCTGAGTATGCGACCAGTTTAATTTCCGGCTCTGGTGATGATGTGGGTTTACCACACGGTCAAATGGGTAACTCTGAAGTAGGTCATATCAACCTTGGTTCTGGTCGTATTGTTTATCAAGAATTAACCCGCATCAGCAAAGCCATTAAAGATGGCGATTTCAACCAAAACGAAACATTGTGTGCCGAAATTGATAAAGCTGTTGCGGCTGGCGGTGCTGTGCACCTTATGGGCTTACTGTCACCTGGTGGTGTTCACAGCCATGAAGAACACATTGAAGCGGCATGCAAGTTAGCGGTTGAGCGTGGTGCTAAACAAGTTTATCTGCATGCATTTTTGGATGGCCGTGATACGCCGCCACGTAGTGCGATGGACAGCCTTAAACATTTTGATGCGGTTTTTGAACGTTTAGGTGTTGGTCGAGTAGCGTCTATTATCGGCCGTTACTACGCAATGGATCGTGATAATCGTTGGGAACGTGTTGAAAAAGCGTTTGATCTTGTTACTCAAAGCATTTCTGAGCATCAATACGATTCTGCTTCAGAAGCATTAGAAGCCGCTTACGCTCGCGATGAAAACGACGAATTTGTTGCTGCATCTCGCATTGGTGCTGAATACCAATTGCATGATAACGACACATTGATATTCATGAACTTCCGTGCTGATCGTGCTCGTCAGATCACTCGTAGCTTTGTAAACGCCGATTTTGATGGCTTCGCACGTAAAGTGTCACCAAAAGTAAACGTTGTGATGTTGACCGAATATGCAGGTGATATTGATGCTCCAGTAGCATTCCCTAAAACTGACCTAGTGAATACCTTAGGTGAAGTGCTGCAGAACGGTGGTAAAACTCAGCTTCGTATTTCTGAAACAGAAAAGTATGCTCATGTGACATTTTTCTTTAATGGCGGTAAAGAACAGCCATTTGAAGGCGAAGATCGTATTTTGATCGCCTCTCCAAAAGTAGCGACTTATGATCTTCAGCCAGAAATGAGCTCTGAAGAATTAACGGATAAATTAGTAGCGGCCATTGAGTCAGGTAAATACGACAACATCATTTGTAACTACCCAAATGGTGACATGGTCGGCCACACGGGTAATTTTGATGCGGCAGTTAAAGCTTGTGAAGCAGTAGATGCTTGTATTGGCAGGGTAACTGAAGCCTTAGCGAGAGTAGGCGGAGAATGTTTAATTACGGCTGACCACGGAAATGCAGAACAGATGGTCAATAAAGAAACAGGGCAAGCTCACACGGCACATACCAGTGAGTTAGTACCGCTGATTTACTTTGGTCGTAAAGCTCATATCAAAGAAGGCGGTCGCTTGAGTGACTTAGCTCCAACGATGTTGCAGTTGATGGGCGAGGCGATTCCAGCGGAAATGACAGGCCGACCTCTGATAACCATTGAAGAATAATTTCTAGTCGATACAATAAAAGTGCCACTGATATCAAATGATACGGTGGCATTTTTTATTCACAGCAATTATTTTGGTATTGAGGAAGGAAGCAGAGTTTGATGCAAGGTTGGTATCGCCCTTTTGTTATTGCATTTCTACTACTTGGTCTTAATGGCCTCTCTTTTAGTTCCTACGCCGAGACCATAGCCAAAAGACAATCTCAACTTAAAGACATTCAAGCTCAAATCGATGCTCAGCATTCTGAGTTAAAAAGTACTCGCAATCAGCGCAACCAGCTGCAAAACTTGTTAAAAAAAGATGATGTCGCCATCGGTAAGGTGGCTAAAGCCCTCAACAGTAGCCAAAACAAACAACAAGATCTCAACCAAAGCCTCGTTAAGCTAGAAAAGAAACATGCCAACCTCGAAAAGTTTAAAGTTTCTCAGCAAAAAACCTTAGCAAAACAACTCGAAAGCGCTTATTTATCTGGCAATCATGACTACGCAAAAATGCTCTTGAATCAACAAGACCCTGCCAGCATCGAGCGTATGCTGACTTATTACCAATATTTGAATAAAGCCAGAATCAACGCCATTGAGAAACTCAAAACCACTATTACTGACTTAAATGACACCCAAACTCAGCTGGAAGATCAAAAAGCCGAATTAGCGAAAGTCATCGAAACTCAAAAGCAGCAAGCAAATGCACTTGGAAAAGAAAAGTCACAGCGTAAACAAACACTCGCTCAGCTGCAACGCACCTTATCAAGCAATAGCGAACAACTTGAACAACTGCAAATTGAAGAAGCCAGCTTAAAACAAATCATCGAAGAAGCGATTAGAGAGGCAAAAGCACAAAACTCATTAAGCGGTCTAGCCAAACGCCGAGGCAAGCTAAAGTGGCCAACAATAGGTCGCCTTGCTCATCGCTTTGGTACCAGCCGTAGTGGTCAAGTGAGGTGGAAAGGGGTGTTAATGAGTGCACCCGAAGGACGAACAATTCGCTCAATTGCTGCAGGGAAAGTCATCTATGCCGATTGGTTGAAAGGCTTTGGTATGGTGATTGTGATCGATCATGGTAAAGGCTATATGAGTTTATATGGTCACGCACAAGCGCTTTTACATTCGACTGGCGACACCATTAAACAAGGTGAAAGCATTGCATTAGTTGGACAATCAGGTGGACAAGCCGAACCCGGTCTATACTTTGAAATACGATATAAGGGGAAAGCCGTAAATCCTGCGATTTATTGTAAAAGTTAACGGAGTTAACTGAGCTGTTCTCCACATGCAACGGAGAGCAGTATGAGTCGATTTGCGCACAGTCTATCCTTAATTCTTCTAGGTGCCCTAATGGGCATATCCATCACCTTAATAGCCAAAGAAAATGTCCCTCAGCCAGATGCACATTACGATCTGCCATTATTAGCTGACGTCATCGACAGTGTTGAAAACTATTACGTTGACCCAGTTTCACGCAAACAATTGATCACAGCTGCGTTAAAAGGCATTTTTGCTGAGCTAGACGGTTACTCTGAGTTTTTAACGCCTACAAAAATTGAAGAACAAGAAGGAACGAATCAAGGACAATACAAAGGTTTTGGCTTTGAAGTTGATGCCAAGAGCAAACAAATCACCGTACTCAATGTTTTTGATGATTCACCCGCAGATAAAGCTGGCGTACTTCCTGGCGACAAATTGTTAAAGCTGAACCAATTGAATGTTGAGCAAGACAGTCAAGAAGCCATCTTAGATCAAATCCGTATTGCAGGAAAAAAGAATACCACCATCGAATTGACTTTCGCCCGTGACAAAAGTCAAGACTATAACATCACACTGATCCCCGCTGTAATTCATATTGATGCTGTAGAAACACAGTTGCTTAGTAACAGTATTGGGTACATTAAGCTTAATGGGTTTCAAAATAAGACCCACGAAAAGGTGCTTGAATCATTAGCGCGGTGGCATAAAGAGCCTTTGCAGGGGATAATTATCGATTTACGCAGTAACCCTGGTGGTCTGCTGCATCAAGCAATTAAAGTTGCTGATCTGTTTATTGATAATGGCGTCATCGTCTCCACACAAGGGCGGTTCTCAGAAGCAAACAGTATCTACCATGCGACCCCAATCAGCTTTTTACCTGATGTGCCCATGCTCGTACTCATTGATAAACATTCTGCCTCTGCTGCTGAAGTACTGGCTGCAGCACTACAACAAAATAAACGGGCAAAACTGATCGGTGAAAAAAGTTTTGGGAAAGGGAGTGTTCAAGGGATGATCCCCACCATTAGCAACCACAACCGAGTTAAATTAACTATCGCTAACTATCTGACTCCAAAGGGAGAGAATATTCACAAACTCGGAATTGTCCCTGACATAAACCTTGACTCAGACACTGGAAAAAAAGCGATGAGTACGCCTATAATCAATGGTAATGATAGATTGGGTAATGACCCTGCTGTATCTCAAGCCATATTATGGATTACAACCAATTCTTAAGGTTGAAACTCAGGAGCACAGTCATTTTTTAATGGAATATTTACGACGGTTACAACTCGCTTCACTGCTCGTTCTAGCATTAGTGTGCGGCCTCAGCGAAGCCGCACAAGTCGCCCTGATAATTGACGATATCGGTTATAAAAAAACGGATCATCAAGTACTTGCGTTACCAAAAAATGTCACTCTGTCAGTTCTTCCTTTTACACCGTTAGGTCAATTGATTGCCGATAAAGCCAATCAACAAGGGCATGAAGTGATGCTGCATATTCCTATGCAATCATTGCAAGGTAATAGGCTGGGTAAAGGTGGGCTGAATAATGACATGGATGAAGCTGAATTAACGAATATACTCGAACAGGCATTAGCAGACATTCCCTATGCTAAAGGTTTAAATAATCACATGGGCAGCTTGCTCACACAACTGCCACGCCCCATGCACTGGACCATGGCAATACTACAAAAACACGATTTATTCTTTGTCGATAGCAGCACCACCAAATATACTGTGGCACGAGATATTGCTCAGCAATACCAAGTACCTCATATCAAACGTCATGTATTTTTAGATAACAACCTTGATCTAAAGTCGCTAGAAAGTCAGTTCAAGCACCTTTTATGGTTAGCAAAGAAAAGGAAGTCAACCGTTGCGATTGCGCATCCTCACAAGGAAACATTACGCTTTTTGGTTGCGAACATAGATCGGCTAGAACAAGCTGGAATTAAATTAGTACCCGCTTCAGAACTGTTCAAAACAATACCGCTGAATACTGGATTCCAAAATATCACTTCAATTAAAGAACAATAACCGGAAAGCTCAGCTCCGACCTAACATTAAAATAAATTAACTTTAAAGTCATAGCGTTAGAATAGATAATCAAACACAGAATACTGTATCGGTGAACCTTATGAACGGAAAGTTAATTGTATCTCAACCTCCTAGTTTAAGCTGGAATGAAAAAACTACTAGTCTGATCGAATTCAATTTAGAAGCAAAAGAGCATGCAACTAAACATCGAGATAGCTTAGCTGTATTTCAGAAAGGAGAATTGAAATATACTGTCAACTTTGTGAATGACAGTAATGCATTGATTGAGTCAAAAGTTAAAAAATTCTCGATTCAAAAATACTCAGATAGCTTATTAGCCATTAGAGAAAAACGAACAATAACAGGAGACAAGGATACTCTTCTTTCCCAAGCTTTGACTCTTAAAATTTCAGGTGAAACAATAGAAAGAATTCGTGACATGCATCAATTCGATGTAGCCTATGACGGTTTAATGTGAAACTTTAGTCATTGTAAACTGACTCAACCAGTCACTTTCTCCCAATAAGCAATGATTTCCATCGCTTGCTGATTGGATTCACCACATGCATCTTTGGACGCTTTAAAGTTTTCGCATACCTTTGGTCGATCTTCTCGACCAAAAATCTTACATAAATTATCATCTGATAGATTTATGCATCGTTCACCGGCTTTTTTTCCATTAGGCATACCAGGAATAGAGCTTGAAATAGACGGAGCAATACAACATGCCCCACAACCTAACCGACATTGCATAATAGACAGAGGGAGATAATAAAAGCATATTCTATCACCTCCCACCATTTACTGTGGGTTTAATCAGTTACACTGTGATCCGAAAATACTTTGTGCCCAAGCCGGATTATCAATGAATGGGTTTCGGTTTAACTGGCGTTCATGAATTCGCTTATTACGCCTTTGTTCCCATGCACTTACAGGATCTTGTTGATGCCATTGCAGGAGCGTACAAACGTCACCTAATTGAGGTTGTCCATTGCTCGTGAGGCCGTTCACAACCGATAGATCTGGAGTACCGGAACTATCAGAACCCTGGTAACGTACATCCATATAGAAAATCATCCGCGCAACATCACCTTTTACTTCGTCACTTGGCTCAAAACTATCACTGTCTGTTTTTGTACCAGGTGCTTCACCTATAGACGAACCACCAAAATCAAAGTCTTTGTTACCTCGACTGGAGTTCACGCTGACATCAGCTGGACGTAAATGATGTAAATCCGTATAGCCATGCTGACCCGATCTAGGAAAACCATGGCTTTTTGGCCATACGTGCTCACGATTCCAAGCATCTAGCGAATTAGATTGCCCTGCACGATTAACTTTAGGCTCACTACGACCCGTATAAAGCAAAATAACGTTATTATTGTTGTTAGGGTCAACGTCGGTATATCCTAACTGATCCCATACTTGACTGTACGAGAAACGCTTATGATCTTTAATGATCTCATTCAAACGGTCTTTTAGTGCTGCACCCGTTAACCCTGTTGTACTCGAATAATAGCTATCAAAATCGAAATCATGATCTGTAGTTGGTGGTGTTAGCGGAATCGTTGTATCCAAGTCGTAGTTAAAGTTAAGCGTTAATCCACTAAAACTTTCATATGCACGTACTTCGACATTATAAATACCAACTTGAACTGGCGAAATATCGCATGATTCGTTACTGCCACTAATGTATGGGCGGCAATCGTGATTTGCATCAGTCGGAGTCTGACCATACTTCACATAAATATCAGCATCGCCATTATTTCCCGCAATTGAGAAGTGTAGGTTCTCTGCGCCTTCTGGCACTCGTGCCGTATAGATGAGCTTATTACCAGTAGAAGCTGAAAGATCAGATTTAGACTCGTTCTTTACTAACACTGTATTATTAACAGGCGGTGTTACTGGTGGAGTTGTGCCACAATCAACGGATAACTGACCCGTGCTCGGTGTACCAACTACTGAGTTTTTAAACCAATCAGCTTGAGTAGCAGGAAGATTACTATTCGAACGCTCAATTGAAGCATTACGAACATTTAAGTTCCAGCCAGAAAGACCACCTTCCCAACCCACTTGGTCAACGACTTGGTTATTTTTTAACAATTGAACATAATCGCCTGAATTACCGAGTGATAATGTTAGTGGAGACGTAGCTGGATCAACTGAAAATAGTGCGCTAAAACCTCCTGCATTAGCCGCAATGGTGTAATACTCACCTGCACCCAATGAGCCGATCAAAGACAAAGTTTTACTGTTGTCTCTAATCGCATAGTCAGTTAAATCAATCGATTGACACGAGTTATTGAACAGCTCAACAAACTCTTCTTGCGTGTCATTATTGGGTGCGTCATACAAAACTTCAGAAATCATCAGTTCTGCCTGAGCACTGAACGAGACCCCGATGATCGCTGCAGTTAAACACATGCGTTTCATAACCATCATTTATTACCTTTGTTTTTTATATAATTTTTGAGTAGCAAGTGTTATATAAAATAACACTTTGTTACAAAGGTATTATAAATTGACGATGCCTGTAAAAATGCATGTTATAGCTAATTATCGAGCATTTTTAAGTACTATTTTTTATATGTAATAACCTTAATGATGTGACTATCAGTGACTGGTTTTTTGCAGAGATAATTGCTGTTATATAAATCAAAATAAGTAGGCTAACGAATTGAATTGTTGCTTTGATTTTCTTTCAAA
>NZ_JBWQOH010000014.1:0-127866 GCF_056591695.1 Parashewanella sp. 2304DJ23-3
GTCGATTAACAAAATCGAAAACCTCTTACAGAGCATCATAGGGAATAGCTATGTGATCTCCTTAGGGCACAGCAAAGCTTCACTTTTAGAGTATGTTTGTTTCGTTCTCAAGAGGTGAGTGAATTGGATGGGCTTTTAATAGAGCTCTATTACTACCGATGTATTTGTTAATCGATATAAGAAGTGCTTAAGCTGCTTAAGAAGCTGGTTCAGTGAATGAACCAGCTTGATTTGATGTTATTGCTTAACTCTTAATGAAAGATCAAGTGCTTTTACGTGCTTGGTCAGTGCGCCGACAGAGATAAAGTCGATACCAGTTTTGGCAAAGTCTGCGATGGTTTCTAGTGTGACATTCCCAGAAACTTCTAATTTAGTCTCGCCGCCCTTAGCTTTGTACTCGTTATTTAGGTTTACTGCGTCGAGCATCATATTAATGTCGAAGTTATCTAACATAACAATGTCTGCTTGTGCATCCAATGCTTGAGTTAACTCTTCGAGAGATTCAACTTCGACTTCAACTTTTTTATCAGAATGCATTTCACGAGCTGTGTCGACTGCTTGTTTGATACTGCCGCACGCCATAATGTGATTTTCTTTAATTAAGAAAGCGTCGAATAAACCAATACGGTGGTTATGACCACCGCCACAGGTAACGGCATACTTTTGTGCTAATCGTAAACCTGGAAGTGTCTTACGAGTATCAAGCAGTTTAGTATGAGTGTCACCAATTCTATCGACATAAATTTTAGTTAAACTTGCAACGGCTGATAGCGTTTGGATGAAGTTCATTGCTGTACGTTCACCCGTTAGAATCGCTCTCGCTGGACCTGATAGTTCACATATCGTTTGATTTGGAATAACTAAATCACCATCATCCACTAACCAATGTAAAGCAACTTCACCACCCAATTGATTAAACACCTGCTCTGCCCAGGCTTTGCCACAAAAGACGCCTTCTTCACGGGTAATTAAAACAGCTTCAACTTGTTTGTCAGCTGGAATCAGTTGAGCTGTAATATCACTTTGCAGTAATTTCTCTGCTCGTGACACGTCTGGAGCGCCTTCTTGCGTGGCGGATGGAGTAAGACCTAGGTCTTCGTTTAGGGCTGCGGTTACAGCAAGTCGAATATCATTTTCTAACATGAAGCACTTTCCTGATATCTACAGTACAGGTAGGTATAAAATTTGAGCCGAAGGTTACCATAACTGCTTATTTCATAATAGCTGTGGGGTTCAGTTATGACGGATATTTTAATCTGTTGAGAGGCTTATTCAGCCTCTTAACAATCGAAACAGAGTTATGCGACCCAACCAAAAATAGTGAACAGTGAAAGTAAAGTCACTAAGAAAATGAAGGTGCGCTTGGTGAGTGTCAATAGCGCCAAGGTAGATTGAATACAAATCGGCGCATTTGATTTATCTGGAAGTACTTCAGATGAAACCGCTGTTTCTGAAATAATGCGCTTTGCATTACTTGTTGGACGGCTGACTAACGGCAACCAAGTTGAAAACCCTCGAGAGAAATGACCACTCATTAGATAACCAAAAGAAAATATTCGGCTTGGCACCCAGTCCATTATAAATAATAGCGTTGAAGCGAGCGGTGTACTTCGATCTTGTTTGGCACTGAGGTCAAAGTAAAATCGGATAGTACTATAGAGTACGGCACCAATAGGCCCAAAAGCTATGAGGTAAATTGCTATTGCACCATAGTTGCGATAATTAATCCAAGCGATTGACTCACCGACTTTATGACCAAGATCATCTTCTGATATTGCATCACTGCAAGTTTTACAGTCCAGTTCATTGCTCAGGTGATAACAAGCTTGAACGTCACCCTTTAATGCGGATTCAATGAAATGCTTGAAGGTCTGTCTTATTTTGGTGTGACTGAAACAGGCTGTAGCAACGAAAACCCAAACGACTAAGGTTATCAGCCCCCATAACATCCCTTCGACAAACCACAATAAGCTGCCAACAAGTAATGAAGGTAAGAAAACAGTAATGACAAGGAAGGTATTGGACGACAGTGCACTTTGACCAACAAAAGTTTGATGATATTTAGAAAGTAATTGATCAATTTGCCAATCAGTTGGAAGGGCTTTTAATCGCTCTGCAAATATTGCAATTAATAATGAAAAAAGTGCCATCTTACTTCACCGTCGTCCTTTTTTATTGTTCGATTCTAGCTTAATGCACTGAGGTAATATTGCCAATCAAAATAAGGGCCTGGATCGGTTTTTCTTACTGGTGCGATATGACAATGCCCTGTGATTCGTTCAGGTGTGATTGTAGGGTACGCCTCCATGATCGCTTTAGTCAGTAATAATAGGCTTTGGTACTGTGTATCTTCATACTTACAGGTATCAGCACCTTCAAGTTCGATCCCAATTGAAAAGTCATTACAGCCGGAACGTCCTTTAAATTCAGAGACACCAGCATGCCATGCACGCTCATTACAATTGACGAACTGAGTAATTTCACCGTTTCTTCTAATCAAAAAGTGAGCCGAGACCTCTAACCCTTTTAATTCTTGGAACGTTTGATGTGCATCACAGTCAAGTTTTCCTAAGAACAAGTCGTCAATATAAGTATGACCAAATTCGCCGGCAGGTAAGCTGATGTTATGTATCACAAGCAACGAAATGTCAGTGTTAGGTCGTTGATTATAAAAAGGGGATGGCTTTTTATTCGCCTTATTTAACCAACCATTTTTTATCAAAAGAGTCATTGTAGATGCTTCAAAATCATCAAGTTAATAGCACTATAGCAACTCAAGATTACAGTTTCTAGCATCGTTCATGTTAATTGGTCAGACCCCTTTCCCAGAAAAATCATCTATGCTCAGACATTCGAGTGAGCGAGATCACAGTCCGGAAAAGGCAACTTTGTGGACATTAACACATCAATTTGATAAAGTGCCGCCACTCAAAAAAATTGGTAAGACCAATTTACAGGGAGCCAAAAAGCTATATGGCATACAGTAAAGTTAGCCAACCAAAAATTTCTGACGTCATTATGGAGCAGTTGGAACGGATGATCCTCGAGGGCAGTTTACAGCCCGGTCAGAAGTTACCTCCAGAGCGAGAGCTAGCATCACAGTTTGATGTATCTCGTCCTTCCTTACGTGAAGCGATTCAGAAACTCGAAGTAAAAGGGTTGCTAATGCGCCGCCAAGGAGGTGGCACCTACGTTAAACAACAGCTTTGGCAAAGCATGGCTGATCCCATTGTAGAGCTCATGCAAAATGACTCCGAAAGTCAGTATGACTTATTGGAGTTTCGTCATGCTACTGAAGGCATGATGGCCTATTTTGCAGCACTTCGCGGCACAGATGCAGATATGCAGACGATAAAACGCCGTATTATTGAAGTGGAACAAGCTGAGGCAATTGAAGATAAAGCAGCGGCGATTGTCCGTTTTTATCGCTCAATCGCTGAAGCATCGCACAATGTTGCGATGCTACATTTAGTATTAAGTTTAGAGCAGGTTCTACATCAGAACGTGGCTCAAAACTTAGTGTTATTAAGCCGTCGTGAAGAGGCGGCAACAATGGCAAATAAACACCGACAAGCATTGTTGGCGGCCATTGTAGAACGAAATCCCCACGCAGCTCGTGAGGCTTCTAATGAGCATTTGAGCTACATTGAAGAAGTCATGTTATCGATGCGGGAAGAGGACAGTCGGTTGCAGCGAAGCCTGCGCCGTTTGAAGAGTAATGACTAAAGCATTCATTAAGTTATTGCTTGAAATTAAATCTGTATATAGAGAAGGACAGTGTCATGTCTGAAGATATGCTACAAGACGTAGATCCGTTAGAAACTCAGGAATGGCTTGATGCTATGCAAGCCGTATTGGAAGAAGAAGGCCCAGAGCGCGCTCATTATCTTTTAGAAAAGATGATTGATAAAGCACGTCGTAACGGTACTTATCTACCATACAAGTCAACCACCGCTTACCTAAACACTATTCCTGTTGGCCAAGAGCCACAAATGCCAGGCAACCAAGAAATTGAACGCCGTATTCGCGCTTTAGTGCGTTGGAATGCATTGGCAATGGTACTTCGTGGTTCAATGAAAGATCTTGAGCTTGGTGGCCACATTTCAAGTTTCGCTTCAAGCGCAACCATTTATGATGTGTGCTTTAACCACTTTTTCCGTGCACCAAACGAGAAAGACGGTGGTGACTTGGTGTATTTCCAAGGTCACATTGCACCGGGTATTTACTCGCGCTCATTCCTAGAAGGTCGCTTAACGGAAGATCAGCTCGCTAACTTCCGTCAAGAAGTTGATGGCAAAGGTCTATCTTCATACCCACACCCTAAATTAATGGGTGATTACTGGCAGTTCCCGACAGTATCTATGGGTCTTGGTCCTATTCAAGCGATTTATCAAGCACGATTCCTTAAATACCTGACTGACCGTGGCATCAAAGATTGCTCTGAGCAGACAGTTTACTGTTTCTTAGGTGACGGTGAGTGTGACGAGCCAGAAGCATTAGGTGCAATTGGCCTTGCGGCACGTGAAGAGTTAGACAACCTAGTCTTCATCATCAACTGTAACCTACAGCGTCTTGATGGCCCTGTACGTGGTAACGGTAAGATTATCCAAGAACTTGAAGGTACATTTGCTGGCGCTGGCTGGGAAGTGACGAAAGTAATTTGGGGTCGTTATTGGGATGCGTTATTAGCGCGTGATACCAGTGGTAAACTTCTGCAGTTGATGGAAGAAACCGTAGACGGTGAATACCAAAACTGTAAAGCTAAAGGTGGCGCTTATACTCGCGAACACTTCTTTGGTAAGTACCCAGAAACGGCTGAAATGGTCGCAAATATGTCTGATGAAGACATTTGGCGCTTAAACCGTGGTGGTCATGATCCAGTTAAAGTTTATGCTGCTCTAGATAAAGCTAAGAAGACCAAAGGTCGCCCTACGGTAATTCTTGCTAAGACCGTTAAAGGTTATGGTCTAGGTGATGCGGGTGAAGGTAAAAACATCGCTCACAACGTGAAGAAAATGGCGATGGATTCCGTTCGTCACTTCCGTGATCGTTTTGATATTCCTGTACCGGATGACAAATTGGAAGAGATTCCGTTTTA
Organism: Parashewanella sp. 2304DJ23-3; assembly: GCF_056591695.1. Classification (NCBI taxonomy): domain Bacteria; kingdom Pseudomonadati; phylum Pseudomonadota; class Gammaproteobacteria; order Alteromonadales; family Shewanellaceae; genus Parashewanella; species Parashewanella sp. 2304DJ23-3. The sequence goes on from NZ_JBWQOH010000014.1 coordinate 5,099, forward strand.
TCACCCAGGTCCAGATTCTCCAGAAATCAAATACATGATGGAGCGTCGTGACGCACTGCACGGCAGTATGCCTCGTCGTCTTGAGAAGTTCTCTCAGAAGCTGGAAACGCCTGCGCTTTCAATCTTTGACAGCATTCTTAAAGGCTCAAACGGTCGTGAAATTTCGTCGACAATGGCATTTGTTCGTATTCTTACGGCATTGCTTAAAGACAAGAAGATTGGTAACAACATCGTACCAATCATTCCGGATGAAGCACGTACCTTTGGTATGGAAGGTTTGTTCCGTCAAGTGGGCATTTATGCACACGAAGGCCAAAAATACGTTCCTCAAGATAAAGACCAAGTGGCTTACTATCGTGAAGATAAGTCAGGTCAGGTGCTTCAAGAAGGTATTAACGAATTAGGTGCAATGTCATCTTGGGTTTCTGCGGCAACCAGTTACTCAGTGAACGACACGCCGATGATCCCATTCTACATCTACTACTCAATGTTCGGTTTCCAACGTATTGGTGACTTAGCTTGGGCTGCGGGTGATATGAAAGCACGTGGTTTCTTAGTGGGTGGTACATCAGGTCGTACAACGCTGAATGGCGAAGGTCTACAGCATCAGGACGGTCATAGCCACGTAATGGCGAACACCATTCCTAACTGTATTACTTATGATCCAACGTATGGTTATGAGATTGCGGTTATCGTACAAGACGGTGTTGAGCGCATGTATGGCGACAACCAAGAAGACGTGTTCTATTACCTAACCACCATGAACGAAAACTACGTTCAGCCTGAAATGCCAGAAGGTGCCGAAGAAGGCATTAAGAAAGGTATTTACAAGCTTGAAACGGTTGAAGGCAGCGGTAAAGGTAAAGTACAGCTTATGGGCTGTGGTACGATTCTTGAGCAAGTACGTGCAGCAGCACAAGCACTGGCGAAAGACTTCGGTATCTCTGCAGACGTATTCTCAGTAACCAGCTTTAACGAGTTGACTCGTGACGGTCAAGCGGCTGAGCGTTGGAACATGTTGCACCCAACTGAACCAGCTAAGAAGCCATTCATCAGTAGCGTTATCTCAAGCGATAGCCCAGCGATTGCGGCAACCGATTACATGAAAGTGTACGGTGAGCAATTACGCGCTTACATGCCAACGGACTATAAAGTACTGGGAACCGATGGTTTCGGACGCAGTGATAGCCGTGACAACCTACGTCATCACTTTGAAGTTGATGCTAAGTTCATTGTGGTTGCTGCGCTTAAGAGCCTAGTAGACCGTAACGAACTGCCTGTTGATGTGCTGACTAAAGCCATCAAAGAATACGGCATCGATGCGGACAAAGTGAACCCACAATACGCATAAGAGGGAAAACTAATGGCTGAGTTAAAAGAAGTTTTAGTTCCCGATATTGGTGGGGACGAAGTACAAGTCATCGAATTGTGTGCATCAGTTGGTGAAACACTGGCTGAAGACGCATCAATTGTGACCGTCGAAAGTGATAAAGCGACCATGGATATTCCTGCGCCATTTGCAGGTGTCCTAAAAGAACTTAAAGTCGCTGTGGGTGATACCGTATCTGAAGGTAAACTCATCGCAATGATGGAGCAAGCTGGCGCAGCCGCTGCTCCGGCTGAAGCGCCAAAAGCTGAAGCAGCACCGGCGGTTGAAGTTGCTCCTGCGGCTGCACCAGCAGCGTCAGGTTCACAAGTTGTCGATATTAAAGTCCCTGATATCGGTGGTGACACTGATGTTCCTGTTATCGAGATCTTAGTGAAAGTCGGCGACAGCATTGCTGAAGATGCAGGTCTTGTTACGCTAGAGACAGATAAAGCGACCATGGATGTACCAGCACCTCAAGCGGGTGTGGTTAAGTCGGTTGAGCTAAAAGAAGGTGACAAAGTGTCTGAAGGCACTTTGGTTATCACGCTTGAAGTGTCTGGTGGCGAAGCTGCAGCGCCTGCAGTTGAATCAGCCCCAGTTGTTGAAACAGCTCCAGCTGCACCAGCACCAGCAGTAGCACAAGTTATTGACATTAAAGTCCCAGACATCGGTGGTGACACTGACGTACCAGTTATCGAGATCTTAGTCAAAGCTGGTGACAGCATTGCAGAAGATGCCGGTCTGGTTACGCTTGAAACTGACAAAGCGACCATGGATGTACCATCACCAAAAGCAGGTGTGGTTAAGTCTGTTGAGCTAAAAGAAGGTGACAAGGTTTCTGAAGGCACATTAGTGATTACGTTAGAAGTGGTAGGCGAAGCACCAGTTGCGCCTGTTGCACCGGCAGCAAAAGCAGCACCAGTTGCTGCACCAGCACCTGCAGCTAAACCATCACAACCACCAGTACCGCATCACCCAAGTGCTAAAGCACCAGTGGCAAGCGGTAAAACCGTACACGCTTCACCTGCGGTACGTCGTTTAGCGCGTGAGTTTGGTGTTGACCTAACTCAAGTGACAGGCAGTGGTCGTAAAGGTCGTATCGTTAAAGAAGATGTGCAAGCTTATGTTAAGTACGAGTTATCTCGTCCTAAAGCAACCGCAGCATCGTCAACGGGCGGAAACGCTGGCGGCCTAAACGTGATTGCAGCACCAAAAGTCGACTTCAGCAAATTTGGTGAAGTCGAAGAAGTGCCACTAAGTCGTATTCAGAAGATCTCTGGCCCGAACTTGCACCGTAACTGGGTGACTATCCCACACGTTACGCAGTTTGATGAAGCCGATATCACTGAGCTTGAAGCCTTCCGTAAGCAACAAAATGAGCTTATGGCGAAGCAAAAGCTGGGCGTTAAGATCACGCCACTCGTATTTATGATGAAAGCCGCAGCCAAAGCACTGCGTCAGTTCCCAGTATTTAACTCAAGCCTAAGTGCCGACGGTGAATCACTGGTTAAGAAGAAATACGTTCACATTGGTATCGCCGTTGATACACCAAATGGTCTTGTTGTTCCAGTTATCCGTGACGTTGACAAGAAAGGCGTTATGGAGCTGTCGCAAGAACTAACAGAAGTGTCTGTTAAAGCGCGTGATGGCAAGCTGAAAGCGGCAGACATGCAAGGCAGTTGTTTCACCATTTCAAGCCTTGGTGGCATTGGTGGTACGGCATTTACGCCAATCGTGAATTATCCAGATGTGGCAATTCTTGGTGTATCTAAGTCAGAAATTAAGCCTAAGTGGAACGGTAAAGAGTTTGAACCTAAGCTTATGTTACCACTTTCACTGTCTTACGATCACCGTGTGATTGACGGTGCCATGGCGGCACGTTTCTCGGTCACATTATCGGGCATTTTGTCCGATATTCGTAAGTTAGTATTGTAAGTTTTACAAAGAGGCTGTAATTACAGCCTCTTTTTGTTTGTGCTGAGTCACAAACACACGTTAAAATTAGCGTTAGATAACTGAATAACGATTTATGTTGTACTTTTATTGAGTAGAACGTAAACCAAGACATCTTTGCGGACATCTTCAGTTGGCTGGAGTAGCGAATTTCCTACCATTCGCATGTATTTACTGAGTAAATATTAACGCTCCCAACGGAATGAATGAAAATTAGAGGAAAACATGAGTAAAGAAATCAAAACTCAGGTCGTAGTATTAGGTGCAGGTCCTGCTGGTTATTCTGCTGCATTCCGTGCAGCCGACTTAGGTCTGGAAACTATCATCATCGAACGTTTCAGCACCCTTGGTGGTGTTTGTCTAAACGTAGGTTGTATCCCTTCAAAAGCACTACTTCACGTTGCGAAAGTAATTGAGGAAGCGAAAGAAGTAAGCAACCACGGTGTTGTTTTCGGTGAGCCACAAATCGACTTAGATAAGCTTCGCAGCTACAAAGAAAAAGTGATCGGTCAACTGACTGGCGGTTTAGGCGGAATGTCTAAAATGCGTAAAGTGAACGTAGTTAACGGCTACGGTAAGTTCACAGGCCCTAACACGATTGAAGTTCAAGGCGAAGACGGCACTACCGTTGTTAACTTTGATAACGCAATCATTGCTGCGGGTTCTAAGCCAATCCAACTGCCATTCATTCCACATGAAGATCCACGTATCTGGGATTCAACAGACGCACTAGAGCTTAAAGAAGTTCCAGGTAAACTGCTTGTTATGGGCGGCGGCATCATTGGCCTAGAAATGGGTACTGTGTACGAAGCACTAGGCAGTGAAATTGATGTAGTTGAAATGCTGGATCAAGTTATCCCTGCGGCTGATAAAGACGTAGCTCGCGTATTCACTAAGCAAATCAAGAAGAAGTTCAACTTGATGATGCAAACTAAAGTGACCGCAGTTGAAGCGAAAGAAGACGGCATTTACGTATCAATGGAAGGCAAAAAAGCACCTTCTGAGCCTGTACGTTATGATGCAGTACTTGTTGCGATTGGTCGTACACCAAACGGCAAGCTAATCGACGCTGAAAAAGCAGGCGTTGCGATTGATGAGCGTGGTTTCATCAACGTTGATAAGCAAATGCGTACTAACGTACCGCACATTCACGCTATCGGTGACATCGTTGGTCAACCAATGTTGGCTCACAAAGGTGTGCATGAAGGTCACGTAGCGGCTGAAGTGATTTCTGGTATGAAGCACTACTTCGATCCTAAAGTGATCCCTTCAATTGCTTACACTGCACCAGAAGTCGCATGGGTTGGTCTAACTGAGAAAGAAGCAAAAGAGCAAGGTATTAACTTTGAATCTGCAACTTTCCCATGGGCAGCAAGTGGTCGTGCAATCGCCTCTGATTGTGCAGACGGCATGACTAAGCTTATCTTCGATAAAGACACTCACCGTGTGATTGGTGGTGCGATTGTTGGTGTTAACGGTGGTGAATTGTTAGGTGAGATCGGCCTTGCAATCGAAATGGGTTGTGATGCTGAAGACATCGCTCTAACTATCCACGCTCACCCAACATTGCATGAGTCTGTTGGCCTAGCGGCTGAGATCTACGAAGGTTCTATTACTGATTTGCCAAATCCTAAGGCGAAGAAGAAAAAGTAATTTATTAAATTACTTTTAGTGGAATTTTGAGCCCTAGCATTTGCTGGGGCTTTTTTGTTTTTGATATTGGCATATCAAGCTGTGCTGGGAATGAAACTTCTGCGAAGTTTAAAAGTCGTGGTGCTGCACACCATACAGCTTTAAAGGACTTAAATTTCTTCGAAATTTTTAAAACCTTGGGCTGTCAGCCCAAACCCGACCAAAAGAGGGTTCTCCAGCAAACCCTCTCTTGGAACACTCCGTGCCGCCCCGACGAAGCTAAGCGTTCCAAATAGGATTGAATAAATGCCTAACGGCTCTGATGGTACATCCTGTACCTCAGAGCCTAGCCCGACGTCCATGTCGGGCTCACGCCATTTTCAATTCAATCCTATTTTCCACAGCTTCAAAGGGGATCCATCAGCCCTTAAACAGTATTTATTTTTCTATACCGTCACACCTGCGAAGGCAGGTGTCCAATGGCTTTTTTGATTTAAACATAAAAGCTTAAAGTCACTAGATGATCGACATACAAAACTGTCGTTATTTCAGTTCTGGTTTTCACGGGTATGACGTTTACTCTTTTTTCAGATACTACCAATACCCTCGCAGGCTACAACGTTTCCCCATGGCAAAGTTGCAATTCATCGTTGGTGAAAAATAGCGTAAGCGCAGCATGGATGCTGAGCTAGATTCGGGGGTACATGGATGTACCATCCGAAGCGTTAGATGTTTTTTATCATAAGAGGAATTGCGTTTAACTTTGTGGGGCGGCATGGGGAGATGGAAGAGGGGAGTTTGCTGAAGAACTCCCTTCTTCCTCGGGTGTGGGCAGAAAGCCCACGACTTTGATTTTTAGCTATTTTTATAAAGATTCGTTAAAGTCTAATATTGAAAAACTCATTATGAGTAATTTATACGATTATATGTTGCTTTAAAGGAAGAACAATAAAGTGCTAGTGAAGTATTATGGTCTGGTTTCAGATACTAAAAATGCAGAGCAACTACCGAGAAGTGAATTTTTAAGAAATGGTTTTTTTAGGTTTACTCAACCTAACTTATTGAGTGACAAAGGTAGTGAAGCAAAATTTTATCCTTATTTTAATAAGTTTTCTCCAGTTGATTTAAAGTGGGCAAAAGATGAGTATGACAAATTTCAGATAAACTCAGACTACGAAGTATCTGAAGAAGAACTAATAAGATTTTTAATGCCAACAGGAGTGAGGGTTGGAGAAAGTTTTCCACATTTACTCAAAGAGGATACTGGCTACGATACTATGGAAGCCTTTGATGAGGCACAGTTTGAAACGATAATTGAAAGCCTAAATAAAAATATAATTGAAATATTAAGTTCTCAGTTAGGTATTTTGTCATTATGTAAAAGTGATAATAACAAGTTAATGTGGGATCGATATGCCTCAGAAGGTAAGGGACTTGCAATATCTTTCAAAGAAAGTCATCCGTTTTTTAATAAATATGTTCCTACAGATGTTAAATATACAAAAGAAGAAAGAGCTTCATTCTCATACTTTGAAGGCTGTTGTAGAGTAAATGGCGTCCCAATTGAGGATTTCTATGTTCAGGATCTATGTGATACAAATGGTATTGTATCTAAGCTTTTTGCAAAAGGTATCGATTTTGAAGATCTAAGTAGAAGGTTAATATTTACTAAGTCTGAGGAATGGGCACATGAAGAAGAAGCACGAATAGTGTGCCCATTAAGTTTATGTGAAGAAAGTCACGGAAAAGAATTAACCCCTAAATTAAATCTAAAAGGCACAGAAGATAAATTTAAGCTTTTTCAAAGTTACTCTGAAATATACTTAAAGAAAATTCCGTTTGATGCTTTTGATAGCTTAATTCTAGGTTTTGATATCTCAGACTCAAACAAACAGTCGATTATAGATTTATTAAATACTAACCCCGAGCTTTCGCACGTGAAAATCAAAATCGCTCGACATAATATTTTTGGAGATATTGAAGTAGTGAAAATATAAAAAGCCCTAGCATTCGCTAGGGCTTCAAAACTTCAACTCAAACCAAGTTTGAAATCAAAAATTACAAGCTGTAGTACAGTTCAAACTCAACTGGGTGAGTAGTTCGGCTTACTTTCTCAGCTTCTAACGTCTTAAGGTCAATATAAGACTGAATGTAATCATCGCTGAATACACCGCCTGCAGTTAAGAAGTCATGGTCGTTTTGTAGTGACTCAAGAGCATCTTCTAAAGATGTAGCAACTTGTGGAATACCCGCTGCAACTTCAGCTGGTAGGTCGTACAAATCTTGATCCATTGCATCACCAGGGTGGATCTTGTTTTGAATACCGTCAAGACCGGCCATTAATAACGCCGAATACGCCAAGTATGGGTTCGCCATAGGATCTGGGAAGCGAGTCTCAATACGACGACCTTTCGGGCTTGGTACTACAGGGATACGAATCGAAGCACTGCGGTTACGTGCAGAATACGCCAGCATTACTGGTGCTTCAAAATGTGGAACCAAACGCTTGTACGAGTTGGTGCTTGGGTTCGTGAAAGCGTTCAATGCTTTCGCATGCTTGATGATACCGCCAATATAGTAAAGTGCGATGTCACTTAGACCAGCGTATTTATCACCCGCAAATAAGTTTACGCCATCTTTTGAAAGTGATTGGTGAACGTGCATACCGCTACCGTTATCACCAACAACTGGCTTAGGCATAAAGGTCGCTGTTTTACCAAAAGCGTGTGCGGTGTTATGAACCACATACTTAAGAATTTGAGTTTCATCCGCTTTAGTCGTTAGCGTGTTGAAACGTGTTGCGATCTCGTTTTGGCCACACGTTGCAACTTCATGGTGATGTGCTTCAACCACTAAGCCCATTTCTTCCATGATAAGACACATTGCACTACGAAGATCTTGTGACGAATCCACTGGAGCAACTGGGAAGTAACCACCTTTAACGAATGGACGGTGACCTGTGTTGCCATCTTCATACTCTTTACCAGAGTTCCAAGCGGCTTCTTTGTCATCAATCTTGAAGAAATTACCTGACATGTCGTTACCAAAACGAACATCATCAAATAAGAAGAATTCTGGCTCAGGACCAATTAATACCGTGTCCGCAATGCCAGTTGAACGAAGATAGTCTTCTGAACGCTTAGCAATAGAGCGTGGGTCACGGTCGTAACCTTGCATCGTGCTTGGCTCAAGAATGTCACAACGGATAAGAGCCGTTGTGTCTTCAGTGAATGGATCTAAAACGAACGTTGATGCGTCTGGCATCAATACCATGTCAGATTCGTTAATGCCTTTCCAACCTGCGATAGATGAACCATCGAACATTTTGCCGTCTTCGAAGAAGTCTTCGTCAACTTGGTGTGCTGGAATTGATACGTGTTGTTCTTTACCTTTGGTATCGGTAAAGCGAAGGTCAACAAACTTTACGTCAAGTTCTTCTAACTGTTCTAGAACTGATTCAACAGACATTCTTACTATCTCCAGTAGGGTAGAGGATGGTTCATTTTAAATATTATGTTGCGACTTATTAGTAGCAATAGCTCTGTGGCTACAGCGCTGAATTATAGCACGCTTACATTAGATATATTTTTTATAGCTAGACCTATGCCATATATGCAATTGCTTGATAACTATAAAAAACACACCTTTGTGCACCAAATTAAACAATGTTTTTGCACCAGTGTGATAGTTGTGTTGCACCATTATGGTGCGTTTTGAGCTTTTGGTAATAACTCATAAGTTATATTGAACTATTGTTAATGAGCTGTTTTTGCATAAAAGAGGTAAAATATTGAGCATCTGTTGAAGTACGGTGGGGTTATGAGTAGTTCCAATGCTTGTTTAGGTTTTAAGGTTGATTATGATGTTCAGACCTTTGTTGTACCACGTAGAATAAGTGATCGACTCAAATCATCAAGTGAATTAGATGGTTTTCAAGTCTATATCGGGCAAAACGCTTGGAAGATTGAACAAATATTAAATGAAGGCCATCCTGATAGCCCGATGAAAACAGATTTTCATACTGTAGATACCCAGCATGCAATCAGAGAAGAGTCTAGTGATTGTGGCTCTAGCTGCTCAGTGAATAATGGTCATAAAAATAAGCCGTTACATTTACAAAGTTCTAGTTCTGCTAAAGTGGCTTCTGAGGTGAACTCAGACATGCGACTGAACTTTTCTGATACGGATATCTTTAAGATCAAAGCGTTACTAAAACAACATGGCGTAAATACGTATTCTTCTTCTATTCGTAGTATGTTGGCTTGTTTAAAAGATAAAGATTTTGAAGTGAGGAAGAAAAACATCCTAGCGTTACGGGCTCAAATAAAAGCAAAAGAAGGCATAGTTACTAAAAGCAAGTTAGACGTTAGAGAAAAAAGAAAAATCATCAAAGGGGATGAACACAAGGCACAAGTTCAATTAAGGCGAAGCACACGCCTTCAAGCCATGCAAACTGTTCATGATGAAGCTCCAAAAATACAAAGTAAGAAAGTAAGAATTAATGACACTCCTACTGTTATTGAAACACCAATTATTCCCTCAGCTGAATTGGTGGCTTTTCAAGAAAAGATGCGGGAGTACTCTGATACACCTCCAATCTTAACAACCGAACAACGAGCAGAAAAAGAAAAGCTATTAAATGAAAAGTTAGAACAAATAAAAGCTATTTTTGAAGGTGAAAGGGCATTAACCGTTGATCCAAAAGTATATTACTCTAGGGCTATAACATTGTATTTTGAAAAGGAACTACTCAAAAAAGAATTGGGTTATATTGATACACCCGAAACGGATAATTCATAAAAAATAAACACTTTCCATAAAAAGCGGTGAATAAATCCAACTGAACAAAAAATAATCCTATCGCTAAATCTTAAGCTAGAGTAGAATAGCACGCTTTTTGGGATGCCCTGTCTAAATGACATGGTATCTGCTTTAGAAATTTCCCGTGAAATAACACGGATATTTGATGGTATGAGGCTTATTCAGTGCTAGATAAATTACGAAACATCGCCATTATTGCTCACGTTGACCATGGTAAAACGACTTTGGTTGACAAATTGCTGGCGCAGTCAGGAACACTAGAAACACGCGGTGAAGCGACTGAAAGGGTGATGGACTCGAACGATCTCGAAAAAGAACGTGGGATCACAATTCTGGCGAAAAATACTGCCATCAAGTGGAATGACTACCGTATTAACATCGTAGACACTCCTGGACACGCTGACTTCGGTGGTGAAGTAGAACGTGTTCTTTCTATGGTTGATTCAGTATTGCTTCTTGTTGATGCGGTTGATGGTCCTATGCCACAAACTCGCTTTGTAACTAAAAAAGCATTCGCTCAAGGTCTAAAACCAATTGTTGTTATCAATAAAGTTGACCGTCCAGGTGCTCGTCCTGATTGGGTAATGGATCAAGTATTCGACTTATTTGATAACTTAGGTGCAACTGACGAACAGTTAGATTTCCCTGTGGTATACGCTTCTGCATTGAATGGATTTGCAACATTAGATCCAGACGTACAAAGCGAAGATATGACTCCACTGTTTGAAGCTATCGTTGATAAAGTACCAACACCAGATGCAAACGCAGAAGGTGACTTCCAAATGCAGATCTCACAGCTTGATTACAACTCATATGTTGGTGTAATTGGTGTAGGTCGCATCAAGCGTGGTAGCGTTAAAGTTAACCAACAGGTTACTGTGGTTAATGCTGAAGGCAAAACACGTAACGGTAAAGTTGGCCAAGTTCTTGGTTACATGGGTCTTGACCGTCATGAAGTTACTGAAGCGAATGCGGGTGACATCGTTGCGATTACGGGTCTTGGTGAACTGAAAATTTCAGACACCATTTGCCCTCAAGGTTCACCAGATGCATTACCACCATTATCGGTTGATGAACCAACACTAACAATGACGTTCCAAGTAAACACGTCTCCGTTTGCTGGTAAAGAAGGTAAGTACGTAACTTCACGTAATATCCTTGAGCGTCTTGAGCAAGAATTAGTACATAACGTAGCATTACGCGTTGAAGAAACAGACAGCCCAGACCGCTTCCGTGTTTCTGGTCGTGGTGAACTTCACCTTTCAATCTTGATTGAAAACATGCGTCGTGAAGGCTACGAGCTAGCAGTATCTCGTCCAGAAGTTATCGTTAAAGAAATTGATGGCGAAATGTGTGAGCCATACGAAAACGTAACGGTTGATGTTGAAGAAGAGCATCAAGGTGCGGTTATTGAGCGTCTAGGTGCTCGTAAAGGTGATATGCGCGACATGCAGCCAGATGGCAAGGGTCGTGTACGTATTGACTTTATGATCCCAAGCCGTGGCTTAATTGGCTTCCAAACTGAATTCCTAACTGCGACTTCAGGAACAGGTCTTATCTACCACACGTTTGATCACTATGGTCCAGCATTAGGTGGTGACATCGGTCAGCGTCAAAACGGTGTATTGATCTCAAACGGTACGGGTAAAGCGTTAACGTTCGCACTATTTGGTCTTCAGGATCGTGGTCGCCTGTTCCTTGGACACGGTGTTGAAGTGTATGAAGGTCAAGTTATTGGTATTCATGCTCGTTCAAATGACTTAACGGTTAACTGTTTGAAAGGTAAGCAGCTAACTAACATGCGTGCATCAGGTACTGATGAAGCACAGGTTCTGACTCCACCAATCGTATTGACTTTAGAGCGTGCGCTTGAATTTATTGATGATGATGAGCTAGTGGAAGTAACGCCTGAGAGCATCCGTGTTCGTAAGAAGAATCTTACAGAAAATGATCGTAAGCGTGCTGCTCGAGCATAATATCGATTCTTGAAGTACTGATTCAAAGCCCACATTTTTGTGGGCTTTTTTGTGCCTTAAAATTTGAGCTTTGGTGGCATATTAATAAAAGAAAAGATGTTTGTGTTTATTGGGTTATGATGAAGAATGTCGAAATACATAATAATTTATAACTGTATGTACTTTCGATGTTTTACACGATTAACTTATTTGATTGCTGAAATTAAGCTTTCTTTACTTTAATATAAATATTTGTTTGTATGCCATTGAAATTAAGTAATAATTTCGTTTTTTTTAACCACAGCTGAAGCTTAATTTTTATCTATAAACTCGTCACATTCCCCCCAGAATAAGTAAACTCAAAGCACTTTAATACAACCGTATGAATATGCTGCAGCCACTAACTGTGTCCGCTTTTTGGGATAGCCGATTAGAAAGAGCCACTCTAACGAAAGGTTCGGAGCAGCTATTTGCGTTGGAAAACAACGTTTGGAAAGACACTGCAGTAAAATTTAGGGATGAGAGAGGAAGGATTTTTACAAAACGTTTTCAAGTAAAAAAAGTAGAAGTCGAAAGTAATGTGACCGGTTTTCACGTCAGAGAGTGCAGTAAGTTTAAGCGAAAAATTGAATCAAGGATATTTAAGTCAAAATACAGGGTAGCAATCCAAGAAGCATTGCCTATGAGACGATTTCATAAAGGAGAGGAAGCAGAAGTTGCAACGCCTGAAATCACAAAGAAAACATATCAAGTTTCAATAGATTCGCTATGCCAACATCCAGAGGAAGGAGCTGCTATTGGTCAAGTGCACGGTAGGAAAGTTACTCGGGACATTGAGCTTGGTATACAGCGGAGTGCTCAACCCGTTATTTTGAAGTGCGAACATGGCTCAGAACCGCTCCTTTCTTCAAGTGCTATAACGATGAAAACAGAGAAAAATACGTCTTTTGATGTTAAAGCCATCTCTTCCGTGTCGCAAATCAAAAATTTAGCCGTAGCGCAAGACCCGTTAATTGTCATTGATATTGACGATGTTCTACTCAGTGCTTTGCCCAAAAAGTATCGGGAATCTGAAGGGCTTGCCGGTATATCACAAGAAGTAGAAACGAACACAAAAATAAAGCTATTAGAGCTCAAAAGGATGTATCCAGATCATAAGATTTTGTTAATGAGTAATAGCCAGCAAGGCAAGTTAATTGAAAAGCTGAAAAGGGTCGGCATCTCTACAGATGATTTAGAAGGATTTCATTGTGGTAGCTATGAATTGTTAGATCCTGAAAGTAACATTTTATTTTCAGGATCTGATTTGGCTGGAATAGATAAAGGCCAACGTGTACTTAGATACCTTAAAGACAAAGAGATAAAGCCTCAGGAAATTATTTTTGTTGCTAATTCAATAAAATCTCATCATGAAATGGCTGATGGATTTTCCTGTAATGATGTAAAAGAGACGTTTCCAGAAATTAAAATTAATCATTTACTGCATATTGGGGCTACAGATAATCGATTAGAAGCGCTCAGTATGGATGAATACAGTTCATTGGGTGAACTGTTTGAGGAGCATGAGAGTTTACTGCTTGGTTATAATTTGAACTTGTATCTAAAAGCTATGCATACTAGAAAACAATCCGCTATAAGAGCAAAGTTTAGACAAACATGTGCTGAAATAGAATGTAACGTTGATTTTCAGAAAAATCAGGTTATTAAAATGGATGTCAGTGAGTTAAGAAGAAAAAGCACAGCAGTATCTGACTGGAAAAAAGTAACATTCAGAATGAAAGACTCATTAACAGGGAAAGTGAAAAGAAAAGTATATCAAGTGAAGCAAGTGCGAACCCAAAGTGGTCTTGCCAGTTATGTGTTAAGAGAAAACTCCAGAATAAGACGAGCTTTAGCAGCAATAGGTATTAAATCAAAAGAAAGTAAGCAACTGGAACGCTCATTGCCTGTTTGGAAAGGAGTGTTGTGTTCGGGGAAAGAAACAACTGAATTCATTGATGGTGCAACGCAGTTGCGTGACTGGGGTAGTTGTCAAGAGGAAGTGCCTCCAATTCAATTGCCAAGTATAGAGAAAACACCACATGAACTGGAGGCAATGTCATCAAAGTTACATGAGGTTGAGCTTACTGACGAATACTTCACACCCAAAAATCTTGAGTTCGAAATGCAAGAATATTACCCAATTCAAGCTCGTAAACGTATACAAGATACACCAATGCCTGTTGATGTCTTAAAAGAAGACGGTGTTATTTATTCTGAAACCGCTTTTTGTTATGGCGATCAAGATATTCATGTTTCAACATCCATTCTATCTTTACCAAAAATGATTACGGGTACAAAGCCGTTAATTGCCATCGGTGTAGACAACACTTTAGTTAAGCGTACTAATAGTAAAGTGATGACAGAAGAAGGAAATTTTGAGGCATTTGAAACGAGAACACAACAAGCACTAAGAAAGATAAAGAGTGATTACCCTGATGCTCAAATTATCCTTGTCTCTAAGGGTAAAGGCACTGTGAGTAAAATGAAAAAAGCTCAATTGGGTGATTGTTATGACAGGGTTATAGACGGTGAACTTTCAACTGCAGATCAAGAAAAGTATGGCGTAGATGTAGGTAACCAAATTTGGAATTATTTTAACAATGACTTTCTTGAGGCCGATCAAATTATCTTTATGGATGATGAATTAGATCAACACAATAGCGTTGCTAATGTGACGAAGCAGAAAAACGCTGATCATTCAGAGCATTTAGAATTCAGGGCAATCCCTCCTGTTTCTCATTTATTGTTTGCTCAAGGCACGGCGTATAAGTTTGAAAGCTATGTTAAAGAGGAAATGAAGGACGCCAGTCAAGGCTTAACAACGAAACAAGCTGAAGCAAAGATATACCTCAAAGATAAAGGTACTCGTATAGGTTGCAATTTGAATGCTCAATTGAGGAAGCGTGAAATGGCGGTCGCACAATATCAGCAAAGGAAAGCGATGTTAGACGAGTATGCTCAAGATCAAAAAAAGAAAGAAAAAGAATTGAGAATTAAAGAAGAACAACGAAAAACACAGATCTGTGACGATATAAACCAAACAATGTTGAAACTGGGTGTGCCATTTCCTGAGGTTTTGTAGTCGAATGTGCTTGCTTTCAAATAATGTTGAGTGAAGCGTGTTCAAGCTGTCAGGGATCATTGGAGGCTTGTAAACAACAGCGTATCTTCAACACTACTGTTGATATTAAATATTATTAATATACGCGTGCGGAGACACCGTATTAAGCGTTTGATTTTATGAGTCTATTTGTTGTGTTTAATGATTTTAGGACCAGTGTGTTGAATTAATTTAATTTTTATCATACGAATAGATACAAATATAATACGGGTATCCATTCATTATATAACTCAATGAATTATGTCTGTTAAGAGAACTGTCACAGTAAAAGCTTCTTGGAATTCAGGGGCTAAAAGTACCGATATTACTGGAGGCGAAAAAGACTTATTTTCACTTGAGGCTGATCGGTGGACCAAAATACATATTGAGTTTTCAAACGCAGACAACTCTACTTACAAGAGAACTTTTGAGGTAAAAAAAGTTAAGACAAAAAAAGGATTAGAAAGCTTCTTTATCCGTGAAAAAAGTTGGTTTAAACGGAAAATACCTGATGCTTGGTTTAAATCTCGATATCGGGTTGCTTTAGATAAAATCTTACCGGTACAAGGCAGTACGTTGAAAATGACTGCGTTGAAAATGACTAAGTCTATTAACTTGGCATCACTAAAAGCAAATCCAGATGGTGGAATTGGTATTGGGACGAAACTGCCTGACGGTCAACCGAAACAAGCAGAAGTGTGTTTCGCAAACAGTCAAGCTAATTCATTGAAGCTGACTATGGCATCGAAGGGTAACTCCGAATTTATTAAAGCGCCAATGCATATTCAGAAACCTGGGCATAAGCCTTTCATGGTCAATGGTGTATCGTCTCTTTCGAGTGTTCCAGCAGTCGTTGAAACGGACCAACCAGTTTTTGTCTTTGATGTTGATGAAACACTGGTTAGTGAAAAAGTAAAGAAAGACAGTAGGTTTGGTTTGACACTAAATAAAGATAGATACGTTGAAACAGAAAAAAGTATCAGTAAGTATCTTTTGGAATTAAAAGAATCATTCCCCGGTTGCAAAATTATATTACTGACAAATGGTTTTTTTACCGACCAGAAACTAGATGCTATAAATGTGAACCGAGAACAAAGAAAAAATTTAGTTATTCTGGAAAATAAAAAGCCGAAAAGTAAAGAAGATGAGTTGAATAAGAAAACAAAAGGAGAGCGCCTAACTGCTTATTTTAATGAAAATAAAATTCCACATGATGAAATTATTTTTATTGATGACTCGATGAGCAATCATCAAGAAATTGCAGATAGCTTTTCTGATAAAACGGTAAGGCATCTTTTTTATGTGGGATCGACCCACAATAAAGAGGAGTTTGCATGCAAAGCAGGTCTGTATAACCAAAGACAGTTTATGTTTGCAGATTATGAAGATATTGTTCTAGCGCATAATCTACTTGAGGAAATACAACTTTTTTCTGAAGAAGCAAGGCGAGAATTGATTCTACATCAAAGAAAAGTATTTAAAGAACAAATGCAACAAGGTTGATAAATGAATATCAACCTCAAGAAACATGATATAGCTATTTTAAGAATGCAAAGGCATCACCAAATAGATGAGCTTCGTTCACTCCTAACTCTCTAAACATATCACGTGCAGCACCCGCCATATCAAAGCGGCCAGCCACATAAATATCAAATGCTGATACATCAGAATGATCGAGTTTAATTTGTTCGAGCAAGTTAGCTGTTTTTCCAACCCAGTTTTCAGCAGCGTCTTCAACCACAGGAACAAAACGCAACCAGTCGTATGCTTGGTTCCAGCCATCAGCGATTTCTTTATAGTACATCGCATCAGATGTACGACATCCCCAATAAAAAGTAACGGGTGTTGTGTCACCTGTTTCGATGAGGTCTTCGATGATGCTCTTTATGTATGAAAAGCCCGTACCACCAGCTGCAAGTAGTTTAGGTCGATTACTGTTAGCTCTTAAAAACGCTTCACCAGCTGGTGCTTCAATAGTAATGGTACTGTTATCAGCTAACGCTTGCTTCATGTTTTCTACAACCTGCATAGGGTAGCTTTCAGCAACGGCAGCACCGATATGCAGTTCGAGCTCAGAAGCGTGAGGAGCAGAAGCAATGGAAAACGGACGTTTGTCTTTTTCGCTCATAACAACAGATAGATATTGACCAGCTTTAAACTCAAATTGAGTTTCAGGCACTAAAATTACCTGATAAACAGAGTCATTAAATGGAGTAATACTTTTTACGTGACAAGAAAGGGTATTCATCTCGCTTCCGTGTTTCCTTGATTTATCATTATTAGTTAAGGTGGCGCATTGTTGGCGCTTCGCTTATTTATAGGTTTTTTAAGTACCTGACGATAGTGTTCAACGAACTTATCCTCAGGCACTTATTGTACTATTTATCTATGCCAAGCTGCTCCCAAATGTCATCAACTTTTTGCTTTACGGCTTCATCCATCACAATCGGCGTGCCCCACTCTCGGGTGGTTTCGCCTTCCCATTTATTGGTCGCATCCAAACCCATTTTTGAGCCAAGACCGGCAACAGGCGAAGCAAAGTCTAAATAGTCAATAGGTGTATGGTCAATCATGGTGGTATCACGTGTTGGATCCATACGGGTCGTAATCGCCCAAATGACATCATTCCAATCACGGCAATTCACGTCCTCATCAACGATGATGATGAATTTGGTATACATAAATTGACGTAAGAAAGACCAGGCCCCCATCATGATACGCTTTGCATGCCCCGGATACTGTTTACGGATTGATATCACTGCCATGCGGTATGAACAACCTTCTGGTGGTAAATAAAAATCGATAATTTCTGGATACTGCTTTCGCAGTATAGGTACAAACACTTCGTTAAGTGCCACACCTAACATTGCTGGCTCATCGGGTGGACGGCCAGTGTAGGTACTGTGATAAATGGCATCTTTTCGATGGGTAATGTGCGTGACCGTGAATACTGGGAACGATTCCGTTTCGTTATAATAACCAGTGTGATCACCATACGGGCCTTCTTCAGCCGTTTCTTCAGGATCAATGTAACCTTCAAGAATGATCTCGCTGGTGGCTGGGACCTCTAAGTCACAGCTGATGGCACTGCAAACCTCTGTGCGCTCTTGGCGTAATAGACCTGCAAAGGCGTACTCGCTCATTGAGTCAGGCACTGGTGTTACTGCCCCTAAAATGGTTGCTGGATCGCTACCGAAAGCAACGACTACAGGGTATTTTTCACCTGGATGCTTTTCTTTGAAATCTTTAAAATCTAAAGCGCCACCACGGTGATCGAGCCAGCGCATAATCAGCTTGTTCTTGCCAAGCAGTTGCTGTCGATAAATCCCAAGGTTTTGTCTTTTTTGCCTTGGCCCTTTAGTGATGGTCAAACCCCACGTCATTAGTGGTGCAACATCACCTGGCCAGCAGTGCTGAATCGGCAGCTGAGTTAAATCGACATCTTCTCCCTTGATCACCACTTCTTGGCAAGGTGCTGCTCTGACCGTTTTGGTCGGCATTTTTAGTGCCTGCGAAAACTTCGGGATTTTACTTATGGCGTCTTTAAACCCAGCTGGTGGCTCAGGTTCTTTAAGGAAAGCTAACAATTCACCGACTTCCCGAAGTTCAATTGGGTCTTGTTTACCGAGCGCCATTGCAACACGTTTAGGCGTACCAAACAGATTTGCCAATACTGGCATGGTATGCCCAGTTGGGTTTTCGAATAGCAATGCAGGTCCTTGTGCTCGAAGCACTCGATCGGCGATTTCGGTCATTTCAAGATTTGGATCAACCTCGTGGCTGATGCGTTTGAGTTCGCCATTAGCCTCTAAGTGATCGATAAAACTTCTTAAATCCTTAAAACTCATAAGTTCCTAGATGAAAGATAATTAATAAGCCGAACTATAGCATTTTTGCGAATTGTGCGTCATATCAAATTATTTTGATAATGATGAATTCTAGTGACTTACGTTATGCATCTGTGACTGTAAAGAAGCATGAAAAGTAAATTAAAGCTTTGTCAGTTAAATTGCTTGAAAAACAACCACTGTATATACTGAGATTATTGGCTGTTAGTTTAAATGAGAGGAGCAGTGATATGCATAGAATTATGACCTTATCTCTGATCAAACGACTTGGCGTTGTTGTGATGCTGAGTGCATCTTGGCCGCTCTTGGCTAACAATTCATTAGTACAACAGCAAGTGGCGCAATTCCCTGAGCCTCATGGTAGCAGCTTTACTCGCCAGCATTTTACCCTGACAGGGTTTCACCATAGGCATCATTCGGCACGATGGTATAACCGTCATTGGCGGCATGAACATCGTAGAGACTATTGGTCTCGCCGTCATTGGGCGCACAGACATTGGAATGGCCCTTATTGGCGACATCGCTGGCCTTGGTGGTATCGACACAATCACTGGGATGACTTTGTTGGAGCTGCTATTACGGTTCCGTTAGCGTATGAAGCGGGTAAGTGGTTGTATCATCAATCTGAACCTCAGTCTGAACCTGTTGTCATTCAGCAACAAAGTGTCACTACAGGGATGGACTACTCGACAGGTATTTCGAGTTTGCCTGCCAATGCCAGAACGGTCATGAAAGATGGTAAAAGCTATTATCAATGGCAGGATAAAACGTACAAATATGATTGGGATCAGCACGCTTATGTGGTGGTGCCAAATTTTAAAACAGACGATGTTGCTCAGTAAGTAACATCGTCAGGGTTTCGAGCTAGATTATTTAGTTTTAAACGTTACAGAAAACTCTCCAAGCTCACCATATTTGAAAGTGACGGGTTGATTGAAGGGAACTTTAACGATGCCTGCGTATGAACCTGTAATTACTTTATCGCCCGCATTGATGGCAATCTCACGTTCTCTTAATTCATTCACTAACCAATAGATGGCAATTCTCGGGTGCTTATTTGGATGAGTCACCGCTTTATCCAAGTAGACTTCTTGTTCTGACGAGATTCGCAGTTCAAATTCCGCCATTACTTCTAAAGGAATGTCTTTTGATATCTCTGGGCCGACGTAAACTCCCTGGTTTAACAAACCATCAGCAAGGGCTTCAAAATACGTCACTTTTTCTGGTTCACTAAAGCGGCTTTGCATAAGCTCTAAGGCAAAATGAGTTGAACCTATTGCGGCTTCAACTTCTTGCTCTGAATATGGCTCATCTCTCACTGGTAAACCATGTTTAAAAATACTAACAATTTCAGGTTCAACCAGTGCTAAGTTATCTGTGGATGGGAAAAGAGTGCAGGTTTCAGTGTTAACTTGAGTACCATTAGCATACAAAGGAGCCAACATGGTTGTCGTTTTTGTTGGTAGTACACACTTCCAGCCGTTAACCTGCGTACCTGCAAGTTGGCAATATTCTGCTGCTACCTGCTGTTGCAGTGAAAAAGCGTGTTCAAAATCTTTCGGTTTGTGCTCTGGAGAAAGTTCTGTGCCAGGAGCGCCTTGATGACGACGATTGGCAAGTTCAGATACTGCAGCGTTCAAAATAAAGCCCTTTAACGAAATAACTAAAGGGCTATTAAACTTAAGTTTGTGGCAAGAAACAACTAAGATTTATTAGGTACAGTAAAGCAATCTCGATCGCTTAAACTGTAGATACCCACTTTATCAAAGGCATTTACAACATCAACTTTTGGCATATGGTTATCAGAAGCGGCGTTATATACACCACAAGCGGCTTGAGTAAAACCTGAACCGGGATACCAATATGTTTCATTTGCTTTGAAGAAAACCGTAAATGCTTTTTTGACATTCCAGCCTTTCGTCGTTGCTAATTCATAGAAAGCTTTGTCGAAAATACCTGCGCCCCAGTGTTCATTTAATCCTGTATCTGCGTACTTTTGCTCTCTGTATCCACTTAAATAGTCTTGATAGTTTGCAAAAGATTTACCATCTTTCGCTGGATCTGCAAAATAACGCAATGCTTTGGTTAAATCAGGGTTTTTTCTAATAACAGTAGGGCCAACTAAAAAGTCGTTATGGTGGTAGACATACACTTTAGCAGCTTCACCAGCCATATCAGAGAATGCTTCATTGATAGCACAGGCTTCGCAATTTGGTCTTCCGCCTTCTAACTTCCCTCTATACTGCGTTACACCATGAGTTATTTCATGAGCGGCGACGTCGAGCGATACTAGAGGATAAAAGTTTTTTCCGTCTCCGAAGTTCATGTACTTTCCATCCCAGAATGCGTTGTCATAATTCTTTCCAAAATGAATACGCATATATAACTTTCCGCGAATCGGTGCTTCATCGAACCAGTCTTGGTACATTTGGTAAATTTTAGCGCCAAAGTATTGAGCATCATCTTCAACATCGTAGGCTGGATAAGAGTCTTTTTTACTCCAATCTCCTACATAATTGATTTCATCATCAGGACAGTAAAAACTCATAGCTTTTAGCGTTTTTGGGTCAAATTTTAATTCACCTTTTTTGTTGGTTCCTTGACTATGTAAATCTACAGTTCTGACGTTTCTGGTGTCAAAGTAACAAACACCATTGATACGAGTGAGTGGAATGCCATTTTTCCCGGCGGTATATATATTTCTCTGATTGAGGTTCCCACCGACGCCTGAAGCTTGAACGTTTTCACTATTAGGACTATCCGTGCTTGAATTGTCAGAATTGTTGTCATTTTCATGGGCAATGCTATTCCAAGTTCGGATAATTTCTCCAGTGTGTGCATCCACGAAAGTAAAAGGTCTAGATACCGCTGGTTGGTAAACTGTAAATTTTTCTATATAAGCGAGATGAGGCTGTTGATCCTCACCCATATAGATAACTAGCTGTGATGATTGGTTCTGAGCCTGTTGTTCATTGCTCTGCACATTAGCTTTACTTGCAAGTGTGACTAACGAGTCATCTTTCGCCATCGCAATAGTCATCGCTTGTTTTGCAGAAACATCAGGTTTAGTAAAATTTTCGTCTACGTTCAAATTGGCTAAAACTGAGCCGTAAACCTGTTCTTTGATATGATGGGTAAGGCTTTTGCTGTTTGATACGACGTAAGAATTATAGATAGGTACACCGTCAAAGTACTCTTGGAAACGATATTTGTGATGGCCATTAGCGACTGGAATCGTTCTAATCAATTTAAAGCTGATTCGATTATCAAGCTGAACATCTGGCTGAGTTTGAGGTGCACTGAATCCAGGTGTCATACGTGAGGTATGAAATGTCTGCTGGGACGATTGCGTTTTTTCACCGAGGTTAACAAAATTAGCCGCAAGTGCACTTGTCGATATCAGTAACGATACCGCAACCACAGAAGCAGAGTGTTTACATTTCATACCCATGAGCATTACCTTATGTTAAACATTAATTGTTTATGCTTTTTAAAGCTAAACACCATTAATAAAGGTACATGGCTGAATATAGGCTGAATAACGCCTTGGTTTTCTGATGCTTGTGTTGAGGGAAAGCAGAAAAGTGGTGCGTGAATTATTGAAAAACCGTCAATATCGTAATGTTTATGTTAAATCATTAAGGGCTATATTTGACTGCCATAGGGATAATGGCTTCTCTTGAACCTTTCTCTTTGGTCAAGCGTTCAAGATAAGTTTGCCAAAGTGAGTCATGATGATTGACTAAGTGGTGCAAGACTTCCCAAGAAAAAATACCAGTATCATGACCGTCGTCAAAAACCAGTTTTACGCCATAGTGACCCACGGGGTCGATATTGCTGATGTTAACCTGCTTTTTATTCGTGACTAAAACGGGAGTGCCGTGACCTTGTACTTCGGCTGACGGAGAGTGAACGCGTAAAAATTCACAACTGAGTTCTCCAGCAGTATTATCTGCAAAAGCAATAACAAGTATACGGCTTTTTTGTTTGAGCTTGAGCTGGGTAACTTTTGGAGCTGGCATAGTAAGCACTCTTTTCTTGTAATTACCGTTATGCAGCGGTAACTGCATAACGGATAACATCTAGATTAAAGCACAAAACGGCTGAGATCTTCATTTTGAACTAAGTTGTCTAAGTGAGACTTAACATACGCTTCATCAACAACCAGTGACTCACCTGACTTATCAGAAGCATCATAGGACATCTCTTCCATCAAGCGCTCCATGACGGTATGAAGACGACGAGCACCGATATTCTCAGTACGTTCGTTCACTTGCCATGCGGCATTCGCAATCGCTTCAATACCGCTATCAGCGAACTCAATGGTTACGCCTTCAGTAGACATCAAGGCTACATATTGCTCAGTAAGCGACGCATTTGGTTCAGTCAAAATACGTTTAAAGTCATCAGAAGACAGTGCATCTAATTCAACGCGGATTGGTAGACGACCTTGCAGTTCCGGGATCAAATCCGATGGCTTCGCCATTTGGAACGCACCTGACGCAATGAACAAAATATGATCGGTTTTTACCATGCCGTGTTTAGTATTTACGGTGCAGCCTTCAACCAGCGGCAGAAGATCACGTTGCACACCTTCACGAGAAACATCAGGGCCTGAAGTATCGCCACGTTTACAAATCTTGTCGATCTCGTCTAAGAACACAATACCGTGTTGTTCAACCAGCTCGATGGCTGATTCTTTTAAATCATCTTGATTGACTAACTTCGCCGCTTCTTCTTCAGTAAGCTGCTTCATTGCATCTTTAATCTTCAACTTCTTACGTTTAGAAGGAGTTTGTCCCATGTTTTGGAATAAACCTTGAAGTTGGTTAGTCATTTCTTCCATTCCAGGAGGAGAAATGATCTCTACGCCGACTTGAGGCGCTGCAATATCAATTTCGATTTCTTTATCATCAAGTTGTCCTTCACGTAACTTTTTACGGAAAACTTGACGGGTTGATGAATCTTTATTGCTGTCTTGATCCCAGTCATCTTTAACTGGTGGCAATAAAGCATCAAGCACGCGTTCTTCAGCAGCTTCTTCTGCACGATGGCGAACCTGCTTCATCTGTTGTTCACGAGTCAACTTGATTGCCGAGTCAGTTAAATCACGAATGATTTGCTCGACTTCTTTACCCACATAGCCGACTTCAGTAAATTTTGTTGCTTCTACCTTGATGAACGGTGCATTTGCCAATTTTGCTAAACGGCGAGCAATTTCAGTTTTACCGACACCAGTCGGGCCAATCATAAGGATGTTTTTTGGGGTGATCTCTTGACGAAGATCGCTATCGAGCTGCATACGGCGCCAGCGGTTACGTAAGGCAATCGCCACGGAGCGTTTTGCTTTTTGCTGACCAATAATGTGTGCATCAAGTTCGTGAACAATTTCACGTGGAGTCATTTGAGACATAATCTAATACCGCTCCGATTAGTAGTTTAATTCTTCAACTGTCTTGTGCTGGTTGGTGAATACACAAATATCACCAGCAATCGTCAGTGCTTTTTCGGCAATTTCTTTCGCACTCAATTCCGTATTTTCGATTAAGGCTAATGCCGCAGCTTGGGCAAAGTTACCACCTGAACCAATGGCAACCAAATCATGCTCTGGTTGCACAACATCACCATTACCTGTGATGATCAATGAGCTTTCTTCGTTTGCCACAACCAACATAGCTTCGAGTTTGCGTAGCATACGATCAGTTCGCCAATCTTTGGCTAACTCAACGGCTGAACGTAATAAATGTCCTTGGTGCATTTCTAGTTTCGCTTCGAAACGTTCAAACAGCGTGAAGGCATCAGCTGTGCCGCCAGCGAAACCGGCTAATACTTTTTCATGATATAAACGGCGTACTTTTTTGGCATTACCTTTCATTACGGTATTGCCTAATGAAACTTGTCCGTCACCTGCAATAACAACTTGATTATTACGGCGTACTGATACGATTGTAGTCACAGGGAGTTCCTCTAATTAATGCTGCATACTGCAGTAATTCTTATTTTCAGATATGAGGGGCAAATCGATGAATTCAAGGGAAGTGAGTTGTAAAAGTTTGTTAATATAAGTTCTGGCAATCTTCTTATTCTTAAAGGTTATTAAAAATTAGTTTTTATTCTTATTTAAGTATAAGAACCTGAGCTAAGCTTGCACATATTTTGAGACTTCCTGCTAGGGATGGTAAATACTGTGCTTGATTCTGTTTTAACTTCAGCTTCGCCGTTAACCGCAAGACAACTTGAGTCCTTGACGGGGTTAACGACTGATCTCTCTCCAATTCAAAAAGCTTGGCTTAGTGGCTATTTTGCGGGCCAACTTAAATCGGACTTGCCTGTTTCTGCCAACAAAAGTACCGAACCTACAGCAGTGATCAAACTGCTTTATGGCAGCCAAACAGGTAATGGGCGTAGTGTTGCGGAAAAGACCGCTGCGAAGTATCAAGCTCAAGGACTCAGTGTTGAACTGATTTCGATGGCTGATTATTCACCACGTCAGCTTAAAAATGAAAGCCATATTGTGATGATAGTGAGCACCCATGGTGAAGGTGAGGCGCCTGATGATGCAGTAGCCTTGCACCAATTTTTGCACTCCAAGCGCGCACCAAAATTATCCGATCTCAAGTTTTCGGTACTGGCGTTAGGTGACTCCAGCTATGAGTATTTTTGCCAAACAGGAAAAGATTTCAGCAAACGTCTCGTTGAATTAGGGGCACAAGAAATTGTGCCGCTTACGGAATGTGATGTGGATTATGAAATGGCAGCAGAGTCTTGGTCACAAGCACTGGTGGTCGAATTAGAAAAGACAGTAACTAAGACTGCGCAAGTGGTGCCGTTAAATACCCATGGTTCAGCAACTCAGCAAGTTCATGGCTATACCAAAGCAAATCCGTATGCTGCTGAGTTAATTGTCAGCCAAAAACTCACAGGTCGTGATTCAGATCGAGATGTTCGTCATGTTGAAATTGATCTTGCAGGTTCAGGGATTACTTATCAAGTGGGTGATGCGTTAGGAGTATGGTTCAGCAACCAACAAGCGTTAGTAAATGAAATTATTACCACTCTTGGACTTGTGCATGATGAGGTTGTAGGTGACAACGTACTGCAACACGTACTGACAGAAGAAAAAGAACTTACACAGCTCACGCCAAGTGTTGTGTCAGCTTGGGCTGAATATGCTCAAAACGAAGAGCTGAATCAGTTACTAGAGAATAAAGAACAGCTGAGAGATTACATTACTCATCATCAAGTGATCGAACTGATCAGTGAATACTCAGCAAGCGTGTCGGCTGAACAATTTATCAACGTGCTGCGCCCGTTAACACCGAGATTATATTCGATTGCTTCGAGCCAAGACGAAGTGGATGAAGAAGTGCACTTGACTGTGGCTAAAGTCGCGGATGAACGCCAAGGCACATTGCGTTTAGGTGCAGCGTCTCGCTTTTTATCAGAATGCGAAGAAGGGCAGACGGTGAAAGTGTATGTTGAGCCAAACTCACACTTTCGTTTACCAGAAGAACCCTCGACAGCGATCATCATGGTGGGCCCAGGAACTGGTGTTGCGCCATTTCGTGCATTTTTACAGCAACGATCGACTGAGACAGTAACTGGAGATAGTTGGTTGTTCTTTGGCAATCCTCATTTTGAACAAGATTTCTTATATCAAACTGAGTGGCAGCAATTTCTTAAAAAAGGGGTGTTGAGTCGTTTAGATGTGGCTTTCTCTCGCGATCAAGCTGAAAAAGTATATGTTCAGCATCGATTACTCGAACGTGGCGAGGCAGTATGGCAATGGCTGCAAACAGGCGCACACCTTTACATTTGTGGTGATGCAAAACATATGGCAAAAGACGTCCATCAAGCCTTATTAGCGATTGCACAGCAGCATGGCGGATTAGATGTAGAGCAAGCCGAAGCATTTTATAACGAATTACGAATCAACAAACGTTACCAGAAGGATGTGTACTAATGAGTAAGTTAGCTGCCAACGAATATATCAAAACCGACAGTAATTACTTACGTGGCACGATCAAGGAAGGACTTGGTTCTCAGGTAACAGGTGCGTTTGCAGATGATGATCAGCAACTGATCAAGTTCCATGGTTTTTATCAGCAAGACGATCGAGATTTACGCCCTGAACGTCAGCAACAAAAGCTTGAGCCACTTTACAGCTTTATGCTTCGAGCTAGGATTCCGGGTGGGATCTGTACGCCGGAGCAGTGGTTAGCGGTTGATAAAATATCGTCAGAATTAACAACATCGAACAGTATTCGTTTAACGACGAGGCAGACGTTTCAATATCACGGGATCCCAAAGCGAAATCTTAGAACGCTCATTCAAGGGCTCGATCAACAAGCGTTAGACTCCATTGCTGCCTGTGGTGATGTAAACCGAAATGTAATGTGTAATCCGAATCCTGTGCAATCAGAATTGCATCAACAAGCTTATGCTGTAGCTAAAGAGTTGTCGGATCATTTGCTGCCACATACGAAAGCGTATGCTGAGATCTGGCTGGATGATGAAAAACTGGTGAGTGCCGAAGAAGAAACGGTTGAGCCAGTATATGGCAATACTTATTTGCCTCGTAAATTTAAAATGGCGGTAGCAGTACCGCCAGAAAATGATGTCGATGTTTATACCAATGATCTTGGTTTTATCGCCGTTGCAGAGCAGGGCAAGTTGGTTGGCTTTAACCTTGTTGCTGGTGGTGGTATGGGATCCACACATGGTGATGTCAATACTTTCCCACAATTGGCGAAAGAGTTTGGTTTTGTAAAAACGCAGGATGTGCTCAAATTTGCAGAAGCGGTAATGACCGTTCAACGAGATTGGGGTAATCGTATTGATCGTAAACGTGCGCGTTTCAAATACACGCTTGTTGATAAAGGCTATGAAGCGATAAAAGCTGAAGTCGAAGCACGTGCGGGCATCCAATTTGGACCAAAGCGAGATGTTGAACTAAAAGATCGTGGCGATCGTTATGGTTGGACTCAAGGTTTTGATGGTAAATGGCATTTAACTTTATTTATTGAGTGTGGGCGTATTAAAGACACTCAAGGCCAGCTATTACAAACAGGGTTACGAGAAATCGCTAAGATCCATAATGGCGATTTTCGGATGACAGCGAATCAAAACATGATTGTGGCTGGCGTTGACGAAACAGAGAAAGTGCAAATTGAAGGTATTGCCCGCAAGCATGGCTTAATGGGCGAAGTGCTAACTCAAAGTCGAGGTCGATCGATTGCGTGTGTCGCATTGCCAACCTGTCCATTGGCCATGGCTGAAGCAGAGCGTTATTTTCCTGAGTTCATGGACAGAATCGATGCACTACAGACAAAACATAATATCGCAGAGCGCCCGATTGTTGTTCGAATGACGGGATGTCCAAATGGTTGTGCTCGCCCGTTTGCAGCGGAGATAGGACTTGTTGGTCGAGCGCCGGGTCGATATAACCTTTATTTAGGTGCTGACTTTGAAGGTAAGCGCTTGAACAAACTCTATAAAGATAATGTGGATGAAGACACGATCTTTTCAGAGCTCGATGGTTTGTTTGAGCAATATTCTCAGCAACGTCATGCAGGTGAAAGCTTCGGTGATTTTGTGGTACGCAGTGGCGTCGTAAAAGCGGTGATTGAAGCTGCAAGGGATTTTCATGGATAAGGCTCAGATTCACGCATTACTAAAAGCTTCAAAAAGTGAACAACAGCTAGGGTTGGTCGAGTTAAATGAAAAGCTTGCGGCTTTATCCGCTGAAGATCGTATTGCTTGGGCGCTAGACAATTTGCCTGAGCAAGCGATAGTGTCTTCAAGTTTTGGGATTCAATCGGCGGTTATGCTTCACTTGTTATCTCAGGCTCGTCCAGATATTCCTGTCGTGCTCACTGATACTGGATATTTATTTCCGGAAACCTATCAATTCATTGATGAACTGACCGAGAAACTATCACTGAATTTGAAAGTGTATCGTTCTTCAACGTCTTCTGCTTGGCAAGAAGCTCGCTTTGGCAAATTATGGGAACAAGGTTTGGATGCCCTTGAGCGCTACAATCGCATTAATAAAGTTGAGCCAATGCAGCGAGCGTTAAAAGAGTTAAACGCAGGCACTTGGTTTGCAGGCTTGAGACGAGAGCAAGCAAAAAGTCGGAACCAATTGGATGTATTAGCCATTCATGGTGACCGTTTTAAAGTACTTCCGATTATTGATTGGAGCAATAAAGACATCCATCAATATCTGGTCGATAACGAGTTGCCTTATCATCCACTGTGGTACGAAAATTACGTATCTGTTGGCGATACGCATTCAAGTAAGCCTTTAGAATTAGGAATGCTGGAAGAAGAGACTCGATTTAACGGTATGAAACGAGAGTGTGGTTTGCATTACGAGATATAAAAAGTTTGATGGAATGTATTGTACGACTTGATATAAGTGCATGTTTAACGTGTTAGTGAATAAATATATTGTTTTCAGAATCAGACGTTAACCCATTAAATTATTGTTCAGTCGTGCAAACTAAATAATTCAATTTCATTTAGTGCAATTACTTTCCAATCTCAGATTATTTTTGATACCCTCGGTGTCCATAGTACAAATCTACTACAACAAAATACTATGGATGCTCCGATGTTAGATAAAGAACAGCCCAAATACCCGCCACTGGCGTTGATTAAAACTTGGGTTTGGATGATGGTGGAATCTAACGTTCCTGAGATTAATGAAAAAGGACGTAACAATTTAATCAAATCATTTGGTAGTCTTTCCAACGCTAATGACTATATTTCAAAGGTGTTGAATAAATAATTACACTTGTAATATCGAGGGTTGCAATGAAAAATTGGTTGATCATTCTTTCAGTATTGTCATTATCAGCATGTAGTTCAGCCCCTAAACCGATTGTACTTTCACCTAAAGTACCGGTGATAAATCATCAGATTTTTGCAAAATTACCCATCAATATTCAGGTTGTCGATCAAAGGAAAGCCAATTACCTTGTTGAAGTTAATGGCGCTTCGGATGCAGAAAGAAAGCTGCTTTCTCCTGCTACGCCTCCTAGGCAACAGCTGCAAAAAACCTTGATAGCAGGCTTTAATAAAGCCAATGTCAGTGTCAACGCACAAGCACCTACTCAACTTACGTTTAATCTTGAGCAACTTTTAGTAAAAGTTAAACAGTCAAGCTTCGATTATGATGCGACGACATCGATAGTGCTTAAAGTAAAAGGGAATAGCAGTAATCGAACATTCAGCAAAGATTATACGGTTTCGGGCACGATGAACGGTGCCTTCAAATTAGATAATGCTACCATTGAGCAAGAATTGAATAACTTGATCGATAAGTTGACTACTGACATTATTAACGACAAGCAATTACAAAGCTTTATCAGCCAAAACTAGAGATAGATTAAGGACAACACTATGTTACGTGCTTTGCTCGTCGGCATTCTTTTGAGCGTCAGTCAATTTGCGCTTGCGTTAGATATTCAAAAAAATACGTTGTATCCAAAAGTCGAACTTGATACTTCAATGGGAAAGATTGTGGTCGAATTAGATCGAACTCGTGCCCCGATCACTGTCGATAACTTTTTAACTTATGTGGTTAAAGGTGAGTACGATAATACGATTTTTCATCGAATCATTCCTGAATTTGTGGTTCAAGGTGGCGGACTCGATCCTGATCTAAAAGAAAAGAAAGAAATGGATCCGATCGTTAATGAATCAGGCAATGGTTTATCGAACGGTTTAGGTACGATTGCTATGGCTCGAGAGAACTCGCCACATACCGCAACCAGACAGTTTTATTTTAATGTAGCGGATAATGAACGGTTAGATCCATCACCTAGACGTTGGGGTTATGCGGTGTTTGGTGAAGTCACAGAAGGGTTAGATATCTTACAGAAAATGGCTCTAGTGAAAACGGAATTCAATAAAACACTCGACTGGCCTGATGTTCCTGTTGAGGCGATTATTTTGAAAAAAGCGACGTTATTACCTAGGTCGGAATAATTCCGATCAAAATAAACAGTTTTTTATTAAAAAAACAATCGCGATCGCGATCTAGTGTTTATACTGGATAAGCTACAAAAACATAATATTGAGGCGAACGATGAAAAAGCAAAATTTCATCGATGAAAAAGCGCCCCAGCTTGCTCACTACGGCAAGGCATTTCTTTGTCAGCAGATTGATTACAATGAAGTAAAAATGTATTTATGGGACACATTGGAAGAGTGGCAGCAGTATAACTTTCAGGGTGAAACACAATCGGAATCAGACATCGAGACCGTTTTTTGGCATCTACTTTACAGTTTTGAAAAGTGGCCAGCCTGGGCAATCCGGGGTAACAAAGTTTTGCGAAAACAAATCAAAGAATGTTGTGAATTTTTGAGTGGAAATGGCGCAGTTCCCAAAGGCGTAATTGGGGTTAGTCCAGAAACAGCAGAGCTTCATCGAGTAGGATAAAAAACAGAAAGCCCGCACTAATCAGTGCGGGCTTTTTTTTTTGCTGCATTAAAGCTGTTGATTTAGCCATACTCCCCTCGTAAGCTTGAAACAGTTATTTTTTTATTGGTTTCTTTAATGGCATTTTTGTCTCGTCTGTCTGACATGCTTTCTGTCTATGCTCAAAAGCGTGTGGTGAGCATTTTATTTCTTGGCTTTTCTTCTGGCTTACCCTTGATGTTAGTGTTCTCAACATTATCATTCTGGCTACGTGAAGCGGGTGTAGATCGAACCGCAATTGGTTATTTTAGCTGGATTGCATTGGTCTATGGCTTTAAGTGGTTGTGGTCTCCACTGGTCGATAGGCTATGTATTCCGATCATTGGTAAACGATTTGGTCAGCGGCGAAGCTGGATCCTGATTGCACAATTTGCATTGTTCTTTGCGATATTGGGCATGTCGTTTAGTGATCCAGTAGAAAATATTAAGCACTTAGCCGTTTGTGCTTTTATTGTTGCTTTTGCTTCAACCACTCAAGATATTGTGATTGATGCTTTCCGGATTGAATCAGCGCCCGAAAAAATGCAAGCCGCACTCTCCGCGGCTTATTTAGTGGGATATCGAGGCGCAATGATCATTGCCACGGCTGGTGCGTTAACGATCGCTGCTTGGATAGAGCCTGGCAACGATGCCTATAACCTTCATGCTTGGCAGGTATCTTATCAAATCATGGCAGGGTTAATGATCGTGGGTGTCATTGCGACGTTATTGAGTACAGAGCCGCAAGTTGATAAGACGGAAATAACTGAAAATCAAATTCAATTACAGAAAAAATACCGTCAACAGTTTCCAAAAACAATGGCGGACTTTATGGCTTGGTTTCATCAAGCTTGTATTACCCCATTTGTGGCATTCTTTAAACGCTATGGTAAACACGCTATTCTGATTTTGGTTCTCATCTCCTGTTATCGCATTTCTGATATTGTGATGGGAATTATGGCGAACGTCTTCTATGTAGACATGGGGTTTTCCAAGGAAGAAATTGCCGCAATCAGCAAGGTCTTTGGCATTATTATGACCTTGGTTGGTGCTGCTGCTGGTGGTTTACTAACCGCTCGTTACGGGATTATGAAAATCCTGTTTCTTGGGGCGGTACTGGTGATATTTACCAATGCGTTGTTCGCCATACAAGCGGTGGTGGGTCATAATATTCCATTACTAACGGCCATTATTTCTGTCGATAACTTCAGTCAGGGGATCGCAATATCAGCATTTATTGCATACCTTTCGAGTTTGACCAGTTCAGGATACAGCGCAACTCAATATGCATTACTGTCTTCTGTAATGCAGTTATTCCCTAAGTTTATTGCTGGTTTTTCTGGTGCTTATGTTGACAGTTTTGGGTATGTAAATTTCTTCATTGCCTCAAGTGTAATTGGAATACCTGTTTTGTTTTTGATTTATTTCGCATCTAAAGTGCAAAAAGCTGAAGATAGCTAGAATAAGCCTTGCGTTAACATAATGTTTCACTCACTATAGCCGTGATTTTCCGCATAAATAAATGGAGCTTATAATGAAAAAAGCGGCTATCGCCCTTGCTGTTGTTGCGGCAGGTGCGGCAGGGTATTGGTACACTCAAAACTCATCGTCGACGGCCTCAGATTCTGTCTATTTAGAATATATTCCGGCTGATACCTTAATATTTTCAGGCAGTTTAGAAGACTTCCCTTTAAAAGATTACATTACTCATACTGCGACCAGTATGATGCCAATGGATACATCCGCTTTTGATAATCTTGGTGAAAATGAGTCGACTCATACTAAATTTTTACTGTCTCTTCTAAAGCAGTTTCAGCAGGCGGTAACAGAGCCAGAAACCTTCGCACAGTCATACGGGTTACCAGATTCAGGCAAGTCATTTATGTATACCGTAGGTGCGATGCCAGTGATTAAAGTAGAATTAGCCTCACCCGATGCTTTTTGGAAGCACCTTGATAGTGCGGAAAAAGACAGTGGCTTCAATCATCAAATCAAAGAATTAGACGGCGTCATTTATCGTGCTTATCAACTTATGGATAAAGGTGCGAATGGTAAGCCAATGGATCTGATCTTTGCTGAAAAAGATGGTGTATTAACAATAACACTGACTGGCTTTGCTCCGGATAATAGCGCTTTAAAACAGGCATTCAGCTTAGTAAAACCAAAGCACTCTCTTGCTAAGTCTGGACAGTTAGAACAGATAATTGATAAATACGACTTTGATCCAAGAAGTGTATTTTACATCAACCAAAAAGCATTAGTGAAAGGCATTACGACAACAGACGGTAATGATTTTGCTCAGCAATTAACTTCAATGTTTGCGTTAGCGGGCGAGAACCCACTATCTGAATTTCAAACGCCTGAGTGTGCACAAGAACTTCAAGGCATTGCAGAAAACTGGCCACGTACTGTAGCAGGCTTAACGGCATTAGATATTCAGCCTGATCATGCAAAAATGGATGTTTCGGTCATTGCTGAATCGAATAATAAAACGATGATAGACGGCCTTAAAAAGCTTCGTGGTTTTATTCCTAACTTTGTTGCTAACGACAAAGACAGTGTGATGGCTATGGGATTAGCGCTGAACACCAGCGATGTTGTTAGTGGGTTAACGGATGTTTGGTCAGACTTGCAAACGCCAGCTTACCAGTGCGAACCGTTAGCGCAAATGCAGCACCAATTGTCCCAGCAAAGCCCTGCGATGCTTGGAATGGCAACAGGAATGGCTGCAGGCTTAAAAGGTATTGCCGCTTCCATTATTGATCTCGAATTTGATGGAACTCAAGGTCCTTCAATCAGTCAACTCGATGCACTCGTGAGTGTCTCTGCTGATAAGCCAGAGCAACTGTTTAACACCCTTAAGACGTTTGTGCCTATGCTGGCGAATGTTGAATTGAAAGCAAATGGTGATGCTGTTGATTTATCGACATTGCTTCCAATTCCACCGCAATTGAACATCAAGCCGAAGTTAGCATTAAAAGGTCAACATTTGGTGGTTTATACCGATGTTAAAGGTGAAAAGCTGGCGGATAGTTTAAGTAATGAAGCTGTTACAGAAAATGGTATTCTTTCGATGGCAATGGATCAGGGGAAACTGATGAAGCACCTGATCAAAGCGTCTGAATTATCAGGTCAACCTATGCCAAAAGAACTGGATATGATGAAAGGAAATAATCAGTTCAAGTTTAGCTTTGATGTGCAAGATGAAGGGATTGTGATTAAAGAGTCAATTGTTTACAAAAAGTAATCTTTTGAACCTTTGAGACTAAAAACGGGCTATAAGCCCGTTTTTTTATGGTTAGTCTAACTAGAAAATGTCGTTAATTGACACACCGACACCAAGACGATTGGTGTTAACATTGTAGTCAATCAAACTTTCACCGTAGCCGTTAAAGTACTGAACGTATAAACGCATGTGACCAACAAGTGGGTAACTGTAGGTGAACTCGGCCGATCCTTTGTTATCACTACGGAGGTTGTTTCTGAGTTTTAATGTGAAGCGGTGTTTATCAATAGCATAGGCGCCATAGAGCTCAAAATTCCCCATGTATTTGTTGATATCTGGGTTATCATCTCCTTTCGCATCAGCAGGTGTTTTTTTAGGTTCTTCAGGCATGCGCCACCAAACTTTCGCCGAAAAAATGAAGGGACCATGGTCAAACACCGCAAGGCCATAAATGCGATTCCAGCTGCGTGACAAATTACCGCTTCGGCCATTAGACTGGTGCGTAATGCCTAAACCTAAAAATTTATTTTCGAAGCGACCAATTTTCCAATCATTATTAAACAGCAGTAACGCTTCAGGCTCATGGTTTGTTTCTCTAAAAGGAGAAGAGTGCTCCTGATTATAGACTTGCCAATACGACTGGTTGGTGTAAGCAAAGTACAAATGGCCATTGTCACCAAACATGTTATACCAGACTGGGAACTTTAAACTGACTTGAAACTTTGCCTCTAAATTATCAAAAGGATAATAATCATCCCGATTGATAAACGGAGCTTCGTTTGGTGAGCTGTTATAGGTCACTGGTAGAATATAATTCACCTTATGCGAGCTCAATGCAAACGGGTTATCTAAGACTTCAAGTTCTTGGGATACCCGTCGCTCCAGCAACGAATCTTCAGCGTGGGCTGATAATGATAAAGCCAAAAAAGTGCTAGCAATTAAAGTCCATTTTTTCATAGTAAATAATGAGCAAACATTAAAATTTGAGCATTACTATACGTTTTTTGAATTAAGCTGCCAATTTAGTTATTTTTGTCTTTGTAATAGAAATTGTTATAAAAACAACTCTCTTATATTAAAAGGTAATAAGTTTTCCGTTTTATATATTTAAAAAGATATAAAAGCTTCGCTATATTTCCTACAAGTTTTAATCTAGTTGGAATCTAAAAAATGGAACTGGTGCCGCTGACCGATAATGGCGCAAAAGGCAAAGTTTATATTGTTGGTGCTGGCCCTGGCGATCCAGATCTACTTACCCTTAAAGCGTGGCGACTCATTAAACAAGCCGATGTAGTCCTTTATGATGCACTGGTCAGCGACGAGATCATGCAGCTTGTTAATCCTAACTGTGAAGTAATTGCTGTAGGTAAACGTTCAGGCAAACACAGCGCTGCACAAGACGATATTAATCAGTTGTTGATCACGAAGGCATTTCATCACAAAAACGTCGTACGTTTGAAAGGTGGTGACCCATACATTTTTGGTCGAGGTGGTGAAGAGGTCAGTACCTTAGTTGCTGCAGAAATTGATTTCGAAGTGGTACCTGCCGTTACCGCAGCAGCAGGTGCTTCAGCTTATGCTGGGATCCCATTGACTCATCGTGAACTTGCGCAAAGCGTCACGTTTATTACCGGCCATTGCAAAGCTGGAGCGGGTGAAAAAGTGAAATGGCAAGAGTACGCTCAATCTAACCATACACTCGCAATTTATATGGGTAAGTCACAGGCGCCGAACATTAAAGCTGGGCTTATTGAGGGTGGACGCTCGCCCCACACTCCCGTTGCTTTAGTTTATTCCGCTACCACCACAAAACAAAAAGTGATGATTGGCACATTAGAAAAACTCAGTGAACTGATAGCTGAAACTGATATCGCAGATCCTGCGATGATGATAATCGGTGAAGTGGCCAGTTTACATCAAGATTTGAATTGGTTTTTACCACAACAAAGTCAGTCGCCACAAAATATACAACACACTTCGCAAGAGATGGCTGCGGTATTTAATAGCGATAAATTGGAGCAAATGCTATGACCCAAACGATGACTCACCTGCAGCAATTGGAAGCAGAAAGTATTTATATCCTACGAGAGGTTGCTGCAGAGTTTAGTAACCCCGTGATGTTGTATTCCATTGGTAAAGATTCATCGGTGATGCTGCACTTAGCACGTAAAGCCTTTTATCCAGGAAAGATACCGTTTCCACTATTGCACGTTGATACTACGTGGAAATTCAAAGAAATGATTGAATTTCGAGATCGTCAAGCTCAAAAATATGGCTTTAAGTTACTGACGCACACGAATCCTGATGGAGTCGCACAAGGTATTAACCCATTTGATCATGGTAGCGCAAAACACACTGACGTAATGAAAACTCAAGCACTTAAACAAGCGCTAGATCAATATGGTTTTGATGCCGCATTCGGTGGTGCACGCCGAGATGAAGAAAAGTCGCGTGCCAAAGAGCGGGTTTACTCTTTCAGAGACGAACATCATCGCTGGGATCCAAAAAATCAGCGTCCGGAGCTGTGGAAAAACTTTAATAGTGCTATTAACAAAGGTGAAAGCATTCGTGTTTTCCCATTATCAAATTGGACAGAACTTGATATCTGGCAGTACATCAAACAAGAAAATATTGAGATTGTTCCATTGTACTTCGCTGCTGAACGCCCTGTCGTTGAGCGTGATGGCATGATGATCATGGTAGATGATGATCGCTTGCCACATGAGTCTGATGAAGTTCGTTATGAGCAAGTGAGGTTTAGAACCCTTGGGTGTTATCCCTTGACGGCTGCAATGCCCTCTAATGCGGATGATCTCGATAAGATCATTACAGAAATGTTACTTACACGTTCAAGTGAGCGACAAGGGCGTTTGATTGATAGCGATCAAGCGGGATCGATGGAAATGAAAAAACGTCAGGGGTACTTCTAATGGTCGCTGAAAGAGTCGAAGACTTAGATATTGAAACATATGTGGCTCATCAACAACAAAAGCAACTACTTCGCTTTTTAACCTGCGGGAGTGTTGATGACGGTAAGAGTACGTTGATTGGTCGATTACTGCATGACAGTGCTCAGATCTACGATGATCAATTAGCCACCCTGAAGCAAGAAAGTGCCAAGATAGGCAATGCTGGCGAAGCTTTAGATTTAGCTTTGTTAGTCGATGGCTTGCAAGCCGAGCGTGAGCAAGGCATTACCATTGATGTGGCTTATCGCTATTTCAGCAGTGAAAAACGTAAATTTATTATTGCTGATACACCGGGACATGAACAATACACGCGTAACATGGCAACGGGTGCATCGACTTGTGATGTGGCTGTGATTCTGATCGATGCTCGTCATGGTGTGCAAACCCAAACTAAACGTCATGCTTACATTGCGAGTTTACTGGGTATTAAGCATTTAGTGATCGCCATTAATAAAATGGATTTAGTGGATTACCAGCAAAGTGTGTTTGATTCGATAAGAACTGATTTTGACCAGTTTGCCAAGCAACTGGCACCAGCAGACATTCGATATATTCCTCTGTCAGCATTGACTGGCGACAACGTTGTTGCCGCTTCAAAGCATATGCCGTGGTACACATCTGATCCGCTACTGACTGTGCTGGAAAACATTGACATTGATAGCGAACAACAAGATTTTCGTTTTCCGGTGCAATATGTACAGCGCCCTGATCTTAATTTCAGGGGGTTTTCTGGTACGGTGGCGAGTGGCAATATCATCGTGGGTGATGCCATAACAGTATTGCCGTCGGAGAAATCCTCAGTGATTGCTAACATTGTGACCTTTGACGGTGACAAATCAATGGCGACGAAAGGCGAAGCAATAACTTTGGTGCTAGAGGATGAAATCGATATCTCACGTGGAGATGTCATCGTTAAAAGCCAAGACATCTTGCCAACGCCAACTCGTCAAGTAAGTGCTGAGTTGGTGTGGATGCAAGAGTCACCACTGAAGCTTAATCAGCTTTATGATGTGAAAGTGGCAGGCAAATTGACTCAAGTAAAAATTACTAATATTGAGTACGTCACAGATGTGAATACACTGGACAAACGTGCTGAAAGTACCGTTGGGTTAAATACGATCGCTAAAGTAAAAATGGCATTCACAGAGTCGATGTTCGTTGAAACATATAGAGAAAACCACACTACTGGAGCGATGATCATTATCGATCGCCTAACCAATGCGACCGCAGCGGCGGTAATGGTGACAGAAGTTAAGGCGCAGGAAATACTCGAGCAGGTATATTCAGAGTCGGAAATCGAATTGAATACTTGGGTGAGAAAAAACTATCCACATTGGCAGGCGTTGGACATCAGTAAATGACCGATGCGGCGTGGTTAAGTATCATCTTAATTGGGTTACTTGGCGGGTTGTTTTCAGGTAAAGCGTCGCCAGCAATGTGTTTTGCTGGTGCTGTCATTGCCTGTTATTTACTTGGGCTGGTGGATATTTCTCATGCTCTGACTAGCTTTACCAATAGCGGCTTGATCACGTTGGTTTTGCTTATTCTGACTGCGAGTGTCTTAGAGAAAACACATTTACTCGCTAAGTTGAGTCAATTGATCGCCAAAGGATCGTTTACGTCGACCTTGGCGAAGTTGGGCTTTTCGACGGCTTTGTTGTCGTCATTCACCAATAATACCGCTGTGGTAGCCTCATTAATTGGACCTATTCAGCGAAATCAATCCCACGCCGCCTCTAAGCTATTATTGCCATTAAATTACGCCACTATCTTGGGGGGAACGTTGACCTTAATTGGTACATCCACCAATTTAATTGTCAATTCGTTTGTTGAGCATGCTGGATTAGAACCACTGCACTTTTTTGAGTTTACCCAAGTAGGCTTGGTGCTCGTGGTGGCAGGCATGGCGTTACTCATTGTGATATCTCATTGGTTACCTGAACGTGACGACACCCAAGCCGAAACAGAATTACCTTTTTTGTTAGAAGCTAAAGTGATAGCGGGCTCAAAACTGATCGGGAAGAGCGTGCATGATAATCAATTACGTGCACTCAAAAAATTGTATTTGGCGGAGTTAGAACGCAATGGTGTTGCGATGTCTCCCGTACCACCGAACATGGTGCTGGTGGAGGGCGATAAACTGAGGTTCAGTGGTGCAGTAGATTCTGTAGAGTTACTGCAACAGTTTGATGGCTTGGAATGGTTTGGCAAACACCAAGCGGATGGTCAAAACCTAGTAGAGCTGGTGATTGCGCCGAGCAGTCATCTCGTTGGACAATCGTTGAAACAAGCCGAATTTCGAGAAAAGTTTTCTGCTGCTGTACTGGGTGTTCGTCGTGGGAACCAAGTGCTTAAAGGTGGCCTTGGTGATGTGAAATTACAGTCTGGCGATTTACTGCTGGTGACGCCAGGTAGTGAGTTTGAACAACAGCAGCCGAGGCATGAGTTCGCCTCAATCAATGCTCTGGACTTATCTGTGCAGTTAACGCCAAGGCGCAGCCATTGGGTGATGGCGAGTTTTGCTGTTGCATTGGCGACAAGTCTACTTGGCTTCGTGTCACTGGCAAAGAGTCTAGTGATATTGTTATTGATGTATTTGTTGACTCGAGTATTAGATCTTGAGCACATCCGTAGACGCTTTCCTACTTCGTTGCTTATCATCGTTGGCAGTGCATTGTGTTTGGCTGATCTGATGATGAGTACCGGACTTGCGACTGAATTGTCCAATGGCTTGATGTCTCTATTCTCGGGTTATGGAACTCTGGGTGCTTTTATTGGTGTATATCTCATGACAGTTCTATTAACCGAACTCATCACCAATAACGCTGCAGCTGCATTGGCCTTTCCCATTGCTTTGGCCATATCTGAAACTCTCGGTGTTGATGCTAAACCTTTCATTATTGCTGTTGTATTCGGTGCAAGTGCGAGCTTCATCTCACCTTACGGCTATCAAACCAATTTAATGGTGTTCAATGCGGGTAACTACCGCTTTATCGACTTCGTAAAACTCGGGTTACCGTTGTCACTGCTGTATTCAACACTGGTGATAATACTTGTCCCAATGTGGTTTCCATTTAACTGATCTTAATTCAACAACAAAAAGGAGCTTTTATGTCTGACATATCATGGCATTCACATAAGATAGATAAAGTTCAGCGTCAAAAGCTGCTAAAACAGCAACCGAGGCTGTTATGGTTTACTGGTTTGTCTGGTTCAGGGAAATCTACTTTAGCTGGCGCTCTGGAGTCGATCTTACATCAGAAGGGCTTTGCCACGTATTTGCTTGATGGCGACAATGTTCGTCATGGTTTATGTAACGATCTTGGTTTTTCAGAAAGTGATCGTAATGAAAATATGCGCAGAGTGACCGAAGTGAGTAAGTTAATGCTTGATGCTGGTGTGATTGTTCTTGGCGCATTTGTATCACCTTCACGGCAACAGCGGGAATGGGTGCGTAGCCAGTTCTCCGAAAATGAATTTGTTGAGATTCACGTAGCCACTCCTTTAGACGTATGTGAGCAGCGAGATCCCAAAGGCTTATATAAAAAAGCACGAGCTGGAGAAATCAAAGATTTCACAGGTATCGATGCTGAGTATGAAGAGCCCATAGCGGCCGAGCTCACTATTAACACCAGCAAAGGTGACTTAGGTCAGCAAGTGCATGCAATTTTAGAGTATCTACTGGCATTGGATGCGGCCTCAGCAGCTTAAATTACTTTGACTATAATCTAAGCGTTATTCACGGAGGAACAATGCTTAGAAATTTTATCTGGTTGATCGTTACTGGATTACCATTTTCAGGTTTGGCTAAGGATATCATTCCAAGAGAGCCCTCAAATGATATGTCTATGCTCCCCGAGTTACCAACTCAGATAATGGATGACCCAGATGCGCTAACGTATTATTTGTCGCTTCGCCCCCGCTTTGGGATATTAGATTGGGGTGACCAAGCTTGGAAGTGGGATGACAGTTCTTCGCGAACTGGCGTGAAGCTAAAGTATACTTTCATTGAAAATGTGCGATTAGTGGCTCATGGCGATGTTCGCCCGACAATGAAAAGTGATTATGAGTTTGGCAGTCGCAGAAAAGCGTATGTTGGTTTAGCAGGACATTGGGGCCAACTCACCTATGGCAGGCAAAATGCGGCGCAATATAACTTAATCGCGGAACCTGTTGATATATTTAATCGCTTAGCATCTCCATTAGGTTATGACATTATCAGCCCTGCAAGAGTAAATAGCATGGTGAGTTATCAATTACAGAGTGGTGATTGGAACTGGCAAATTGATAAACGAACTCATAATAAGCCTTGGCATACTCGTAACCATTATCTTGGTTTCGGAGGACGCTATCATTGGCAAAACATGTATTTTGCTGTGGCGTATTATCAAGAAGATTTTGAACTTGATATACAGCAAGTCATTGGTCTATCCCTGTCTCACCAAGTTACAGAAAAACTGTATTGGGCAACGTCGTTTCAACAAACTCGATTTAACCAGAATGATGGCTTTACTGCAGATGTCGCCATGTCCTATCAATTAACGGCTGAGCATAAATTGAAGTTTGGCGTTTCTCAATTTGAACCCGATTCAGATAGGCATCAAAAACAGCAACTCGTCAATACTACCTTTGAATGGTTTCAAACGGACAAATTAAAATGGTTTGTTGAGTGGCAATTGATAAAGCAAAAACCGGAAACAGCAAATCAAGTATTTTTGGGGTTCAGATTTGATTTTGAGATTAAGCATTATCGACGCAATAGGTTATAGCTCACAGAAGGGTTGAACCTCACCTTCATCATGTTCGGCTTCTTTAGCCGCTTCTTCCATTTCCTCAGGCTGAGGTACACTCTCAAGAATTCGCATTATGGTTGCAGTTTCATCAGACGTTTCATCTGGATTTTCCTTTAACAAGCAAGTGATCAAATGCATGGCTGTATGGGTGACGAATCGAGTGCAATCGACCGTGTTACCTAACGATTGCAACTGAGTACAAATATAGGTAATTTTAGGGTGCTTGTTGAACAGCGAAGCAAACTTATTTTTTGAATCGATAACAAAAATACGCTCTTTGGTGAACACACATAGAATGGCGTGATGAGATTCAAGAAAGGCTAACTGCTTAGCGTGTACACCAACAGGGATAAGCAATAGTTTTGAGTTAGCTTGTGTTGTAAACGCTGAATGGTGTGCGAGCAAACTTGAGGCTAATATTGAGTCATTAACAGAAAGCTCCTCATGTATATCAATACTGTGCTTTTCTAGTTGATTAGCACTTGAAAACCCCTGTAGTGCAACATAACAATCATAAACCCCACCTTGGCCAATATTCTTTCTCCCTGAATTGAGGAGTTGTTTGTCAAAGTAACGTTTAATGGTTCCCTTGAACGCTTGAAATGTTTTTTTCATTTGCGAGATCCGCACAGTATCGAATTCGATAGATACATATGATTGCTGATAAGACTCTATTTGGGAAGCATTAACAAAATCATTGCCCTTTGTTATTTCAAATTGAGAATTTATTTCTAAGGGAGGAACGAAGTCAATCTTGTTAGCTTTAAAATACTCAATGATCTTGGTTTCAGTACTTTGCAATTTAGATGATATGGGCTCAACAATGTCTATGTCGTCTAAACAGGTTGATGCTGACACAATTGTGAAGTCATCAATTTGGATCTCAGAACTATTTGAAGATTCAAGCTCGGTAGAGCCATCAAAAGAGTGAGTCTGCGTTGTAAAGGTTGTCTCATCTTCTTCAGACTGAGCTAGGGAAGGCTCTGAACCTAGAAGTGAATCTAAACAATCGACACCAGTTTCAGGTGTCGAATTAGTCGTTATCATTAGACAACCATCTAGGAAGGAATCAGGTTTATCACTTGATAGTTGATATGAGGTGATATTTTCTTTTTCTTTTTCGATTTCTTGAGTGGACTGGGCAAGCAGCAGTCCTGTTAATTCAACGTCGTCATTGGGCGAACCTCTCCTTACTGGGGGAGGAGTTATAACAACATAGTCTTTACAGCTATTTTCTACAGATTCTGGTGCTGTTTCAGAGGTAGGCAGTGAGCTTATGTTTTGGGCTTTAGCTTTGTTATCTAAAAACGTCTTAACGGCAACTTTATTGTTAGGATCAATATCTTCTTCTAACAATTGAAACATGAATTTGCTTCTGATCACCTCAGCTTCTTCTAGCTGTGCCCGGATCTCAGAGCGCGTTGAATTAGGTGAAGATTTGTTAGCAACAAAATAATCTCGTTGTGTGCGAAGTTGGGCCCACTTCTGACCGTCATCTGTCTCCGAAGGTAAGTCATTTAAACTTGTGGAA
The DNA here is from genome assembly GCF_056591695.1 of Parashewanella sp. 2304DJ23-3. NCBI lineage: Bacteria > Pseudomonadati > Pseudomonadota > Gammaproteobacteria > Alteromonadales > Shewanellaceae > Parashewanella > Parashewanella sp. 2304DJ23-3. The sequence continues at coordinate 48,804 of NZ_JBWQOH010000014.1, forward strand.
CGTGCTAGCTTTTTAGAAGGAAAAGAGTCCAAATCAAATTTGGTGCCAAGGACTGCTAGGCTTTTTGTTCTTTCAATTTTCCCTCTAGGTTTAGCGGTTTGTGAATCTATAAACTTAACTAATGGTTCAAAAGCGCAGCTCGCCCGTAAGTGCCAATTACATTTGTGCATGAAATCAGACTCAACTGATTGTAATAACAACGAATGTGAAATAGAAGTTTGGTTGTAAGGTTCGAGTTCAGCAAATGTGCGGGTTAGATTGTTTGGCCCACGAAGAGTATGCCAAACGACAGTATATTCAACAGGATAAATTCTACTGTTCCTATGCATATAAAGCATAAGTGTCGGAAGATGCGTTTTCTTTTGTTTTTGTAGCTCGATGTACTGAGAAACCGATTGCAACTGGCCAGTATCAGTAAAGCCTACGGCTAAATAATTACACTGAATGAAAGTTGTGGCCATGAACCCTTTGCGTCAACGAACTTAAAGACCAAATTTACCATACATAATACAGTATGATACTAAAATTAAAGATGTTTAATCTTAGCCTTGGCTCATTGAATTACAAAATCGTCAATTAGTGTACTTCTGATCACTTCAAAAACATTGGATTCTAATCTTGGGGACACCAACTGCGCCAGCTCATTTCCTATGTTGGTAAATCGATAATAGCCAATCACGATATGTGGAATTTTTGGTGTCAATGATAATTGTTTATGAGGGTATGTGACTTTTACCTCTTCTCCTTTGGTTAATTTGCCAGTTTCAAATTCTTCTGGATGCAAAATGCCAGCGTGGATCATAGTTAAAATGCTGGAATAAGGGAGTCCACATTTTGATAAATCGATTAATCGGATTGGGTTATTTCTAAAATAATTCGTCCAGCCGCCTGTGATTCTATAGCGACTTAACAGTTTCAAACGCGTTTCATTATTAAACGTAGAACCAAGCCCTAACGCCCTTTCGAGAATCAGCGCTTCACGTTGTGTCAGTTTCTTTAACGTATCTAAAGTCTCAATGGTGAAGTTACCTGGTTTTACTATTTCTCTTGCCAGAATTCTAGCCCATAGATCTTGCATTTTAGGGTTATGGATTTTTTCTGCCATTTCAAAAAAGTGATATAACCAATCTGGATCCAAGTCGATGCCTGTAACGTCTGAGGGGGTATGATCTAACGCTAACTGATAAATGGATTCTAAATTTTTTTGATAGTTCGCAATGAGCTTCCTTTGACGGTGCTCACCACGTGCAGCAACTGAAGCACTGGCTGGTTTGTAATCACCATCAGCCACTAAGCCTAATTGACCACCTAAATTCAATGCCTTACGTCGAGCAGAAACTTCATTTTTGTTAGCAGAAGATGTTGTGATTTTTTTTTCCACTCAAGTTATTCCTTATGCAGCCAAAGATTCTTCTGACTTATGGCGCTATCAAATGATGATTATCTAATCGTTTACTTTTAAACAATACGACCTTTTACGAAAAAAGGTAAACCTTTGAATAATACATCGGCACTTTCTCTTGCGATTATAGCTATTAATTACTGAAATGGTAAAAGGACTAAGAAAAAAGTAGTAGAACATAGTTACATATATTAAACATTTGTGTAACCTTACTGGGTTATAAGACGTCAGACCTCTTTAGCGAATACACATTGTGTTGGCTCAGGGAAAAGAATAACAAGGAATAATAATGACAACAAAATATAACCGTCGTGACTTTTTAGCATTTTCTGCAAAAGGTGTTGGGGCCGCAGTTCTGTCGTATGGTTTGATGGGATGTAGCAGTGATGATAAGAAAGACCGAATTTCTGGACAGTTTCTTCATGGTGTTGCCAGTGGTGATCCTGCAAGCAATGCCGTCATTTTATGGACGAGAGTTTCACCTGATGAGCAAGGTGAAGTCAGTGTTAGTTGGCAAGTCGCAACGGACAGTGATTTTAGCGACGTAATTCGTGATGGCAGTATGACAACCTCTGCTGAACGTGACTACACAGTAAAAATTGATGCAGTAGGTTTACGACCAGGGCAAACGTATTATTATCGCTTTATGTCTGGTGATAACACGTCGATAGTAGGGATGACTAAAACGTTACCTGAAGGCGAGATCGCTCAAGTTAAGTTTGCTGTTCTATCTTGTGCTAATTACCCAGTAGGTTACTTCAATGTTTACGAGCTTGCGACGCAGCAATCGGAAATAGATGCTGTTATTCATCTCGGTGATTACATTTATGAATACGGTAATGACAGCTCTGCTAATGGCACCAATAAAGTTCAAGGCCGTGAAGTCATGCCGGATCGTGAAATTGTCAATTTAGCCGATTATCGTCAACGTTACGCACAATATCGCTCGGACAATAGCCTACAAAAGCTGCATCAACAAAGCCCGTTCATCATGGTATGGGATGATCATGAAGTCTCTAATGATTCTTATAAAGATGGTGCTGAGAATCATCAAGAAGAAGAAGGCGATTTTGCTGCGCGTAAACAAGCAGCGTTACAGGCGTATTTTGAATGGTTACCGATCCGCCCTTGGCGTGAAGGTCGTCATGAAGAGATCTATCGTAGTTTCTCATATGGTGATTTATTAGATCTGCACATGCTTGATACACGCCTATTAGGTCGTGACAAACAACTTGCATTCGAAAACTATATCGACCCAAATACGGGTGGTTTTGATGGCGACAGCTTCATGGCTGATGTTACCGATACCAATCGCACAATGCTTGGCTTAACTCAGTTATTGTGGTTGCAAGGTGAAATGTTGCAATCAACGGCTAAATGGCAAGTTTTGGGTCAGCAAGTGCTAATGGGGAAAGTGTTTTTACCTGCAGCCATTGCAACACAGCAAATCAGCATTTCGCAATTTGCTCAATTAGCACAACTTGCACAAATAGCGGCAAGAGCACAAGCTGGCGATCCGACATTGACAGCTGGTGAGCTTCAGGCATTAGCTGCTGGTCAGCACTTATTAACACCAGAAGTGTTATCCATGTTACAGCTGCCATCGATTCCATATAATTTGGATGCGTGGGATGGATACGCTTACGAGCGTGAAGTGATTTTCGGCACAGCTAAATCTCGCCAACAGAACTTTGTTGTATTGGCAGGGGATACTCATAATGCGTGGGCAAATGAGCTTCGTGATGTAAATGGCGATGTGGTTGGAGTCGAATTTGCAACCGCTTCAGTTTCTTCTCCGGGGTTAGAGTATTACTTACAAATACCGCAACCAGAGTTACCTGCAACTGAAGCAGCAGTTTTACAGTTGGTTGAAGACTTAAAATACGCCAATATGGGTGATCGCGGGTTTATGACAGTAACCTTTACGCCTGAAAAAGTAGAAAGTAACTGGTATTACGTTGATACCGTATTGTCAAAAGAGTTTAAAGAAGATGAAACTAAGCGTCATACTAAAACGATGATGGCTGGTGTAGCTGAGTTGGTATAGCCCTTTCTTTAATTTATGTATTTCTTAAAGCCGCTACGTATTGTTAATTAGCGGCTTTTTTGATCATCCGCAATTTTAGCTAAATTAATTCAACCAAGTAAGCCATTTTAAAGTAAAATACACCGCCAAGTTTGAGATAGAAAACTTGGTTATACTGTTATCTAATTCACATGGCATTTTATCTGTGTGCATTTAGGTTTGGTATTACTTTTCTCAAACCAATTGATATCAAAATAAAAACAATTGGGGACCTACCTGTGATAGAAAAACATTATATTAGTGCTCAGCAGTTACTCGAAGATTCATTTCGTTTAGCGGCGCAAGTATATGAAAGTGGTTTTAGACCTGACTATATCGTCGGAATCTGGCGTGGTGGGGCGCCCATTGGTATTGCTGTTCAAGAGTTTTTTGATTATAAGCAAATAGAGACCGATCACATTGCCGTCCGTACCTCATCTTATTACGGTATTGGTACCGATAAGCAAAGTAAAGAAATTCGCGTTCATGGTTTGCACTACATCATCGAGCATGCGAATGCCGACGAAAGTATTTTAGTTGTTGATGATGTATTTGATTCAGGACGAAGCGTAGAAGCCTTACTTGAAAAATTAAAGCAGCAAATGCGCTTGAACTTACCGGAAGATATTCGTATAGCAACGCCTTACTACAAGCCAAAAAACAAAAAAGTGGAGTTAACCCCTGATTACTTTGTTCATGAGTCAGATGAATGGTTAGTATTCCCACATGAAGTATCAGGGCTAACGCCAGAAGAAATTGCGGCGGGCAAGGGTGATTTAGCAGCGATCAAGCATTTATTTGAATAAATGTAAGTAGTCATGCCAGAAAAGCTGGCATGACATTTTTGATGCTAAGTCTTTAATAAATATTAAAATTTCAAAAGCTTTAAGGTTTCAAAGTCTCTTTGATCAGAACACATTGTTGTTCTGCTTGCTTAAACTCTCGCAAACTGCGTTTTACTAATTCGGATAGTCCCTCATTGTTAGTGAGCACTTGCTCTATGCGATCAATACCTGGTTGATCACACGATGATGGTATCAAATTACTGCTGTAAGCTCTCATATACACTGGACCAAGTTTATCAAGCTTGGGCAGCATGCTCAGGCGTTGTTCTGCAGTGGCTTCGCTCAGTAAACGCTGCTCACTGGGGTATAAATTTTTCATCGCAATGCGTAACTTGGAAAAAGTGAGCTTATTATCAAATATCTTATTGAGCCATTCACGTTTAATGCTGGCAACTGGACGAATAACTTCGGCGGCAATCGCTGCTTTTTGTCCAGTATCAGAAGCATCACGTTTAAGCTCGTCTTTGATCAATTGATCTGACCCTTCTACGCCATAACGATTAAGCTGCTTGATAATGTGCCATCTCGTATCTTGATCTAAAGCTTGTGATTCAGATGTAATACCATCAAGTGGATCAGTGCCTTGCAATAATTGTTGCAGATGAGTCAGTGATTCGTTATTGGAAGCTAAATCGATGTATGTGTTAAACCATAAGCGTTGAATGCTTGAGTCATGGGTGTTACTCATGACCATACGAATCGCTAATTGAGATAACGCTTTTTGAGCTTGATCGGCATAATCAGGATGGCTTGGCTGTATCTTTGATAAATAATCACTCGCACGCACCATACTGCCAGTAAGCTGACTCAAAATAGTGTAATCCGTTTCCATTGGTGCATTGACTAAAAGCACACCAATATAATCACTTAAAGATAATTTACCTGAAACTACACTATCCCACAGGCTTTGCCATAACATTGAGCGCAACAGTGGGTCTTTAACAAGGTTAAGATTTTTTTCTGCGGTATGGAACGATTTAGTATCGAGGTTTACTTGAACAAAGCCCCAATCATCAAGATTTGGATAGACGAGATCAGGGCAGGCCGCACCCACAAGACTGCTAACTGGTGTCTTCGCACCTTGGTAGGTGACGGTGACTTTTTTGGTTTGATAAATACGTTTATGACCGAGCTTAAATAGCCCAACGTTAACCTTTTGCTCTCGCAGTGTTGGGAAGTTTTTGTCAGTTGGCGACTGCAACAGGTTGAAGTAAGTAATTTTGTGGTTGAGACATTGATAGTCGGCCTGAATACTATTGAGACTCGCTTTATATAACCATTGTTGTTGCCACGTAGACAGGTCGCGATTTGCTATTTGGCCTAGAGCAGAAACAAAGTCATCAAGCGTGGCATTTTTGTAACTGTACTGAGTTAAGTAGTAGTGCACACCCTGCCTAAAGACTTCATCACCTAATAAGTGACGTAATTGCGCCAGTACTGCAGCCCCTTTACTGTAAGTTATGGCGTCAATATTGTCGAAAGCATTAGCTGTTGAAGCCACAGGAACTTCAATTGGGTGAGTGGTTACAAGCCCATCTTGATGGTAAGCACTTTGCTTACTACCAGAATAAAAACTGCGCCATGCATAATTAAATTCTGTGGATTCTGCAGTGGCTAGGATGCTCATAAATGAAGCAAAGCTCTCGTTGAGCCACAAACCATTCCACCATTTCATGGTGACTAAGTTACCAAACCATTGGTGTGCCATTTCATGCAGAATTACCTCAGCAAGAATGAATTTTTGAGATTCTGTGCGTTTGGATTTATGTAAAAATGCACTTTCAGCGAAGGTAATGGCTGCAGCGTTTTCCATCGCACCATATAAAAAGTTAGGTACTAGGATTTGATCGTATTTTTTAAATGGATAGGGTATTCCAAAATAATTTCCATAGAATTTTAGCCCACCTTTGGTGTATTTAAACCAAGCTTTGGGATCAATTTGCGATGCGACAGATTGTCTTGCCATTAAGCGAAGTGGGTACTTTCCGCTATTATCTTGCCATATTTTATAAGGACCAGCATGCATTGAAAAATTATATGTACTTAATTTGGGTGAAACGGGAAAATGCCAGATCTTATTTTTTCCCTGCTGCTGAACACTGCTTTCTCTTGTGGCGCTGATCACCGTCCAATCACTGGGCGCAGTCACCGTGAGTTGATATGTCGCTTTGATATCAGGTTGATCAAATGCAGCAAACATTTGCTGTGCGGCGGCAGGCTCAAAGTGAGAGTACAAATACACTTTATGATCGACCGGGTCGACAAAGCGGTTTAAGCCCTCGCCATTGGTGCTGTGCTTACGAGTAAAATTGATGACGATTTTATTTTCCCCGTTTTTTAACAAGTCAGGCTTAAACAGCAAATAATCACCGTTGTAATCAGGGTAGAATGGCTGCTGATTTATGGTTACCTTATGAATTTGAGCTTGGTTTAAATCTACACGCAGAGGGAGATCTCCACCGTGCCATTTAAAGTTAAGTGTGGTTTGCGAACGAAAGTTTTCTTGTCCCGTTAACTGATAATTTAACTGGTAATGAACATCTGAAACTTGCCGTGCACGTAATTGTGCTTGCTCTTCTGTCAGATATTTTGATTGGGGTTGCAAGTTTTTTGGCAGCGAAATATTCGAGCAACCAAGTATCATTATTGCAAGGGGTAGTAAGAAAATGCTTCTTTTCACTCTGGAGCCTCACTTATTCAATTGTTTTGCTCAGCCTTGTTAATTTGACTAGGAATTACAAACGGAATTTTGAAACTGAATGACACAATTATAAGAGCGAATATGTCATAAGGTTATTCTTATGAGTTACAAGTAATTACGCAAGTTACTTTTTTATATCATAAACACTTGAAGTAGCTTAGATTATAATTGAACTGTTCATGTTTTTTGAACTGCAAGCAATTAATAAGAAGTGGATATTGAAGGAGTCAGTAAGCGCATCCGTGGCTCTTATGTTCTAGCTATTCCAAAATTAAGGGGCTAATCAGAAGCCCCTTAAATATGATGTATCAATATTTTATAAACCTAAAAACGATTTTGTTCTCGTTTTACGGATTTCTTTTTCATCAGACCATTCGATCAATCCAGTTTGTAGATCCATTAAACGCATGGTCATTTTGTAGTATACGTCTTTCGTGCTGCCACCTTGTTTAACAATGCTCGAAAGGTTGCCATAAAGCATATATTGGGCACCAATTTGACGGCCGAACTTAATCGCTGTTGAAGGATCAACGAGACCTGAGTTGTTTTGGTAATCCAGTTGTTTACGCACAGAATCAACTTTGGTCATATCAACAAAGCGGAATTTACCAGAGCGAAGCAGGCGGTTACTGATTGAATCGGTAATGGATTCCGTATCAATATGCTCAGAGGTTTTGTTTTTAATGCTATCAACAAAAATAATTGGACGGTTGTTGTTAGCGGTTAAAGCTAACACTGGTGGGAACGTCAACATACTATCAACCATTTTGGTTGTGATAGCTTGTAAATCCGTTGAGCCAAAGTTGGCATTGACGGTTTCTACTTCTTTCGCATCACCGTATTCTACTTTTGATTGACACGCCGAAAGCCCAAGAACTGCGGCAAGCATCAATACAGATTTTAAATGTTTCATAGTCAGTTCCATTTTGATTGTAAACTTGAGTTAAATAATTATTGAATAAAAACGAGTTACATTTCCAGTTTTTATTGCCCAAACCAATGTCTTACGACCGGCCTCAACGTTAATTGAATACGGTTTACTGTTATCGATAGACAAAGGATAGCTGCCGGAGTTCAGATTTACCCGCGCAATTTGGGCTTGATTTGGTAAGGTTAACCAGCTGCGCCTATCTGCTTGCTCAGTGATAACGTTAAAGATCTGAGCAGCAATAGATCCTAAATCCAGTTCATCATTTCTTCGTTTATGTTTGCTGGTGCTTTTTCTTGCCAGCTCCGCTTTCACGGCAATACGTGCCGCTTGTCTTGCTAAAGCATACGGTAATTCTTCTTTTAAAGCATTAATGGCTAAAGCGTCAATGTTGGTGATTGGGCTCGCTTGTATCACTTCCGTATTATTGATATTTACGGTCGCAGGATTCAGGTTGGCCGCTGGGCGATTATAAGTTGCTAGTGAAGCAGTTTGCCAGCTACCGTTGATCGTAAATGGGATAGTGAAGCTTTGCTTTTCTTGTACAAAGCCTTTTTCATAGACAATAATCAGTTCACCCTGATTTTTGCTCGGTAACTTTGCTTCACCCCAACGCTTTTTAAATTCAGCATATTGAGGCATGGAAAGCTGTTTTGCTAAGCGAACAAGAGACTGCTCTAGGTAAGGGTTTCCTGGCCAAATCTGTGCCGCTTTTCGATAATCGATAAAAGCATCATTGGGCTGGTTGAGCATTTCGTGCAATAACCCTGTCATAAAGAAGCTGTAAGCGTTGAGGTATGAACTGGTTACTGAACCCGCATTGGCTGAGAGCCGTTTTTCTTCTTCTGAGACGGCACCATTTTCCAACAGTCGAGCTGATTTTTTCGACTTCGCATACTTGTCTTGTTCGGTTTGCTGTAATTCGTTTGCTCTTCTGACTTCAACTAACGCACCTTGATAATCATTCTGGAATAAGTAATTCAAAGCTTGATATTGGTGCAATAACACTCGTTCGTATCCTGGACCACGATATGGAATAGCATTGTCATTTAACAGCAGTGAGCTTGCATTAGCTCCTACACTTGAAAGGCTGATCGTCGCTTTGTCATCAAAGGCTTGATAGTCTTTTACAGCTTGTTGATAAAACTTTTCACTTTGTCCAAATTCACCAGCAACTTGAGCGATTCGGCCTGCTTCGAGGGCATATAATAAACCGTCATTTCCAGACGTATTATCAGAAACGGATTGAATCGATGACAAGGGCTGTGCTGTGGTAAGGGCTTGGCGTTGTTTATTAAGCTGAGAAGGATAACTCACAAATAAGCTGTTGGTGGCACAGCCAGTGAGTGTTGCTATAAGAAAAAAGCCTACGGCCAATCGCTTCATGCTTAATATCCTGTTTGCTTAGTTTTCTGTTTACTTCAATAATTTATTGTTCGATGAAAGCTTGTTCAGGCATTTGGGATCGTTCTAAAACGGTGATACCGAGTAAATGATCATTTTCATGCTGAAACACTCGTGCAGGAAAGCCTGTGAGTGTTTGTTTTATAACATGTCCCTGCAAATCTTGGTACTGCACATTAATTTCATCATAACGCGCAATGGGTAATCTTCTATTCGCAACTGACAAGCAACCTTCTTCGTCAACGAGCATGGTTTCACTGTGAGTTAATATGGTCGGGTTTATAACCACCGTCGGCTCCATTGTTGGAGCGTTTGGGTATCGAAGTGTGGGTCTTGAAGCCATAATAAACATTGAGATAGATTGATGCACTTGCGGGGCTGCAATGCCTAACCCCTCAGCTGCAACCATCGTTACCATCATTTGCTCTGAGAGCTTCAACAGCTCAGAGTTAAACTCAGTGACCAGCTTAGCTTTTTCAGTTAATACTGCTTCACCGACTTGCGCTATCTCTAGAATTTCAGGCTTCATTTTGCACCTCGACTCCCATCACTGCATTAGTAATGCGGTGGTGGTGTTTCTTCAGACTGACTAGCAATGTTACTTGGTTCAATTGCCGTTATTTTTTGTATTAATAATTGTAGCTTATGCTGCTGATCAGCAACGATATCGTTCAATCGGATAATTTCTTGATTAAGTTCTTCAATAGTTAGTTCCTGAAAACTTAATTTAGTTTCCAAATCATCAACTTGTTTTTGCAATTCTGACATGTGAGTTTCTTTTTGAGAATTATTGTCCCATATTCTACTCAAATGACTGAATTATTGCTGAACTTCTTATAAAGCAGAGACTCTAAACCTTGACAGCACTGGTCTAGGCCGTTAAAACAGTAACTTACATAATTTTACCCTATTAATTATATTGAACCTGAATCACTATCAAAAATGGTTATAAGTCATTCCGAATTGAATGGTTTTATGTTTAAAATCAATTTGTTGATTGTGATTATGAAACACGCTGAGGAAGCATTTACATGAAAACTGTTTATAAATTGTCGTTAGTTGCGTTGGCTGTACTCGGGCTTTCTGCATGTAATCAAGAGCAAAAAACCACCAAAGAGTCAGCTGGTACTGAATTAACAACTCCGGCACAGAAAGAGTCATACAGTGTAGGTGCTTCAATTGGTAAATACATGGGCGGGCACATTAAAGAACAAGAAGATCTTGGTATGCCAGTTGATCGTGCGTTAATCATTGAAGGTTTTTCTGACGGTCTTCACGATAAAGTGAAGTTGTCTGAAGAAGATATGCAAAAGTTACTTCAAGGTCTTGATAAACGTTTAGTTGAAAAACGTGAAGCGCATGCTAAAGCTGAAGCGACTAAGAACAAAGCTGCTGGCGAAAAGTACCTTACTGAAAATGCGAAAAAGCCTGGCGTGAAGACAACGGCTTCAGGTCTACAGTATGAAGTTCTTCGTGAAGGTAAAGGCGATCATCCAAAAGCAACGGATACGGTTGAAGTAAACTATAAAGGTACTTTGATTGATGGTACTGAATTCGATAGTTCTTACAAGCGTAAGCAAACAGTTAAGTTCCCATTAAACCGTGTTATTCCAGGCTGGACTGAAGGTGTTCAGTTGATGACAGTGGGTTCTAAGTACCGTTTTGTTATCCCTGCGAACCTAGCTTACGGTGACCGTGATACTGGTACCATTCCTGCAGATTCTACGCTGATTTTTGAGGTTGAACTTGTTTCAATCGAAAAACCGCAAACTGAAGCTCCAAAAGCTGAGAAAAAAGAAGCAAAGCCAAAATCAGCAACTAAATAAATAGTTGTTACCTCCATGTAAAAAGGCGCAATTTGCGCCTTTTTTCGTTTTGATACCAGAAACTTTTTTGTAATATAAGGAACACTTTTTTGTTGTAGGTTGTACTCATGGATTTTGAATTTCGTCGTAATACCCTTGATGACGGTGTAGTAGCTATTTTTTCAATGGAGCATCAAGTGCTCGGTCGTTGGTTTACTGAAGAGCTAAGTACCGACAAAGTAAAACTTGCTGACGTAAAAAGTGCTTTAGAAAGTGTGCTTGATAAACGTATTCAGGAGTGGCGTTCAGTCGGCAAAGAAATTTCAATTGAGATTAGCTCAGAGCAAGTTACTGTATTTGAAAATAGTTTAAATCTTGGTGATGAATTAGAAGAAGAAATAGAGCAAGGGTTTAATCTTTATAGCGCTGAATCATTCGCTTATTGCGGTTTTGAAGATTTTCAAAATGTATTGGAAAGTTTTGAAGATTTTATACGTTAGTCTTAATTCCAAATCGTTTAAAAATTGACTTAGATCAAGCACTGATTCGATCTCCATATGAATGACAAGGATTAGGAGAAGAGTTTGATCCTGATCATTAGTTAAGAGAATGTGATGTCCTAAACTCAAGTTGAATTACAACGAAAGAGGACTTCTATTATGGCATTCTGGTTAGATCTAATGTTCGGAAATTGGATCGGTTTATTATCAATGATCGTGATCTTTTCCACAATGGGCATTGTGTCTTACATCTTATGGATGTTCGTACAGAAGTCTGCCCAAGAACCTGAAAAATAAGCAACTTGAGCAAAAGTAAGTAATTCGCTTGCCTCGTGATACAGATACGTGACGGTCTAGTAAAATACTATTGTCACGAATAGAAGCAGCTTGCCCAGTTGAATTAAGGTTTCCCCCCTCAACCGCCTTAATTAGCTACCATTGGCAAGCTGTATTTTTATGTCTGAAATGCGTCTGATGTGTTTTCAGTACAAAAATTCGGTTCTACATTCCACAACAAATAGCAAACAGAGATACGTATTTCATCATCTTGAATGCGTGATGTAGTTTGGGGTTGAGAGTTTTGGGGGATTAAAAGGGAGAAGCATACTCGTTCTCCCTCACGTAACGTATTATTTAAGCAGCCTGTTTTCTTTGCTGTACGAGACTGTGAATAAATGCAGGTCTGGCTTTTATCAGTTGTTTCAATTCAAGTTCGTTAGGCTTTCCATTCGGTAAGCGTAAAATTTGGCGATTTAAATAGCTTCGAGCTTTTAATGTGATCTTGAAATCAGCCGTTGGCCCCTGAATCGCATAGTGTAATTCATTACCGATGCACTCTAGGATATGTGCATTCATTAAGCTTGTAACGGCGACATCATCCTTAGGTAAGGTTAACGTTGCACTGCTTTGTAAAAAGAACTCCCTGAGTACGGCTCTCTCTGTAGGATCTAAGTAGTGGATTTTATTTTCAATCGCCGTTGTCGCTTGCTTACTACTGTAGTGATTGATGCCAATATCAAGTAAGTAGTCAAAAACTCGACTGCAAAAATAAGCACAACCAATAACCAACCCTAGGCCCACAAAATGGCTGTATGGTTGAATATGCTCATATAATCCCAGTTTGCCTAGTATGTTCTCCGGCAAAAACAGAAGACTCGCACATAACACAACCAACCAAAGCATGGATCTTGACATCCACTGTTTTGAAAGTATGCGTCCCGAGAAAAAGTTCAGCGAAGATAAAGTAAACTTGTTCATCTTTCTATCCAACTGCCATTAAAATGTTGTGTTGAATAGAAAGCAGGAACTATGCCATTTAATGAAGGGGTATAGCCGTTCTTTACGCTTTAGCGGCGAGTTTCTTGAGTGCTTTACTTACTGCAACAAATCCAAAAGTGCCGGTTACCGTTGTTATTGCACCAAAGCCAGAAGCGCAATCCATCCGCATATTGCCGTCAGAACCAGATTTATTGGCACAGACTGTACCATCTTCTTGCGGGTAAACCAGTTGCTCAGTAGAAAACACAGCATCGACGCCAAAACGACGATTGGTGTTTTTAGAGAAGTTATACTCACGACGTAAAATATTTCTTACTTTAGCGAGTAGAGGATCTTGGTAGGTTTTAGCAAGATCGCTCAATTGAATTTGAGTAGGATCCATCTGGCCACCAGCACCGCCTACGGTTACGATAGGTAATTTGTATCGCTTACACCATGAAATTAATGCCGCTTTTTGTTTTACGGCGTCAATACAGTCGATGACGTAATCAATATCACCACCTTGCTTAGCAGAGATTAGATACTCATTAAGATTATCCAAGGTGATAAAGTCCTCAATTTCGTTAACGATACAATCAGGATTGATGTCTTTGATACGCTCAGCCATGACTTCAACTTTTGATCGGCCGATAGTGTCTTTTAGCGCATGAATCTGGCGATTGGTATTAGTCACGCAAATGTCATCAAGATCGATCAAAGATATTTGACCGATACCAGAACGAGCTAAAGATTCAGCAACCCATGTACCTACACCACCAATTCCTATCACGACCACATGAGATTGAGAAAACTTGTGCAGTGCTGGTTGACCGTATAAACGGCCGATGCCTGCGAAACGTTGGAGGTAAGACTCTGACAGTGAGGTTTGCTCTGAATTCATGGTAAATACTGATAATAATGAAAGCGAAAAATGGGGAGCATTTTAGCTTATTACGACTTGATTGTCAGAATATTCACTTTCCACCATTGCCGTGTTGTAAGCCAGGAAGTAACAATAAGATATACACTCTGTATGGTTGTATTCGCAACTATCACTAATTAAGTTCTATTATTTCAGAACGTCTTTTCAAAACTCAAACGTGTAGAAAGCTTAGGTTCAATTTTAAGTGATATCATTCTGTAAATTATGGTTCAAACCCTCTAGTTATGTTACCTGAAATTATGTGCCCTACAGGCTTAGTTGAAATTCAATCTTCATATTGTGACAAAAGCTCAGATTACACATCTTATGTTATTTCTGTTGTTATTAAATCTACAGTTAATCATGAAGTCTTGAATAGAGAGCTATACAGAGTGACCAAAACAAGCTCTGGAGACGGACCTGCATGGAAAGTGTCTATTGTGGATAGTCGCACTTTCTTCGAGGAGCAACATAAGTTAAATGAAGCTGATGAATGGGTGAATGTTGATTCAGCGCCAAATATGGACGTTTGGGATATTGTTGTTAGAGAAGGGTTACAAAGCCATTCATTTGGAATATTTGGCAGCGCTTATCGAAGTCTACGACACTTTGTGAGTAGTCCGTCAGCAGATATACCATCTGTCGATATCACTGATGTATATACACAGTCTTTGCAATTACAATTGGCCAGAAAAAGTAGCATTATGAATGAGGTCAAAAGGAAGGCTGTAAAATTTGATGATTTTGAGTTTTCCCATTTCAATAAACATCGACACATCGTCCAAACTGACGATGATCAAAATAGATCAGTGAGGCCACGAAAAGTTACCTTTGATGAACATCGTATGAGAGCTACTACTTTACCAATTTTATGAGCTGTCTAAATCGCTCGCCTTCAGCAACGTGTTGCAGTTCAAATAAAGCTGACTCAACGTTAGATAAATTGGCACCACAATCGAGCATCATTTTTATACCACAAACTTTATTTTCTTCTGTTCTCGATGAAATTGCATCACGTACAATATGAGTTTGAAAGCCATTGTTTTGTAGGTCTTTACAAGTTTGGTAAACGCATATATGTGCTTCAATTCCTGCAACTAAAAAATGAGTCTTACCAGAATGCTCTAATGCTTGTTTGAATTCTTCATTCTGCCAAGCACTAAAATGTTTCTTAGAAATAGGCTGAATGTTTGGAGATAGCAGTTCAGCAATATCTTCAGATGTACGGCCAAGTTTCTCAGGAGTTTGCTCAAGCCAGAAAATAGGTATTTCGAGCAATTCTGCGCCTTTTATCAAGGTTTTAATGTTTTCATGCAATCGCTTACTTTCAAACATTAATTGTGCAAGTTTACCTTGAACATCAATGATGATTAGTGCTGAGTTATAGAGGTTTATAAGGTCACTGCGATAATTGGCTTCCATGAACTTTCCTAATTTAGTTGAGACTCATATATAAGCTATTAAATACATTAACAAACAATAATCATAGCGAATTGATAATTAGATTATATTGTAAATAGCGAATATCTATTGAGGTTAACATGAGTTACTACTTAAAAGTTAGTGATACTTTGAATGTAGAAATAGAATGGTTGGATGATGGATTAGAACAATTGGCACAAGGAAGGGTGACAGTAGAAAAGGATGGCCAATTTTATGAATCCTATACTGCTAGCTTTAATAGACAAAGTGGGGAGAGTTTTGCTATTTGGCAAATTAAAGCTGCGGCTTTAAAGAATGCCGCCCATGGTTTTCAAGACCCGAAAACCTGTAAGGAATTACAAAAAAAGTTGCTAAAAGTTGATGATTTTTGTAATTGTTGGCAAGGGATTCCAACAAACGAAGGTAAGTTAAGCAAAGAGATGTCGGCATTTCACAATGAAAATAAAATTAAGGTTATCGATACTGATGATGGTTGGCTAAGCATCTCAAACTAGAGATAGAATGGATGATCACCGAAATAAGTAGTTGCGATCATCCATATTCGATCAAAAATTAATCTTCACTATCACCTAATGACAGCAACGTCGCATTACCACCAATTGCAGTGATGTTATTGGTACGAGTTTTTTCTGTCACAAAGCGAGTTAAATAGTGAGGACCACCAGCCTTTGGGCCGGTACCTGAAAGACCTTGACCACCAAACGGCTGAACACCCACAACGGCACCAATTTGGTTACGGTTAATGTAAACATTACCGACACCCACTTTATCCGCAATGGCTAATGCATGACCTTCATTTCGACTGTGTATCCCTAGAGTTAGACCAAAACCTGTACTGTTAATATCGTCAATCACTTTTTCTAAATCTTTGCTGTCATAACGGATCACATGCAAGATTGGTCCAAAATGTTCTTTCTCAAGTACTTTTATAGAGTCAATCTCTACGGCTGTTGGTGCAACAAAGTTACCGTGTTCAGTTCCAGCAGGCAGCTCAGCTTGTTTAATTAACTTACCGACTTGCTTGATATGGTCAATATGTGCGTTCAAGTTGGTTTGTGCAGTTTTATCAATTACAGGGCCAACATCAGTTTTAATTAATCCTGGGTGGCCAATACTGAGTTCATCCATAGCACCTTGCATGACATCAAGCACTCGCTCAGCAATATCTTCTTGAACATAGAGAACTCGAAGCGCAGAGCATCGTTGGCCTGCACTGGTGAATGATGAAGCTACTACATCATTGACGACTTGCTCAGGTTGAGACGTTGAATCAACAACCATTGCATTTTGACCGCCAGTCTCCGCAACCAGAGGAATAATCGCACCATCACGGTTTGCTAACGTCATATTGATACGTTTAGCTGTACCCGTAGAACCAGTAAAGCACACGCCACCAATACGTTCATCAGCGGTGATTTTAGCTCCAATAGTTGCGCCTGTCCCTGGTAGGAATTGCAGCACGTTTTTAGGGATACCCGCTTCGTGAGCCAATTTAATTGCACGGTAACCAACAATACAAGTTTGTTCAGCTGGTTTCGCGATAACGGTATTACCTGTCGCAAGCGCAGCCGTGATTTGGCCTAAGAAAATTGCTAATGGGAAGTTCCAAGGGCTGATACACACAAAGACACCACGGCCTTGTAAGAATAGCTCATTAAGTTCACCCGTTGGTCCAGGCATCACTTCAGGCTGTGCCATCATCTTTTTGGCGTTTACTGCGTAATAACGACAGAAATCAACAGCTTCACGAACTTCGTCGATGCCATCTTGAACGCTTTTACCGGCTTCACGAGTACAAAGCGCAATCAGCTCTTCACGGTTTTCTTCAAGTAAGTCAGCAAGCTTTTGCAGCGCATTAGCACGAACTTCAACAGGTGTACGTGCCCAAGAATAAAATGCGTTATGTGCCGAGCTCATTGCTTGTTCAACGGCTCTGTCATCAGCATAAGTTATTTGACCAACCAGTTCACGGTTGTCGTATGGACTGACGACATCAAGCTTATCCCCTGAAAGTGTTTCACCATCGACGATAGGGCCTGCTGACCATTTAGTGTCTTTGTATTGATCGAGAGCTTTGAAAAATGGCTCAGACTCAGAAGCAATATTCATATTCATTCCCTTGGAATTCTTACGCTCTTCACCAAAAATATCTTCTGGTAGAACAATTTTATTATTAGCTAAGGTTTTAAAACGCTTCAGTGTCGAAAGCGGATGAACGACTAATGATTCAATCGGTGTTTTTGGGTCAACCAACTTATGCACGAATGATGTGTTTGCGCCATTCTCAAGTAGACGGCGAACAAGATAAGGCAGTAGGTCTTTATGAGCACCAATTGGGGCATAAATACGGACAGTTTTTACGCCAGCTTCAGCAAGGATGGTATCGTATAGTTCTTCACCCATGCCGTGCAGACGTTGGAATTCATATTGTCGATCGCCGGCCATATCGGTAATGCTGGCAACCGTTTGTGCGTTATGGGTCGCAAATTGTGGGTAAATGTAACCACGAGTTTTGTCTGACAATAAAAAGCGTGCACAAGCTAGGTATGAAACATCTGTACCCGATTTACGAGTATAAAGCGGGTAGCCAGGCTCGCCATTTTCTTGCGCCCACTTTAGTTCGCTGTCCCAATATGCGCCTTTTACTAAACGCAGCGGAATTTCATCGCCTTGTTCTTTTGCAAGTTGGTTTAGCCAAACTAAGACTGGAAGTGCTCGCTTAGAGTAAGCTTGTACTACAATGCCCAGTTGTCCCCAGCCTTTAGCTGTCTCTGACTGATATAGTTTTTTAAATAGCTCAAGCGATAACTCTAAGCGGTCCATTTCTTCAGCATCAATTTGGATACCGATATTTACGCTGCGTGCTAGGGTTATTAACTCAATAACACGATCATAAAGCTCTGTAAGTGTGCGTTCGGTATTGGCGACTTCGTATCGAGGGTGAAGTGCGGTTAACTTAATCGAAACTGTCGGGCGTGGTGCCTCGGCTTCGTTATAGTTTTGTTCACCTAATGCACGAATAGCATCGGCGTAATCGTTAAAGTACTTTTTGGCATCCTTAAGAGTTAACGCCGCTTCACCTAACATGTCGTAGCTGTGGGTATAACCAAGTTTACGTTTAGATTCGCTATTCTTTAAGCCTTCTTTAACGGTTCGACCAAGTACAAATTGTTTGCCCATGATCTTCATTGCGGCAAGCATCGCTTGGCGTATGACAGGTTCACCCAAACGGTTGACGAGCTTGCCCAGTAAATTACTTGGTTTGCCATTAACGTTTTGATCTAGCTTAACGATTTTACCCGTCAGCATTAAGCCCCAAGTTGAAGCGTTAACCAATACTGAATTGCTTTGGCTTAGGTGTTGGTCCCACTTAGCGCCAGAAAGTTTGTCTTCAATCAGGGCGTCAGCTGTTGCTGAATCGGGAATACGGAGAAGGGCTTCGGCAAGGCACATTAAAATAATGCCTTCTTGCGTTTCAAGG
This sequence comes from Parashewanella sp. 2304DJ23-3, assembly GCF_056591695.1. Taxonomy (NCBI): domain Bacteria; kingdom Pseudomonadati; phylum Pseudomonadota; class Gammaproteobacteria; order Alteromonadales; family Shewanellaceae; genus Parashewanella; species Parashewanella sp. 2304DJ23-3. Next base: position 67,557 of record NZ_JBWQOH010000014.1, read on the forward strand.
CTATATTGTTGAAGGAAGGCATCAATACCCACCATCAAACCTTTTTTTTCATATTGTCGTACTTTATGAACGAGGTCATGTGCACGCTGAGTTACGCGATTAATTTCTGTTTCCGATGACGGGACCAGTTTAATCAGCTCAGACAGATATTGTTCCTCATCAACTACATAATTATCAGTAATTGCTTGAAACAACTCAGAGAGGTTAGCTTGGTCAAAATGACCCGCCAGAACTTCACTCGCTTTGAACATAGTTATGCTTCCATCTAGGCCCATGCAGGGCACTGTGCGCTATTATTATTCGAGTTCATTTTGAATTAATACGACGTATTGATGAGCTCGGTTTTGTATACAATATTGGAAATTTTGCGGATTATACCTGCAAAATGTGATTTAGAACACTATTTAAAACGGCAATACTGGCTTTGTTTGATCTGTATGGGTTTTGGTTTTTGAAGTTGATGAATAAAGCTTAATCATATCTTTATCATTAATTTAATTAAGTCTTATCAAAAGGTAATAAAATATTCAGAACTTACCGTGAGCACATGAGGTCATTATGGCTGTTTCCAGAGCTAATCCAAATTTAAATAATGAACATGAAGTTGGTAATAGCATCAATCGTTTCATTCGGGAAAATAAGGACTTCGCTGAAACAAACCAAAACTATAAAGGGCATTTCATTGTAGAATCTGGTTCGGAAGGCAAATCACCGCGTGAATACAGAATAAATGTAGTGAGCGCAAATGGGAAACTACATGCTACCAGTGCAGAGAGAGAGGCTATAGGATCGAAAATTGCAGGGGCATTTGGTTTTCTCTGGTCAGCAATCTCGTCAAAGCTTCCTGACAGCCTAGGTGTTGAAGAGTATGAGTCTGGTAAAACAAGAGAAGCATTAGTGTCGAAATTTAATGGTGCTATCGGACGAAGTGATGCCTATAGCAGAATGCCTGGTTCTAGTAACCATTAGAGCACTTAAAATAAGTGCTCTAATGAATACTTAGTGTTTTACCAACTCGTCTTACGCTTTCTCCCAGGTTTCGGGAAGTAAGCTAAGATGAGTCCAATCAATAAACCCACTCCTGCAATCATGCCGCCTTCACGCCAGAAGCGATACTTTTCATCTTGATTGGCGGCTAACAATTGCTGTTTAACTGCCGCAAGGCTGCTTTCTGCCGTTTTGCGAGCTTGAATCGCTGAAGCTAATTGTTGTTCAAGTTCTGTCGTACTTTGAGAAGACATAGCGTTCACCGCTTTTACAGTATTTAACTCTTTTTGTAAGTCATCTATTTGTTGCTGTAGTTTGGGTTCGGTGATTCTAAATGTTGGGTCTTTTACAATCATTTTTGATTGAATCCAACCTTCTCGACCTTTGTTATCGATGACTTTTGAAAAACCACCTTGGGCTTCCGGCAGAAGGGTCACTTCTCGTCCAGCCGCTACGCTGCCTAGAATTTTATATTGTGAGCCAGGGCCTGAGTGTAAATAAACATAAACATTTTCAGAGATATAGCGAGTTTCTTCGGCTTGTAACTGAAAAGGAAGAACTAAAAAGCACAGTGATAGAGCAAGCTTTTTTAACACAAATACGATCTCATTCGAAAATACAATAATTGTAATGCTATGGATTTGTTGCACTTAATGCAAGAGGGAAGCATGAATGCTTCCCTCTTAAGTGTGATTAATATCAAGTAACGCTTCTTAGTTAAAGATACCTTTAATCATAAAGAAGAACATAATTGATAGCGCTGCACCTGCAGGTAGTGTAATCACCCAAGATACAACAATGTTACGAACCACACTTAAGTTAATCGCAGCAATACCGCGCGCCATGCCAACACCTAATACTGCACCCACTAGAGTTTGTGTAGTAGAGATTGGTAAACCAGTGCCTGAAGCGATAACAACAGTAGACGCTGCTGCAAGCTCGGCTGCAAAACCACGGCTTGGTGTTAAGTGAGTAATGTTTTTACCGATGGTTTGCATTACTCGCTTACCAAAGATAGCTAGACCCAATACAATACCGAAAGCACCTAGAGGTAGAATCCACCAAACAAGCGCTGCTTTTTTGCTGATCTCACCACCAGCTTCAACAATTGAAACAACAGCTGCTAATGGACCAATCGCATTGGCTACGTCATTTGAACCATGAGCAAATGCCATACAACACGCCGTTACAACCATTAATACAGCGAATACTCTTTCAACGTTACCAAAGTGATCGTTCTTGTCCGCTTTTTCATCCATCTTAAGACGGCCAATTACTACTTTACCAATCACGCCAACGATGACGGCAATCGCAACTGCGAGGGTATAGGATTCAACGGCTGTGAAGCTTAATCCAATATGTTTGAGGCCTTTCGTTATCGTCACTAAAGACATTACAAAGCCAGCAAAACCCATGTATAAAGGCACATAACGCTTAGCATTCGCTAATGGATTTTCTGTATTGAAAATCAGTTTTTGTACACTTTGGAAAATCAAAAATGCGATAAAGCCAGAAATTGCGGGAGTGATAATCCACGAACCAACAATGCCGCCAACTTTGCCCCATTCAACTGCATCTGAGCCAACACCCACTGCGGCAAAACCAACAATTGCACCAACAATAGAGTGAGTGGTTGATACAGGCCAGCCTAGAGCTGAAGCAAGCACTAACCATAAGCCTGCTGCAAGTAATGAGGCGATCATACCGTAGACTAATAACTCTGGCGCATTAACAAAATACGCAGAATCAATAATGCCTTTACGAATCGTACTGGTTACTTCGCCACCCGCTAAATAAGCTCCGGCAAACTCAAATATCATTGCGATAATGATTGCTTGTTTAATTGTGATTGCACCAGAACCGACAGAGGTTCCCATTGCATTTGCTACATCGTTGGCACCGATACCCCATGCCATTAAAAATCCGAACGCAGCCGCAAAAGCAATAAGCCATGGGCCATTGGTGACTAATACATCAACCATTTTTATAAACCTTGAAAACTAGTTAGACACGGGCGAGCATAAGCTCAAGACGAGAACCGACACGCTCAGCTAAATCGGCTAAATCACCAACCCACTCGATGATTTTATATAAAAACATAACATCGACGGCATTCATGTCAGACTCAATCGCAAAAAGTTGGCGTCTTAACTGAATTTGTAAGTCATCCGTGTCATCTTCGATGTTATCGAGTTCGTGGATCATTTTTGCTACTAGATCGACTTCACGTCCACGGAAACCGGCTTCTAGTAAATCATCCAACTCATTGATTGCTTCTTTTGCCATAGAAACAGCGTCTAAACAACGTGTTAAATAGGAAAAAAAGAGTTCTTGGAGGTCTTCTGGAATGGTCATGTTTCTACCAATAACACGTCCAGAAATGTCTTTTGCTTTGTTAGCGATTTTATCCTGCTGAGTGACTAACTCAAGAAGATCGGTACGCTCAACAGGCATGAACAAACCGCCAGGAAGTTGAAGACGAATGTCACGCTTCAAAACATCAGCTTCACGCTCAGTCATGCTGATAGTTTTACGACGTTTAATCGCTTCATCCCAGTCGCCTTTATTTGCGGCTTGGAAGAAAGGTGTAAGTTCCGATGCGCAATCGAATACTTTGTCAATGTGCTCTTGAAGAGGCTTAATTGGCGATTTTGCAAACACGCCTAAAATAGAGTTTACTGGCATTGCCGTGTACCTATTTAATTTGAAAATATCCAATTTACCTATAAGGTATCGGGTATTTCCCGCTTATGGCTATTTTGGTTATTCCACCTATGTGGAAAAGCGGGCGAATGTTAACCTAAGCATTCGCATTTTGAAACTGTGTTTTCACAATTGAGCCGATTAATTTTGCTTATTGTGCACTTATTTCGCTCAAAAAAACAGCGATCGAGTGTTTTTGCAACTCAGATTCATTTTTTGCGACCGTTTCGTTATCGCAAGTGGCATTTTGACGACCAAATATGACAGCAATGTTACATTGTGTCGTTAAGATGACAGAAAAAAGAATGTTTGATTACAATTTGTTCAAATTATGACTATTGAAACTGAAGTAAAACTATTAATAAAAGAAAATGACGCTCAGCGTGCAGCAGACGTTATTCATAAGAAGCTCAATTCGAAGTATGTTGGCGCTAAACAATTAGTAAACCAATACTTTGATACACGCTCATTGACATTGAGAGCTTGGGATATGGGGCTTCGTATTCGCCAAGTGGATACACATAAAGAGCAAACATTGAAAACGGCAGGAAAAGTGGAAGGTGGATTACACAAACGGCCAGAATTTAACGTAGATATCCCGTTTTCGTTTATCTGCCCTCAATTATCGCTTTTCCCTAGTGAGATTTGGCCGAGTGATGCCAATATTGAAACGACTCAAGCTGACTTGATAGTGCTATTTGAAACTAATTTTTTACGAAAAAAATGGAATGTAGAGTTTGAGCAAAGTGAAATAGAAGTCGTATTAGATATTGGAAAAATCATTGCTAACGACAGAGAGTGTCCGATTTCAGAGGTTGAACTCGAACTGATTCGAGGTTCAGAAGAGGATCTTTTGTCTTTGTCTGAAACATTGAGCTCTTGGATAGAGGTAAAAGCTGGTTCAGAGAGTAAAGCGAAAAGAGGCTATGAGCTTCTTAAAATGAGCTAATATGTGTTCAAAAAAATAACAATGGCATAACTTGTTATGCCATTTGTTTTGCTAGATTAATACCTGCCCACCTCATAAGTTCCACTCTGTTTCTTGAATTTGTTTTTCTAAAAATAGAAGAAATATGTGCCTTGACAGTGTGCTCACTAATTTGTAACTTTTCTGCAATTTCTTTGTTGCGAGCACCACTGGATGCAAGCTTGATGATAGTGATTTCTCTGGAAGTTAAATTTCTGGGTAGCGGTGTTTGTTTACTTGATTGATTAAAAGTGATTATTGGATCTGAGCTCTTAATAAGCATTCTTACAGTTTCACTCAGTGACTGTCTGTCGAACCATAGTTCGCCTTTGAGCATTTTTGTTAGGCTCGACATGAGCAAATCCATACTGATGTCACTATAAAGCAGCCCTTGAACACCAAGCAAGATTGCTGCACTTTCTGAAATGGTATTGCGATCAGCTTGGTATAAAGCAATGGGTAACTCATTAATCAGTTTGTGCGCTTCAATAGGAATACCATCTTGATCAAGTTGCATCCCTTTTTGCGGAATCAAACACAAAGCTTGATGAGTATCTGCGAATGTAGTGATTTGAGATGGGTCATTAAGTACAGTAACTTTAATGCCAAACGATTCAGCTAAAGCTGCTAAATAGCATGGTTCATCTGATTGATGTAGAAACAGTAATTCCTTTACTTGCTCCATTTCATTTGCTCCCTAAACGAAATACTTATTATTGTTAATTTACTGTACTAATGAATTCTTATGCTTATAAATTAACCATTGCATTTATAAGCTAGCATAAAATATACATTTGTAAATGTGGATACGCATATCTGCATGATTAGGAAGAAAAAAGCTATTTAAGTTGTTCTTTTAGACTAGCTATTTCAGCTAACATTTGAGCTTGGTTACGTTCCATTTGTTCTTGGTTAGCTTCCATACGTTTCAATGCTTGTTGAAGCTCAAGCTTGATCGCTTCTTGATGAATTTCTTGTTGCTCGTTGATTTTATTTTCATCGGGGGCGACAAAAATCGACGCCATATAACCAGAAACCACACCAAAAAAGCTCACACCAGAAATGATAACTAGGCCACCAATGATATGTCCCGCTGTGGTCACAGGGTAATAATCACCATAACCCACGGTAGAAATAGTGACTAATGCCCACCAAATAGCTTGTTCTGCAGTGTGTATGTTGGCACCTTCTGCGCCACTTTCAACCAACAAAATGACGATAGATGCGATGGCAAGAATGGTAACAACAGCCACTAGAAGGCTGGCCATCGTCGCTTCTCGTTTCTGTTTTACAAGCGGGAGCAAGATAGAGCGACTGGCACGAATTAAACGAACCACTCGTAAAATTTGAAAGATTCGTGCGACTCGAAGTGGCTCCACTGCAGGAACACTAGCAACGAGATCTATCCAATGCTGTTTAAAGTAGAGGCGTTTACTGTCCGCTCGAAAAAAACCAAAGAAGAAATTGGTGATAAAAATGAGACAGATACCCGTATCAATAAAGAATAGTAATTTATGGGTTTGCGGATCTAACTTACCAAAGGTGAGGGTGAGCATAATGATCACCGCAATGAGTGATAACAGCATCATTGCTAATTCAAATGGAGAAGGGCCCTCAAGTTTATCTTCGAGCCATTTTTTATTGATCATTACTCAAGTCCTTTGGAACAGTCGCCAGATTATGCGTTTTCTTCGGATACGAAATTCACTAAATCATCGAGTACGCGCTTTTTGATTTCAAGTTGCGAGTCCGACTCTAACCCGTATTTCTCGGCAAGAAGTACATAATCATTAGGGCTGAGTGATACCGTCAAGCGAGGGCGTTTAGGACGTTTAGATACAGATAAACCAAGAATCGTACGAATTTGATCTGAAGGGCTTACCCCAGCATCAAGGGCCGCTTTTCGAATGGAATATTGGAAGTGTTCGTCTAAATCAAAAGCAACTTGTGTTGCTTTGGCTGCTTTTTGGTTTTGTTGCCATTGCTCTGGCAAACTGTTTTTGGTTTTACTCATATTTGGAAAGCGTTACCTATGCCTGAATAATGTTGATCAGTTTTATGTCATATTCTGTCAATCTTACCAAAAAACAGCACTTATGCCAGAAAGAGATGCTTCCTCGTTTTTAGATCGGCCAATATTCACGAATATCTGTTACTGGTCGATAAAGCACTAAGCTGACTTCAGTTTCACCACCTTCGTATACTTCAATATCTAATGCGTAACTTTCGGTGTCATCCATCAGCTGATAACTTTCAAATGGATCACCTTGATTCTCATTTTCAGATTGTGAAGGACGACTTTTTCGATAATCTTTAGGGTGATAATAGCCGAAATCAGCAAAAGTAGTTTGACGATAGTGTTGTCCGAGCCATTGACTGAGATCTTTCAGCGGATGATTTTCGATTACCGAGAGTTCAACTTCGCCAGGTTCTTCAAATATTTGGCTAAAGCTTTCCATATCGAACAGTTGCTCAACTTTGTCACGGGTTACTTTTATTGAAAGTGCTAAATAAACTTCGTCATCTTTATCTAGAGTAAGAAAGATAGCTTGATTATCAATGCCTTTCAGCTGCCACTCTGTGACACGGCGATGTTCATATTCGTAGGTATTAACAGCTTCGACTTTAAGTTGTTTACCTTTAAGCTGTGAAGGTAAGGCAAAGCTGTCATCAAGGGTGATCATATCACCAATCATAAGATCGTCAGGTTGAGTTAACTCGCGCGAAGTTACTTCTTCTGTTTTTGAAAACAGTGATTTAAAAAATCCCATAGTTAACTGAACTCCTGAAATTAAATATAGATTAGCTTTTTGGCCACAAAGATAATGTTTTGCCTGTTTTTAATTGGAAAATAGACAAGCCAGTGCTTGTAAGCACCATAACACCACAGAGCGACAATAGATAATCACCCTCTTTGAAACCTAAGATGATACTAAGCAAACCGCCAACGCAAAGAAATAATTGGGCAAACATTTCAAATTCCTTTTATGAAAGTACACACCATTGAAAGCAAAACAGCGACATAATGCAGGATGGTTGGGAGACGGCCTGCATTAGTCGCAAAAAAACCAATTCAAAAACCAGTGGAGGAGTTAATCAATCGGTACAACAGGGAAGCTTTAAATTAACGAGCTTCACGAGCAATGGTTGTGCGTTGCCACACCTAGCAAGCTAGCTGTGGCGAAAGTAGATTAGCCTTTCTTGGCTTTCAATCTGTCTAAAACAGCGTTTGCATCAGACTTCTTCTCACCAATACCTGCTTCAGCTAATTTAGCGTGTAACGACTTATCACTGTTTTCGTCTTCAAGTGTTTCTGAAGCTTTCAGCTTGTCGTCAAACTGTTGCTGACGCGCTTTGATGCGCTCTAATGAATCTTTAGCGTTCATCAGCTTCGAGTTGCTAGATGCAAAAGAGTCTGTGATGGTCGCTGTCGCTTTTTGTACGCTTTCAGTAGTCTTTACCATGCTAAGCTGACGTTGATAGTCAGAAAGCTGTCTTTCGGTTTTCTTCACCAACTCTTTTAAGCGTGCAGCATGCTGGTTATAGCTGTCATTTGCAGATTGCTGCTCAGATAATTCTTGATCAAGCTGTGCAATTTTTTCAGCTACTTCAAGTGCAAGTTCTTCATTGCCTTGCTCAAGCGCTTGAGTTGCATAACCTTCATGCTCTTCAACGCTGCGTTTTAGGCGTTCAATTTCACGGCTGGCTTGCATTTCTTTTGCCATAACGTCCGTTAGCTCACGCTTAGCGTTGGTTAAGTGTTTCTTTGCATCGCGAATTTCTTGTTCGAAAATACGGGTTGAATTTGCATCTACAATGCTTTCACCGATTTCAGTAGCGCCGCCACGAAATGCGGTTAGGATTTTATTTAAAATGCCCATGGTATTACTCCTTATTTCAGATAGGCGACCATTTCGTCGATGACTTCAATACAGTTGTCGGATAAAACCGCCACTTCTTGTTCAATTTCGTTCATGCTTGAGTTCAATGATAATGCACCGTATACCACATATTTTTCGTCAACTTTAGCAAATGCTGACAGTGGCATTGGGATATTCAACTCAAGCATGGTTTGGAACATTTCTGCTCGTTTTTCTAGGACGACTTCACTCTCATCCCACAGGTAACTGATACATAAAACTTGGTTCTCGGTTACCGAAATAAACACCGGAATTTCTTCTCGGTCTACTACGTTCACTTGTAGTACTTCAACTTCACCGTCAATCGGTATGCAATCAAAAGTAAAACCAGTTTGCCCTTGATCGCCAAGTCCATTTAAATAATTCGCAATCGTGTGAATGTTCATGTTTATCCTTGTTGACATATTATGTCTTGAGTTCAACTTTAGCAACTAGACATAATATGTCAAGCGCTTTTTTTGATTCTTTTATTTTTTCTTCTGTCACTCCATAAAAGCAGGAAATGACATCACGACAATTTTGTTTGCCCGCAATCCAGTGCCTTCACAATCTGAATAAAGTCACTGGAGCGACCATTAATTAAATACTTCAACATCTTGCTCTTGCGCCCACGCTTTTTGGTGATAGCGATAAAGCTGCAATGACCCTAAAATATTGGGCTTTACATGATTAGCATGTTGATAAAAATTCCCAGGAAATTCAAAAGCTGCACGAGCTAAAGAGGGCGTAAGCCATTCTTCTTTGATAGGGAATTGCTTTACTTGTTCCAATCGGGCTTCAGGTTTTTTGCCACTCAGGGTTGCAATAGTCCAGCCCCATTCGCCAAAACTCGGCACGTTATGGTGATATTGCTGAACTTGGAACCCTGTGGAAGATAACGTTTTACCTATAGAAATAAAGGCGTTTTTTGCATGATAGGGTGAGGTTGATTGTATATTAATCGCACCGTCAGCACTGAGTAGCTCTTTAAGCTTGCGATAGAACGCATCAGAATACAGTTTATTTAAATCTGGATGGCTTGGATCAGGCAGATCGACAATGATGGTGTCATATTTCTGATGGCTTCTAATTAATTTATCGACTCCATTGAAGGCATCATCAAACATCAACTTCAAACGAGAGTCGTTTAGAGCATCGCCATTTAATCGGCGTAAAGCTTTATTTAAGGCGCTGGGCATTGCGGTGATATCGCTGGAAAATAACTTAATTAATTCACCATCTAAGTCCATTAATGTAACGTGTTTAGGATCCCATTTTAGAACTTGCTTTAAACCCAGACCATCTCCACCACCAATGATCAAAATGTTGTCGTGTCTTGGGCTGATAGCCATGACAGGGTCGACCAAAAACGAGTGATAAATATGTTCATCTTCACTGGAAAACTGCAAACGTCCGTTGATGTACATAGAGTAAACAGGCTCAAGACCACTACCTCGTAGTCGCTCTGTAAACGTTAACTGTTGAAAACGAGTCGCTTGGCTGTATACGACTTTGTCTTTATACAACAAGTTATTAAAACCTTGTTGCCAGTCGGGGCCAAAAGTCGCTAATGCAAGCAATAAAAAACTGGCTAAAACGTGCCCAACAACCAATAAAGAAAAGTGCTTGATGCGATCACGAAAACGGAACAAAAACACAAAGCCTGCAATTAAATTAGCACTGGCTGTTAAGGTTGCAGCTAGCTCAATGTCCATTGCGAGCATAAAGCCAACCCAGATAGCAGCACCAGCCCCTGCACCAATATAGTCAGCACCATAAATGGTTCCGGCATTATGCAGTAAGTGTTCCTCTGAAAGCGATTGTCTAACTCGAGCAATCAGTGGGATCTCCATACCTATCATTAGTCCAAGAATCGTGCCCCATACATAAGGAAGGTATTTGACCACGGCCTGCATGGTTTGAATGCTGCCACCATCGGGTAGCTGATCGGGAGGCAAGTTAAATGTATTGGCAATGATTTGTGGAAATTCAGAGGTAAAACCAATAACAGCAGCAGTGATTATAATGGCACTCGAACCACAGATGGCCACAATTAATTCGAGCGTTGCAAAACCCGTAAAAGCATCTTTAATTTTACGTGCTGCAAATGCGCCTAACCCCATTGAGACAATCATAATGCCTATCATGGTGTAAATGGCGGCTTCAAGTGCACCTAAAATACGCCCTGCATAATGGGAAAGTAGATATTCATATATCAGACCACAAGCGGCAAGCACTCCCATGATCAGTAGTAACAACATATCATCGACTCGAGACAGCGACTGTCTCGAATTTGATGAAATACTCACGGTTTGCGTCATAGTATGTTTATGCCATTAATGCAGTAAGAATTAATGCAACAGCAACACTGATCGCCATTTCGATTGAGGCTAAACCGACATTATGTTGTTGTTCAACTTCAACGGTACGGTTGATTTTCGAAAGCACGACGGATTTTACAATACCCTGTAAGACCGACAGCACAATCAACATCACGATGGAAAATACCAACCAAGCAATGAGGTTACTGACATACGCATGAGGTGAAAATTCAATAAAGTGGCTTGCAGCGTTGAAGCTTAATCCCATCGCAATCATATAACCAACATGCCTAACGGCGAGAGCCACATTTCCTTGCTGAAGTGCTTTTTGGAATGAGTTGCCTTGGTTGCGTTTCGCAAAGCTGTGTTCACGCCAGCGAGTCAGCAGTACCAACATTAATTGCGAGATAATAAAGCTACTAAAGATAGCAATAAAAGTCACAAGTGTGAGATCTTCTGCCCACAATAACGTTGCACGAATGATGATAGCCGTAGCAATAGAAGCGCCTGCATCTACAATTGCGACAGACACATTTCCGCCTAAAATACTTTCGGTTTTATTAAACTCATTCAGCGCAACTTTGTCATGCAGTAGACGTCCAAGTTTGATTAAAATGATGCCACAAACACCATAAGCGGTTAGACCAATCGCTTCTGTTGAATAGTTATGAGCCGCTTCGCCTGTAATGGCTCCGGTTAATACAATACCCAAAGCAGCGATGGCACCAGCGGTACTGATACCAAACGCAAAATTATCTCTTTCTGCGAGTTCATGGCTACTGTCTACTTTTGCACTCCAACCCAACAGGTAGCGCATTAACGTCAGCAGTAACATCGCAATGCCCAGATCAATCAATAGGATGATCAATAAATCTTGTGTTAGGCCATATTCCTGTAGTGAAAACATAATCTTTCCTTACTTACCGCGGCGAACGCCACGTGATGTTCTGCTTGATGAATTTCGGAAACCGCTGCTACTGCTTTTAGCGCTGCTTGAGTAATTGGAACGGAATTTACTGCCCGAGCTTTTAAAGGACTTTTGTGCAGCTTGGCTTGAGCGACTTAAACTACTCGAACCAGTACGAGTCTTCGCATACGGGCTTTTAAACTGACGGCCTTGATTACTAAAACGCTTTTTGGTGTTTTGATATAGCTTATCTTGGCGTTTATGTTGTTTTGGTGATGTATAGCGGTTACGCCCGTAATCACCGTAATAGCTGTAACCTCGGCGGCTTGACCAGTTGTCATAATAAATTGGGCGATGAAACAGGTTAGAGAACATGGAGTACATGCCATACCACGCCCAAAATGATGTACCACTGCTGTTAGTTTGCCAGCTACCATAAGACGGATTACCAACTAATTGGCTGCCAGCGCCAAAATCTTCTGAACCATTGGCAAGTAATTCAGAAGCTTTACTCATGGCGTTAATTCGGGCCAATGCTCCGTCTGACATATCGGCAATGGCATTTAACGGGTCTGATAACATGTCGTTATACAAGCTTGGGTCTGCAGCCTGATAGATATTCTCGACTTCATTCAGTTGGGCATCTAAATCGATGAAATTACTCGCGTTGCGAGAATCTTGCATTCGACTCTTTAGCCCTTGATAGATAGGACCTTCAGTTGTTGCATCAAGAGAAAGCTGTTCTAGCAGTGGCAAAAGTTCAGGTTTTTTAGTTTCCAAAACTTCAGCATACTGTTTTAACAGCACAGCATTACGAATTTTTCCGCTATTTATCTCTGATGCGAGAACATCAATGCGATTGGCGGCTAATTGTTGATATTGAGCAATTTTGTCGGGTCTATCATCGCCACAGCCTGACAATCCAATGATGGAAAGTAACAAAAGACTGGATAAGAGCACCCGTTTTAGCATTCCTGCCATATGAGCTCCAAAATATAATCAGTATTAAACACTGAATTTGCTTATTGCTAATGGCCTTTTTTAAGATTGACCATTAGGATCAAAAGATAGATATATCACCAATGACATAATATGTCGAATAAAAGGTGTTACCAAAGATTATGACCTCTGAAGTTAACGCAAACAAGCCTTTATCAAAAGATGTAAAGCAACTTGCAGCCGTTCGTTTTGATGAACTAAGCCAAAAAGCGCCTGATGTGCTTGCTTCTTTTTCTACTGAGCAGCGATATCAGCTTGAAGTCGTATTAGGCCTAAGTGATTTCGTGTATGGCCAGTTGTCTCGGCATCCACACTGGATACCGGCCATTGTGGATGAAGTTTTAGAAGATGATCGTTGTCTATTTTATCGAGGCATCTTACAAAAAAAATTATCTGAAATTACTGATATTGAGCAGGCCAAAAAGGTGCTACGAGATTTTCGTAATCGCCATATGATTTCTATTGCTTGGCGGGACTTTTTAAATGTCGGTGATGTGCAGCAATCGTTAGTGGATCTTTCTACATTAGCGGAAGTAACAATTTTAGTAACCAGAGACTGGCTATTTGATCTGCTTTGCAAACGCTACGGCACGCCAGTTAACTCAGATGGCGACACACAAAAACTCGTGGTTCTTGGCATGGGAAAACTCGGTGGTGGAGAGCTGAACTTTTCTTCAGATGTTGATTTGATTTTTGCTTACCCGGAAGCAGGTTACACTCAGGGCGGTCGAAAAGAGCTCGATAATCAACAGTTTTTTACAAAGATGGGACAAAAATTGATTGCGCTGTTAGATCAAGTCACCGTTGATGGGTTTGTCTATCGAGTTGATATGCGGTTACGACCTTATGGCGATAGCGGTCCATTAGTCTTCAGTTACAACGCACTTGAGCATTACTATCAAGATCAGGGACGTGAATGGGAACGTTATGCCATGGTAAAAGGGCGGATTCTTGGCCCTCATTGTTCTGAGCGAACAGAAATTATCAAGCTATTACGACCGTTTAACTATCGTCGCTATATTGATTACACCACGATTGATTCGTTGCGTAAGATGAAGAACATGATTTCTCAAGAGGTGAGACGACGTAATCTGATCAATAACATTAAATTGGGTGCAGGTGGTATTCGTGAGATTGAGTTTATTGTGCAACACTATCAACTGATCCATGGTGGACGACAAGCGAACCTTCGCCAGCAGAGTATCTATGCGTCTATGGAAAGCATCTTTCATCAGGGCTTGATGGACTATAACGATGTGGTAGAGCTTAGGAACAATTATACCTTTTTAAGAAAGCTCGAAAATTTATTACAAGCGATTGATGACAAGCAAACCCAAACCTTACCTGAGGATGAATTAGACTGGCAACGTATTTGTTGGTCAATGCAAATGGATAATGAAACCAAGTTAAGAGAACGAATTCAGCAGGTAATGAAGTCAGTCAATGCGTTATTCAAGCTGTCAATTGGTGGTGAGCAAGAAGAAGAGGATCATATTACTTGGGCTGAACACCTATGGGATGAGGCGCAGTCTGATGTAGGCGAGTTTGTCTGGATTAATCAACACCAAAAACAATCTGAATTTGTTTCCGTGCTTTATAAGTGGCGCAGTGAAGTGCTTAAGCGCCCTATTGGGCCGAAAGGGCAAGATAAACTCGATAAACTGATGCCATTTATCATTGCCGAAGTGGCCGAGCACATTGATCCCACTTTTGTGTTGAAGCCTGTAGGTAAGGTACTCGAGCAAATTGTGTGTCGCACCACTTATCTTGAATTGCTTTATGAAAACCCGGGGGCTCGCCAACAACTCGTCCGTCTTTGTGCTGCTAGTCCATGGATTGCAGAGCAATTAGCGCATTTCCCAATGTTACTTGATGAATTGATTGATCCCGTTCAACTTTATAACACCACTGACTTTGAAGATTATACCAGCGAAGCGCATCAATACAGTTTGCGAGTTCCAGAGGACGACATGGAGCAGCAAATGGAAGCCATGCGTCAATTTAAACTCACACAACAATTAAAAATTGCTGCGGCAGACATTACCGGTGTTTTGCCAATTACTGAGGTCAGCGATCACTTAACGTGTTTAGCTGAAGCGATAATTGGGCAAGTGGTGAATCAAGCTTGGCAACAGATCACTGCAAGACATGGTAAGCCAAGTTACCTAAAGAATAATGAAAAGGGCTTTGCAGTTATTGGTTATGGCAAACTCGGAGGAAAAGAACTTGGCTATGGCTCAGATTTGGATCTGGTGTTCTTGCATGGCAATAAAGACGATTTTGCACAGACAGATGGCAATAAACCCATCGACTGCAATCGTTTTTATATCAAGTTAGCGCAGCGAATCATACATTTGTTTTCGACTCGAACTAACTCAGGAGAATTGTATGAAGTGGATATGCGTCTCAGACCATCAGGTGCTTCCGGCTTACTTGTGAGTGAAATTGAGAGTTTTGGGCGATATCAACAACAAGCGAAAACTTGGGAGCAACAATCGTTAGTACGTGCAAGAAAAGTGTATGGTGATGCGGGCTTAGGTCAAGAGTTCATTGACATACGACATCAGATATTAACCAAAGTCAGGCATTTAAAAGCCTTGGTGACGGATGTGCGTGAGATGCGAGCCAAAATGACTGAACATTTGTTAACGGCCAAGGCTGGTGAATTCGATTTAAAACACAGCTCAGGTGGGATTGTCGATATTGAATTTTTGTCGCAGTATCTGGTGTTGGCCTATGCCAACCATAATCCAGAAGTGACGCAATGGACAGATAATATCAATATCTTATCAACGCTTTCAGATCATGAAATGATTGAATCTAAGCTAGTGAATAAATTGGTTAAGAGTTATGAATTTTTCAGAAATTTATCCCACAAACGTTCGTTGTTAAGTTTGGATAATAAGATTACTTCTACTGAGGAAATTGAATATTACGCTGAGTTCGTGCAGCAGGCATTTTCTCAATTTTTAGAAGCGTAGTGTTGTAAAATGATGCTTGGCGCCAACAATTGAAGCGCCAACATCAGTATCGTGTTTATCAGCTTTTATCGTTGCTGGGTGTTTTTGGTTTAAGAACTTTTTTCTCTGGCGATTTCCAAAAACCTTGAGCGCCCAATTTATGCCAAGCCCACTTAATCCAGTTGAGGCAAGAAAAGCATAGCCACAACACCCACATCAGCATGATCAGTTTGTACCAAATGTTTGAAATAGAAATGATCTGAATCTGTGGCAATTCGCCAGCCGATTTATCCAAAAACCAAGATAGAGGTTGATAGCTGCCAGCATACGGCATGATGCCCATGTTTGGAGAACCAAGCAAACTGAGTGGAATAATGGCAATTAAATTGAGTATAACAATGGCACTTAAGCCAAATAGCAACAACTGACTGAGATTAAACCAAGAGCGAGATAACGTTTGTGGACGGTATTGGCTAGCAGACAAGGCCGCAAACCAGACGAAAAGTAAAATTAAGAACCCCCAATTATTTAGACTTAACCCTAAGCCGAGAATTAACCATGCCACAGTAGATAGTGGTGAGAATGGTATTCGAGTCAGTACGAGAGCGACTAAAATAAATGTTAACAACTCCCCCCAATACAAAACAGCAGGGCCAAGTGTTGGGCCATCAGCCCATAGGATCCATCGGCCTGTTCCGATATTTAAGTGTGTTTCAATGTTACTGATTGGGGCATTCAAATTGACTTCAGGCGATGTTAACCACGGACTAATCGATGCTGATGATCGTAAAATTATGCGATAACGATGTTCTTTAGGTGATATAGGCAAAGTAAGCTTGCCTTGCTCAGTTTGAATATTGATCAACTTATTATCATGCTCGACCTGTTTAAGCTCGAAATCTTGGGGTAAAGCAATCGTATGTTCACCACCTTGTGTACTTCGGTAAGCAAAGTCGAGAGTTAAGGTGCTACTGCGTAGACCTTGATCTAATACTTGCTTCACCGAGTCGATAGCGAGCGTTCCTCCCTTTACGGCTTGAGGTCGTTCTGTTGCAACGGTCAAGGTTTCATCGGGTAGAGGATAAAAGTGATATTGATAGTAGTCACTGTTGTCTTGCTGCTCGATGACATTGGGTAAACCAGTAAAAGCAGCGTGATAAGTTGGTGTTATGATAAAAGACCAATGCTCTACAAAGCCAGAATTGGCTTTGGCACTGAGTTTGATTTCATTACTTCTACTAATTTTTGAACGCCAAGCTATACGGTTTGAACCTGCAGGAATATTTATCTTTATTTGATGATGCTCAACGTTAACTTTATCAGAAAATACTCGCTCAGTTGCAAGTAGCGGCACAGAGAGATTTATCGCTCCAGTAGTTGGCGCTACTCGCTCGATACTGGTATAGACAGACCATTCATTATCCAGCAATAAACGTCTATGAACTTTAACTAAAGGTTTAACGGCATAGCGAGACTGCTGAGATTGATGTTGTTTTGGTGAAACCGCAGTAAATTCAAGCGTGTTACTCGTTAAACGGTTTTCTAGAGTGCCAACAACTTGCCAGTTGTCGCCTTTAATAACTTTAATATTCAATGGCTTATCAATAAATCTAAGTTGGAACGTTTCCATTGCAGCAATGGTTCCAATTAATTTAACTTCAGTGATGCCGGGTTTTATGGGTAAGTAAGTCTTATCGTGCTTTCTGATTAACAAATTCGAGCTTTGTCCATTGATATCTACACGTTGAACAAACCAAAATGGCGAACTTGGGATCGCAACCGCAGAGTCATGTGTCGCATGAACTTCAAGTGTTACCGTTAATTGCTGTTTATACGTCTCGACCTGTAAATAGTTAATTGAAGCGCAACGTGGTGCACAATCTGGAGCTTGGACGAGCTTGGCATGTAATTCATCTAACATCCACTTTTCGGGAAGGTCTTGAGCTTCTGAGGTGGTTGGCGTCAATGACAATAAACCCGCTGATAATACAATTGCGAAAATTGAGTTAGCTTCAGAAGTTTTAAGTTGCGTTTGATTCTTTAGCTTTTCAACGAAGAGTAGAGACTCCTTTCGAAGCACAACCGCAAGCCAAAGTAGAGCCATAATTATCCCAGCTAATTTAACTGCAAGGTAACTGTAGCCTGATAAAATATACAGATTGAAAGTCTGCCCATTAGCCACATTGCTTTGCCAGTTGATCGTATGTTGTTGCCATCGCCAATTTGGCATCCCTGTTCCGGCTTGAATTTGAGTGTCAGCTTGATATCGCCCGAGCATATCGACTTGTTTGATATGGCTTCCTGTTACTTGAATTCTTTCTACACTGTCGGCCATAGGACGGGTCTTTAAAGCTGCGGCGTTGCGTCTTTCTTTAGTGTATTGCTCAGACTGCGTTTGTTTTATTGCATGGCTTGTTAGCGATGATACCTGTTGCAATTTCACATTATGCGCATGGGTGATTTGTGGATAAATCGTCGATTTAAGCTGTATTGCACTGAAATACAGTAAAGATAAAAATACGATCGCAGAACTTAATATCCAGTAATTGCGGCTGATAGATTGCAGCTTCTCAAAAGGCTGGAAACGATAGATTGCTGAAGCAATGATAAAGTTGATGACTGATACAATCGGTGCTGCTTGATCATGGAATATGAGTAATAACAGCACAAAAGTGACCATAGCTTCTGGTTTTCCAATGACTTTCCAAGTCATGACCGTACAAATCAGTACTAAAAAGCTCACCCAAATCGTCCATTTGCCTAACCAGCTGCCACTGGCATGATCAACACCAAAGGCAGCCAATAACATCGTTGCTGGTGGTAAATGAAGTTTGATATTGACGGTATCAAAATTATCTTGCCAACCAGTGACAGGAATCATCGAATTTTTTGTGAGTTGCCCTTGCGCTTGAATATTCACTTTAGGGTAACGAGTTTCGATGCCCGTATGTTTATCAAATTGGGTTACGAGTATTGGACCGTCATTATCTTTTGCAGAATTCAGTACATAAGGTTCCGACATATCCATCCGCCAGTCACTTCTCATGCTGCCAGTGATTGCGTCACTGAACGTGAACGTTTGCTCGTCAAAAGCTAACCATAATTGCCGTTTTAGTGTTAACTGGTTTTCAAGGTGAGCTGGGCTCCCTCGGTGTTGAATAACATAATTTAGCTTTGTGTTTTCGGTGACTAAATAACTCGGGAGTTTTTCCCAAGAACTTGGCATATCGGCCTGGCTATTGTCGGTGAGATTTGCGCCTTCAAGTTTTCCTGTACGCAGCTTTTCATCGGCTTTTAATGCCCATATTTCCTGTTTAGGCCAAATGGTCGATGGGGAAGGTCGCTGCCAGGATAATGTTGTAGGCTGCGCATAACTTACGATTTTGATCGACCAATCGCCGGGTTTCACTAATGCATAAAGCTCACCTTTAGCATTCATAAAAGCATCGAGGGCAGAAGTGATACCTGCTAATTCAAACCCCTGTGGCAAAACTTGACCAAAATTCACTTCTCGAGCTTTACCTGAAATATCGAGGTAAACGAGTGTTTCAAGTTTCAAAAGTTCGCCGTCGCTGATTTTTCTTACCACTTCTAATGTTTCTAAATCTTGCCCTGATGTCGGTTCAGCTTGCTGATCAAACCAAAGCTGGTGTCGTTCGATTTTCGGGAAAGCAATCTCATCGTTATCGACCTTGAGTTTGACTATGTGGGTAGACTTCGCAAGCGATAACACTTTAGGTAACTGAGGCCAATTTAGTTTGCCTACAATTTGATGACGACCAGGATTCAATTGAATATGAGGCTTACTTTCATGATTAATTATCGGCCAATCCTTACCATTAACCGTTACAGAGGTCGGCCAATGTTGTTTATCACCGGGTAATGGAACCAGAGTATCAACCATCACTTGCCACGTCTGTTGAAACTTAGCATTTACGTCTGAAGCATTAATACTAAGTTCACTGGGCCAAGCACAAATGTGGTTTTGGGGATCGGAGTAGGAAGAACGATTAATGAATGGGCATTGCAACTCTTTATCGTGTGTCAGTACCCAAGATTGCCAGGGCTTGAGGGCAGTAGGAATTTCTTTTTTAGATACTGCAAAACAAGAAATACTCATTAATCCGCAAAGAGCAAACAAAAACAGCCTATTCAGCAGCGTCATAATTCTATCCTTAGAAGTCGTTTTTATACTCGGTATTTTGCCAGTTTGTTAGCTTTTAAATCAATATCTTAATTGCTATTGTAGGATTTTATTCATTCGATTGAATCAGGGTACGTCAGCACTTGTTGCCATCAAACACAGGGAATTATTGTGAAAAAAAGTCTCGTCATTTTATCGTTAGCTCTATCCAGCTTTGCGATCCAAGCTACTAATATCATTAATAATGAGCGAGTCACAGTTCAACAAGACTGTTTTCGTTCCATATTTTCAAGTTATGAGGCTTGGTACGGATTTATTGAAAAAAAGAACAATAAAAAGCTCAAAGGTGACAAAGACAAGCTCGGCAGGGTGATGAAAGGGTTTGATAGGATTTTTGGTAAAGAAAAATACGATCACTATAAAAAGCATCTCGTTTGTCAAAATATTAGCTATGAAGTTGACGGTATCGATGTTGCCGGCTTTGTGATTAAGCCTAAGGTGACAGATAAAAAGTATCCAGTACTGGTTTATAACCGCGGTGGAAATGGGGGGTACGGAACGATGATTTTCGCCAATATGATGAGAGGTTTATTTCCCATCGCAGAGCAAGGCTTTGTGATCGTTGGCAGTCAATATAGAGGCTCACTAACGAAAGAAGACAACCTTGATGAATTTGGTGGTAAGGACGTCAATGATGTCATTGAGTTGCTTAAGTTGGTTCAAAATATCGAAGGGGCGGATGCTGAGCGCATAGGAATGTTCGGCGGCAGTCGTGGCGGAATGCAAACCTTTTTAGCCTTGAAAGAAGTGAGTAACGTCAAAGCCGTTGCAGCCTCATCGGGAAATTATGATTTAGTTCGAGGACTGGAAATTCGTCCTGCTATGGAAAACGTATATAAACATCGAATTCCAAACTATTTTGTTAATAAACTTCAAGAGTTAGAGAAACGTTCAACGATTCAATGGGTTCATCAACTGCCTAAAGATGTGCCTGTACTTCTGATTCATGGTGCTAAAGATAAACGAGTTTCTGTCGAACATTCAGTGAAACTGGCCGCAGCATTAACTACACACAAGATCCCACATAAATTAGTGGTTTACCCTGAAGATAATCACCACTTCTCTAAGAATAGAGACAAACAACAACAAGAAATTGTGAATTGGTTTAAAACGTATTTATAACGCTGAAGCTCAATAATGTAGCTTGAAACATATCGCTTTTTAATTTTTCTAAAAAATTAAATTAATTTGTCACACATGATTCACTGGCCGTGACTTAGTTAATAACGCATTTAAAAGCATTAATCAGTTAAGGAAAACTAATGAACGTTATTAATCAAGTTATCGTTTTATCTTTTGTACTCGTGAGCGCTTTCACAAATGCCAATGAACCATGCATAAAAGTGGATTCTTTAGGGACTAATAAAGAAAGTAATATTGTTTTGATTCCAGGGTTTATCAGCGATAAACGAGTCTGGCAACCCATTGCAGCAAAGTTGGCGACTCAACATCGCGTGCACATTATCAGTATTGCAGGATTTGGTGAAACACCAAAGTGTAATCAATCTGCAAATATCTACGAGGCGGCTAAGAGTGATATTTCAAACTACATCACTATAAATCAATTAAAAAATATCAGTATTGTAGGCCACAGCATGGGTGGATTATTGGCTTTAGATATTGCCCTACATCAGGACGTCACAATTGCAGGGGTACTATCGGTAGATGGATTGCCATTTATTGGCCCTGTGTTCAGCCGAAGCAATGCGACCCAAGTGAGTGATCTGAGTCGGCAAGCCGAGTTTATCAAGACCATGTATCAAACTGCGACACCAGATAAGATGGTGATGATGACAATGCAGTCTGTGCATATTCAAACTAAACAACAAGGAAAGGTGTCAGAGTTGCTGGAAATGGCAAAACAATCCGATCCTCAAACCGCAGCCAGTGCAATGTACAGTGTTATGACGACAGATTTACGACCAGATTTATCGAAGCTGACCGTTCCTTATTTACTGTTAGGAGCTTCTGGTGGGTTTGATTTAGACAAGGACAAACAAGCCATGGAGATTCTTTATAAAGGGCAAATAGTTAAACAAGCACAGGCTCAATTAACTATGAATACTCAAGGTAAGCATTTTCTAATGTGGGATGAGCCTCAGTGGTTACAAGCACAAATTTCAGATTTTGTAGAGGGCTTATAATGTTGCAACTTGAACCTATAGTTGAGCGCATCAAATCTGGGGATAGAAAAGCGTTTCCAATATTGGTCAAGGAGCTCACAAATACTGTTAACTCAATTGCTTTAGCCATTACCAGAGATGTAGCGTATAGCGAGGATGTAACTCAACAAGTCTTTATTAAAGTGTGGCAGAAGATTGATGAACTTAAGAGCAACAGCAGCATTTTGCCATGGGTCAGGCAATTAACAAGGTACACTGCCATCAATCATATACGTGATTTAGGTATGGTTGATCGCAGTAAGTTAGACGCTGAGAATATCGATGAGATGCTTAATCAAGTTTGCGACGATAGTCATGACCATGATCTGTCATTGATAAAAGAGCAACAAAGCCATTTGATTAGCCATTTACTTGAGCAATTAACAGATGAAAGTCGAGAGATTGTGGTGTTGTATTATCGAGAAGATCAAAGTACTAAAGTTGTAGCCGAATTATTGGAGATCAGTGAATCATTGGTACGTAAGCGTTTGCAGCGAGTCAGAGAGCATTTAAAAGAGAGGGTACTTTCTCAATATGGCAAATTGATTTTGTCATCGGTGCCGATAGGTATTTCGTCAAGCATTGCCGTTGCTGCGATGACCGCTTCTCCAACGGCAGCAGCGAGCATTGGTTTTGCAGCTGCATCATCACAAAGCCATTGGTTATTAAAAATAGTATCAGTATTGGGCGGTGCGTTTGTTGGAGGGTTAATTGCGATTTTTGTCAGTAATACTGTGGCTAAAAAAGCCATTGCTAAGTTTGATAATCCAGAAGATATTGCTTTGCTTAACAAAAATAGAAAAGCGCAAAATCTATTTTTAGCGTTCAGTACATTTTTGCTGGTGGCGAGTTATGCCGTTAGTGAAGGGTGGTTACTCCCATGTTTGGCATATCTTGTGGTGATTTTTGGTATTAATCGTTTTGTCTCTGTGCTTTATCGAACTAACGCAGCAAGGATACAAAACCAATCAGGCTTATCGTTAACTCAAATCGAAAAGCAGCTTAGAAAAGAAAAAATAGGATGCTTAATAGGGTGGTGTACGGGTGTGATAGGCGGCAGTACGGGGTTCATCATGGGAATGTATCGAAGTGGTCGGTTTGAAACTCTCATATAAATATTAAGTTACATTTGAATGTGAACCTTACTAAGAGAATGTCGTCTACTTACGCAGTATAAAAAAATTATTTTGACTGTGAGTGAGAAGGAACTTTATGAAACGTTGGTTAATCAGATCATTAAAAGACAATAAATCACTATTGCTGTTTTTAGTTTTGATGAGTGTGTTTCGTAGTGCTGTCGCGGATTGGTATACGGTTCCAACAGGCTCCATGAAGCCCACAATTCTTGAAGGTGATCGAATTTATACCAACAAAATGGCCTACGATGTACGAGTGCCTTTCACTCACATCTCACTCTATAAAGTTTCAAATCCTGTACGTGGTGATATTATCGTTTTTGATTCAAAGGTGGCTGATAATCGATTAATCAAAAGAGTGATTGGTGTACCAGGTGACAGAGTCGTGTTAAGCCATAACCAACTCACCATCAATGGTGATCAGCTTGATTACCAGAATATTTCGAGCAATGCAGTGTCGAGCGATAAAATTGAAAACTTACTTGGTCTGAAGCATCAAGTACGCTTGTCTAAAACGCCGTCATCTTTAGCGAGTTTTAGAGAGGTTACTGTACCTGAGGGGTATTACCTAGCGTTAGGTGATAACCGAGATCACAGTGCAGACTCTAGAGTCATTGGTTTTGTACCACGAAGTGAAATTATTGGTAGTGCTAAGTCTGTGGTGATGTCATTGAATTATGATAATTACTATTTACCAAGAAAAGAGCGCTTTTTTTATTCTTTATTCAATGGCTGAGAGGTAACAAATAAAAAAGCTGACATAAGGTCAGCTTTTTTATTGTTATGTTTATTATTCAATATCGAGAGGTTCTGGTGAGAGGATTATGCCTGTGTTGTCGGCGTAGATATGATCACCAGGTAAGAAAGTTACACCACCAAAATTGACGGGTAAATCAGTCTCACCCACTTCATGGCTTTCTGCGCCAATAGGAATGGAAGCTAAGGCTTGAATCCCAATATCCAGTTCATCTAATGTATCTACATCACGCACGGAACCATAAATGACAATGCCTTCCCAATTATTATTGGATGCAACTTCGGCAAGGTTTGCATCAAGTAATGCACGGCGTAGAGAGCCCCCGCCATCAACAAGTAGAACTTTACCGGCACCATCTTCAGCTAACATGCTTGAGATAAGTCCGTTATCCTCGAAACACTTAATGGTTACAATGGAGCCACCAAATGAACTACAGCCGCCAAAGTTGCTGAACATTGGCTCGACAACATCAACAACGTCTAAGTACATGTCGCAAAGCTCTGAAGTGTTGTATTCCATATTTCTCTCCCACGAGTACTCGCTTAATTGCTTTCGACCCAGTATAAACACAAAAGTCATCAAAATGCAGAAATCTCATCGCCGAATTCTACAAAATTTTGATTGATCTCAAGAAGATTTACGCTTTCTTTAAGCCTTACCTCAAAAAAGCATTAACAAGCAAATAACATTGGTTAAATTTTGTCTACTTGTTCGCAAAAAATATTTTAAATATGACGAGTGTCATTTATTTACGTTTTTTTATTACGTGCTTTTGGCTGCCTTTGTTAGCATATACCCAATCGAGTTATTAAATTTAAAGAAAGCTCTAGGGGCAAGGATCCCCCGTTCAGCTCTGGGAAGATAATGAGCAGCTATGAGGTGTAAGATGGAATCATTAAACTACGTAGAAATCCTAGGTTATCTAGCATCAGTGATGGTAGCTATTTCGTTAATGATGAAAGACATCGTTAAGCTACGTGTTTTGAACTTTATTGGTTGTGCATTGTTCTCTAGCTATGGTGCGTTAATCGAAGCTTGGCCTGTAGCGGGCATGAATGCATTCATTGCGTGCATCAACATCTATTATTTAGTAAAAATGTATCGTGAAGGTGCATTAAAGCCAGCAGCTGCTTAAGCTTTAAACAATAAAAAATTTAAAAGGCCGTAATGGGGTAGCTCATTACGGCCTTTTGCTGTCATAAATCTTTCGTTGATATTTAACCCAAGCGTCATATCTCTTGACTATATTTACCTTGTCTGAGGCGTGGAGTGAATCGAATGCTCAAGATCATAAATGAGTTAGATAGAGGTAGCTTCTACTGGATTGTCCGTCAAACTCGTCTACTGGGTTTAAGTTCATTAGTGAGACGGATATCAGCCAGTGGTGATGGGCATATCTATGCGCTTTTTTCAGTGGCGTGTTTATTACTTCACCCTAAAGGCCAGTCTCTATTCAACTTATTAATGATGAGCTTTATTATTGAGATGCCGTTGTATTTATTACTCAAAAATAGCATTCGACGTATTCGTCCTTGCCATGCTTTTCAAGGTCTGAGTGCAGACTTTGAACCTTCAGACAAATTTAGTTTACCTTCAGGACATACCGCAGGTGCCGTTGTTATGGCCAGTGCTGTGTTCATGGTATTCCCAATAGTTGGGTTGGTATGGTTTGTTTGGGCAATCGCAATTGGTTTATCTCGCATCGCTCTTGCAGTCCATTATCCAACTGATGTTTTTGCTGGCGCGATATTGGGTGTTTCATCAGTCATGATAGCGAACACCTATGTTGCCGGATAATTGTCGCTAGAAAAATGAAGCTTCCGTTCATTTTATCTTGGGGCAGAAGGAAGATAGATGCGAATTCTTTATGGTGTCCAAGGTACAGGGAATGGGCATTTAAGCCGTGCAAGAGTCATGGCTGAATCACTTAAAAAATCTGACATTCATGTCGATTATATGTTCAGCGGTAGAAAAGCTGATGGTTATTTCGATATGGCCCCATTTGGTGATTATCAAGTCATGCGAGGCATGACCTTTGAAACCAAAGCGGGGCGGATAGATGTTTCCAAAACAGTTTCCCGTAACTTTTCTACTTCCATTCTCAAAGACATCGATTCACTGGATCTTAATAACTATGATCTTGTATTAAATGACTATGAACCTATTTCCGCATGGGCAGCCAAGCGTCAAGGCGTTCAATCAATCAGCATTAGTCACCAAGCAGCTATGAAGCATAATGTACCTAAAGTTGGAAAAAATTGGTTTAACGATATTTTCGTAAATCATTTTGCACCAGTAGATATTGCACTCGGTTGCCACTGGCATCACTTTGGTTTTCCCATTCTGCCACCGTTTGTAGATGTCGGTGAAATAAAGGCTGAATATAATCATAAGGTATTGGTGTATTTGCCATTTGAAGCACCTAACGCCATAGTGAAGTTTTTATCAAGGTTTGATGACTACCAGTTTTTAATCTACCACGCAGAACAACCAAGCATAGAGGTACCTTCACATATCATCTGGCATGGCTTTGACAGGGTTGGCTTTAAACAAAACCTTGCCTCATGTGGTGGTGTAGTATGCAATGCAGGTTTTGAACTGGTAAGTGAAGCATTAACCTTAGGAAAGAAAATATTAGTTAAGCCTTTACTGGGTCAGTTTGAACAACTCTCTAATGTGGCTGCACTGGAGCTACTTGCGGCGGCCGATGCTATGAAAAAGCTGGATGAGGATAGCTTAAATCGCTGGTTAAAAAAGTCATCTCCTGAACCAGTAAAGTATCCAAAAGTTGGAGACAGCCTTGTGAAATGGATTGAGAAAGGAGACTGGCAAGAGCATGAAGCTCTTTGCTCAGATTTGTGGTCCCAAGTCAAATTGCCAGTTAGTTGGCGCTAACTTTAGTCATGGGGTGTTCAATGCTTCAATTGCGAAGTCTAGGGCATAATGATAACCCTTTGCACCCAAGCCACAGATTACACCCACTGCTTTATCTGAAAAGTAAGAATGGTGACGGAATGATTCGCGAGCATGAACATTAGAGAGGTGGACCTCAATAAATGGGATTTTCACCCCAGTTAACGCATCGCGTAATGCGACACTTGTGTGAGTGTAGGCAGCAGGGTTGATGATAATGAATTCAGCGTCAGTTTGATGAACAG
This sequence comes from Parashewanella sp. 2304DJ23-3, assembly GCF_056591695.1. Taxonomy (NCBI): domain Bacteria; kingdom Pseudomonadati; phylum Pseudomonadota; class Gammaproteobacteria; order Alteromonadales; family Shewanellaceae; genus Parashewanella; species Parashewanella sp. 2304DJ23-3. The sequence goes on from NZ_JBWQOH010000014.1 coordinate 94,717, forward strand.
CATTGATTAACTCATGCTCAGAATTGGATTGAATATGGTCTAAATGGATATTGGCTAATTGTGCTTGCTCTGTCAGAGACGATACAATTGAAGCTAACGTTTGATTGCCATAATGCTGCGGTTCGCGGGTGCCTAACAGATTTAAATTTGGTCCATTGACCAGTAAAACTTTTTTCATTGCACTTCCATTTTAACCAAGCTATACAGCACAGCATAATCTGCTGTTGATTGAGAATCAAACCTTGGTTAAAACTTGATTTTATTTTGGCGTAAAGCTTTCGTTTGCCCTTTCTTTGTTTTGCTATCCATTCGCTTTCGTTGTGAGCTTTTAGTCGGTTTAGTTGCTCTTCTTGCTTTTTGTATTACAGTTGCAGATAAAATAAGCTCTTTAAGACGGTTTAGAGCGTCTTCCTTATTCATTTCTTGAGTCCGGTGAGATTGTGACTTAATGATAATGACACCATCATCAGTAATACGACTGTCTGAAAACTTGAGTAATCTTTCTTTATAAAATAAAGGCAATGATGAGCTTTTAATGTCAAACCTTAGGTGAATAGCCGTTGCGACTTTATTAACTCGCTGCCCCCCACTACCTTGAGCGCGAATGGCATTTAATTCTATCTCCCAACTTGCAAGCGTAATGGAATTAGAAATTTTAAGCATGTTCTATCACCCGCTTTATAGGCCTAATTAAACAAAATCTATAACTATGTTGAGCGCTTGCGCCGCAAACACTGACACATAGGCTTTCGAGGTCTAATGCTGAGATATGGATTTTAGTAAATACTTGAATCACGAGATAAATAACTTAGCTACAAAATTTATACCATTATACCGAAGTTATTATTGCTGCGGTATAATGGCTTATTCAAACTTAAAAACCTGTGTAGTAGTTTGGATAGCCTGCAATACCTAAGTAAAACTCTTTGGTAGCATCAGGTTCCTGATTATCGACTCTTGAGGCCTTGACTGCTAAAGGCGATTCAGATTTCTCTAAAGGTTGACCGTTTGCATCAATATCAAACATTGCAATAGAAAAACTGCCAACATTGGCAACGACGTACATGTTTTTTTGGTTAGTCGTGACAAAAACATCGGTAGACTCTGGTTCAAAAGCACGTTGACGATGAGTCGTATGCTCTAGGGTTAGAGCACCATCGTTACCAACTTGAAAGCTTGCGATTTTGTTGGTGTTCGCTGCAATTGCATATAAGCGTTTCCCATTTTGCGTAATCCATGTCCAGCAAGTTGCATCATCTTCATTCATCGATATTGGTCCAGTTGCAGTTGGAATGGACTGTTTATCGCTAGTGAATACGTTATGCGTATCATGAGTGTCTAATGTCATTATTTCTGCTTCAGTCGCATTACTTTGTAATATGGCATTGGACACATACAAAAAGCGGCTATCAGGCGACCAGCTAAAACCAATCGAAAAAGCGATTTTAGGGTTGGCAAAATAACGGCGGTTGCTGAATGATAAGTTCCCATTACTTGTTGTTGAAATATCGTAAATGAAGGTATGTGCTGGAGTTTGGAGTTGTAACTCTTGTGATGCATAAGCGTCATAACCAATACCTAAGGTAGTCACAGCAAGTTTGGTTTTATCTGGACTAAAACTCACTTGAGCAGAACCACTTACTTCAGGTGAGTAATTATCTATATTGCTAACAAAGGTTAATTTTCCGCTGTCGAATTGGAATAAATTAACACTACGTTGTTGATCTGCATTATCGTTAAGGTAGTCAGAGAGCGGTCGATTATACTGATCTGTACAGGTTTCAAGATCATTCGTTTGTGATGGGTTCACACAAATTGGACCGTCTTGCATATTGCCCACGACGACCCAAGTTTCGCCATTTATTGTAGTAAAATCCAAACTGACAGGACGCACACCGCCGGAATCGATGTTTTGTATCCCTGACATAGTGTCATTTTGATCAATAAGAGTTAACTGACCATCATCAGGGTCGATCGCAAAGACACTGATACTCCCGTTGCCTTCGACAATGCTCGGGTCGTTAGTCGTTTCTCCTGGGTTTACAACAAGTAAGTAGTCATCGATGATACGTATTGCACCTTGAGCATCAAAATCCCCATCATCAGCGTCACCGAAACCGCCTGTATCAAAAGGGGAGACAAATTCCGTTAATGCTCCGTCATCACCAATATTGAAACCAACCACTTGGTTACCATCAACATCATTGGTGCTGATGTATAAGAATTTGGTCTCACCTGCTGGCTGAATGGGTGGGTTTGGCTTATTGTCTGAATCTGTATTACAGCCAATAATAAACACAAATAAAGAAGCTAAAAAGCCATGCTTAAATACTAACGATGCCATGATTAATTCCTTTAGAATAAAGCCGCATAAATACGGCTTTGGGTAGGCATGAAATTAAAAGCCAGTGTAGTAATTTGGGTAACCAGCTATACCTAAATAAAAGTGCTCTGTATTAGGCCTGTTTTCATTTGTGTCAGGATTAATAGAAGCTTTAACTTGCAGAGGTGAGCCAACTTTTTCTGTTAAAAAGCCGCTTTCTAGATCAAAGATTGAAACGGTATGTGTTTGCAAACCACCGAGCACATACAATGTTTTTCCATTTCCAGACACGTAAATATCTTTTGAGTCATGAACATCAATGTTCCTTCGTTTCACTTCTTGGATGCGAGAAAGCATAGCGCCTTCAACTTGATAGCTCGGGACTAAATTCGTTCTGAAAGCGACACCAAATAAGTATTCATCTTTTGGAGTTAACCACGTCCAACATGCCGCTGGGCGGTCGTCAGCTTGTGAATTTAGTGTAATTGAAATACCACCATCACCTGACGGGATGGAATTGTCGTCGCTCGTGAATACCGTATCGGTATTTGATACTTCTAGTGACATCAAACTGTAATTTGTAAAGCCTTCAGCAAGAATGGCATTAGATACATAAATATACTCGTCATCACTTGACCAACTAAAACCTACTGAAACGGCAATACTTTGATTTCCAAACCAACGAGCATTATTAATGCTGAAGCTTTCACCATCCGCAGTCACATCGTATACATATGTACGTGCAGCTGTTTGTAGATTCTTATCAGAAACTTGGTTGATATGGCCGATGCCAATAGTCGTGACAGCTAATTTGGTGCCGTCATGGCTAAACCCTACTTGAGCTGGACCGCTCACTCTAGCATCGTAGTCAGCAAGCTTTTTCACCGGAGTTAACACGCCACCCTCAAACTTAAACAGATAAATATTTCTGAAAGCTTTCTTAGAGGCAACACGTTGAAAGTATTCACCGAGGTTTTCTGTACCATGACCTAAGCAGGTTTCGAGAGTCGGGTTCACTTCTGCTGGTGTAATGCAGTGCTCAGTGTCTGTTTGGTTACCCACAACCACCCAAGTGGTTCCGTCGACAGTGAGCGAATCTAAAGTAACTGGGCGGAGACCAAAAGAATCCATATTGTGCACACCGTCAACGTCAGGGCGTTGATCAATTCGAGCAAGATCGCCAGTGATATCGTCGATTTGAAATACACTGATAGAGCCATTTCCCGCTATGACTCGGTCGTCAATCTCTGGCGTAGATTCTCCAGCGTTAACCACCAACAATTTGTCACCGATCACTCGCATTGCACCCTGAGCATCGAAGTCACCATCATCAGCATCACCAATACCGCCTGTTGGAAAGTGATCGAATTCAGTCAGTGAGCCGTCTTCAGCAATTTTAAAACCAATGACCTTATTACCTTCACTCGCAATACTACTATTGGTGCTGGTATAGAGGAATTTAGTATTTTTTTCTGAGATGACGTTTTTTTTATCGCTGTTACTATCGTGACAAGCGGTGATGAAGGCAGCAGCTGCAATACAACTTATAAGCCCAATAAAACGAACTTTTTGCATTTTGAAAATCCTTTTAAATTACTTCAAACAAAGTATAGATGCTAACAAGGGGGTTGCTTGATTTTTGGTCAACTATAACCATGCTTAAATCACAGTCCTTCAAGGCAGATGGGTATGAACGAAGACAACAACAATAAATACAGCAATATATATTGGGCGGGTGTTTGCGGCATTTGTGCAACAATCATTGGTTTGGGAATAGGCCGTTTTGCGTTTGTACCGTTAATTCCGGCAATGGTGAGTCATGACTGGTATAGCGAAGCATTAACGGGTTACTTGGGTTCGTCAACACTACTGGGATATTTAATCGGGGGAATTACAGCTCATCGTTTATCAGAAAAGTTTGGTTTAGCTAACACTATAAAGTTGTCGATGGTGATCATTACCATTGTTTATTTTGGATGTTTTAATCCGTTTAATTATCCATGGTTTGTTTTTTGTCGTTTATGGGCCGGAATAGCAGGTGCGTGGCTCACAATTATTGCTCCAGGTTATATTTTTTATAGAACTGCACCAGAATACAAAGCAAGGGTAAGTGGTGCGATATTTTCTGGAATAGGTCTCGGTGTTGTCGTTTCTGGCTATATTGTCCCACACCTATTAAACATTAGCCTTTCATCCGCATGGATAGGCTTAGGTTCAGCTGCACTATTTTTTACATTACTTTCGTGGCGATTTTGGGTTCCACTTAAACAATTAAATAATGGCTATGAACATCAATATGCAAAAAAAGAAGCATACACATTAACTAACAGTCCTCATAAAAAAGTGGTTGTGATGTTATTAGCCGCTTATGCACTTGATGCCGTTGGTTTTCTAGCACACACGATTTATTGGGTAAACTTTATCGTTCAGGATCTCAATATGAGCTTCATGGAAGGTGGGTTTTATTGGGTTATGTTTGGTGTTGGAGCCATCGTTGGGCCCTATTTAACAGGTTACTTGGGGGATAAAGTAGGTTTAGAAAGGGTGCTTATTGGCGCTTTTATTTGTAAATCGGTCGCTGTGTTTTTACCATTATATTCAACCGATACATGGGCATTGATGCTTTCTTCGTTATTTGTTGGTGGGCTAACTTCTGGAGTTGTTTCATTAGTCTCTGCGGTTACACTCGATGTTGTAGGTCGAGCTCATCACAAACAGGTTTGGGGATGGATGACGATATCTTTTGCAACGACACAAGCCATAATGGGATATGGCGTTGTGTTTATTTTCACTCAAACAATGGACTTTTATCTCTTGTTTAAAGTGTGCGGTTGTTGCTTATTAGTTTCCGCATTACTGGCTTGGAAAATCAACTCTGAAATGAGACAGCAGCATTCGGTCGATAACACCAGCGAATAGTGATGTAAGCACTGATAATGACAGCAAACAGTGCAAGCCAATAAGGTGCCTCGAAGTTTAGCAGTTGGAAGCCTATAAAGGCGCTGAATGCACCAATTAACGCAAATGGTAGTTGTGTGGTGACGTGTTGAAAAGGTTCGCAGCCACTGCTAGTGGCACTTAACACACTAGTATCTGAAATGGGTGAGCAATGATCACCAAAAACAGACCCTGCCATAACCGCGCTGAGTGCGGGTATCAGCATCATAGGGTCAATAATGTGGGCAATTTCTCCGCCAATTGGGATCATAATGGCAAACGTACCCCAGCTTGAACCTGTAGCAAATGCCATGAGTGCACATAAACCAAACAACCCGCTAAGAAGATAATACTTAGATAAATACAATCCAGACCAACTCGCAAGTAATTTTGCGACTTGGAGTTCTTTGATTACCGCTCCGATAAGCCATGTGAAAATTAAAATCGTCACGGCAAAGCTTATGGTTTTAATACCTATCCAACTTGATTTGAGTAAATCGGCAACTTTGACTTTATCTTTTATTAGAAGGGCAAATGTAATCAGTGCTGAAAATAGGCTTGCATTACGCATGGTTTCACCGATGTTTGCGTTTGCAATCCAATCGCTGAAATGTGGGCTGTTTGATGCATGGTACCCTGACCACACGATCAATACGATTGAGCCAATTAACAAGCTTAAAATTGGAACGATCAATAACCATGGGGAACCTTTGGCTTCTGATTCAGAATGTTCAAACGTAATATCTTGGTTTTTATCATCAAACCCAATGCCTGACCACGCCACATAGAATGAAATCAGCAGTGTAATAATCGCATAAAAGTTCATCTGAGCGATGTCGATAAAATTACTGAACGGATTTCCCTGTAAAAAGGATAAACTTGCGAGCAGGGCAATAACAAAAGGTCCCCAGCTGGATACAGGAATGAGTGAGGTTACTGGCGAGGCACTTGAATCGACAAAGTATGCTAAACGAGAAGAGGATATACGATACTTTTCACTCAATGGTTGGCAAACATTACCGACCGCTAAACAACTGAACAAGCCATCAATAAAGACAAACCAGCCAAGAAAAACAACACCTATTCTAGCCTGACGTTGGTTTTTTATTCGTAACTGTAGCCAATTCGAGAAAGACTCAACGGCATGACTTTGCGACAACATTTTAGTCATGATGCCAAGCATAAACATGGTTATGATGATATCAATATGCCAAGCTTGCCACTGTTGTTTATCATAAAACTGCTCAATGAGTAGCTCAGAAAGATAATTAAAACTTGATGAAAATATAAAATGATTGAGTACTAAAGCGCCAAAAAGTGTCCCTAGACCTAATGCTAGGAGCGTATTACGCAGAGTTAACGCCAGAATAAGAGTAAGAATCAGTGGGCTAAGTATCAGTAATTCATTCATTTTGAAAATTATTCATTGATGTCAGTTTAAGTATACCGTGAAACAGACCAGAGTTGTCGAGCTTATGTTTCACTGCTCATGCTTACGAATAGTTACTTTCAGTGGCGATAAGTGTAATTTTTTACGAATAAGGGCACTTTTCGCTGTTAATCAACTCTAAACCACTGTTAAAATCTAGCCATCACCCAGCAATTATAGGGATTTCCATGAGTTTAGAATTATTATCGAAGCTGGAATCTAAAATCCAGAATGCATTAGAAGCCATTGAATTACAAAAGATGGAAATTGACGAGTTAAAGCAAACGAACTCCGAATTGAACACTGAAAATGAAAAGTTGAAACAAGATTTAAATTCTTGGAACGATAAAGTAAACGGTCTAGTTGGTTTACTTAATGATGAGATCAGCGAGTAATTCTATTTTTTATTATGCAGCGATTATCGCTGCATAATTTTTTTAAGAGGGAAAATTAAGAGCAAAAAACGGGTTCTTTAGACAAACTGATCAAAGAATTCATTTCAGAGATCGCTTGCTTTACTCTAGGGCGACACCATCGTGGCATCAGCAGTTGGCCTTGCTTAAAGTGAAGTACACCAAGATCTTTAACCCAAATGGCTCCGCTAGCAAAAATTCGAACGTGCTTAGCAATTAACTTAGGAGCGTAAACCGGAAACCTTCTCATTGTTACACCTCATGACATACGTGTCTTTATTGTCTGCATTTATTGGACAGAGAAATTGTATAAAAGTTTCCAGTGTTACACTCATTAATTGTTATTTACTTGCAAGGTGTTGAATTAATTCAACTAACTCGTCATCAGATTTGAGCGATGGACGGTGAATACGGTAGCGGCCATTGACAATTAAGTCTGGAATAGTAGTTATGCCAAGCTTTTTTATCTCAGCACCTTGCTTTGCAACGGTTGCTCTGATGGTAAATGCATTGACTTCTTTATAGTTTGAAGGGCTTACCCCTGCGTCTATTACCATCGTTTCAACATCATCTGCACTGGTTGGACGTTTTCTTTTTACGTGAATCGAATTAAAAATTTTAGATTCAACAGGTTTCTCTTTCCCTAAACGCTCAGCTAAAACATAAGCTTTCGTTAAATCTTCAGTCACATGATTGGGGATAAATGTATGGACTTGTCTAAATTTAATGGACTCGGGTAAATTACTTTTTAACGTGTGGGCTGTAGATGTTGAAAATCGGAAACAGTGACCACAAAAAAATGAGAAATACTCTGTGATGGTTGGTGAAGCTGTAGGCTGTGGAGTATCCAATTTGGAATAATGCGTGCCCTCAGTAAAATCTTTTGCTCCGCTCGCAAAAGAAATCATAAGGGTCAGTGCTAAAAACCATTTTTTCATTATACGTTTCCTTGTTCATTTTCTATTAACATAACACAAACAAACGCGTACAAAAAAGGAGCCGTTAAGCTCCTTTTTCAATCAATGGTTCAATTTACTTATTTTTAGCAACCCAAACTGCGATGTTAATAAAATCATCCCAAGTTTTAATTTCTTTTTTAAGTACTTTATATTTACCGTTGATAACCAATTCTGGTACACCGTTAATTTGATCGTCTTTTGCATCGCGAGCCATTTGAGCGACGCGTGCATTGACCGCAAAAGAATTAACTACTGAGTCGAATTCTTTAGCATCAACACCGTTGGCGATAAATATCTTACGGATGTCCTTCATACCTAAAATACGTTGGCGCTTAACGTGAATATCGTTGAATAGTGCACCTTCGATTTTATGTTTTACATTTAAAAGCTCTGCAATAGCAAAAGCGCGGGTTAAGTCTTTACCAATATCACCGCCTAAAAAGTCGACGTGCGACTGAGTGAACTTAACGCCTTTAGGTAACTGCTTTTCAAGTTTAGGAAGTACGTTTAGATAAAACTGAAAACAATGAGGGCATAAGAAAGAGAAATACTCTTTAATTTCCGGTGTTTTCGTTTTAGGTCCTTGGTTGATAACGCTGTAGTGAACGCCTTCTTTATAAACTGTTGCAGCTTGAGAAAGCATTGGTGCAAGCAATAGCGCTGCAGCCATTAAAAGTATCTTCTTCATTGTTTTTCCTACTGACTAAAAAACAGACTTCAATTATTTGGTCGTTAACATAAACCTTTTTATTGTTATAACTCAAGTGGTTTATGAATTTTATCAGTATAGCGGTAAATTAAAGCCTGCTCTATAACTCGATGGAATTTAAGAAAATGAGGTAGTGGCTTAACTCCGGCAGTAGGTCGATATCGAATTTTTCTGTACGTTCAAACAGGCAGCGCTGTAAAATTAATCACAATCCAGAATGCTTTTGTTTTTTAACTTTATGAAAGTAAAGTGATTTATTTTTTTTTGAACACGATAGAGTGGAAAGTGTATAAAAAATCTGCTTCATTGAAATGAAGCAGATTACTTTTAATATGGGATCAAACTTAAAGGTGTTTCATCTAACGCCGCAAGTTGTTCTTTGAAAGCCAAAATTTGATCTTCCCAATATCTCTCAGTATTAAACCAAGGAAAGTGCATAGGAAAGGCGGGATCTTGCCAGCGACGACTAATCCATGCGTTGTAATAGAGCATTCTCATTGCTCTAAGCGGTTCGATGAGCGCTAACTCTTTGGTATCAAAATCACAAAACTCTTCATAAGCTTCAAGCAAAATCTCAAGTTGCATGACCTTTTGAGGACGATCCCCTGTGAGCATCATCCACAAATCTTGTATGGCGGGGCCTGTACGAGCATCATCTAGGTCGACAAAGCCAGGTCCATCAGGTGTCCACAAAATGTTGCCTGGATGCAAATCACCGTGTAATCGGAATTGAGAAGGGTTTTGCTTTTGCCAAATTTGCTTGCTGGCAGTCAGAACTTGTTCTGTGATAGTAAAGAATGCGGTTTCTAGTGAGCTGGGGATATGACCCGACTGTTTAAGCCAATCAATGGAATCGTCACCTAAAGATTGCGGCGTATATGCCGGACGATAATTAAACCCCTTACTTTTACCACATTGATGTAAGCGACCAATAAAGTGACCAACCATTTCCAATTGTTCTAAATTATCGACTTCAAAGTTTCTGCCTCCCATAGAAGGAAATAGCGCAAACCGATAACCTTTGTACTCATGTAATGTTTGTTGGTTAATGGTCAGCGGTAAAGCAAGTGGTACTTCTGCTTCTGCAATTTCATAAGAGAACGTATGTTCTTCTATAATTTGTTCTGTGCTCCAACGCTCAGGTCGATAAAATTTGACGACATACTTTTTGCCATCATCACAACGAAAGTGATAAACACGGTTTTCATAACTATTCAGAGCTAATAAACCACTTTCAGGGTAAATGCCAATGCTTTCAATTGCATCAAGAATTAAATCGGGGGTCAATGCACGATAATCAAACTCTGCACTGTGATGATCCATACCTGATGGTTGATTAGTGTTCACTAGCATTACTCCTAGGACAAACATGGTTTATTTTAGCGATTAGGCTGGCTAAATACTCTAGCGTTTCCCAATCGTTTTCTTGCTCTACGTGTAACCAACAAACATCGGCATAGAATTCATAGTTTAAGGTAAAAAAGCAGCCTTCGAATTCGAGTAACCATTGATGTCTGTCTGCTCCCCAATGGCGTTGGATGACTCTGGAGTCTATCAATGCCACAAAAGACTCAGCAAACGCATTGAATTGTTCAAACTCAATGTCAGCAATGAATGATACGTTTTTACTTTCGAAATCAAATTGGATGGAGTGAAGAGAGATTGGAGCAGTCAAAATAATCCGAATATAATTTAACAGTCTATCTGACAGATTATACTCGGATTTGGTTTGTTATGCTGAGGCTTTTTCTTTCGCTTTTTCAATCCGTTTAATACGGCCTTCGAAACCTGTAACAGTGCCGTCAGTCAACTCATGAGCAATGGCTTTATTGCATACTTCAATTGCTTGCTCAAAGTTACCATTGTCTTGAGCTAAGGTCGCTAACTGCATAAATGCTGTGCCCTTAATAACAGACTTAATGTTATTTTCGCTACGGTAAGCGAGATATTGTTCAAAAGCTTTTTCATACTCGCTTGCTAGCGAATAACCATAAATCAAATACTGCTGAGATTTTCGCTGCTTATAGCACTCAGAAATGGCTGCAGTGATGGCAGAGTATGTGTCTTCTGCGTTAGACGCCGCATTTTGTAGCTCTAGTGCTTTAGTGAGATTGCTATTAGCCCAATCGAGTTGTACTGAGCTTGCTTCTTCCAATACGGGTTCTGGCTCATCAACTTCTTGAGTTTCTTCTACTTCTTTTACAGGCTCACTTTCGTCAATGGTCTCTTGAGTTGAAGCTACTTCTGGCTGAGCTACTTTTACTGACTCAACATCAGCCTCTTGCTCTGTTTTAGCTTCTGTATGAGTTTGGTTAGTATCCTCTGTCATTGTTTTATTGTCTTTTTCGTTATTTTTGCGCATATAAAGAAAAACGAAAACGCCAACAATGATAAGTAGCAGCACAAATTTCACAGTCCTGTCCCCTAGTAGCTATTTATAAATATGTGTTTAAGATGATATAAAATTGTCGAATTATCATCCTACGGTGGCTATATTTAGAGCATTGAGCATACTAAATGCAAGTGTTTTATTACCTTTTATTAACTAATTACTAAAAAATATTGTTTTTTTTGCGTTAAATCGAGTTTTTAGGTCATTTATCTGCTTTTTAGGGGGGATTTTGGAGTCGATATCTGAGTTTTTTCAACAAGCTTATTGGTGGCTGTCTTTACTTGGAGGACTTCACTGCGCAGTTCTTGCTGCTTTACTGTGGTTAAAGCCGTCGTCATCAAATCGATCGCAACAAATGATAGTGGTAGCCATCTTCGTGACATTATCACTATATTTCTTTACTGGGATTATCAGCAAGCAGAATGCTCCTCTGCCTATTCATATCGTACTGGCCATGATAACGCCAATGTACTTCTTGTTGATGCCACTCTTGTATCTATATTGTAAATCGGAATTGAATTGCCAAGTCGTCTTCAATAGTAAATCTTTATTTTGGCATTACATGCCGGCACTGGTTGTCGCATTGGTTGTTTTATTCTTTACCCTAACTCACTTTAATACTCAGGCATTTTTAGTCAGTGAAACGATCAAAGTCAGTAATATTAATACGTTTTCATTATTAGGTATGACATTGCCCACATTACTGCTGACGCAAACGGTGGTGTACTTTTTTGCCATTATTCGGGTGATGAGACTTAAAAGGCATATTGAATCCGTTTTGCCTAGAACCGCAGTAGACGATCTAAAGCTCAAGTGGCTCTTAGTTTTGGCGGTCGCGATCATTATTAATTGGTTAATACGTTGCTTACTGGCGAGTTTTCCATTTGTTTTTGGAGACCAATATTGGCTGATAGCCCAAACGCTGACTAGGTTTAATTTGTTGATCACACTTTACGTGCTAGCCATATATCGTTTGCAGCAATTGACGGTAATCGCATATCAAAATGGCTTAATTGCCCAAAATTATGGTAAAAAAGATAAGCGGCATACTGATTTACTCGATAATGAAGAAAAGGATTTTTTATCCACGATTTTTAAAGATAAGAAGTAATACCTATTTTGTTTGGAGGTAGTGATGTTTATTCAATCCATTAAACGTTTTACAGGACTTTTATGCTTCGTTCTTCTCACTGCAAACTCAGCCTTTGCAGCGGACGAATATACGAATGCGCTCGACAACTTTTCTCATGCATCAGAAACAAGCCAATACATTAATTCTGCTTACGGATACGCTTTGTTTCCCAGTGTAGGTAAAGCAGGTTTCGTTGTTGGTGGGGCTTACGGTAAAGGCCGAGTATACAAGCAAGGTGAGTTTATTGGCACCTCAAAAATTACTCAAGCTTCAATCGGGTTTCAATTTGGTGCCCAAGAGTACAGCGAAATCATTTTTTTTAAAGACAAATCAGCTTATGACAAATTTATTAAGGGTAACTTTGAACTCAATGCTCAAGCTTCTGCGGTAGTCGTAAATTTAGGGGCTTCTGCACAAGCTGGAACGACAGGAAACTCTGCCGGAGCGGGTCAGTCAGGTGGTGCTCAAACATCAGTTGGCTCTTATGTGAATGGCATGTCCATTTATATTATTCCTAAAGTTGGTTTCATGGTTGAGGCTTCTGTTGCTGGACAAGCTTTTACTTTTGAACCGAAATAATTGAATCAATACGGTGCTGATCTTTCTTACGAGTCAAAATGATAAGGTCAGTAAAACTCTACAACAACACAAGACATTACTTCTATGAAATCGAGTTTTCTTCTAGGAATATTTGCAATGACGAGCTTTACCGTTGCTGCATCGGATTACCAATTTCACGAACAGCAATATCGACAAGATGTAAAAACACTGTCTTCGATTAAGTTTGCTGGTCGAGCACCATTGAGTCCACAAGAAACACTGACTACAGACTATTTAGTGAGTGCATATAAAAAAATGGGTTTAGAGCCAGGATACAAAGGAAAATTCCTACAACCCGTTCCAATGGCGAAGATCACGCCCGATCAAAATATGACCCTTAAGGTTGGTGATGAGTCGTTTAAAAACTTAACCGAGTTTACGGCGAGAACGCAAAGGATCAGTAAAACCATTGCATTAAAACAGAGTGATGTCGTCTTTGTTGGTTATGGTATTAACGCACCTGAATACCATTGGAATGATTATCAAGGCCTTGATGTTAAAGGTAAGACCGTCATTGTATTGGTCAATGATCCTGGTTTTGCCACCCAAAACCCTAAATTGTTCACTGGTAATGCGATGACCTATTACGGTCGATGGACCTACAAATATGAGGAAGCGGCTCGGCAAGGCGCAAAAGCAGTATTCATTGTTCATGAAACAGCACCTGCGGCATACGGTTGGGGAGTGGTTAGAAACTCAAATAGTGGTAGTAAATTAACCTTAATTGATGCTCATGATAACCAAGATCAAGTTGCTGTAATGGGATGGATTCAACATCAAACGGCTCAAAAAATCTTTAAACAAGCAGGACTCGACTTCGATAAATTAAAACAGAAGGCAATTTCGAATAAATTCAAAGCTGTCGATTTAAAGATAAATGCAAATTTAAGGTTAAATAACACGATTGAAAAAGCAACATCATATAACGTGATTGCTAAATTACCGGCTAAAACAGCCACAAGTGAAACCGTCGTCATGCAAGCGCATTGGGATCACTTGGGGCAGATAACTGACAGTAAAGGCAAAGTACATACTTATCACGGCGCTGTTGATAATGCTTCAGGCAGTGCTGGCGTTTTAGACTTGGCGCGCAATTTGAAAGTCATGGCTAAAAATAAACCATTCAAGCGCAATATTCTTTTTGCTAATTTTACCGCAGAAGAGACAGGGTTAATTGGCGCACAGCAATTTGCAAAAGCACCACCAGTGCCTACCAAAGATATTGTCGCTTTTCTCAATATTGATGGTATGAACGTCAATAAAGGTGTCGATTACATTTTGCGTTATGGCAATGGTATGTCGGAATTGGAACATTACTTAGCTGATGCTGCGAAAGTGCAAGGTCGATTTGTTAAGCCTGATCCTCGTCCACAAAATGGTTTGTTTTTCCGCTCAGATCATTTTGCATTAGCCCAAGCTGGTGTACCGGGATTGTTGTTTATGAGCCTTGGTGATACTGACCCAGATTATATTGCTCATAAGTACCATAAAGAAGCTGATACATACTCGTCAACGTGGAGTTTAGGCGGGGTAAAACAAGATTTAGCGTTGATCAGCGATATTCTTACTAAACTTGCCAATAATGATGACTGGCCAAAGTGGCTAATGGATTCAGACTTTAAAAAACGTCGTGCTGAAGACGGTAGGTAAGTTTCTCTAGTTTTGCCTCCTAATAATAGGGGGCATGGTGGCTTTCTAGGCGTTCTAAAATGGATATATTGGATTTTTATATTTTTTAAGCTTCATTTTTTACTTTTTTTAAGAACTCTTGTTGCTCTCCTTTTTCTATTCTCTTTTGATAATCGATTTCTCCTGCTGTGGACTTCACCATGTGTAGACATCGACAACTGAGATTGGTTAATTTTAAGAGATGATCTTTAGAAATATTACTTACTGAACTTAAGGTTGTATATAAAGACTTTGCTTTTTGCAGTTGCATAATGATCGCTAGCTTTTCTTTTGGAATAGCATCAATTATTTCTGTTACAAAACCAGCTGCAAAAAGTGTTGGAAGCATCGTGGCTATTTCTGTTGTTGTGTAATTCTTCAGTTCATCAAGTGCTTCAGCTGGTTTTGTTGCCATGCGTTGTTGTAAATCATGCAAAATTAACTGTAATTTTTTAGTTTGATTCACTTCTGTAAGTTCTTCTCGAGCTTGATAATTAGGACTTGGAAAAGTGTCTAAATCAAATTCATCGTCGCCATTTATTGACCACCTAGTCAGAGAGGCTTCATGAGTCAACACTTTAAACTTTTCAGTTATCGTTGAAGGTTCATCAACTTCTTCTTTAAACTCAGCGCATATGCCTTCTGTTTGTAACAAGGCTATGGATTGTTGGTAATCTAAACAGACACAAAGTAATCGAAACTGTTTTGCATTCAATGTTTCTGCAAAGTTAACGCATGATGAAAAGGGTTTTATGATAATCGTGCCATGACGGTCATCAGGTAACGCATCTAGTAGTTTCATCACCACGTCATAGTTTTTATCGTCCTGTATAAGGTGGTTTATTAATTTGTTGAGTTGTTTTTGAGACAAATATTTAGTCATGCCTTCGATATACTTAGACTTACTACATAGCCTTGAAGAATCAATTAAATCAATCATTTGTTCATCAGTGAGTTTCTCATGTCTCAAAAGGTAGCAGATTTGTAATTGCGAAAGATTCTGTCTTGGAGAAGCTTGATTAACCTCTTCAGAAAACAAATTCTTGAGTTCTTTTGTGCAACCTTTTTGATAAACTAGTTTATCGACCGTTGCAAACCGAATATCTTTATTTAGGTGAGCTGAAGCCGTTAGATCTTGAACCAACTGTTGAGAAGTCTTGTAGCGTGAGTGATCGGTTCCAGCGGTGATTGTTTTGCTTGCTATAGTTAAGCAGAAAAATTTTAACTGCCATTTTACTTGTAGCTGGTTTTCTTTATTGACAGAAACGGTATAGCTAACCTGTTTACAACGGCCTTTTAGTTCAAAGGTAACCGACTCAGAATTTTCAGGGCGCAAAGAGGCAATAAAATGAGAAGTTTTAGCTGTCTCAAACATCTCGCTGGTTGATGCCACAGATGTGCTATGTACGCCTGCCATATGCCACCCCTTAGTTACGTCACCATTATAGTGCTTTAACAATCGTAGAAATGCAGCATTCATGAGTAGAAGTTAATATTTCCAAGGTTTCATTGATTACCACTTAATAAACCTTTCAAAAGTGAATATTTCAAAATTGCTATAAACGGCGAGGGTTTTATTACACGAATTTCTTTTCGTGACGCATGGTTTACTTGAGTTCAGTATTAATAAGGATTAATTATTGTTTCCTGTTGATCCCCGAAGTTAAAGTAAACACAGCAAGGCATATCAAAAAAGCCAATCACCGCTCTTCTACATTACACCTCAACAGTACAACAAATCTTCAACCCATTATTTGAGGTGTTTATATGAAAATCACAAAATCAATTGTAATCAATCGACCTGTAGCTGATGTTTGGCAAATTCTTGGCCCTGAACTTGATAAAGCCCATTTATGGATGGGACCGATTCCACATTCTTATGCGATTGGAGAAAAGAAGACGGGAGAGGGAATGCCAATGGAAGGACCTATCTGTCACTTGAGCCTAAACTGTTGGCGTATCCTCTATATCCATTGCTTAGGTTTGGTGCATCAATAGCATTTGGCAAACTACTGGGTGGTTTGAAAACTTATTGTGAGGCATTACCAAAACAAGCTAAACAAGTAGCTTAGTAAGGAAATTTAGATGATGTTACCAGTATTCTTGCTTACGAAGGTGGTTGTAAAAGATAACTCAACGGTCAAATTCGAGCTGTCTAAGCACTTTAATGATATCGTCGAAGTGATGGAGAGTTTTGGCGGGATTATCGTTGCAAATATCGAATCAAGTTTAGTTCAACAAAGATAACTTCAATTACCAATTTAGAGATCAACGTAACCGATGCCTATATAAATATAAATTTGGAGAGGCTCAATTTGTTGTTAATTGGTCATACGATCATTGCGATTGGGCAAAATGCCATGAAACACGCTCTCAATATTGGTTGTTCCCAATGAAAGTTGATACGGTTTCAGTTAATAGTCGTAGCCCTAAAACTCAAGAACTTAAACCGATTCCGAGTGTTTTAGTTTCTGAATAAACAAACATTGAGGGAGGTAGCTCCCTCTAATTAATTATTCATCAGAGCGATTGCATTTCACGTTCATATCGAAGCAAGCACCGCCTTTTTTATTACATGAGGCCAATGTTTTACCTCTTGCTTCTGCTTCAGTGCGCCCTGTGCCATAGACCCCCCCCGCAGTAATGTCATCTAAATAACAACCCCACTGGCCTTTAGTTCCATCATCAATATTAATATTTGGTCCTCTATCGTAACTGCCATTAGCGATAATACCTTTTAGGTGCCGAACCTCTTTTTTGAGCATTCGAACTTCATGTTTGAGTTTTTGAACTTCAAGATCTTGATTGTCATCATGTGCCCACACTACTGAGGATACACAACAGAGTATTGCTGCTGTAACTATTGATAGTTTCATTGCTTTTTCCATTTGCTTTTAGTCTCCATCCTATGGAGGAATAACTGAATTATAGCTGACTACCGGAAAATTATTTTAGTGTCAGTGGGGCGATGCCTTCTTGTTGGTGTCGAATGACGGCAATCTTGTCTAAACGTATTTTTCGAAGTTGGCTGGATGTTTCTATTGTTAACCATTCACACTTATTGGCGCTGGCTTCAACGTTAATGGCTTTGCCTGTAATCTTTTCACCGCACATGAGCTCAACTAATAGTGCTCTCTGGCGAATACAAGCTAACTCTATATGATCATAATGTGCGCATTTTATTGGGTGATACTTGTCCATTAGTACTTCTTATTTATGGTTGTCTAGAATATTGACCTGAGTAATTAGTCCAATATTTCATCTGAAATGTATTTAGCGCTTCGCTGGTCAAATAACAAAAGTGAGTAGGAGTTATTATGAGGCTTGGATTAAAGTTCGTTTCACTGATATTTTTTGTGTCAGCTTTTGCTGTATCTGCAAAGGCTCAAAGCTATCTACAGTTTGAAAAACAGAGTAACGATAAAACACCAATAATGATTGAGTTATTTAGCTCACAAGGTTGCAGCAGTTGCCCGCCAGCAGAAGAGTGGATATCTACTTTTATGAAAAATGATAGCTTGTGGGACACTTATTTCCCTATTTCATTTCATGTGAGTTATTGGAATTATTTAGGCTGGAAAGATCCCTTTTCTGATCGCCGTTATAGCAAACGCCAGTATGATCATTTGAATCTCCTCAATATTAGGCAAGTGTATACTCCTCAATTTGTTGTAAACAGTCATGAATGGCGTGGGTGGTTTAATCGAGATTATGATTCACTGAAACAAATAAAAACGTCTCACGCACCTAAATTAACGCTGAATATTGAAAATGGGAACATTGATGCTTTTCTTAACGAAAAATTAGTCGATCATTCAAATTATCAGTTTCACCTTGCTTTGGTCGGTAGCGGTTTTGTAACTCAAGTGACTCGTGGTGAAAATCGAAGTAAAAAGTTAAAGCAAGACTTTACGGTACTCAGCTTTCAAACACTATCGAGTAACGATAAATCTCATTTTATTGGTTCAGTTAAGCCGATGCCTGAACTGTCAAAAGAAGCAAAACAGTTAGCGTGGGTCGGATGGGTTGAGCATGAAGGTAAAGTGGTTCAGGCTGTAGGAGATTGGTTAGAAAAATAATCGCTTTCGCAGATTGCGGTCTGTTATCTTTACAGAGTTTTGGTGATCTATATCATGTTTGATCTGGCCGCAAACTTGACTTTGATCACCCTGAAACCTAGTCTGGCGCCAAATTTATCAATGTAAAGGCACAACCTTTAGTATGCAAATAGATTACCAATTGAAGTCAGATTCGGAACGTCGTCAACAACAATTTATACCAGAAGGTGAAGTTGGGTTTGGTCGTTTAAGAACAGATCATATGTTCTTAATGGACTATGAAGATGGTGAGTGGAATAACGCTCGAATCGTTCCTTATGGCCCAATTGCAATGATGCCAGGGGCAATGTGCATTCACTATGGCCAATCTATTTTCGAAGGTGCTAAAGCCTTTATGCATGATGATGGCGAGATTTATACATGGCGTATCGATAAGAACGCAGAGCGCATGAACAATTCTGCAGAGATTGTATGTATCCCTCATCTTGATGAAGCCATTCAGCAGCAAGCGATTCACGCATTGATTGATATTGATCGTCTATGGTTTCCCCAGCAGCAGGGCGCTTGTCTTTACATTCGACCGTTTATTTTTGCAACAGAAGATAGACTGTCTGTCAGCCCAAGTGAAAAGTACACTTTTTGTGTTGTGATGAGTCCAAGTGGTGCTTATTACAAAACGGGTGCGAATAATGCCATTCGTTTATTGATCACAGAAACCTATCATCGAGCAGTACCTGGCGGTACAGGCGCATCAAAAGCTGCAGGTAACTATGCAGCCTCATTACGTGCCGCTAAACATGCGGCTGATTTTGGTGCAGCGCAAGTACTTTATCTTGATTCAACCAATACCAAGCTTGAAGAAGTGGGTGCGATGAATCACTTCCACGTGCGCAAAGACGGTACGATAATTATTCCAGAGTTTACCGATACCATTCTAAAATCAATCACCTCGCTTTCAATGTTAGAAATGGGTGAGATGCTTGGCTGTGAAGTAAAACAACAAACCGTCTACCTAAAAGATTTTATTGCTGACATCGAATCTGGTGAAATTGTCGAAGCTGGTGGTTTTGGTACTGCGGCAGTCGTTTCGCCTGTAGGCTCTTACATCTTTGAAGATAAACGTGTTATCACTGTAGGCGATGGCAACGTTGGTCCTACCATCAAGAAAATGTATGAGCTTTATACCGGTATGCAACTAGGTACTGTTGAAGCACCTGCTGGCTGGGTGAAAAAAGTTGAACGTCAGCACGGTTAGATCATTGTATTCTCGTTAAAATAGAGCCCTTAACTTTATATAATAGTTTAATGGGCTTTTTATTTTAGGACTTTAAATTCATGGACAGAGCACCAACAAAAATCACCTTTTTTGAACGATTTGAACCTATCATTGTTTCAGGTGATAAAACGATAACCATTCGTGACGAATCAGAGAGTAATTACGTGCCAGGCACTACTGTGTCTGTTCATACTTTAGAAACTGACCGTCACTTTTGTGATATTACAATCTTATCTGTAGTTCCTGTTCAATTTGATGATTTGAATGAATTTCACGCACAACAAGAATACATGGCGTTACCCGAACTTAAGAAAATCATCAGTGAAATTTATCCTGATATCGATAACTTATATGTAATTAGCTACCAGTTAGAGCATTAACCTGAGTTCTGAGTAAGCAACCTCTACAGCACAGCTACTTACTCGAATTTCTTCGCAACTAGATCAGGTTAGTTAACTCGAAAACATTATCTAAACTTATGTGCGGTAATAGTGAGCCAGGTAGCTCCTTCTCAACTCGCCCAAATGCTGGATTAAGCCAAGCCGCTTGACAGCCAAATGAACGAGCACCCACAACATCTGCAGCAAAGTTATCTCCAACATGAAGTATTTCTTGTGGCTGCACTTGAAGACGATTGCAGGATTCAATGAACATGTCTGGCGCTGGTTTCATTCGGTGACCATTACCCGCATGTAATATGAATTCGAAATACTCTGCAATACCTATACGTTTAGGATCGACATTACCATTTGAAATACCGATGAGTTTGAACTTTGTGGCGAGCTGTTTCAGCAGCTCGATGCTTTTATCTGGTACTTTAAAGTCGCTACGGTAGTGAAGAAAGTGGTCAAGACCCGCTTTTGCCCCCACTTTTGCATCTTGAATTGAGTAGCCCATATTGAGCAAAATTCGATAGGCATTATCTTCACGACTTTTCCATGTGTCATGGCTTACAGCAGGATTTTCTGTCTCAAGTTTTTTCTTCTCTGACCACCAAAAGTGACTCTCCCATTGATGTTCGGCAGGAAAGTGGTTTTTCATAAATAAGAGGAATTCAGTTTCTGCTTTGTCGATATAGGGTCTATTGTCGTAAAGCGTGTCATCTAAATCGAAACTGATGACTTTAATTGGCTGTAGGTTAAGAAAACATCTCATTATTTCTTGTTCCTTTTTGCTCGTGGGTGAGCCCCGTCATAAGCATTTGCGAGGTGTTGAAAATCAAGGCTAGTATAAATTTGCGTTGTAGACAGGTTGGCATGACCAAGCAGTTCTTGTACTGCACGTAAATCAGCACTGGACTCTAACATATGAGTCGCAAATGAGTGCCTCAGTTTATGAGGGTGAACTTTAGTAGATAAGCCTTGCTGCTGTGACCACTTGTTAATTCGGACTTGAATACTTCGATGCGAAAGGCGCTTACCTTGTTTCGTGATGAACAGTGCATCATCAATAGCAGGTAATGTAGATCTAACCGTTAACCATGATTCAATTGCTTTTCTTGCTTCTTTTCCAACGGGGAGCACTCGAGCTTTATCCCCTTTACCAATAACAGTCACTTGGTGGTAGCTGGTATCGAAGTCTGTGAGGTTCAATGAGGCCAGCTCAGCCAAACGTAAACCGCTGGAATAGAACAGCTCCATAATTGCTTTATCACGAAATGACAATTCATCTGTGGTCTCGATATTGAGCAGATGGTCGACACTATCAGCATCAAGGTTTTTCGGTAAATGCTTGTTCTGTTTTGGAGCTTTCAACGACACACTGGGATCGCTGTCAATGATCCCACGTTTGCATAACTGTTTAAAAAACTGCTTCGTGGCTGAAAGTGTCAGTGCAATAGAGCGAGGGCTTAACCCTTGACGATGGATTTTAGCCAACGCATTTTGTAAATGCTCAAAAGTAATATCAGTCCATGCTGTAGTCACAGGAATACATTGTTGTATGCGTTGTAACTCTTTTAGGTAATTTTTAACCGTATGAGGTGAAAGCTGACGTTCAGACGTTAAGTAGCGTTGAAACTGTAAAATATGAGGGTCGGATAAAAACGGCTCAGTCATATTAAAACTGACTGAGCTTGAAGTTCAGCAACTTACACAGCTGAGCTAAAAATAATGTGTCCATATCGGGTTGGAAATGTGCAGCATTCGGGCTGGCAACCGCAAGGATAATACGATCACATTCAGACTCTGGGGTTAAACGTGATAATGCGACTGAGCCAACTTGGCTGCCAAACAGTTTTTGTGACTCACTTTGTGTAAGTCGACCTAAATAAAAACCACCATTCATGCGGTTCTTCCAGATTTGCATGACTTCATCTTCAATTTTATGTACCGTTATTAAACGTACATTTGTGAAACCGAATTCACTCTTTAGTTCATCAGCCAGTAGTCTTCGCAAGGTGTCGAAATCTTCACAAGCCATTAGCTTAAAGGCTAGATCAGTATTAAAACGTAAAATGCGCTCATTTTGGCTAGCGATGTTCATCAATGTGGTAACTTCTTCTTCAAGCCTAACCACTTTTTGACGAAGCGCTTCTTGTTGACGTTCAACAATCGAAACGGTTCCTCTTTGTTGGTGAGGTAATCGAATAGTTGCCAGTAAATCAGGGTATTTCTCAAAAAAATCTGGATTGTCGGTGAGGTATTCGTATACCAGTTCAGCTTCCAGTTGGGGTAATGTCTTTTCAGATTTACTTTGTTTCTTGGTCATAGCTGTGTTGGTCATAGCTGTATTTGTCCATCATATACATGTTGAGCTGGGCCGGTCATCCACAGTGGTTTTCCTTCACCTTCCCAAGAGATTTTGAGGCGACCACCCGGTAAATCGACACGAACTGATTTACGTAATTTATTCAGACGTTGGCCAACCACTACAGCAGCACAAGCACCACTACCGCAAGCTAAGGTTTCTGCTGCGCCTCGCTCATACACTCTTAATTTTATATGGTCTGGAGCAACAATTTGCATGAAGCCAACATTAACGCCTTTTGGAAAGCGTTCATGGGTAGAAAGTATAGCGCCAATTTCATCGACGGGTGCTTTTTCAATGTCATCGACTTCTAAAACGCAGTGTGGGTTGCCCATGGAAACAGCACCACAGAGAAATGTTTTTTGATCCGCTTGGATCAGATACGTTTTTTCGGTCTTTTTTGCTTTCAACGGAATGCGATTCGGGTCGAGAATCGGAACGCCCATATTCACTGTGACATTACCGTCGCGCTCAAGGCGCAATGTCATTTTTCCTGTTGAAGTACTTACCCGAATTTTATGCTTTTGTGTTAAGCCTTTATTCTTTACAAAACGGGCAAAACAACGAGCTCCATTGCCACATTGCTCCACTTCACTACCATCAGCATTAAAGATGCGGTAATGAAAGTCGAGATCAGGGTCGTATGGAGGCTCAACAAGCAAAAGCTGATCGAAACCGATGCCAAAATTGCGATGTGCAAGGCGTTTTACTTGATCTGGAGAAAAGTAAACATTTTGGGTTATACCATCAACAACCATAAAGTCATTGCCCAGCCCATGCATTTTTGTAAAGTGGATCAAATGCTTTTCCTTATTAATAGTGATGTTTCTATTCTACGGCAGTAACTGCTCGCCTTGCCAGAGTTGCGATAATTTTTCTCGATGCCTAATTACATAGTCTTGGTTACCATCAACTAAGATTTCGACAGGGCGAGGGCGAGTATTGTAGTTAGAGGCCATGGTAAACCCGTAAGCACCCGCTGAGCGAACGGCTAATAAGTCGCCGCTCTCAACGGCCAACTCTCTATTTTTTCCTAAAAAGTCACCGGTTTCACATACTGGACCAACGACATCATAATTTTGTTTTGGATGATCTGATTTTTCTACTTCGATAATCTTATGAAACGCTTGATAGAGCGATGGTCTTAGTAAATCATTCATCGCACCATCAACGATCGCAAAATGCTTATCTTGATTCTGTTTAAGGAATTGAACTTGAGTAATAAAGACCCCAGCATTTGCAGCAATGGCTCGGCCTGGCTCGAAAATCAATTTCAGATCTCTATCACCTAGACGCTCTAATACGGCCGCAGCATATATGTCTGGGTGTGGTGGCTGTTCACCGTCATAAGGCACGCCAAGTCCGCCACCGATGTCAAAGTGATGAATTTTAATGCCTTGGGCTTTTAACTCGTCAATCAGAGCCAGCAGTCTATCCATTGCATCTAAAAAAGGCTGTATTTCAGTGAGCTGAGAGCCGATATGGCAATCGACGCCTTTAATATCAATATTAGGTAACGATGTCGCTAGCTGGTAAGTAGCAATAGCATCATCCATTGAAATACCAAACTTATTTTCTTTTAAGCCTGTTGATATATAAGGGTGTGTGCCTGCATCAACGTCTGGATTAATACGAAGTGAGACTGAAGCATTTAAATTAAGCTGAGTTGCTACTTGGCTCAATAGTTTCAGCTCTGGTATAGATTCAACATTAAAGCAGTAAATATTTTGCTTTAAAGCGTATTCCATTTCTTCAGCGGTTTTGCCAATACCTGAAAAGACGACTTTTTGTGGATCACCGCCCGCTTCTATCACACGAGCCAGTTCGCCGCCTGATACAATATCAAAACCGCTACCAAGGCGTGCAAGCACATTAAGAATAGCAATGTTGGAATTCGCTTTTACTGCGTAGCAGATCATATGTGGATGTTTGGCTACCGCTTTATCGAATGCGTGCCAATGACGTTCCAATGTGGCACGCGAGTACACATACATAGGCGTACCGTGTTTTTTCGCTAAATCTTTAATGTTGCAGTTTTCTGCGTATAACTGTGAGCCTTGATAATTGAAATGATCCACTCTGCTACCTTTAGTTTTCTCTATTAATTCTGGTTTTGTTCTTTATTACTCTTCTCGTCAGATGCTACTTTTTTCTTTGGAGTTGGTTTTGTTTTTTCTGTTTTCGGCCGATTACTGTCTGCTTTTGGTTCTAGGTACAAAGGCCCTTTTTGACCACACGCAGAAAGTAACATTACCAAGCTTAAAAAAATAATCGTCTTATTCATGTAAAGTCTGTTCTTTCAGATAAGATATAAAGAGTTATAATCGCATTCAAATCGAAAAAAGCAAAGGGTATAGTCCGATGAAAATGACGGATACTGAATATCACCACAAAGTTGATGAAGTTTTTAGTGCAATTGAAACTGCAATTGAGTTTGCGATTGATGAGCAAGACGCTGATGTTGATATTAATGCCAGTGGCAATGTATTAGATCTTGCTTTCGAAGATGGCTCAAAGATTGTGATTAATAAGCAAGAGCCATTGCATGAGATTTGGTTAGCGACTCGTTTTGGTGGTTTCCACTTTAAGTTTGATGGCGAAAAATGGTTTGATGATCGTAATAATTGTGAGTTTATTTCTCACATTGTTGATTCGATCGAAAAGCAAAGTGAAATAAAAATAGAATTGAATTTCTAGTCATGTATGCCGCAGTTATCTCGTATGAGAATGGCTGCGGTATCAAAAGTTCGTCAATTGATCTTCTGCTGACATACCAAAAGGGATGACCTGTAAATGGCCCTCGATTCTTTCAAGCTGAAAAAACTGAGGAAGGTTAAACGGGTTTTTATGATTGGTTATTTCATCAAACGCATAATGTCTACTGGTAGTTGAAACCAACTGCTCAATAGTTTGGCTGTGCTGTATGTAGTGACTCAATTCATTCGCATCGTCAAGCACAAAGACTTCGATGTCTTCTCCACGCTGCCTTAAAAAATACTGAATAGCGTTTCGTGCTGCATAATCCAAAATCACAGGAGGCGCACATGTCATCGGGTCGTCACAGAGTGTTGGTCGAGGAAGTTGAGTTAATGTATCGCAACTTATTCGCTGGTAGAATGACTTAGGGTCATGGAGATCTTGGCAAGCAATATTATGGTTATCAATAAAAATACCGTAACGTCGTTCTCCGATATGTACAGGTTGAAGAAGCGTATTGTTGTCTGTGGCTTGAGTGCTTAATCGAACAGTATTACGGATGAGTTTAGCGACCGTATGTTCTAATTGATTTTGTAACCGTTTTGAACAGCTTAATACTTCAATAGAAACATTATCTTTAGCGCGTTTTAAGCCAGGTGTAATAAAGGTGATTAAATCTAAAATCGCTAATTCACCCTTGAAGTAATGGCACTGCCACTCACCCCAACTGTTTATCGTTAAGATATCAATGCTGCCGAGTAAGTTTTGTTTTTTCCGCCCCATGGAAAATACGTTTGCATTGAGTACATCGACCATAAGTTCTTGGCCGTTCCACTCGCAAGTAGGATCGGATTCCAGATTAAGTAAAACGATGACCTGACTGTAATGCCAAGGTTGAAATAAATCTTGTTTGGTTATCGCTGATGCATCCGGCATCGATTTTATTCGTTGAATCAGCTGCTTGTTTACTTTCGTTAAATCACTGCTTTTAGGTTCTCTAGTGCCAATTTTATACCAAACCGTATGTTCAACTGAGATTCTATTAAAACAAGCCCACATCAATAAACCAGCTTGTGTTTTAAAGTGACACAGCGGCGATTTCCCTAATAGTTCTCGTGCAACTTTAGCATGCCCATATAAATAATAATCGCCGTCTCGATTACTTTGCACATAACCAAGTTCATCTTCTGTAATGTCATTACTCCACAGGCAATTGAGCTTACTAATTTGGTGGCCATCTGAGTGGAAAAAGGTATGTAATTTGCGAGACAGTACATTGAGCTCACCCACTTTTAAACTATCATCGAGCTGATGTTTTGAAGCAAAAGATAGCAAGGTTTGATAACTCGCCAGCATGAAATTACTCAGTTGAGCATTAAACCATTTCAATTGCCCGCAATGCCAATTTTTACAGTTATCAAGTGTTTCTATAAGGCTGTCAGACCAATTCCAATCCTTAGTCAATTGGCGCATTTTTTCTACTCGCCAATCTGGAAAATCAGTTTCAACAGAAAGTTTGAAACCGCATTTCAAATAAAAGCTACGTCTCAATACATCTAAGCGACGAAGATCTTGTTGTTCGAGCAAATAGGTTTCTAAATAATTATAAAGCACAAAATATGCGTCGTTATCGACAGAAAAGTTACCTTCATAAGTGAGCTGCCAAATTTTGTCAGTCAACAGAACCGGTTTCGGATAATTGTTAGCATAAGCTTCTAAAAGTAAGACTTTTAAGAAAGCTTTGTGCGGCTTTTCTATCCCTTTATATAAGTGCCATAATGAAGCACCAAAATATTCACTGGGAGAGAGTTCTCTCACATCACCCAAATGCAATAAGTCAGGGTGCTCCTTAATGTGTGGCCACCAGGCTACTATTCGACCTGCCAGTTTCACTTGAGAGCGATAAAATTCTTCAAGAAGTAGCCAGCGCTGAGCACTACCACTGTGCTCTTTACCAAGATGTTGAGCTTTGCTGCCTTGTAATTCTTCTGCACTTCGAAATTGATATGGGTGTACTAAGTAAAAGTTGACTTCTAAATCATAATGCAAGAACCATTGGCTCAGTTTATCGAGTTTTTTTCTTAATGATTTGAGCTGTTTTTCGCCAAGTTCTGTTTTGTGTACCACCCAGATATCGACATCGCTATAAATGCTATGTCCAAAGCTTCCTAAGCTGCCCATGGCATACAGACCTTCGAAAACATAGGGTGTTTTAGGAGCGCTTTCAGGAACTGGAAAGTTAAAAATTTCACAGTCTTCGTTTAATTCTTCAGACATTGAAAAGTTATAGATACCGCAAGGAACAGTATTCTTGATGAACCCAGGTAAATCTTGATGGTTGTGCTGCAACAAAAAAGGGATCAACCGAAACAGTCTTTGTTGCATAGGTTGCATCAAAGATAAGGCTCGAGAAAGCCTCGCCTGATTAAGTTGTTCTGCAAGTTCTGAAAAATGTTGTTGTTGAAGCATCCGGTTCTTTTACCACTGACCGACAATTTCTTCATGCTAGCATTTTTGAAGAAATCAGCAAGTAAAGTAGATCTTGATCACATAAGTGTTGGTTTTTTTGCTGTGGATCACTTTTTGTTTTTGTGTGCAAGCTATTGAAATAATGGTTTTAAAATTCCATTTCAGATTCGTTTTAATAATAAATGAAAATGATCTTCAAAATGGCAACTCTGCGGCCACAATGATAGCATTACATCTTTAGTGGTTTTTTTATGGAAGTTACCATGGCTCAAGCGCTTATCCGCATCGCAACACGCAAAAGTCCACTTGCCATGTGGCAAGCAGAATATGTAAAAGCAAGATTAGAGGCAATTCACTCTGACTTAACCGTTGAACTGGTTCCAATGACCACTAAAGGTGACGTCATTTTGGATACTCCACTTGCAAAAGTTGGCGGTAAAGGACTTTTCGTTAAAGAACTTGAAGTTGCAATGTTAGAAAATCGTGCTGATATTGCTGTTCACTCAATGAAAGATTTACCGGTTGAGTTTCCTGAGGGGCTAGGGTTGCATGTTATTTGTGAACGTGAAGATCCTCGCGATGCTTTTGTTTCTGGCCGCTATAAGTCTATTGATGATTTACCACTAGGTGCCATTGTTGGTACTTCAAGTCTTCGTCGTCAATGTCAAATTCGTGCGTTAAGACCTGATCTGAAAATCAAAGATCTTCGCGGCAATGTCGGTACTCGCTTAGCGAAACTTGATAACGGTGATTACGATGCCATTATTCTTGCCGCTGCAGGTTTAAAACGCCTTAAACTTGAAGCGAGAATCTCAAGCTTTATTGAGCCAGAAGTATCATTACCTGCAAATGGTCAAGGTGCAGTTGGTATTGAATGCCGCATTGACGATGAACAAGTGAAAGCGTTACTGAAGCCGTTAGAGCATGAAGAAACGCGTATTCGCGTGCTTGCTGAACGAGCTATGAATACTCGCTTAGAAGGTGGTTGCCAAGTCCCTATCGGGGCTTACGCTGAAATTGAAGGTGATAACCTCACTTTAAGAGGTTTAGTCGGTAACCCTGACGGTAGCCAAGTCATTTTTGATACTGTTTCAGGTGGTACATCGCAAGCGGTTGAGCTTGGTGAGAAATTAGCCGATATATTATTAAGTAAAGGTGCCAAAGAAATTCTTGATTCTGTATATGGAAAATAGATGAAAGTACTACTGACAAGGCCTAAAGGCTCTAATGACTTAATGCTTCGAGCTTTAAATGATAAAGGCATCGAAGCTATTGAGACGCCGTTAATGGAAATAGAACCAGTTTTGCCTTGTCAGTCAGTTGTTTTACGGCTTCCGCACGCCGATAAGATCATTTTTATTAGTCAGCACGCTGTTTATCAGTTTGATTCATTGTTTAAGGTGCTTTCTGAGCACTGTGAGATCTTTGCTGTAGGCCAACGAACCTGCCAAGCACTTCAACATTCGTATAGTCGTTCTGTGTCTGTGGCAACCCAAAGTCAAGACAGTGAAGGATTACTGATGCTTGAACAGCTAGAATCTGTTCAAGGTGAAACCATCATTATTGTTAGAGGACAGGGTGGAAGAGAAAAGCTTGCAAATGCACTAACGGAACGTGGTGCAGATATTCACTATTGCGAAGTTTACCAACGAACCTTACCCGAATTACATCATTCTGACTCCTCCGAGTATTGGAAACAGCAAGGCGTTGATACCATTTTAATTACTAGTGGTGAGATGCTACTAAATCTATTAAAATTGGTTGGAAACACACAACGTACTTGGATCAAAGAGTGCAATATTCTTGTACCAAGTGATAGGGTTTTGAAGATAGCGTTAGACAAGGGGTTTACTCGAGTTTTCAATGCAGAAGGAGCAAGTCAGTCTGCTATGCTATCTACAATAGATAAAATTATTGATACTCTCAAAGAGTGATTGTTCAAGGATCCTTTAATGGAAAGCAAAGACCAGCAAGACCATTCAGAGAAGACATCAACAACGCAATCTGAAGTTAAAAAAACGCCGACTAAACCAAGAGTTAGAGCTCATACTTCGAAAATATCTGTGGTCGGTAAATTTTTTATTTTTCTTTCTTTTTCATTAGGCTGCCTTGCAATTGGTGGCGGTTATTATCTTTATATTGAGCAGCAAAAGAAGCAAGAAAACTTTGCTGAGTTGTCACAACAAGTAATGAGGCTCAAGAATAAGCTTGATACGCAATCGGCTACCGATTCAGATTTATCAAGCCAAGCTGACTCATTGAGCAATGACATTGATAAATTACAGGTCGCTCAATCTCAATTACAGAGTAATATTTCGAATATTGCTCAGAGAAGTCCAAAACATTGGATGGCTGCAGAGGCAGATTATCTAGTGCAAATGGCGGGCAGAAAACTCTGGCTTGAACAAGACCCTACAACAGCTGCAAGCTTACTAAAATCGGCAGATTCCCAAATTGCTAAGATGGGTGATCCGTCATTATTACCATTAAGAAAAGCATTAGCTCAAGATATTGCTCAAGTTAAGGGTATTAAACGCCCCGATATTTCAGGAGCGGTATATGAAATTGATGGTGTCATCGCACAATTAGACCGCTTACCTTTAAACCAGGCAAGACCGACAGAACCGACAGAGCAACAATCACAAGAGTTGAGTAGCTCAGTGTTTGATTGGCATGCCAACCTTGATAAAACGTGGAAAGCGTTGATATCTGATTTTGTTAAAGTCAGAAAACGTCAAACTGATCTCGCCCCATTACTCTCACCCGAGCAAAGCTGGTATTTGGTTGAGAATATTAAAAATAAACTTCTTCAAGCACAGCTCGCTTTATATCGAAATGATGATGTGAACTTTAAACAGTCAATGAGACTTGCAAGAAAGTGGGTGTATGAATATTTTGACTTAAAAGATGATGCAACGAAAACGGTGTTAGCTTCTGTTGATAATATTTCAAAACTATCTGTTCAGCCTGTCGCAATTCAGAAGTTTCGCTCATTGCCACTTCTCAAACAGTTAGTGACCTTTGGAGAGCTAAATTCACCAAAGGAGAATGACCAATGATCAGGACACTCGCATACACACTGATCATATTAATTGGATTAGCGGTAAGTCCTTGGTTAGTTGATCATACGGGTTATTTATATATTGCATTCGGGGATTATGAACTCGAAACCAGTTTAGTTTTTGCGCTATTCAGCATCATCATTTTTTACAGTTTATTGCAATTGGCTGAGTGGATGATCGTTGCAGTTCTCAACCTTTTAATCAAGCAAAGCTGGATACCTTCTCGCTGGCGTAAAAATACAGCCAGGCGCTATACCTTAGCTGGCGCACTTGCTTTAGCTGAGGAAGATTGGCCTGCAGCAGAAAAGGCAATGTTAAAAGGTGCCGGTAATGGTGAAATACCGACTTTAAATTGGCTTGCAGCAGCTCGAGCAGCGCAGCATCAAAATAAAAATGTCGAAAGAGATGAATATCTAGATAAAGCTGCAACAAAATCGAATATCAAGCAGGTGATAAAAACCACTAAAGTAAGATATTTAATGCAGCAAGGTGAGCTCGATAGCGCTAGAAGTGTTCTCGATAGTATGCCTTCATCTAAAATGAATAAACCTTCAGTGCTCAAGCTAGCGTTAGAGCTTTATACTGAGCAAAAAGATTGGCAGGCAATAAAGCTACTTTTACCTTCCTTACAAAAAAGCAAAGCCATAGCAAAAAGTGATGTTGAAGAGTTAACTGTTGAAACCAATCATAAGTTGCTACAGCAGACCCTTCAAGCTAATGATATGGCAGAGCTTGATAAAGTTTGGCATTGGTTAAGTAGAAGTGAACGTAAGCAACCAGAACTGGTTGCGCTATATTGCAAAGGATTGTGCAAGTTTCAGCGTAAACCTGAAGCATTGAAGTTACTTTCTAAATCACTGAAAACTCAACCTAATCAATCCATATTTTCAGTGATTTCTGACGTAGCCAATGCAGAAGATAAAGACATTCGTAAACAGCTTGTTTCTTTATTAGAAATATATGACAGCAATGCGGCTTACCATCAATGTTTAGCGCTACTAAAGGTCCAAGAAAAGCTTATTTCTGATGCCATTGAACATTGGAAAAAAGTAAATCACCTCAAACCAACTCAATTCTCACTTGGTCAACAAGCAAAAGCTCATGAACAAGTCGGTGAACAAGCTCAGGCTATTAGTTGTTACAGAAAAGCACTGCTTGCCTCATAGGTAGGCAGTGTCAATTGTTTACTCTATAAATACCTCCCAACTATCATTTTATTGATTCTCTTTCGTATTAACTCTTAATGATTAAGTTCTAACTTATATTTTATTTTGTTGTCATAAAAACAAAGTTAAAAAATCCTTTAAAAATAGATAAATAAAAAACGTTTAGAGGTTCGTCAAAAATTTGACCCAGTTTTTTGACATGGTTAGAATAAGAGTACTAGTTCTAGAAATATAATAAAGTATTAGACAGTTAGTCTTTTTGTCTGACAAGGTCGTTGGGAGCCACTATGAACAGAATTACCACCAATCAGGATGGTGTTGTTATTGCAACACAAGGAAATGTTTCAGTAGAATTCGATGGTCAAACACAGCTCTTAGCGCTTGGACAGGCAATCTCTCGAGGCTCTGTAATTGCATTTGAAGACAATGCTGGTTTTGAATTAGAACTCGATGATGGCACGATTCAAACTCAAACAAGCAATGAATTACCAGAAGAAGATGCAGCTGCACTGGCTGAGATTGAAGCTTTACAGGATCTAATCTCAGCAGGTGATGATCCAACTGAAGACTTACCTGAGACTGCAGCTGGCAATGCACCAGGCAATCAAGGCGGTATTGATGTTGCTACATTAGATAGAGCAGGTAATGAAACACTTGCCGATACTTCATTTGATACTCAAGGGCTTACGGCTACAGTTCTAGAACAAACCGAACAAAGAACGTCGGTTGAAGATCTTGCTTCTCAGTTAACAGATGATTCCATCACGATATCAGAAGATAGCATTGCTAATGGCAACGTTTTAACCAATGATTTTGATGCAGATACTGCACTTTTAATTACGTCATATACCGTTAATGGTGAGACGATCACCGCAGGCACAGATGTACAAGTCGAAGGCGGCACATTAGTCATCAATGCCGACGGCAGCTACAGCTTCACTCCAGCGCAAGATTGGAGCGGCACCTTACCGACCATCACTTACACCACGAGTACTGGCTCAACAGCGACATTGACGATTGAAGTCACGCCAGTGGATGATGCCTCAGTACTGGTGAATGACACCAATAGCGTAGTCGAAGATAGCGTAGCGGAAGGCAATGTCCTCACCAAC
>NZ_JBWQOH010000015.1:0-28617 GCF_056591695.1 Parashewanella sp. 2304DJ23-3
AAAAATTGGTATCCCCTAGGGGATTCGAACCCCTGTTACCGCCGTGAAAGGGCGGTGTCCTAGGCCTCTAGACGAAGGGGACCCTGGACTTACTTTTAGTCGAAATGGTGGAGCTAGACGGGATCGAACCGTCGACCTCTTGCATGCCATGCAAGCGCTCTCCCAGCTGAGCTATAGCCCCTTACTATTCCAACTACAATTGAATCACTATATTGGGTAGGCCACCCTGTGTCTCAACTGCGAGGCGCATTCTATGCAGCGTACCCAAAAGTGTCAACTCGTTTTTTAAGAATTAAGCCTATTTGCTACAAATTCGACCGCTTTGAGGATTCTTTGCTCGCAACGTTCTTTTCCAATAAGGAAAAGTGTCGTATCAAGACCTGGTGACTGCCCTGCTCCTGTAACTGCTACACGTAAAGGCATACCAACTTTGCCCATACCAACTTCAAGCTCAGCAGCAGTATCTTCGATGACTTGATGCAATGCTTCTGGAGTCCAATCATTTAATTCAGATAATTTTTTATGAGCCAGCTTCAATGGCTCCATTGCAACACCACGTAAGTGCTTTTTAGCTGCTGTTGGATCAAACTCTTCATAATCTTCATAAAAATAGCGGCTTGATGCAGCTAATTCTTTTAACGTTTTCGCTCTTTCTGATAGTGCAGTAACAATTTCAGATAATGCTGGACCATTTGAAGTATCAATATTCTGATCTTTCATATGCCATTCTAAATGCTCTGCAACATATTCTGCTGGCAATGACTTAATGTAATGTTGGTTCAACCACTGCAGCTTTTCTGTATTAAAAGCAGAAGCAGCTTTATTAATCGCATCTAGACTGAAAAGATCTTTCATTTCTGCGATAGAGAAAACTTCTTGATCACCATGAGACCAACCAAGGCGAACTAAGTAATTAAGCAGCGCTTCTGGCAAATATCCATCATCACGATACTGCATAACACTTACGGCGCCATGACGCTTAGATAATTTGGCGCCATCGTCGCCTAAAATCATTGCAACATGAGCATACTCAGGGATTGGTGCTTTTAGTGCTTTAAGGATATTAATCTGTTTAGGTGTGTTGTTAATGTGATCTTCACCACGTACTACACAGGTAATCCCCATATCCCAATCATCAACTACTACGCAGAAGTTGTATGTTGGTGTTCCTTCAGTACGAGCAATAATGAAGTCATCCAGCTCAGAATTGGCAATTTCGATACGACCACGAACATGATCATCAAATTCAACTACACCATCTAATGGATTTTTAAAACGAACAACAAACTCTTCATTCGTTTCTTTTATGCCTTTATCACGACAGCATCCATCGTAACCTTGACGTTCGCCTTTAGCAGCTTGCTCTTCACGCAGTGCTTCAACTCGTTCACGTGAACACGTACATTTATAAGCCGTGCCCTCTTCTAACATTTGTTCGATAATTTCGTTATAACGATCGAAACGCTTAGTTTGATAGTAAGGGCCTTCGTCCCATTCTAAACCAATCCATTTCATTCCGTCGAGAATCGCATCACAAGCTTCTTGAGTTGAACGTTCAATATCCGTGTCTTCAACACGAAGAACGAACTCACCATTATTTGCTTTTGCATATAACCAAGAATATAAAGCCGTACGTGCACCACCAACGTGAAGAAAACCAGTTGGGCTTGGAGCAAAACGTGTCTTAACTGTCATAACGGACACTTACCTATATAGATGTACATAATTGTAAAGCAGTGATTTTAACGCCAACGCCGTTTTGTTTCTATATAAAGAAGGAAGAGATTCAATATAAATAAAATAAAATACTGCTATTTCTTGAGCAAGTTGAATAAGTGAGCATCAAAATGAACAAAATTAAGCCGTGCAGTCATTTTTTCGATAAAAAGCGTTGACACTAAAAGCTTGCTCCCTATAATACGGCTCCACACAGCGGGGTCGTTTAGCTCAGCTGGGAGAGCACCTCCCTTACAAGGAGGGGGTCACTGGTTCGAGCCCAGTAACGACCACCATATTAATTCTTAATTAGAATTATTTTGTTCTCGCTGTGTAATGTTAATCCCAGGTCGCTTAGCTCAGCTGGGAGAGCACCTCCCTTACAAGGAGGGGGTCACTGGTTCGAGCCCAGTAGCGACCACCATATACTTTCTAGGTATTAAAATTAGAATCCCAGGTCGTTTAGCTCAGCTGGGAGAGCACCTCCCTTACAAGGAGGGGGTCACTGGTTCGAGCCCAGTAACGACCACCATTCTTTCTAAGAATCAAAACTAGAATCCCAGGTCGCTTAGCTCAGCTGGGAGAGCACCTCCCTTACAAGGAGGGGGTCACTGGTTCGAGCCCAGTAGCGACCACCATACTTCCTCTAAAAATTAAAATTCCTAATTATAAATCCTAATTAAAGTTCAATATTTTCTTAATTTAGAAATATAAGAAAGAAAATATAAAAAACCCCGAGTGCTTGCACCCGAGGTTAGAAGGAATTATATATTTGGATAAATATTTAAGACTTGTAGACTCTTCGTCTAAACACACTCAGACCAGCAAGAATAAATATGCCAATAAGCGACACGGTTCCGCCACCACCTGATTTACTTACCTTTTCTTCTTCAACGACAGGTGCAGCTTCAGTAACACTGATTTGAACAGTTACTGTTTTCGTATTGCCAATACTATCTGTCGAAGTTAGAACCACATCATAATTGCCTGAACTTGCGTAAGTATAAGCAGGAGACAAATCTGTGCTGGATGAGCCATCACCAAAATCCCAGCTATGAGTCAAATCCCCTTTTCCCCCTGAAGATGTATTCGAAAACTGAACTTGTAATTCAGATGTACTAAAGTCAAAGCCTGCTTCTATTTCTGAGAACACATCAACCGTCACTTCAATTGCTTCAGAAGCTTGATCATTTTCATCAGTCACAATAAGGGAAACTTTATATTCTCCAGCTTCTGTATATTGATGAACAGGTGATTTTTCTGTACTTACTTCCCCATCACCAAAGTGCCATTGATAAGTATAATTACCTTTCCCTAAACTACTTTCATCTGTAAACGTAACGGATAAAAAATTGATTTCAGATGAAAACTGAGCAATTGGCCTTGCATATAAATCTACTTGAATACTGTCAGTCGCTGTCTTACCCTGTATATCTGTCACTGTCAGTGTCAAAGTATACTGGCCTTGCTGAGCATATGAGTGAGAACCTTCTGTCACATTCACAACAGTATCATCACCTAAATTCCATGTTACTGAGGCAATATCTCTAGAGTGAGATACGATATTTGCACTGAAATTAATATTGAGTAAAGCAGTGCTCTGCTCGATATTGAACATTATTTCAGCCAATTCTATGTCTATTGATTTTTCAACAACAAACTCTGCACCCTCTGAATCTGTAACTGTTAATGAAACAGTAAAAGTTCCTTGCTCTTGGTAGGTATGAGTTGGGTTTTGAGTCTCAACGGCATCTGAACCATCGCCAAAATTCCACTGATAAGTGTATTCCCCACTACCTCCATTAACTACCGAAGTGAAAGACACTACTTCAAAGTCTTTTGTTTCTTGAATGTCTGCCCATAAAGCGACATCGGTATCATCAGTTTGTCTCAATAATCGAATATTTGCAGAACTATTATCTTCTTCCTGAGAAGTGATTTCCATTTCAAGCCCAAAGGTTTGAAGGACCAGACCGCTTTCAGGCTGTGTTGGAGAGGAGTAATCTAGACTATCGTCAAACATTGATATTCCGCTTAACTCCGTGTCAGCCCCATTAATTAGAGCAATTTGATCATATAAGCTAAATGCAGCATCTCTGATTTGAAGTGAGGTACCATAATCAGCAATCATTGTTTGATCTGCATCGATCACTCCGATGAAACCTGAACCTGGATGAACAGAGACCTGATTATTTGAAACACCAGTATTTTCTAGCCACATTAAAACTCCTGGAGAATAATGCTCACCAGCCAGACTTGCATCTAACCCACTAAAGCTTCTTAGCTCAATTAAATATCGACTCGACGAGTATGGTTTAGTATCTGCTATTCTCAAAAAACCCGAAAGTGAAACATTACTGATAGTCTCAGCACCATCAAATAGTATCTCAACGCTGTCAGCTTCAACTTTAATATCATCGATAGCTAGACCGTATTCATTTACAAGTTCATCTGTAATATATACGACGCTCAGGGTAATTGATTGCCCTGCATAACTCGATAAATCGAAATTCAAATCAACCCAGTTATCCGGTTGCTCTGCATCTGTAATATTTGCTGAGCTTCCTGTAAGGATATTAATAGCGTCATGATATTGGCCAGTGGCTTTTGTATGATTTCCTACAATTGCATCACCATTCACCAATACTTGTGCGTAATCGTAATCAAGCTCAATATTCCAATGGGACTTCATACTCAGTTCAATTGATGAAGCATTAGGCAAAGTTATATCAAAAGATAAAGAATGGTTTTTATTGTGCCCTTCTCCTGAGTAGTACTGATAGCTCCCAGTATATGGTGAGGTGAATGCTGCAGGGAGCGGAATCGAAATCTGATTTATTTCATCATAATTTGTCGCAGTAGCCAGCGAAAAAGTTTGATTGTTGTTTGTTATGCTTGATAGAGGTACCTCTTGCTCACGTACCCAGTTTCCACCAAATTTATTTTGTAAAAAACTCTTAGCGTATGGACTAAACCCTGTTGGTGCAGCACCAGCAATTTCACCAGACCAACTGCCTCCAGACATCACTGACCAGCTTCCTACAGGAGAACCAGGGCCTTGATTGGTTGTGTCATATTCATCAGGTAAACCGATATCGTGACCGAATTCATGAGCACACACACCAGCCGCAGCTGTAATCGGTTGAATAGTATAATTTGAAATTTTCATGCTTGTGCCGGGAATTGTATATTCACCTACACTCCAACGATGAGACCATAGTGCGTCTGTTCCTAAAACCCCACCACCTGACTCTTCACCAATACTCGAGTGAAAAAGCATAATATGATCTATAACACCATCAGCTTCGTGGAAGTCACCATCGTTATCAAAATCGAGTGGATCTTCAATATCATAACTTTGTAACTCTTCTTCTGTCATTCCCTCAACAGCTAGAGTTACCGCCTCTTTCACTAACTCTCTTGGTTTTGCACTGTGTCCGCCACTCTCATTATTACCGTAATAAGCAGCATTTTCACTTGCTGTCACCCATCCTTTTACTTCACCAGTAAAGTTATAAGTTTGACCAGAAACAGTCTTAAAGTATTGGTAAGTTGACAACAAGTTCTCACTATTTGGGCCTGTAAAGCCTGTCTCAGAAAAGAGAAGATCTTGATAATGCTCCCGAGGATATTCAGCATAAAACATATCACTGTCACCAGCACTTAATCGATTATCGTCAAATGGCAAATCGGGAAAATCAACTAAAACACCTAATACCTTAACTGTAGTTTGATTCACAGACTCGCCAGAGGCCGAGTTAAGATAACGAGGGATCTTATTTTGAAGTAAGCGATTTTTTTTATTTTTTTGAATTCGCTTGTTATTCGCAGTGATTTCTTCAGAAGATAAGTGGGCATGAGATGTATTCTTTACATCACCAATAAACTCTTTTGCTGCAGCTTTTTTTTGTTCTTGAGTTGCTAATGGGGACAACTCTCCTCGTTTAATCATCCAATAGATAATTTGCTGCTCATTAATTAATGCCGCATCACTATCATTTTTCATTGAAATACTTGTTTTAGCGATTAATTCATTAGCTAAAAAACTTGAACACACCCCTAGTGAAACCACGACAACTTTTTTTAAAAATTTTTCCATGTGATTATTCTTCTTTGTATGAAGTTAATATTTTGAAGCTTTCATCTAAAGCTATTTAGATGAAAGCACAACAATATTAACATTTATACAACATGTGTAATACTAAAGTTTAACGCTAGAAAATTTACAAAGAATGAACATCATCCATAAAGTAGAAAGTGAGTACGAGTTAATTTGAAGTGAGAGTAATTACAATGGCTATAAGGTACTTCATTGAAAGG
Organism: Parashewanella sp. 2304DJ23-3; assembly: GCF_056591695.1. Taxonomy (NCBI): domain Bacteria; kingdom Pseudomonadati; phylum Pseudomonadota; class Gammaproteobacteria; order Alteromonadales; family Shewanellaceae; genus Parashewanella; species Parashewanella sp. 2304DJ23-3. Next base: position 6,037 of record NZ_JBWQOH010000015.1, read on the forward strand.
TTTTACCAAAAAACCTGGCTATAATTCAGGATAATGAAACCAATAGCATTTTGATAGTAAATATAAGATTTTAACGTTGACCTACAATGAGGTTATTTGTTGTTCTAGGTTTTCAGCTCGAAATAGTTAATCTATTTCGAGCTGAAATAACTACATAACATAAGCCGCTATGCTGAAGAAGTTTGTTTATTTCGAACTCAGGTTAACTACTCTTTCTTTTCATTCGCAGACCAAGAAGCAGCATCAGACCATAGAAAGATAAACTACCTCCAGAGCTTCCTGAGTTTTTATCTGGCGAAACAGTCGTATCTGTAACGTGAACAGTAACTGATTTACTTACACTCTTCGTACTGCTATTTTCATCCGTAACTAATAGGGTTACCTGATAAGTGCCTGCTTTACTATAAGTATGATTCGGAGATTGTTGTGTGTTGGTATTGCCATCACCAAAACTCCACTCATACCTTAACTCTCCTTTACCACCAGCAGAGCTATTATTGAAAGCTACCACTAAATTATTGACCGACTGAGAAAAGGCCGCTGTAATCGGTAAATACACTTCTACGTTTGCTGTAACTGATTTGGTTCTGTTTTCTGAATCCGTAATGGTCAACGAAACTTCATAGTTACCAGTAGCTTGATATGAGTGTGTCGGAGACATTTCGGTTGATGTACTGCCATCACCGAAATTCCACTCAAACTGATATTCACCGCTGCCACCACTAACACTACTCGTAAAGTTAACAACATTGAATTCTACTCTAGAACTGAATGATGCTTGTATTTCACTCGCTGCCGGAGCCGCTGATGTGCTGCGGTTAATTCGAATCGTTGCGCTACTGCTATCTTGAGCTTGGTCAATCACTTCAATACTGATACCGAGATTTCTTAACACCATGCCATTTTCTGATTGAGTAGGTGCAGAATAATCCTCGCTATCATCAAACTTAGAGTTATGTAGCAAATGGCTATCTAACCCACCTAAATATGAAGATTGGTCAAATAAACTAAATGTAGCATCACGAACTTGAGATGGAGATTTAAGATCGCTAATCAAATGTTGGTCAGCATCAACCACACCAATTAAGCTTCGCCCAGCATGTTCCGAAACATTATTATCAGCTTCATTGAAGTTTTCTAGCCATATCAACACACCAGGTACATAGCTTTCGCTCTGAAGCCCTGCATCAAGGCCTTGATAGTTTCTTAATTGAACAATATAACGAGATGCTTTGCCTGGCTTAGTATCGCCCGTTCTGACAAAACCATTCAGATTTACATTACCTAATTCTTCAGCATTATTAGCAAATACAGTTTCACCTGCAGCTGTCACGAGTACTTCATCAGCCACAAAACCATAATCTCCAACAGCTTGATCTGTTTCATAAGAAACGCTGATTGTGACATTACGTCCAGCATATGCACTCAGATCAAACTCTAAGTTAACCCAGTTATTCTCACCTTCTGATGAAGGAATATCTGCTGAATCACCAGTAATGATGTTACGAGCATTATTAGTAATATTTGTCGCTTTAGTATGATTACCAGGAACTGAGACGCCATCAACTTTAATCTGCACAAAATCAAAATCTGTCTCGATATTCCAATGAGCTTTCATCTTAAGTAATAAATTACTTTCACTAGGTAAATCCACATCAAAAGACATCGCATTATTAATTAAATGCCCTTCACCAGAATAATATTGATAGTCTCCGGCATATGGTTCTTTAAAACTGATCGCTTTAGGTGGCAACGGTAAGGAAATCTGATTGATTGCGTCACTATTTACCGCACTATTAATTTGAACGTCTCTTGATGTGTTGGCAACAGAACCTAATAGAATTACTTGCTCTTTAACCCAGTTACCACCAAACTTGTTTTGAAGATAACTACGTGCATAAGGACTAAAGCCTGTTGGCTTTGCACCAGGAATAACCCCTGCCCAGCTTCCCCCGGACATGATTGACCAAGAACCAACTGGAGAGCCTTTCCCTTTGCTACTCGCAGTATCATATTCATCTGGTAACCCAAGGTCATGACCAAATTCGTGAGCACAAACACCGGCAGCTGCATCAATAGGTTGAACAGTGTAACCAAATGCTTTCATCGAAGTACCAGGAATAGAGTAGCCGTTTGTACTTGAATCAACAAAAAAGCGATGTGACCAAATTGCATCACCTCCAATTACTCCACCACCAGCTTCCTCACCAACACTAGAATGGAATAACATAATGTGGTCAATAATCCCGTCACTTTCGTTTAAGTTACCATCGCCGTCGATGTCATAAGGGTCTTCGATATCGTAACTCTGCAATTCATCAGTACTCATGTCTGCAACTGCAGCAGTTACCGCTTCTTTTACTAACTCACCAACAGCTTTATCGTTGTCATTTCGATCTGGATCATTTTCACCATAATATGCAGCATTTTGGCTTGCGGTGTACCAACCTTTAACGTCGCCAGTGAAGTTAAAAGTTTCTCCCGAAGCTTGCTGGAAGTACTGATGAGCTGATAATAAGTTCTGCCCACTAGGTCCCACAAAGCCCGTTTCTGCAAACAGTAGTCCACGATAATGCTCGGCAGTATAGTTATCGTAGTACATTGCAGTATCAGAACTAGAAAGTCGGTTGTTATTATGAGGTAAATCAGGAAAGTCGACTAACACTCCCAAAACTTTAACAGTGGTTTGCTTTGGAGCTGCTTCAGTAAAACTCAGAGAACGAGCAAATAGTGGTTGCTTTTTAGGTGCATTTAATCGCTTCTGTTCTGCTTTCAAAGCTAGAGCAGGATAACTATCCTTTGATTGAGAAGAAGTTTTTGATAAATACGCTTCTAACGCAGCTTGTTTTTCAACCTCAGAAGCATCTTTAGAAATAACACCACGTTTTTCTAACCAATATAAAATCCGCTCTTGGTTTACAACACCAGCATCGGCAAGGTTTTGCTTAATAGGTTTAGCTACCACATTAAACCCTAATGCTAATAAACCTGCACCACACACAATCGCTAATTTTGTCTTTTGTAATTTTTCCATAGATAAACCTTCGGTACTTCAAATATCCGCAATGCGGCTACTTACCAGTGATAAATGTTAATTTTAATTACAGTAAAAGTTCTTTATGTAAAAAAAAGATTGTACCACAGTAAAAAAATCTGAAATAAGTGTAAATAGGTTATTTCCTATAGAATATATAAAACTAAATTCCGGTGTTTATTTTCAAAAAGTTAACAGCTTATAATTTGTTTGCATAAGAACTTTAACTTTATACATTGAATATGTTAATTCGATGAGATTAATGAAAAAAACTCAAAACCGATTTAAATTAAACATCGATTTTGAGTTTTAATGAGAAAGTTGGCTTTATTACGATCTTACTAAAATCCTTTTCCTCATAATTAATATCAGTAACAAATAGAAGATATTAACTGCACCTCCTGAGCTACTACTCGACTTTACATCGTTTTCAGGATCTGGCTGACTTGGATTTGAGCTTACTGTTACTGTTCTTGTAACATTTATAGAGTCATTGTTTGAATCTGTAATAGTAACCGAAACAGTATAATTTCCGTCTGAAGTATAAGTATGACGAGGAGATACTTCAGAGCTTGTATTTCCATCCCCGAAGTCCCATTGGTAACTATAACCCCCACTCCCTCCAGATACATTTGCACTAAACGCGATTGAACCATCGGTCTGAGGCTCGGAACTGATAGAAGCTCTATACCCACCTTCGTTTGTCACACCTTCACGAATGATCCTTAAACGTGCTGTTGAGTTATCGGTAGCTTGTTCAACAACGCTAATACTTAACCCATGGTTTACGAGTGATATTCCTGCTTGCGGCTTCGAACTAGCAGAATAATTTTCGCTATCTCGAAAACTCGACTTATGATTTAAATGTCGATCTCCTACATACGACGATTGATCGTACAAACTAAAAGCTGCGTCTCTTACTTGAACACGAGTTTTATCACTTCCAATAACGCTTTGATCCGCATCAATCACACCAATCATTGGCTTACCTGGACGACTTTGTACTCGATTATTTGTTTGATTGGTATCATGCTGCCAAATAAGCACTCCAGGTTCATACTTACGCGTGGATAACCCGACATCAATACCCGTTTTACTTCGTAGCTGAATCAAGTACTTTCTCGGTTTTGACTCACCGTTAGCCAATGGCAAAGTAATGGAGAGCTGGTTAACTTCATTGATGTTCACCGCTTCATTCAACACAAAATCCATTGCTGTTTCAGAGAGTGATGAAAAATCGATTTCTTGTTCTCTAACCCAATTACCTTGAAATTTCTCTTGTAACTTATTTCTAGCGAGTGGACTAAAACCGGTTGGAGCCGTTCCTTGAGGGTTTCCGGTCCACGTTCCTTGCCCCATCAAAGACCAGTAGCCGATGGGCGCACCAACGATACTTGTAGAACTACTCGTATCATACTCATCGACTAATCCGAGCTCGTGCCCAAATTCATGGGCCGCTAAACCAACAGTGGCATCAATGGATTGAATCGTGTAGTTATACACTTTCTTTGATGTGCCAGGTAAAGCTTTACCTCGGCTCGAGCCTTGAACTACAAAGCGGTGTGACCAAATCGCATTTACACCTAAATCACCACCTCCTGCTTCTTGCCCGATGCTGGAGTGATAAATCATCGTGTGGTCAATAATGCCATCAGGCTCTGAATAGTTACCATCTCGATCAAAATCATAAGGATCTTCACGGTCATATTCAGCCAACTCTGATGCAGACATCGCTGCAGCAGCCTGTGATGCAGCCTCAAAGACTAAATCCGGTACTCTTGAATCATTGGAGCTTCCGTTTGGTGCACCATAGTAAGCCGCATTATTCTCTGCTCGAAACCAACCTTTTACCGTTCCTGTAAATTTAAACGTGCCACCTGATGCCATATTATAATGTTGATAAACTGATCTTAGAGTTTGCCCGCTAGGGCCTCTATAACCTGTTTTTGAAAACATCATATTCATATAGTGGCTTACTGGATAACTGCTGTAATACATTTGTGTATCACTGCGTTCAATTTGGTCACCATCGTATCTGTAATCTGGGAAATCAATTAGAATGGCCAGTACTTTCACTGTCGTTACTTGTGAAGCGCTTGCATTTGAAGCTCCCACACCAGAAACATTTTGAACACTTTTATTGATATTACGCTTATGTTTGTATGGTTCAGGAAGGTCATCGATAATGTTATTATTCTTGATGACGTTTTCTTGATTAAGGTATCGTGTTATTGCAGCATCTCTTTCTTCTACAGAGGACTCTTTAGACAGTGCACCCCGCTTTTTTAACCAATACTGAATTCTTTCTTCATCAATCAAGGCCATATCTGAAGGCGTTGGTTGTAGCTCAGCTGCAGTTACCACACAGCTGAAGATAGACGAAAAAAAAAGAGCCGAATACTTCTGCCTTACTACTCTGCTAGACATAACTCATTCATCCTTGAATTACTTGCAAATCCATTTAGCAAATCGAGCGACAAGGTGAATAACAATATTAGAGCTATACCTTTTACAAACACCCGACATCAATTTCTATGTCATCAAAGAGCCATCTGAGCTCATAATTTCATCGGTACTCGGCACCTTGAAATTCGTATCAACTTTACGTCGACATTTTGAGGTTTTGCTCTTTGATTGGCAGTTTTGATTTTTCTGAAGCAGAATATGAGGTGAGCGTATATGACATATATCCGTATTAAATTCGGAAACAGCCTCTAATGGGTTCATCTACACATCAACCATTTAGCTTTGGCTTGCAGAAAATCAGAACTACTGATGTTTAAATATAGACCAATAAATAGACTATGGTATTAGTAGATAGGAATTAACTATTTTTTGATAATAAAGGACGAATTAAAGACATAAAAAAGGAGGCCGAAGCCCCCTATGTTTAATAAAAGTTTAATTTAGTTTGCCACTGAAGGCTGGCTTCCAAATAAACCTCTAAATTTAGTTCTAATGTCCTCGATCATTAAATAAATACAAGGAATTAATACTAAAGTAACAATCGTTGCGAATAACACACCAAAACCGAGCGACACAGCCATAGGAATAACCATCTTCGCTTGCATACTGGTTTCAAGGATGATCGGAGTTACACCAATAAATGTCGTCAGGGACGTTAATAAAATCGCTCTAAAGCGTCGACCACCCGCTTCAATCACTGCGGCTTTCAAAGGCGTTCCTTGCTTTCTCGAGTTATTAATGTAATCCACCATCACCAGTGAATCATTCACCACAACACCTGCTGCGGCAATGATGCCAAATAATGACAAGACACTTAAATCAATACCGAGGATCATATGCCCTAAAACAGAGCCCACAATGCCAAATGGAATCACTGACATAATCATAAACGGTTGTGAATATGACTTAAGTGGGATCGCCAGTAAGCTGTATATAACAAGTAGTGAAATCAAGAAGTCTCTCATTTGAGTATTGGTGCTATCCAATTGCTCTTGAATACTACCAGCTAACTGGCTTTGAACTCTTGGATACTTGCTCAGTAATTCAGGCAGGTAATTATCACGAATGTCTTTTGCAACTACAAATGGCTCAGCTTGCTCAGCATCTATCGACGCCCAAACATTGATAGTACGATTACCGTTTTCACGGCGAATACGATTCACACCGTCGACCAATTTAATATCTGCAACCTCAGAAAGCGGTACTTCATTTCCTGAACGTGTTTTAATTAATAGGTCTGGAACTTGAGCTAAAGAGTTACGTTCATGTTCTGGATAGCGAATCATCACTTTAAGTTCTTCACCATCTCGGATGATACGTTGTGCCTCATAGCCATAAAACGAATAACTTGCCTGTGATGCAATATCACGTAACGATAGTCCAAGCGCATGAGCTTGAGGCTTTAACTCAAACTGAATTTCCTTAGTGCTGCTTTGACGACTGTCGTTAACGTCACCCAAGCCTTTTAAGCTTTGAAGTTTCGCTTTAAGTTCTTTAGCAGCTTCAACTAATTGTTGCTCATCCTTTCCTTCTAAGCGGAAAGAAATGTCGCCATCATCACGACCACCACCAAAAAGGCTGTCCTGAACCGTCAATGTCTTCATTCCTGGAATCGTTGGAAATGCATTTCGCCACATATCAGCAACAGCAAAAGTGCCCATTGGTCTTAATTCAGGATCAACGAGTTTAGTGCTAATTAATGCGTCTGTTCTTCCTTGTAAACGCACCTGAATGTCAGATAGCATTTTTTGGCCATACTCTTTCTCGATTTCATTATCGATTCTCAGCAGCGTATCTTTTATCGCTAGTGCGCCTGCAAGCGTTGCCTTTTCTGACGCATCAACCTTCATTTCAAGAGTAATACGTGGAAAATCCTGAGGAATTTTAGGCTGTCCAACAAAACGAACAAAGCCACCAGCGTATAGCCCGGCACAAACAATTAAGAAGCCGATAAATGCCATGATCACTGAGTATCGATATTTCACCGCTACCGTTAAGAATGGCAAATAACGATTTCGGATGAAGCCTTTTAATGTTGAATCAACTTTACCTTGTACAGCGTTAACACCACGACGAAGATAATCTAATGGGTTTTTTGATCCCGGTTGAATGACTTTTGGTTGTTTCATTCTCGCTAAGTGAGCAGGCAAAATGAGCTTTGATTCAATTAACGAAAAGACCAAACAGAGTATGACTACAAAACCAATCGCTTGCCCGAATGCAGCTGAAGGTCCAGTATCTAGTGTTATCGGTAGGAAAGCGGCAATCGTTGTCAGAACACCGAAAGTCGCAGGCATTGCGACCTTTTTAACACCTCGAATAACATTATCAATCGAGTGCCCTTTTTCTTCGGTTTCTGCATGAGCACTTTCTCCCATCACAATGGCATCGTCGACCACAATACCGAGCACCAAAATAAAGGCAAACAAACTGATCACATTAATGGTTACATCAATCATGCCTAACGGCATAAGTAATAACGTACCTAAGAAACAAACTGGCAGACCAACCATTACCCAAAACGCTAAACGTACCCGAAGGAACAACGCTAACATCATGAAAACAAGAACAGCACCCGTTTTCATGCTATCTAGCATTAAGTCCAGACGACCTTGAAGGTAATATGTCATGTCTACCCAAGGCTCGATCTTTACACCTTGAGGAAGTACTTTTTGCTTTTCATCTAAATAATTACCGACGACTTTTGCGACATCAGTAATCGATTGATCACTTGAGGCTTTAACAGAGAAAGTAACTGCATTTTCACCATTAAATTTTGAGTAACGAATGCCTTCTTCGAAACCATCATTTACATTCGCAATGTCGCCTAGCTTAATATTGGTGCCATCAATCAGTGTTATTAATGGTATTTTGTCGTACTCATAACCTTTATAAGCTTGGTTTTCGACACGTAAGTTGATATAGCCATTTTCAGTGCGAATTTGGCCCGCTGACATATTCTGAGAATAATTTGTTACCGCATTAGCAACATCAGCAAAGCTCAGCCCATATTCACGCAGTTTATCTTTGCTCACCTCAATTGAAATTTCATAGCCCAAACCACTGTAAAACTCTGAAATATTAACCAGTGGTAACTGTAATATTTCATCATGTATTTTATGGCCCAAGTCTTTAAGCTGCCGCTGAGAAAGATCACCGTATAAACTAATGTACATCACTTCTTGCTCGTATTTACTACGGACAACTTGAGGTGGCTCCATAGATGCTGGAAAAGTAGAGATGGTATCAATCGCTGACTTAACTTCTTCAAGTACGACCTGTGGATCATACGTTTCATCAATCTCAAACCAACCGTTTGAAGAACCACGGTTTGAATAAGTAATGATACGCTTTAACCCTTGAACAGATTCAAGTGCATCCTCAACTTTAATAGTAATGCCTTCTTCTACTTCCTGAGGTGCAGCTCCAGGGTAACCAGCATTGAATTGCAGCCAATTATCTTCGACCGCAGGGAAAAACTGCTTTCGAATCGTCCCAGCAGTGAGTAAACCACCGATCAAAATGATGATCATGAGTAAGTTTGCCGCAACAGGGTTTCGAGCAAACCAGGCAATTAAACCTTTGTTAGTATCTATCATTAGGTATCCCTACTCTTAGTCCTGTTCAGCTTCTTCGGCATCTTCTACTGGTTTAGGTTTCTTTTTATCACCGGGCAGTGCAAGCGCCATGCCTTCTAATGGATAATCGAGTGCAGACACAATAAGCTTATCTCCGGCTTGTAGGCCTTCAGAAATAATCGCTTGTTTGCCTCGTTCACGCAGAATCGATACCGGTTTTAGCTTCAGTAGTTGGTCTTCACCTAAAACAGAAACATTGCCTTCGACAACTAAATGGCGCGGAACAATAACAACTTTCCCAGCTTTATCACCAGTAATTGAAGCCGTTACATATGAACCAAATTTAAGAACAGGTTTGTCAGAGTTAATACCATAAGGGTCAACAACTTGAGCCACTAAATACGTCATGCGACTATTACTATCCACAACCCCTTCTGAACGTATGATCTTTCCTTGCCAAGATCGCGCTTTGCCAGCTAAATTGGTTTGGATAGTGACTTCAGCATTTTTTCCAGTGCGTTCCAAATAAGCCAATTCTTTATCTGCAACAGGTAGTCTCACTTCCGCAGTATCAACACTGATGGTTTTACCTAGAGTCGTTCCCGTGTTTACGTATGAGCCTAAACCAATATTACGAGCTTCAACCAACGCATCATACGGTGCACGAATAACAGTACGTTCAACATTTCTTTTTGCTCGTTTTAACCCAGCTTCTGCTGATTTTAAACGTGCAATCTCTTGCGCAAGTTGAGGTTTACGTAAACTTAATTCTGTTGGTTTACCTTGTGAAATCTGAGCCCACTCTCTTTCTGCAACCTTACCTTGTGCTTTCTCTTGCACTAGAGTTGACTGTGCATTGGCTACCGAAGCTTCAGCTTCAATAAGTGCAGCTTCGTAATCACTAGGGTCAATCTTTGCGAGTATGTCACCTTTGCGTACAAATCCACCTCGAACAAAAGCATCAGACACATGTAAAATTTGACCTGAAACCTGAGCAACTAGCTCTGTTTCGTATTTACCTGTTACAACACCGTAAGAGTTAATGGTGTGGGTATAATCTATTGGTTGTACTTGCTCCACTGTTACCACAGGACGATTATCCACTTCAGGCTTTTCAGCTGGCGGCTTCTTCATTGAAGCAAAACCGATCGCAATTAAAATGGCGCCAGTTAATACTGCAACTGGTAAAAATATTTGTTTCTTAGTTGCCACACGAGTGTCCTCTTTTATGCTCCCTTCGGGATATTTTTAATTTTATTCACTCTGATGAGTTCTGCGTTCCGTTGCGACTCAATAGTAAGAGTAATTTTATTGTGGATATGATAATCAATATCTGTGAACAAAGATGTCTCTAATTGTTACGGATTGTGTCAATAATTTTATCCCAAAGTGAGTTACGAAATGATGTCAGTTTTAAAGGAACAAATTATTTTATAAACTTTTATATTTACTTATTAAAATTAAAGATTAAGATATAATCCAGAGAGATAAAATAAGAAGCTAAAATGAAAAGCGAAATAAGCACTCAAGCAAACAGTATTCTCGGCGTAACCCTTCTGGTTACACTGTTAAGCGTGGCAGGTATCGCCCTTCCTTACCCTATACTTGCGCCTTTATTTGAAGAAGGGTTGAGTCCGCTCACTCATTTTATGTCATTACCTAAAGAGCTGTTATTTGGTATCGTCATTGGCATTTACCCTTTAGGGGTAATTATTGGCTCAAGTTTCATTGGTGCTTTGTCTGATAGACAAGGGCGAAAACGAGTACTCACGGTCACCATGCTCGGCAGCTCAATCAGCTATGTATTAACAGCAATGGCCGTTTATAAGGGTGACTACCTTTTATTCTGTTTGTCTCGATTTATTACAGGCTTGCTGGAAGGTAACGTAGCAATCGCTCGAGCTATTGCCATCGATTTACATCCTACAATTCATAAAACTAAGAGTTTATCTTGGATAAGCGCAATGGGATTTGGCGGTTACTTGGTAGGTCCTCTTGCAGGAGGGCAATTAGCATCTCAAGGTATCGATGTAGTATTCCTATGGGCAGCTCTTGCTTGTTTTATTGCAACCATATGCTGTTATTTCTTGTTACCAAACTCTTTAAATCGCTCTGTGCATAATGCAGAAAAAGGATCCAGTTTAATTCTGTTAAAAGAAGCACCTCTGAGACGATTCTTTTTAATCTATTTCTTATTGATGCTTGGCATAAATATTTATTACGAATTTTATCCTGTCTGGCTGGTAGAAAAATTATCTTACGACCCTTCAAGTATCGGTTGGGCAACCGTATTTATCACCAGTTGTATGTTGATTCAGAGCACACTATTAAATCCCAAGTTACAAGAAAAAGTAACAACAGCTAAAGGGAGTTTAATCGGTATGTCATTTGTTGCATCAGGGTTATTTATCATGCCTCTCATTGAGCAAAGTTGGTTTTGGGTTTCTTTTGCTTTAATCGGAATGGGTGTTGCGATTTATAATGGATTTCTCACAAGTTATATTTCTACTGCCTATGAAGATCGAGCCCAAGGAAGCTTAATGGGCATGATGGTAACCATATTTTGTGTAGGAAACTTAGCAGCGGCTGCCATTGGCACGTTATTACTGTTGATCAAAGTTGATTACACATTAATTTTTGCTTCGCTATCAGTCATATTAGCTTGCTTAATGTTTTATCGAGGTCACTATAAATTAACACTTTGGGGCGACAAATAATTATCTTTTGAATACGGTAGTATCGCTTCCTGATCAACTGATTAGGAAGCGAAAAACGCCAAGGAACTATCCCATGATAACTTCTCTGGTTTGCTGTTATTTAGTTTTAACTTCTACCAGGCGGAGAAGGTGTAGTGTAGTGACTCTACATGAGCCTTTGACAACGCAGTAGAAGCAAAAACTAAATTCAGCCCAAAGGGTTACGCTTAAAAATTGTCACTCTCTGCGTTACTCATCATTTATTTAGAATCACTAAACATCATTCTTCATGCCTTGATAGTGACAATTTTAAGCAGTAACAAATCAAGAAGTTATTTAGGGGCAGTTCCTAAACTGCATCATGTTGGTTTTCTGGCAATGCTTTTTCGAATGCCTCAAGTTTATGGCACTCATTCCAAATGCGCTCTATGTTTGGGTAATCAGCCAAAGGCACATTAAATCGCTTCGCATTGTAGATTTGTGGAATCAAACAAATATCAGCTAGGGTGACTTCGTTACCAAAACAATATTTACCACTGTGTGTCTCTAACATTGACTCCAAGGCATGAAACCCTTTATGAACCCAGTGGTGATACCATGCGTTTTTAGCATCGTTATTGACATTCAATTCATTAGACAAATACTGAAGAATACTTAAGTTATTTAAAGGGTGAACATCACAAGCCACCAGCAAGGCCATACTTCTCACTATCGCTTTATCTGCATAAGCTTGGGGTAATAAAGTGACATTCGGATATGCATCGTCAAGAAAATCTAAAATAGCTAATGATTGTGTCAGTTTAAACGGTTTCCCATCTAATTCTGTTACTAATGTCGGTACCAATTCTTGAGCATTAAGTTTGCTATATTCAGCCTTATGTTGCTGACCACCATCTTTAACCAAATGCACTGAAATATGTTCAGCATCAAGCCCTTTTAAATTGAGTGCGATTCGAACACGATAAGCTGCACTTGAACGCCAATAACCATAAAGTTTCATTATATTCTCCTAACAAAACGGGGCTAGAAAGCCCCGTTTTTATTGTCAAAATCTAATTAGATTATGCTTTGTATTCAACAACGGTTTGATCGATTGTGCCAAAGATACTGTTACCTTGTTCATCGTTCATTTCGATGCGAACTTTATCGCCAAACTTCATGAATGACGTTGTTGGTTTGCCGTCAGCAATCGTTTCTAGCATACGCTTTTCTGCAAGACAGCTCGAACCTGCACTGCGGTCATAGTTTGAAATGGTGCCTGAGCCAATAATTGCACCAGCGCCCATTGGTCGAGACTTAGCAACATGTGCGACAAGTTGTGCAAAGTTGAACGTCATATCAACGCCAGCATTTGGTTGACCAAATAGCTCGTCATTCAAATGCGTGATAAGCGGTAAATGAACCTTAGCATCTTGCCATTTATCACCTAACTCATCAGGTGTGATCGCTACAGGAGAAAAGCTGCTTGAAGGTTTTGATTGGAAGAAACCGAAGCCCTTCGCTAATTCACCAGGAATCAGGTTTCTTAGTGATACATCGTTAACCAGCATCAGTAGCTTAATGTGCTTAACAGCATTATCAGCTGAAACACCCATTGGCACATCATCAGTGATCACTGCGATTTCAGATTCGAAATCAATGCCCCATTCTTCGCTACCCAATTCGATATCAGCCTTTGGCGCAATAAAGCTATCTGAACCACCTTGATAAACGAGCGGGTTTGTCCAGAATGTTTCTGGCATTTCTGCACCACGCGCTTTACGTACTAATTCAACGTGATTTACATAAGCACTGCCATCAGCCCATTGGTAGGCACGAGGTAACGGCGAATGGCATTTACTTTCATCGAAATCAACAGCATTGTCCATTTGGCCTTCATTCAATGCTTCATACAACTCTTGCAGTTGTGGCTGTAATAAATCCCAAGAATCCATAAGCTGTTGCATTGTTTGCGCAATAGCTGGAACCTCAACTGCTTTTGATAAATCACGGCTAACTAACATTAGTTGACCATCACGGCGGCCATTTTCATACGTTGCTAATTTCATGGAAACTCCTCAATTCTTTGCAGGGTATAGAGATACCCCAAAAGGGCACAAAAAGAAATAGTGTGAACAATGTCACACTATTTCTTTTTTCACTAATTCGTAAATCATATTTGCCAATTATTTCTTCTTGGTGATTTTGTAGTCACGAAGCTTATTAGCAATAGCGGTGTGCGAAACACCTAGTTTCTTTGCAAGCTGACGAGTGCTTGGATAAGCGGGATATAAACGTCTTAATAAGCTCGCTTCGAATTGCTTCATTGCATCTTCTAAGCTCCCTTCAAATTCGTTATCGAAATATCCAAAACCTTCAGCATAAGAAGGCAATTTTAATTGTTCTACTTCTAGTTCGTTACCGCCACTGTGCATCGACACGGCTCTAAAAATTGCATTTTTAAGCTGTCGAACATTTCCCGGCCATGCATATTTCAAAATAACATCTTTACAGTGAGCCGAAATGCGTCGTGTTGGACTTGATAGCTGTAAACTGTAATGTTCAAGGAACATTTCAGTTAGCGGAATAATATCAAGTTTACGCTCTCTTAATGCAGGAAGGTGATAGCTCAACACATTTATCCGGTAATACAAATCCTCTCTAAATGCACCTGATTGGCATAGCTCAGCAAGGTTTTCTTGAGTAGAACAAATGACACGGATATCAGCCCTGATCTCTTTATTTCCGCCAACTCGACGAAATGAGCCATCTTGAAGTACTCTTAATAATTTAACTTGAGCTGCGGCTGACATCTCGGATACTTCATCAAAAAATAATGTTCCGCCTTTAGCTTCATCGATGTAACCGCGCTTTACTGTCACCCCTTGTTCACAAAGCCCAAAAAGCTCTTCTTCTGCGACTTTATCGGGTAATGCTGCACAATTAACAGCAATGAAAGGTTGTTCACGCCTCATACTTGCATCGTGACTGGCTTTCGCCATGAGCTCTTTTCCTGTCCCCGTTTCACCAGTGATCAATAATGGTGCATCTAATTGAGCCATACGCTGCGCTGTCTTTAAAACAGCTTTCATCTTGTCGCTGACCGCTAATACAGAATCAAAGCCCGTAATTTGGTTTTGTAATGCATTGAACTGTTTGCCGACTCTCGCGGGTGATTTTAAAGAAACTACAGCACCAACGAGTACAGGCTCATCACCAAAATCAGAATCTTCTTGAGGTAGGAAGAGAGGCAACATTTCCGCTAAGTAATCACTTTGGCCAATTTGCACTCTTGCCGCTTGAGCTAATACTTCAGGTTCTGACAACCAACGGCTAAAACTAAAACCATTTATCCATTGATTAAGTTGCTCACCAATCACTTCATTTTCGGGCGTTTCTAATACCATCAAAGCGGATTCATTAATAATTCTAATTCTCGCTTTAATATCGATTGAGAAGACTAGATCTGGCAAAGTAGTAAGAAGCGTTTTGAGAGCATAATGTTTTTGCTCTGAAGGCATAAAGGCAGCTGTGCGAACATCGGTAACACCTTCAACTTTTCTCAATTGAGGCATTAACTCACTTAACACTTCAAAACCGACCTCGGCAAATTGAAGGTAAATAAAACCAAAATTACTGGCATCAATGGCAAGTAGGTTTATGCCATAACGCTCTAACACTTCAAGGATGTCTTTAGCGAGTCCCACACGATCGTTACAACTGATTTCCAGACGCATAGTTTGATATTCCCTTACATTTTTAGGGTAACTCTCTATCTCACCCACTTGTTAGCGTTGAATTTGAAAGAGTCCTAGAACTAAAAAATGTCTATACGGTAGTGTTTTATACGTTGAGTGGCAAGTCTCGTTTACAGATATTTTGTTTACAAAAAAAAATAATCAACACATTAACTCAGTAACATGCTGATTATTTTATATAAAAGCTAGATTAACTATAGATAAATTACAGATTAACCAAACAACTGATCAGTTTTTGCTGCACAAACAAAATCATTTTTATGTAGGCCTTTAATCGAATGAGACCACCAAGTGATCGTCACTTTACCCCATTCAGTAAGTAGGCCTGGGTGATGACCTTCTTCTTCAGCCATATCACCAACAGTATTGGTAAATGCAATCGCCTGTTTAAAGTTTTTAAACTTGAATACACGCTCAAGTTGCATGATTCCATCACGAACTTCAACATGCCAATCTGGTACCATTCTTACAAGCTCTGCAAGTTCAGCATCAGTCACTTTAGGTGCATCACCATGGCAAGACACACACTTCATTTCAGATAATTCAGACATTGTTATTTTCTTTCCTTTAAATCAACGTTTAACTTGCCTTGGCTTTAGGCTCAAACTTTGGCGCAAAAAGGCCTAATTCACGTGCTTTAGCAACCGTGCCCATAATGTCCATTTTTGTAATTTCATCTAAGAAATCCAAATTTTCAATGACATAATAAATCGGTTGCATAATATCAATTCGATACGGTGTACGCATCACATTGAGTAAATCAAAATCATGATGTTCAGGCTTCTCACTCAACGAGTACATTGTTTCGCCCGGAGAACTCAAAATACCACCACCATAGATTTCATAGTTATTCGACTCTGACTTCATCAAACCAAATTCAACGGTGAACCAATACATTCTCGCCAGAAATACTCTTTCCTCTTTAGATGCGGCTAACCCTAGTTGACCATACACATGAGAGAAGTGGGCAAAAGATGGGTTGGTTAACATTGGGCAATGGCCAAATATTTCGTGGAAAATATCCGGCTCTTGCAAGTAATCAAACTCTTCTTTTCTACGAATAAAAGTTGCTACAGGAAACTGTTTCGACGCCAGTAGTTCAAAAAACTTACCAAAACCGATTAGCGCCGGAACGGCTGCTGTTTTCCATCCAGTAGCATCAAGCAGTACTTTATCAATTTCACCAAGCTGAGGAATTCTATCTTTTGGCATATTAAGAGCATCAATCCCCTCCAAATACTCTTTACATGCTCGACCTGGTAAATTGACCTCTTGTCGAGCATATAACTGGCGCCATACATCATGTTCTTCATCGCTATAATGAAATAAACCTGATGCGTCAGGTTCATGGGAAATGTACTTTGTGCCTTTCATAGCTCTATCTTCTTATCAATATGTTATCTCTTCATACTGTGATATGAATCGTCGTTTGTTAACTCAAACCGCTGTTAAAATTGACTTACATCAATCAACATTTGTAAACCAAAGATTACAATTGAATTATTTTCCTTTCTATTTCTTAATGTTAGTCATTCCATCATTATTTGTTGATTTCTATTTAAAGTGAATAGAAGTACAATCTGAGATAGATAAATCGATAATAAAAAGGATGGTTTGAATGGCTGTATTGGTCACTGGTGGAACTGGGTATATTGGAAGTCACACGGTTGTAGAACTATTAAATAATGGTGAAAATGTCATTATTTTAGATAATCTGTCAAATTCGTGTGTTGCGGTATTAGAGAGAATCGAGCAAATTACTCAAGGGAAACAAGCGACATTTTATCAAGGTGACATTCTCAACAAGCCATTACTTCAAAAAATCTTCACAGATCACCAAATAGATTCAGTGATTCATTTCGCTGGCTTAAAAGCTGTCGGCGAATCAGTACAAAAGCCTCTCAAATATTACGAAACTAACGTTACCGGAACCATGATTCTCTGTGAAGTAATGCAGCAATTTAACGTTAGAAATATAGTGTTTAGTTCATCTGCAACGGTTTACGGCGACCCTGCTACATTGCCAATAAAAGAAGACTTTCCGATGAACCCAGAAAGTCCTTATGGCCGTTCAAAATTAATGGTTGAAGAAGTGCTTTCCGATCTATACGTTTCAGATAATTCATGGAATATTGCACGTCTTAGATATTTTAACCCAGTTGGCGCCCATTCCAGTGGTTTGATTGGCGAAGATCCAAATGATATCCCGAATAATTTAATGCCATTTATCTCACAAGTTGCCATTGGTAAAAGAGAGAAGCTATCAATCTTTGGCGGTGATTACCCGACACATGATGGAACAGGTGTGAGAGACTATATTCATGTAGTTGACTTAGCCATTGGCCATCTAAAGGCGTTAGATAAACTAAGGCAATTCCCAGGTTTAGTAACTTATAACCTTGGCACAGGTGTTGGCTGTAGTGTTTTAGATATGCTCAAAGCTTTTGAAGTGGCATGTGAAAAAACACTACCTTATGAAATCGTTGCAAGACGTTCAGGCGATGTTCCTGAGTATTATGCTGATCCTGCTTACGCTCAAAAAGCTCTGAATTGGGAAACAACACACTCCATTCAAGACATGGCAAACAGCACTTGGAAGTGGCAGTCACAAAATCCAAACGGTTATAAATAGAGGTAATTCATGGCAAGTGGTTTTAGCCAAAATAGACGCAGCTTATTTCGCCGTGGTTTAGGCCAAAAAAGAAATGACAATGCAATTCGTCCACCATGGGTCAACCCTGAAATTATTTTTGTGGACGAATGTACTCGTTGTGACAAATGCATACCTGTTTGTGAAACTAACGTCATCTATCGTGGTGATGGCGGCTTTCCTGAAGTTTCATTTAAAAATGGTGAATGTACTTTCTGTCAAAAATGCGTATCTGCTTGCCCTGAGAATGTGTTCGATACCACTCAAGAAGAACCTTGGCGTGTAAAAGCTTCAATACAAGATTCATGCTTGGCGCACTCTGGTGTTTGGTGCCAAAGCTGCAAAGACTATTGTGACGTTGAAGCCATAAGCTTTGAATATCGTGTGAACCAAGCACCTCTCCCTCAAATCAATATCGATCTGTGTACAGGCTGTGGGGCATGCTTAGAACCTTGCCCTAATGATTCAATTTCGTTTACTAAGCAAAATGAAAATAATGAGTAAAATAACTTTAGAGATTAATCAAACCTGTCGCTAACTTACTTATAATTGAACAATTAATCAGAGCAAGGTAATATCACCTTACCTGTATAAAATTAAAGCAGAACTATGTTTGGAAAAAAGAACGCTTCTTCTGAATTAACCTACATCGCTCAAGGCACAAAACTCACTGGCGAATCTATTTTTTCTGGTGATGCTCTTATCGGCGGTCACGTTGTTGGTAACGTATCTTCTAACAGTCACGTTATTGTCGAGTTAGAGGGCATTATTGATGGCGAGGTTAGCTGTAAAGAAATAAAAATATCTGGCAAATTCAAAGGGAAGCTTTTTTGCGAAAAGCTGATCATTACTGCGACAGGAATTTTTGAAGGCGAAGTAAATAGCGCAAGTATAGAAATTTTTGATGGTGGACAATTTGTTGGTACTCGGATTAGTGCAAAGCCAACGCATCATTCACTTGAAGAGCCTGAAACACGCAATATAACGCCAAATATCACCCCGATTGAACAAGCTCAGTGATCAACTGAGCTTCACTTTTTTGCCTTTTGTAGTTCTCTTATCAACTTAATGAACGCTTCTGGTTCCCTATCTAGGCAATCTATTGGCATGTACAAGTGGTACCCTAAGTGCTCATCCAACATCAAACACCTACGGCCAAACATCGCTAAAATCCCTCTGTAGCGTTCATCATTTACCGTTAACGGCATAAACTCATGATTTAAATATGACTCAAGAGCTTCTTCGTTATTGGCTTGAGCACCTGCCGTCATAAGCAAAGAGCGTTGCTCAGTTAGTAGTCCAGTTGCTAATCTTGGTGAGACGGTATCCAAAACGGGATTAATCGCTTTGAGTTTAATTGCTATATAAGGTAACTCGATCAAATTAGTCCCTTTTGTCACCCTAGGAATATCAATGCGCTGAATATTATCCCAATGCACTTCTGTCGACCCACGACGGTGAAAGTACTTAATTCCTTCACTATTAATTTTGAAACTCACTTTAGGCTCTATTTGCTTAGCAACACCCAAAATAAAACAAACTGCGCCTGCGGCAAATAAAATTAACCCTTGTGCAAACCAACCACCATGGATGAAAAGTGTAAACGCTAAAAGTAATCCGACAGCACCGATTAACGTGTAAACCTGCCCGTTCTCATTACCTTCAGGTGAAATTATTACTTCAGAATTCACCAAACCAACCTTTTATGTTAATCCAAGCCATACCAATGTATTCATGCATCGCCCTTTGAGCACTCAGTAAATAGTTTGCAGAGAGTTCATGCCATTGCGTTGTGACCGCAAAATCCGTCGGTGCGGCCTGAGGCATTAAGCCTTTATCTTTGAAAATCATCATAGCTCGTTTCATATGAGTCGCAGAGGTTACTAACCTAAACGGATGATTATCTAAAACACTCTTCGCATACTCAGCTTCTTCAATCGTATCTTTAGCTAATGGAAACTGAATAATTCTATCTTTAGAAACGCCTAATTCTTCAGCAGCTTCAGCAGACACTTCAGCATGACTTCTCACAGAATGACCTTTATATCCGGATACGATTAAATAACAATTATTCCCTAGTTTAGTTTGCCGTATCCCTTCTATTAATCGAGCTAGCCCGGTATTCGACAACTGCTGAGTTGCCGGTAGCTCCGTATAATCATTATGCCCACTTCCAAGCACCATTACATAACATTTACCGTTTATTGGTTTGCTATTTACGGTAAAGCTAGTTTCCAGTGGGCTGACCAAGTAAGTATGAGATAGGTGAGAACTTAAGAAGATGATACTCAAAAATGCTACAGACAAAATAACCCGTGCGAATTTTGGTCGATAAATAAATAACCAAGCAACGCCAATTAAGATAGTAATCAATGACAGTGGCATTAAAAACTTTGAAATGATCTTCTTAAGAGCAAACATGTTACTTATCCTTCAGATTTTGCCCAAAGCCAAGCTGCACCACGAACACCTGATGAGCAGCCAAACTCATTTTTTAGAACCGGTGTTTTACATTCTCGTCCTAAAACATATTGTGGCAACAATTCAGGTAATTGCTTGTAAATCTCATCTACATTCGACATTCCACCACCTAAAACAATGGCGTCAGGATCTAATACATTAATCAAATGCGCTAAAGCACGTGCAAGCCGATCAAGGTAACGAGTAAATACCTCTTGAGCTAATGGTTCACCATCATGGTAGCGACTCATGATCTCAACACCTGATGTTACTTTTTTGCCATGTGAATTATAATCACGAACAAAACCTGTGCCGCTGATGTATGTTTCAATACAATCATGATTGCCGCAAAAACACTGTGTTGATTGATGTTCATCTTCAGTCATCCACGGTAAAGGGTTATGCCCCCATTCGCCACCAATGCCATTTCCGCCACCATGTACTCGACCATTTATGGAAATACCACCTCCACAGCCAGTGCCTAAAATCACTCCGAAAACAAGTCCTTTACCAACGGCTGCACCATCGGTAGCTTCTGAAACCGCAAAACAATTGGCATCATTCGCAACTCGTACTTCACGATCTAAACGCTCGCTTAAATCCTTATCTAGCGGGTGATCGTTAATCCATGTTGAGTTAGCGTTTTTAACTAAACCAGTAAAGGGAGAAATAACACCGGGAATACCAACTCCAACATGTCCAACGACACCTAAAGCTGACTCCGCTTCGTGAACTAAAGCGACAATTGTCGATAGCGTAGCTTGATACTCTCTAGGTGTAGGAACACGCTTTCGAAACACCTCTTTGCCATCACGGTCTAAGGCAACTAATTCTATTTTTGTTCCACCTAAATCAACACCAAAACGTACCATTAAACTTCTTGCTCCATATTGTATTCACTGCAATTTTTTGAACGAGCCAAAAACTGAGGATTTAGTATATTTTTCTTCTGATTATATTTTAGAGGTTCACTTGAATTTAATAACGTCACTGAGCCACCAGCTGCAGTAAGAACCGCTTGCCCTGCTCCGGTATCCCACTCACTCGTAGGCCCTAAACGAGGATATAGATGTGCTTCACCAGAAGCTAGCAAACAGAATTTTAAAGAGCTGCCAACCGATACAAGATCATAATCATCAAATTGCAGTAAATAGTTTGACATTTCAGGACTCTGATGAGAGCGACTTCCAACAATTGTAAATTTAGAGGATGGCAAGCATTTATCAGTCAATGACACTGTCCTATCATTTTCATTACACCATGCGCCCAAGGCTTCTGAACCATAAAAACAACGATTTAAAGCGGGGGCATAAACTACGCCTGCAATAGGGTTACCATCCTGAATCAGAGCTATATTAACCGTAAACTCGCCATTTTTATTGATAAATTCTTTAGTACCATCAAGGGGATCAATTAGCCAATAACGCTGCCAAGCTTTGCGCTCTTTCCAAGGTGTGAGCACTGACTCTTCAGATAATATTGGAAGACTAAAAGGAAGCTTATTTAAGCCTTCAACAATGGCTTTATGAGCGGCTAAATCAGCAGCTGTGACAGGAGTAGCGTCTGCTTTTGTAGAAATTTGGACATCACTTTGATGATAAAACTTCAAGATGACTTCGCCAGCTTCAATTGCAATATCGCAAACTTTTTTTAGCTGCTCAAGAGTTAACATAATTCAATGCAACACACTGTTTTTGAAAGTTGTGTGATTATGCCATTAAACAATAAGAAGGAAAACTAAGCATACGTATTCAAATAATTAAAAGTAGAAGGCTTTAACTTAAAAGAAATGGCCTCCCTATAAAAAAGGCTTTGTCGCTATATTAATTATACTGTTAACTTACTTTTGTCCATGTTCACCTTTAATGAAACTCAACCTAATTAGGGTCTGTTGATCTTTCAGGATTAAATTTTGTGCTATTTTAGCGTTTACCTGTTCAAGGCGTGAGCAGTGAAGCTT
>NZ_JBWQOH010000016.1:0-3914 GCF_056591695.1 Parashewanella sp. 2304DJ23-3
TCGCACTGTGTAGATTAGGTCAATGCTGTCGCCGTCTTGCATGGCTTCGACGACTGCTGCATTGTTATCTAGTTCAAAAGTCCACAAACCCGAAATTGCGTCAACGCTGAAGCTGCCATACGCAGTTTGGGCACTTTCAAGGTTCCAAGTTAATTCGCTTTGGTCATTATCAATGTCAGTCGCAGTTAGCCGGCCGCTGATGCTTGGGATCCCTGAAGTGTTATTATTTAGTACATCTACACCCGATTCATCGACGGTACCAGCAAAAACATCGCCAGTGATAACAGGTCTGTCATTTGTTCCCTCAACGGTAATAATAACAAATGATTCAGCAATGCCACCTTGTCCATCGTTTACTCTGACCGTATAAGTCAAAGTAACAGTTTCCCCCTCTTGAAGTGCTTGTACGATATCGGCTTGATTATCTAGAGTAAAAACCCAGGTTCCTGAAACTGCATCAAGTGAAAAAGAACCATAGTCATTTTGTGAAGACTCGATACTCCAAACTAATTCATTTTGATTTTCAGCATCACTGGCTTGCATTTGCCCAGTAACTGTAGATATACCTACAAAATCATTATTATTAGAGTCGGCGCCTGACTCATCAACGAAGCCATTATCTGGCCCTAAGATTACTGGTGGTGTATTTACTGAATCTGGAGAATCATCTTGAGCAGAAACTTCTCCTACAGGAAGTTCTTGTGTATCGAATAAGGTTCGGGCAATTGTCTCAGAAGCATTTCGAGTTAATTCAACAGAATCAAATCCACCTTGGTTTCCAATTGGACCACCTGCTGCAGTCTCTGGTAGATCAACGGTAGGATCACCGCCAGCAGCAATGATAGCTTGTAATTGTTGGATATCAGTAGTTAGCTCAACCTTTATTAAGCTTGAATTATCACTGAGCTGAACTGAGTTTGAACGAATTTCACCGTCATCAAATTGAATTTGAAAGAGCGCACGTTCTTCAGCTACGATGCTCGCACCTTGAGGAATGAGCTCGTTCTCTGCAGCACGATACTCGATATCACCCAGTTTTACAGTTACTTTTCCAGAAACAGCAGTAAACCTGCCAGCTTGCACTGCAGTATAACGATCCATGTCATCCCCTAATCACTTCCATCCATGAAGTGAATATTTTGTATACAAAATGAAAATAGATTAAACTTTAACCTGATTACAAGTAAACGTCAATTTTTTGACAAAAATGTGAAACTGAATTTTTAGCGCAACTTATTAAAACGATCACCACCTCCATAGGGGCGTTAAAATTGGCAACAAAAAAGCCCCAAATTGGGGCTTTTGAAGAAATGTTTTACTATCCATTATGGAATATTAATCGATGAATCTACGTATTTATATTCATCTAGTTCTGGAGCCCCACTCACTTTAGCTTGTAATGGAGCTGCAACCCCCTCACCAAGAATTAATGCGCCTGAGCCATCTCGATCACTACCAAGTAGTTCATTCCATGCAAGTTCGACATTATAATCTAGTGCTTCACCTACATCGTTGAGAACTATTTGCTGTGTAGGTTCTGCAGATTTATCCCCATCGGCATAAATATCTATAATTAACTTATTATCTAATCTATTGCCGTTATCGTCAGTAAATCTTAGGGTTAAATAGTTTTCAATTATATCTATGTCTTCATCGATTAATAAATCGCTTAAATCTAATTTATCGATACCAACATCAAAATCTAAAATAGTATCTTGACCTGTATCTCCCTTTAACCAGACAAAGGTATCTTCGAATCCATCAATGCCACCATCACCTCTGAGAATATCATTGCCAGCTCCACCCTTGATGATATCTTCTCCCTTGCCGCCCATTAAAGTATCATCACCTTTTCCTGCAATAAGAAGATCATTACCAATATTACCTTCTAGTATGTCGCTTCCGTTGCTACCAACAAGGACGTCGTCCCCTTTAAGCCCTTTAAAATGAACACCAGGATCTTTTTCATTAGTGTCACCTGCTATCATAATATTGTTAAATTCGTCACCGTCGATAGATCTCGTGAGATCATTTTCTCTGACATCAATATCTACTGTTGAACTTGAATACTGACCGTATGAATTTAATTGGTATTCAAATGAAGCATCATCAATTACATCAACCAAAATCTTGTCATCAGTGTGAATTGCACCGGTTACAACTTTAAATGAAGTACCCATTGGCGCTATATCTGAGTGCAATAACCACTCTTCAGGAATTTCAATTGTTCCACTAGAAGCTGTTGTTATGATATCGGCCGTATTAGCGATAGGATCAATAGCTACGTATCCCTGAGGATACACATATAAGTCGAAAGAAGAAGAAGTTGATTCACTACTATTATTACTTTCTGTGCTTGTTGCAGTAACCGTTACTTCATAAGTTCCGACTTGATCGGTTTGGACAAACAGTGAACTATAATCCCAACTATCAGGAATAATGACTTTGCCTTCAGCGTCTACCTCAAGAGGACCTACTTGAGTACCATCTGCAAGTAAACCTTTAACTAAGGTCCCAGCAGGTAAACCTGAAAGTTCAATTGATAGTGTTTCATCAGGATCAGTAAGTGACGCTGTAATTTCACTGATCTTGATAAAGCTATCTTCGTAACCTTCATTAATTTGTTCTGAGAAACTGATGTTGTCTAAGAGCGCACCGTGTGTGTTTCCGTTATTTGCATAGAATTCAATTCGATACAAACCAGATTCATCAACATTAATGACTTGATTTATCTGTTGCCACACATTTGTACTATTGAAATCTACTTCTATTGTTTCAACAATTTCAAGTTCACCATTCGGTCCCATTTTTTGTATTTTGACAACAAAGTTGGAATCATCTGGAGTTACCCCTGCCCTTGCGGCAGCTTCAAAATTAATTTCATAATCTCTGCCTTCTTTAAGCTCAATATCAAAGAATAAACTTCTATCACCATTATGATTCTCAAGCTCAAGAACATACCCATGGCCTGCAGCTGCAGATGAACTTAGATAGGTAGTAGCAGTTCCTATTTCTAAATTACCAGAAGAGTTATGAGTTCCCCAATTGCCAACAAACCTCTCATCTAAAGTAGAAGAATTAACATTTTGCTTGTAGCTACTAGTATGAATTCCTTCAAAGTTAAGAGAGGCTAATAAGCTATCTGATGTAAGCTGTAATTCTGGCGCTGATGCAACAATCTCTACTTCTGCCATATCATCAGCATTACCTGAAGCGTTACCTGTTTTATCAATTTGTTTAGCCCTAACATTAATGCTCTCGCCTTCTTCAGGTTCAGAAATTGACCAAGAAATTGCACCAGTAGAAGAGTCATATACAAAGCCAGTAACTTCATTATCATTAATATCCGTTACGATTAACTGGCCTGTCTCTGACAGAATGGCTTTATACCAAATATCAGTCGAATAATTTGGACTTGTTCCTACTAATAGGTGGATATCAACTTGCCCACCTTTCAATAGCTCAGTATGATCGATCGTAACTCGTAGTAGGACACCATCATCGCCCATTTCATCTTGAGTAAGCGTTTTATCATTATTTACGTCATCGACAATTTCTACTATTGGATCTTTTGGAGCTGTCGTATCGTTAATATCAATAAGAACATCAGCAGGCTCACTAAAGTTAATTCCATCAGTGATTGTATAATTAAAGCGAATCTCTGTTGGTTCATTTCCAGAATATTGAAACTCAAATGTCCCATCACGATTGATGATTAGTGTGCCGCCCTCAATAGGAACTGAAGCCTTCCCATCGTCATCAAAATTAACAACTTTGCCATTGATATGGCTTATTATTAACGCATCATTATCTACATCAAAATCTGAACCATTGCCGTTATTAGCATTGATCAGATCACCTACAATAGGAGAGTTAAGTTCCACATCAAAGTTGTCATTTGTTGCAACAGGAAT
>NZ_JBWQOH010000017.1:0-3306 GCF_056591695.1 Parashewanella sp. 2304DJ23-3
TGCGTATAAAGGATAGACTTTGAGATTCATTACATTTTCAGTATTGTTTTTACTCTCTTTTTCTTCGACAGCAAGTGAATGTGCTGGTCACGTTTTCTTTTATCTTGAAAAGTCTAACCAAGAAGTTGAAATTGAATCTGACTTTCTTTATTCGTTTAAGAAAATCATTCCTCATTTGCAACAACAAAGGATTACGTATTCCTTGCATAGAGAGTACCCAATTACGGCACGCACCTGTTTTTCCAATAGTGTTTCACCAAGTTTGGGTGAACTTGAAAATAGTTCTGGATATATTTTAATGAAAAGTAATAACCAGCAGAAAATGTTTAAA
Source organism: Parashewanella sp. 2304DJ23-3 (assembly GCF_056591695.1). Classification (NCBI taxonomy): domain Bacteria; kingdom Pseudomonadati; phylum Pseudomonadota; class Gammaproteobacteria; order Alteromonadales; family Shewanellaceae; genus Parashewanella; species Parashewanella sp. 2304DJ23-3. The sequence goes on from NZ_JBWQOH010000017.1 coordinate 332, forward strand.
GGTACATTAACGGACATAGATCTGTTAAGTAATATAAAGCAGTACCTTAAACAGTAAATACGCATAACAAGGCATTCAATCGGAAAAATACTTGTTGGCTTTTTCCGCTACGCTCCAAAATTATAGCCAACAACCATTTTCCGCTTAATGCGGCGTTAGCTACCAGAGGTATTCTTGGAATATCAGTTTCTTTATGACTTTAAGATAAATGGACTCACTGCCTTTTTATTCCCTTTGGCTGGATTGTTGTTTTTTTTAATTTGGATACTTGGCTCGCTCGCTGCTGACATGGAGAGAAATGATACAAGTAATTGGAGGGTTGCTATAAGTAAAAAAACCATTATTGCTTGTTTTCTGGGTATGATTTGGGTTCTTGCGGTCGGTACAGGTATTACTAGAGAGTACATCAAACTACATAAAGCTATAGGCACAAGCAAAGTAAGCACAGTTGAAGGTATTGTTAAAAACGTTATTCGAATTAGTAGGTGCCAAAATAAAAACACTCATGATAAGGTTCATAAAGAAAAGGGAAATGAATCTTTTGAAATCAATGGTCATTTCTTCGAATATAGCAATTCAGTTTCGACAGCATTCAATGGTGGCGATTGTTTTGGTCCAATTAAATCGGGCATGCCCCTAAAAGTTACCTTTCACAAAAAAAGTAATTCAATAATGATAATTGAAACGTTGGTGAAAAAAGGTAGCTAACAAGTGCATTAACAAGGACGCAAAACTGTTTGGCTTTGCTCCTTCGTCGCAAATTATAGCCAAACATTTTGCGCCTGTTATGCAGGCGTTATACGTTACTCAAGGATGACTATGAATTTAAGGATATTATTACTCACACTGTTGCTTACGAGCTGTTCTAAAGTAACTCCTGAGTTTGAAAAGTTAGCTGTTGAAATTTCAAATGAGAAATCTGCAAATTTTGACTCAGGAAACTGGCAAGTTGGTGGCAACTTACAATCTGCAAATGCTATAGAGTGGCAAAAGGCTTCTTTTCAAAATAAAAGAGCAACTTGCAGTACTTTCTTATTGGCTTTAATTCAGCAAAACAAACTATCTATAACAGATAAATCTGATAAAAATATCAAAACAATGTCAGAAAAACTTGTGCATACATTAAATGAGCGCTTTAAAATGTCTGGAAATGCTGTTGAGAATGAGGCTTCATTTAAACACTTATTAGTAAGTCGTGAAGCTCTCAAAGCAATAAAGTCATTAAACTGGCTCAAAAACGTATAACAAGCGCTTCAACAAGGACAAATACTGGTTGGCTCCTACGCTGCGCTTCGGATTTTAGCCAACCAGCATTTGCCTGTTAAGCGGGCGTTAAATGCAATCACATATTCATACATCAAAGTAAATTTAAAACATGGAACTAACTGATTTAATATCATACAAAGACATCATACTTCTGATTATTGGCGGACTAATTGGCTATTTTGTTAACATTCTCGTTGTTAAACAAACAGATAAAACAAAAGGCCTCACTCTTGAAACTACTGGTCGTCGGATCATTATTGAATCAGCAACATCATGTCCTTTTACGGTTAATGACCAAAATGGAAATCAACTAGACAATGTTTATCTAGTTAACGTTAGAATATGGAATAAGGGCAAAAAGCATGTTGAGCGAGGAGATATAAGTAAAGACTATCCTCTAGAAATACACCTTGATAAAGAAGCTGAAATATTGGGTGAACCCATTATATTCAGAGGAAGTGACAAAATCGGGCTAAACATCCTAAGAAAAGATAATAATTCTTATGGCGTAGACTTTGAGTGTGTAAACCCTGATGAATGGTCTGAATTAGGATTTTTTGTAAAAGATAATCCTAATGTTAGTATTTCAGCCTCAGGAAGAATTTATGGACAAGATCAAGATTTCAGTCATTCAATAGATGACAGTAAAGCAAGTTGGTTTGAGCGAATCACTGTAGGCTTGCTTCTCATATTTGTTGTTATGAGTCCAACAGCTTTATTATACGGACTTTGGTGGCTATTTTCAGATTTTTCAATTCAGATACTCTGGAGCGAAACCGATAAGATTCCGGAGAATCTTCTACGTTTACTTACTTATGGAACTTTTGTTCCGATGCTTGCATTTATGGCGTATAGCCAAGTGTGGCTTAAGAGAAGAGGCAATCCGAAATCATACCCGATTGATGAAGACTTTGAACCCAGTGAAGCTAAAAACATTGGTGCTATGTGGGGAACAGCCCTGACGGGTAAAAATTATCGAGTTTCAGGTTCATCTCACAATAAAGGTGAGATTTACGTGCCAAACAAATAAGCATTTAACAAGTGGGTCCAGGTGACGCCTACGGCGCACCTGACCCAAGCGTTATGTTTCTAAGGGATAGTGTTGAACATGGGCGAATGGAGTCGTGCAATGATGATCAGCATAGGTTACTGCGGGTTACCGTTTGTACTCTATTACGTTATTGCTGGCGGCTTCCCTACCAATAAAACTGAATTTATGGGGTTTGTTACTATTTCCTTAATTTTTGTTTCGGTGTATTTGCTGCTCTCTTTCGCTGGTTGGTTAACTTTAGGCATTTTTTCGCATTGGTTAATCTGTAAATACACAAATGGTCACTTTGTATATTACGTTTTGGCAGCTGTTATTATTAGTTGTGTTTCAAGTGTTATTATCAATTACGATCTAGTCCTATTTTTTGGCGGTGTAGCTCTAATGCAGGCTTTAGTGTTCAAATATCACATTAACAAGCCCGAAACATAACAAGAGACTATGGCGTCAAGAGTGAATAATAATTTTATTTTCATCCCATTTTATTCCGTCTCTCAACATTGAATTTAGAATCACCACCATCTTTCTCAAGCAGGCAATAATAGCGACTTTCTTTGGCTTGCCTGCTTGTGTAAGCCTTTGATATGTTGCTTTAAATAAAGGGTTGCATTGCATAGCGGACATCATAGCCATAAATAACGTACTTCTGATATGAGAGCGT
>NZ_JBWQOH010000018.1:0-3091 GCF_056591695.1 Parashewanella sp. 2304DJ23-3
TATTCTTACTAAGGTTCTAGCAAATTACAAAACCCATTAGGGTTGTATGGTTAAGCCTCACGAGTCATTAGTACAGGTTAGCTCAACGCCTCACAACGCTTACACACCCTGCCTATCAACGTCCTAGTCTCGGACGGCTCTTTAGCAGATTTAAAATCTGAGGGATGACTCATCTCAAGGCTCGCTTCCCGCTTAGATGCTTTCAGCGGTTATCGATTCCGAACGTAGCTACCGGGCAATGCTATTGGCATAACAACCCGAACACCAGCGGTTCGTCCACTCCGGTCCTCTCGTACTAGGAGCAGCCCCTTTCAATCATCCAACGCCCACGGCAGATAGGGACCGAACTGTCTCACGACGTTCTGAACCCAGCTCGCGTACCACTTTAAATGGCGAACAGCCATACCCTTGGGACCGACTTCAGCCCCAGGATGTGATGAGCCGACATCGAGGTGCCAAACACCGCCGTCGATATGAACTCTTGGGCGGTATCAGCCTGTTATCCCCGGAGTACCTTTTATCCGTTGAGCGATGGCCCTTCCATACAGAACCACCGGATCACTATGACCTACTTTCGTACCTGCTCGACGTGTCTGTCTCGCAGTTAAGCTAGCTTATGCCATTGCACTAACCACACGATGTCCGACCGTGTTTAGCTAACCTTCGTGCTCCTCCGTTACTCTTTGGGAGGAGACCGCCCCAGTCAAACTACCCACCAGGCACTGTCCTTACCCCAGATTATGGGGCCAAGTTAGAACATCAACACTACAAGGGTGGTATTTCAAGGTTGACTCCACTTCATCTGGCGACAAAGCTTCAAAGTCTCCCACCTATCCTACACATGTAGGGTCAATGTTCAGTGCCAAGCTATAGTAAAGGTTCACGGGGTCTTTCCGTCTAGCCGCGGGTATACGGCATCTTCACCGCAATTTCAACTTCACTGAGTCTCGGCTGGAGACAGCGTGGCCATCATTACGCCATTCGTGCAGGTCGGAACTTACCCGACAAGGAATTTCGCTACCTTAGGACCGTTATAGTTACGGCCGCCGTTTACTTGGGCTTCGATCATGAGCTTCGTACAAGTACTAACCCAATCAATTAACCTTCAAGCACCGGGCAGGCGTCACACCGTATACGTCATCTTGCGATTTTGCACAGTGCTGTGTTTTTGATAAACAGTTGCAGCCACCTGGTATCTGCGACTGCCAGCAGCTTAGGGAGCAAGTCCCATCACCGCCGGCAGCGTACCTTCTCCCGAAGTTACGGTACCATTTTGCCTAGTTCCTTCAGCCGAGTTCTCTCAAGCGCCTTGGTATTCTCTACCTAACCACCTGTGTCGGTTTGGGGTACGATTCCTACTTACCTGAAGCTTAGAAGATTTTCCTGGAAGCATGGCATCAATTACTTCACCACCTTAGTGGCTCGTCATCAGCTCTCAGCCTAATGTTCACCCGGATTTACCTAAGTGAACAGCCTACAACCTTAAACCGGGACAACCAGCGCCCGGCTAACCTAGCCTTCTCCGTCTCTCCATCGCAGTAAGTAGAAGTACAGGAATATTAACCTGTTTCCCATCGATTACGCCTTTCGGCCTCACCTTAGGGGTCGACTCACCCTGCCCTGATTAACATTGGACAGGAAACCTTGGTCTTTCGGCGAGGGAGTTTTTCACTCCCTTTATCGTTACTCATGTCAGCATTCGCACTTCTGATACGTCCACTATGGGTTACCCCTTTAGCTTCAACCGCTTACAGAACGCTCCTCTACCGCTCACACCTAAGTGTGAACCCGTAGCTTCGGTGGTATGTTTAGCCCCGTTAAATCTTCCGCGCAGGCCGACTCGACTAGTGAGCTATTACGCTTTCTTTAAAAGATGGCTGCTTCTAAGCCAACTTCCTAGCTGTCTAAGCCTTCCCACATCGTTTCCCACTTAACATACACTTTGGGACCTTAGCTGACGGTCTGGGTTGTTTCCCTTTCCACGACGGACGTTAGCACCCGCCGTGTGTCTCCCGCATATCACTCATTGGTATTCGGAGTTTGCAAAGGGTTGGTAAGTCGGGATGACCCCCTAGCCTTAACAGTGCTCTACCCCCAATGGTGTCCGTGCGAGGCGCTACCTAAATAGCTTTCGAGGAGAACCAGATATCTCCCGGTTTGATTGGCCTTTCACCCCCAGCCACAAGTCATCACCGCATTTTTCAACATACGTGTGTTCGGTCCTCCAGTTGATGTTACTCAACCTTCAACCTGCCCATGGCTAGATCACCGGGTTTCGGGTCTACACCTAGCAACTCTTCGCGCAGTTAACACTCGGTTTCCCTACGGCTCCGCTATTCGCTTAACCTTGCTACTAAATGTAAGTCGCTGACCCATTATACAAAAGGTACGCAGTCACGGTCTCAAGGACCGCTCCCACTGCTTGTACGTATACGGTTTCAGGTTCTATTTCACTCCCCTCACAGGGGTTCTTTTCGCCTTTCCCTCACGGTACTGGTTCACTATCGGTCAGTCAGGAGTATTTAGCCTTGGAGGATGGTCCCCCCATGTTCAGACAACATATCACGTGTGCCGTCCTACTCGATTTCATCTTAAGGTCGTTTTCATGTACGGGGCTATCACCCTGTGCCGCTGCGCTTTCCAACGCATTCCATTAACTTCCAAAAAACTTAAGGGCTAATCCCCGTTCGCTCGCCGCTACTAGGGGAATCTCGGTTGATTTCTGTTCCTATGGGTACTTAGATGTTTCAGTTCCCCACGTTCGCCTCATAACGCTATGTATTCACGTTACAATGACCACTTATGTGGCCGGGTTGCCCCATTCGGAAATCTGAGCCTAAAATGGTTTTTATCACCTGAGCTCAGCTTATCGCAGATTAACACGTCCTTCATCGCCTCTGACTGCCAAGGCATCCACCGTATACGCTTAGTCGCTTAACCATACAACACTAATAAGTCTTACCATCTAAAAGATAGCTTCAGCTTTTCGCGTGAATGTGCAACTTGCTGGTTTGATAATTCAATCAAAGATTGAATCGCCTTAGTTTTGAATATTCAAGACACTTAATAAAGTGTTGAGAACTTCGATTAG
>NZ_JBWQOH010000019.1:0-2589 GCF_056591695.1 Parashewanella sp. 2304DJ23-3
CATGCCGAATGCACTTAGGTCGATAGGTGACCAGCAGCGTAGCTGACTCCAGTAGCCCAGGTTGTTTCGAACACTGAACTGAAAAGAATACGAGCACGAGCTTTTAATGTTTTTACCATAGACACCTCCTCATCGTTGTCTGCCGTGGTTGATAGAACCAGTTGGATACTTAAATATCGAATAAGCACAAAAATAAGGGCTACGGAGCCAACAAACGCCCAAGGAATTGAACCTTGACCTATCTCCCCCATCAGCCTAAATACACTCAGCGTGAAGTTATTTTACCACAACATATCGCGACAAATTGCGACCTTTATTGATCTCAGTGCCATAAGTTTCAGGAATGCCAGCCAATCTTGCAATGTCCTTTGGAGAGTAACCACTCTCTGTAATTTCTTGAGCATATTTCACTCCAAACAAGTGAACCATCGTCGCAGTTTCACCTTTCTTTGAATCGAAATACATTTCTTTCAATTTGTCAGATAAATCATTTTCGTTCACTCGATATCTCCTTTAGGCATGTAACGCTTTAGCTAATGGGCGCGCGGCTTTTTGCGCGTCCTGTGAAGGCCGTCTTTTTGGCCGTAACGAAATTGAGCGAATTGTTATACGGAATATCACGCATCATTTTCAGTGTATTCAATCACTCTATTTGTGACAGATAAAACCTTATTTTTAGGTATCTTTTGCTTTCCCAACAATCCAATTATAAAGTCCTGGGCTTCAAACACCTCAAGAAAATATTCAAAGCCATTCTTTATAGCTTCTGCTTCACCTTCTTCAGGTTCGTGTTCAAGAACAACATCTGACTCAGGTGTTATTGATGAGCCTGACTTTATCCATATGGTAAGATCATCATTTTGGTCAAAAATATTTTCAATTAAATCATAAAGTTTCATATTAAATTACGTATAACGTAATGGTTATCGGGCAACGGCTTTTTGTTGTCCCGATCAACCTGTTGTTACATGATCGATCGTAATCAAACATGTACATTTTAATTAACCAGTAGCATTTATTTGAAATGTTCACTTTCATCAAAAGTGTTAAAGGCAAAAGAATAAATTAGCAGCGGCGAGAGAGAACTTTTACTAATAGCGTGAAGGCGTCCGTAACAACAAAAGGATTTTGTTTTGCGGCGCCTTCGCGCTATTAATGAGTACAGTCCAATAAATCGTCTCGTCAACTTCAATATTCTCTTTGCGCTCTTTTTCCAAACTTAACTATTAGTCTATAATTTATACAGTTACTTCTTCTTAAGTAACCTTGCAAAGTTTTGACTTTCACGCCATGTAACGCCCGCATAACAGGCAATTACTGGTTGGCTAAAATCCGAAGCGCAGCGTAGGAGCCAACCAGTATTTGTCCAGTTGATGCACTTGTTAGGTTTTTACTTACTCATTGAATAACTCTAATGCATTTTTTAGCTCATTTTGTTTTTTACCAAACTTACGAACTAACTTTTCACTATTAGAATCTATGAAAGCTCGCAACTCTGTTAACGAGAAGTGAACGTCTGCAAAACGTTTGCACATATCTTCATGCTTTGGTGATTCTATTTCTGAATGATTGAATCTGTAAATAATTTCATTTAATGACGCATGATGATGAAAACATTTCAGATAATTCTTATTTAGCTCTAGAAAATAAAGAGATTGAAACATATTTAATTTATTAAAAAGAAGTTCAATCACATCTTTTTGACTATTCCATTGCTCAAAACCGCCATCAGATTGATGCTTTAGGTAAAGAGAATATCTTTGGTTTTGCAGTTCGATTGTTTCTAATAACAAAAGGTAAAGCTCTTCTAGCTTTCCTCTTAAAAGTTCAGATCGAGTTCGCTTTTCAAGAAACCATTGATTCAATAAAACAACAGAGATCGCAATAAGTGAACTGAGTATTGCTGTCCCTATTGTGATGTAAATGGTAGGCACTTTGTCCATAAGTGATTTTATCTCGATAGTTAAACTAAAACCTAACGCCCGCTTAACAGGCAAATGCTGGTTGGCTAAAATCCGAAGCGCAGCGTAGGAGCCAACCAGTATTTGTCCTTGTTGAAGCGCTTGTTATAAGCGATTACGACCACACTATATTTTTACCAAGCTTTTCTATTTGAGACTTAAGTTCAGGCATGTGTTCGTAATCTTTAAATTCAATTTCATTATCTGCAAAAGTACATAGTTTTATTGATTTTATTGTATTCTTTTTTAATTCAACTTTTGCTTTAGAAAGACTGTTCCATTTTATTATGGTTTCAGACTCTTTAGTAGCTAAAACGAGCCCTTCTTTTCTGACTTCGACCCACTCATTTTTATGAATTTTCGCAAACTTTTTAGCATTAAGATAATTAATTAAAATGCTTATTGGCATAAAAATAAGAAAACCACCCAAAATTAAATGTTTACCATGGTTTTCATCTGGATAAAACAAATAAAAAGCCAAAAAAATAAGCGATGCTTGAGCCAGAACATAAAAAGGTTCTCTAAATCTACGTTTGAGGCTTTGCTCTGAAAGTTTAAATTTCATCTCACCCTTTTGATTAGCTTATAACGCCCAAATCAGGTGCGCCGTAGGCGTCACCTGGATTTG
>NZ_JBWQOH010000020.1:0-2367 GCF_056591695.1 Parashewanella sp. 2304DJ23-3
ATAATAAATAAGGATAGGCGTAGCGTAGCCTGCGCCTTATCTGGTTGTTGAACCAGCCCGTTCTACTTATATATGCAAATATCTCTGAAGTTATTCTGCGATCTGAATGAGCCGTAATTCGACTCACTTTTCTGTGGATGTACATGAGCCTTAGTGGCGATCTATCGATGCTTGTTACCACCAATACTTTGTTGCGTTTACGGTAAATTCAGCTGGGTGAATTTTGTCCTCATAGTTATGTGAGTGCCATTATTTCTATTATCTGTAGCGTAACGTTCGTCAACCAAAACCGCATGGTCGTATAATGCCGATAAATTGCATCGGTTGCTGACAGCAACGACATAAACACTGGGCTTTTTTGCGTGTGATGGGTTCGACTTTGCTGAAATCCAGCTTGCCCGCCATCATTAAACACAACTGTATTTGTTTCAGCTTCTTTTTAGCGCCGCCATGCAGTAATCCATAATCCCTAACACGCCGAAAGCCTTTGGGGATAACATGTTGCAGAACTTGCCATAGAAATTGCAACGTCGGTAGCGTCTTGATTTGGCGTTGTTTGGTTTCACTGTCGGTGTAACGAAAGCTCACCTTATTCTCAGTCACTTTTACAATATCTCTGTCTGGCAATACCCCTCGATACAAATACCGAGATAAGTATTTCAAAGCTGATAAGCCTTTACCCACATGCTGGCAATTAACCACCCACTCTTTGGGTAATTGTGTTGGTAGTTTCAGTTGAAGCTGCTGACTCAGTGCTTCCAACATTCTGCCACGCCATACCTTGGCCAGCGCTTTGCCATTGAATAAATACTTCCCTTTATTTTTCTTCCACTGTTTACGGCTTTTGTCATAACCGCCCGCAGGTATTACTACATGAATGTGTGGGTGAAAGTCACGCTGCCGACTATGGGTATGCAGTACGGTAGTAAAACCAATCTCAGCTTGTAAGCCTTTTTTACGCTTGGCAAAGTCTTTGAGTATCCCTTGAGACACCTTGAACATGGCTTCAAACACTGACGGTTGATAATTAAAGGTGAGCGCTCGCAGCTCAAAGGGTAAGGTAAAGGTCACCATATAATAATCAACGGGCAGTAATTTGAGCTGCTGCCGATTAAGCCAGTCTTGAGTAGTGTTGTGCTGACACAAACTGCAATTACGATGACCACAAGACAAAGGCAAGTCTTGATAACGATGACAATCATCACACTGCCACTGGCTGCAACCTTTATTAAAGGTCTTACAACCGAGCATGGCATTTATCGCTTGATAATGCTCACAGGTTAACTGCTGCTGATACTGACGTTTAAAGTTATCAAGATTATCAGAGAGAATATCCACAAAGTGCATTACTTATCCCTCCAACTGAGGTCAAGCGACTCGGTTAAGGTGTTGATGGTGTCTCGGGTAGATTGGGACTTAACGTTGGTGAGTTTGGTGTAAATCAGGGTGGTATTTAAACTGTTGTGACCGAGTGCAACTTGAATACTTCTAAGGTCAACGCCTCGTTCAAGTAAGTGAGTGGCATAACAATGACGTAAAGTATGAGGGCTGATTTTTTTTAAAAATACCGCAGTCTTTCACAATCTGCCGCATGGCTTTTTGAGCACTGCCTTTATCCATTTGCTGGTTTGGGTCGGCATTGTTGCTCGGGAACAACCATTTGGTATGACGATGGCTTTGCCAGAACTGACGCAGTACGGCTAAAGTTCGCCGAGGTAAAGGCACAAAACGGTCTTTGCCACCTTTACCGTCACGAATATGCAGCTGCATATAAGCGCTGTCGATATCGGCCACCGTTAAGTTAATCGCCTCGCCCAATCGCAAGCCTAAACTGTAGATGGTAAAAAACAGCACTTGATATCTCAGCTGCCGAGTACGGCTGATAATCAAGGCCACTTCTGCAACGGATAAGACATCAGGCAGGCGTTTGACTTGTTGCGGTTTGACAATATTCAGCCATTGCCACTGCTTGTCTAGCGTATAGCGATAAAAGAACTGCAAGCCATTACGGTCTATTTTAACGGTACTCCAAGAGTGCGATTGAATTAACGCATCGAAGTATTGCTTAAGTTCGTGCTGCTCTAAATTATCAGGGCAACGGTCAAAATGCGCAGCGATACGCCGAACTGCTCGACTGTAAGCATCAATAGTGGCTTTGCGCTTGCCTTGTAAGCGCAAGTTGGTAAGATGTTGTTCATAAAGAAAATCAAAGCGTTGTTGTTCGTAAGGTGTCATGAAAATACTCCTCAAGTTATCCAGCAAGATTGCTGTAATTGCTGTAAGAGAAGTATGGGACAGGGCTTTGGTGAATGTGATTAATGCTTATTAATCATGTGATTCTGCCGCTTTGCGGCTTGGTTCAACAAG
>NZ_JBWQOH010000021.1:0-2149 GCF_056591695.1 Parashewanella sp. 2304DJ23-3
CGCTTCAACAGGACAAATACTGGTTGGCTCCTGCGCTGCGCTCCGGATTATAGCCAACCAGTATTTGCCCGTTAAGGCGGGCGTTAAGTGCTCATGAAACTGAACGAATTTGAACTCTCGATAATCTCGGCAATTGGCAAGCATCAGCCTGCAATACTGGATATTCTTTATGAGTTACGGGTAAGCAGTCGTGAGCACACTGGGCCTGGCCTATATGTATATTTCGAAGAAATAAGTAGCAAGGTGAATCACGCTGTCCAGATTCTAGATTTATTCGGTCACATAGAACTGCCGAATGGTTTAATTCTATGTGCTCATATTGAAATGTGCGATGGCAAGCCTCAGTTCTTGGAAGTCGCAACAATGCCTCTAACTGACTGGGATGGTAGCTATGACGGTTTTATTATCTACAATTAAGCACTTAACAAGCGCTTCAACAAGGACAAATACTGGTTGGCTCCTACGCTGCGCTTCGGATTATAGCCAACCAGCATTTGCCTGTTAAGCGGGCGTTAGGGTTACAAAATTGTATCTGACCATTATAGCAACATCACTGTTTCCACTTTTGGGATTGTATCTCTACTTTAAAGTAGAGAATGCCAAAAAGTCTAAGCACGGTATAAATATAAAAAATAGAGTAAATTGCCCTACTTGTAATCAACAGATGCCAATAATTAGGCTGCCTAAAAATGATTATCAAAAAAGATATGGTGGCTGGACTTGTAAGAGATGTAACACAATGATGGACAAGTGGGGTAAAAAAGTTGATGAATTTGGTGAACCACTACCGTAACCCTAACAAGTGCATCAACAAGGACGCAAAACTGTTTGGCTTTGCTCCTTCGTCGCAAATTTTAGCCAAACATTTTGCGCCTGTTATGCAGGCGTTAGGTGCAAGAGCATGCATTCAGTAATCGATCCGACAAAGTTATTTTTGCAAGCAGTACAAGACGGCTCTAGTTTCTCACTTGAGACAGTTCAGCATGTGTTTAGTCATAAATTAATTGGTAGTGACGACATTGAAACTTCAAAAAGGTGGGCTGGTTATTACTGGGGCAAATACCGAAAAATTGGTCAAACCGAACTAATATATGCTTTTGAAAACGATCAATTAAATGACTTGCTTTATCGCCATTTCGGCAAAATGTAACATGCACCTAACAAGTGCATCAACAAGGACGCAAAACTGTTTGGCTTTGCTCCTTCGTCGCAAATTATAGCCAAACATTTTGCGCCTGTTATGCAGGCGTTATAATTTTCCATATATCGGAGAGGATATTGCTAGAAATAAACATTAAGGATGTTGTAGTTATAATAAGTGCAACAGTAACTGCGTTTTCAACGTTAACAGCAGTATTTATTACTAATTATTTTAACAGTCGTTCTTTAGATAAAAATTTAGAAGCAACTAGCAAACAAAAAAATATTGAAATAAAGCTTCAAAAACTTGAGGAACTCTATTTTTTATTTGAAAAATGGCAAACTAACTTAGCTACGATGTATCTAACTCATTTACGTGTTTATTATCACAAGCTTACTCTTGAGCAAGCTGATGAGTTAACAAGAAAACAATCAATGCTTAACCCAGGTGATGCACAAAAAATTATAATGCTTCTAAACATACATTTTCCTAAATTAGTTTGTGAGTATGCTGCTGTTGATAAAGCCAGATCTAAACTAGTGCCATTTTTTGAGGGGCCTAAGAAATCAAAATTAACGGTAACAGAATTTTGCCAAACACAAGAAGAATTCGAAAAACAATGTGATATTTTCAAAAAGAAGTTGAGCAATGTTGCAAACAAATTATAACAAGCGCTTCAACAAGGACAAATACTGGTTGGCTCCTACGCTGCGCTTCGGATTATAGCCAACCAGCATTTGCCTGTTAAGCGGGCGTTATACATAAGTTTTGAAATCAAGTGGAGTTGTATTTTCATGGATAAAAATTCAGTTATGAAATCTTTTCAAAAAGTTTTAGATCAACTTGAAAACTTAAATCGGGAATTTGCTGTTTTTAACGAGCAAGCAGCAGGAAATATTGACTCAGTAAAAGCTGATGAATTTCGTAATAAAATATTAGAACTTGAAAAATTAGCGGATACTCATTTTTCAAATTACTTGCACCCTAAGTCTCAGTAATAATTAAAGT
>NZ_JBWQOH010000022.1:0-2119 GCF_056591695.1 Parashewanella sp. 2304DJ23-3
TCGGATTTTAGCCAACCAGCATTTGCCTGTTAAGCGGGCGTTATGTGGCAGTTATCACCCTTTGTTTTTCGTCTTATAGTTCAGAGAAGCGGGGTGGTTTGATTTCGGTAATCTTTCCCAAGCTGGCGAAAGAGGTTTGAGCAAGTCAAATATCAGCATTGTGCCATGCCAGCATCAAGTTCAGTTCTCTTTCAAGCTGCCAAGATGTTTGGGTGCCAATATTGGCGGGGAGTTTAGCCCGCAATCGGCTTTGAATTGTTGGTTGTTTTCTCGCAGCGGGCATCGCTTTTCGAGTGTCCTCTCGGTGCCATGGCAGCGCATAGTTTTTCACTTGTGGATAGCTGTAGTTCTCGCATGGCTGGCAGTCGGGTTCAGTGTTCGTGCGACGCCAGCCCAGAGATTTTTGGTTTGTCATGTTTGGCGAGTTCAGAGACAATCTAAGCCGGTTTCGAGTTGTATCAGGTTGTGTGCAACCCGGAAAGTTCAGTATGAATTTAGCCACATAACAAAAGGTTCCAGCTGACCCCGCCGTCGGCGGCGCATCTGAACCAAGCGTTATATGCTCAGTTCAAAGTTCAATCTCAACAGCAGCTGAAATAATAAATGGAGTTTTCAGTGTCTGAAATAAAAATAAGACATAGTGATAGTAACGATATTCAGGCAATAAGAGATATTTATTCTGGCAAGGTTGCCTATTCAGGCACACTACAGCTACCTTTTCCTTCAATAGCTGTCTGGGAGTCTCGTCTCGGGAATTTGCCTCAAGGAATTTATTCTTTAGTTGCAGAAATTGAAGGAGACCTTGTAGGCCAAATTGGACTACATGTTGAGCAAAACCAGAGAAGAAAACATGTAGCTGGTTTTGGTATGGCAGTTAAAGATACGTTTCAAGGTAAAGGTGTAGGCAGTAAATTGCTTTCTGCTGTCATTGATTTAGCCGAGAACTGGTTGAATATACAAAGGCTCGAACTGACAGTTTACACTGATAATGATGCAGCAATCGCGTTATATAAAAAGCATGGATTTAAAATTGAAGGTGAATCTCCTAAATTCGCCTTCAGAGATGGCGAGTTTGTCAGTGTGTATCATATGGCAAGAGTAAAATAAGTCGCATATAACAAAAAATTCCAGGTGACGCCTACGGCGCACCTGAATTTGGCGTTATACGTTGCTGCCACTCATTGTTTGTTTGGTTTGGCGGTAGCGTGCAAATTACAGTCTTGTTGTAGTTAGTTGTGGCAATCCAGTGTTTTCGCCTTTGCTTTCATTTTGTCGCAAATAGGCGTTCAACATTGCAGTAAGATCTAACTTTTATTTTGCGCCAGTTGCTCGTTTTACTTTGTAGTAAGGCTCAAAATTCAACGTTCATTTGTAACGTGGCAGTTTACTTCGTTCAGTAGTTTGTTAATCTGTAAGCGGTTGAGTAATCGGCAAAGTTCGTATAACAAGCCATTCAAGCAGACAAAAAACAGTTGGCTTTTGTCACTGCGTTCCAAAATTTTAGCCAACTATTTTTTGCTCCTTAATGGGGGCGTTAGCTCTCAGGGTGTTTATGAGTAACCTACAAGAAATAACTTCAATTATCAGCTCTATTGCATCCATTATTGCAATAGCAACTGTAATGTTTAGCTTGTATCAAAGTAAATTAAAGCCTCTGAAACTTGAAAGAGTTTTGATTCATAGGAAAAACTCAGAGTGTTTTTATAACTTGGTTATAAGTAATAACAAAAATTATCCTGTCACAATAAAATCTGCTAATGCTTTTACTAACGCAATGTACAAAGTAGAACAAGAGAAAGGCAGTAAACCCAATTTATCTAAGGCATACTCTCTTTCCGATAATTTTTTTATTAACAATGATTCTCATGAAATTGGAGCAAAAGCTTGCGATACTATACGAATTAAAGGTAATCATTTTACTGGTGAATTCAAAAAAATTATTATTTTAATTCAAAGTTCACATGGCTATCATGAGCTTACTTGCAACAATTTAACAATTGTTGATTTACACAGCAAAACCCAAGCTTTTGCACTGAAGCATATGTATGAATCAAAGTCCAAGTTCAAAGCATCCATTAAATTTTATTGGCTGTCTTTTTGCAGGCTGTTTTCAAAGAGC
>NZ_JBWQOH010000023.1:0-1917 GCF_056591695.1 Parashewanella sp. 2304DJ23-3
CAAATCAACAGGACAAATTGTGGTTGGCTTTGTCGCTGCGCTCCAAATTTTAGCCAACCACAATTTGCCCGTTATTTGGGCGTTATAAGCTATGCGAGGAGTCTAGAAATGGAATTTCTATTTATATCTATTGCTGTAGCTGTTTTATTGAATATTTATGTCTCTGTATCAACTGCTAAAAGGGATGACCTAGAAAGATTTCAAAAAATTGCTCAAATCATACTTATCTGGTTAATGCCTTTTATAGCAGCAATTGCTGTATGGATAATCAATCGAAGTGCTGATGAAGCTATTAAACCAACTAGATCTTTCGGTGGTGGCGCTGGCAGTGGTGTTAATTCAGTTGGTACAGACTAATTCATTTGTATAATCAAACACCGCTTATAACAAGGCATTCAATCGGAAAAATACTTGTTGGCTTTTTCCGCTTCGCTACAAAATTATAGCCAACAACCATTTTCCGCTTAATGCGGCGTTAGCAGTACAAGGAAGTTATGAGTAAACATATATGGGATATCACTCTTCAAGACTTATCAGAGCATCCCGTTTGGCAATTTCCAATGTGGAAAGACGATAGTTATATTGAAACAATGATTGTCCCTGCAAAGGAAGAAGATGCATTAGATCCAAACTCAAATATTATCGTCAAGGCTCAATTCATAGATTCTGCTGGCTTTGAGTTTGTAGGTTTTTTAAATTATGGCTTATCTGAAATCGAATATTCTCAACCATGTATGTTTGTAAAGGGTAAAGTTATAAATTTTTGGTATGGTGTTGCAAAACCAAACAAAGCGGACTTAATTAAACTTAACTTTCCAATTGTAGCAACATCAATTTCAGTTTATGGTTTAGAATCCAAGTCAGTAAATATTGCTGGCTATGGTTACATAAATGAAAATTCTAGCATTTGCGTAATGCACTGCTAACAAGCGCTTCAACAAGGACAAATACTGGTTGGCTCCTACGCTGCGCTTCGGATTATAGCCAACCAGCATTTGCCTGTTAAGCGGGCGTTATGCATTCATCAAACAATGGAGTTGTAATGAATATTATTTTAAAAATTTCTTGGGTACTTCTCTTATTTGTTATTGCAAATAAATCGTTTGCAACTGATTGCAAATCGGAATGCCAACTTGAACAAGTTAAATTGTACTTTACAGCTTTGGATAAAGTCGCAAGGAAGGGTTCTACTCCAACTGATATTGACGCTCTTCTGAATTTAACTCATAAAAATGTTAAATATGTTCACGTCGAATATGAGGCAAACTTCGACAAAGATACTTGGCGAAAAGCGTTTCTTCGAAATTTAGAGCTAGGTAGGTATCAAAATACCGACAAAAACCAGAAACGTATTTTAAAAACTATCTCAGGCAAAAATTATTTAGCAGTTGAATATTCACGAGGTATTATTCAAAGTGACGGTAGTTGGAAAGGCTCTGAACCACTTTTAGCTTTATTTGGTTTTACAGACGGCAAAATCTCTCTTATCAAAGAACTTTGGTAAAATGCATAACAAGCGCTTCAACAAGGACAAATACTGGTTGGCTCCTACGCTGCGCTTCGGATTTTAGCCAACCAGCATCTGCCTGTTAAGCGGGCGTTATACATTTAAAGGAAAGTTATGCCATCATTTGTTTGCCCAAAGTGTGACTCTGTAAAATACAAAGAAGAAATCCCAAGTTATAAGTCTCATTTTGGGTTAGGTTTTTCATATGTTTGTGAAAACTGTAACACTAAAATCTCGGTATCCTCATTGGGGCAGTTACTAATGGTTTCCGCTATTCTTCCCCATGCTCTTTTTTATAGTTACCTTGAGCCGATATTCAGTTCATTTCATAAGTACGCATATTTTGGGTTAGTCGGTATTTCTGTTATTTTGTTGTTCTTTGGCTTTAAGTTATCTAAGCCCATAGTTAA
>NZ_JBWQOH010000025.1:0-1070 GCF_056591695.1 Parashewanella sp. 2304DJ23-3
GAAGTAAACGAGCCGGATGCGCCGTTTAATACGGCTTATGTTGTTGATAATCAGAAGAACTTATTACGTGTTGACCCTGAGACAGGCGAACATGAAGTTATTGCACAATTGGGTCAATATATGACTGATATTGCTATCTCACCACAAGGGGTGATGTATGGCATATCGGGCAGTATTCTTTATATGATTGACCCAGTAACAGGCACAACGACAGTCATTAATGATTCAGTGCCATGGTCGAATGGTTTAACGTTTGCGCCGAATGGTGACTTATACGCTTCAGGTGGCGATAACCTTTATCAGTTAAACACCAGTGATGCTGGTCAGTTTGGGGATGTGGTTGCCACATATGACACCTTAGGTGTCAATTCAGCGGGTGACATAGTATTCCATCAAGGTGAAATGTACTTTACGACCAGTTTGGGGCATCTGGCTCGCATTGATTTCGATGCATCAGGTAGCGCTGTTGCTACAATCATCAAAGAAAATGTTACTGGCTCCACCCTTAATTACGGTTTGATTTCAGGTCATGGTGGACGGCTATACATCTTTTCTGAAAACAATATTTATACCTTTAATTTCGATACCAACACGGCTGAGCTTATTAGCAGTTATGGTCAAAATGACGCTTTCGGTGCAGCGCAACAAACTACGCTGGTTAATGGTAATGTCCTTGAAAACGATACTGACGTTGAAAATGACGATCTTATCGTCACGCAAGTTCAGTTTGGTGGCACAACTGTAGATGCAGGACAAAGCATTGATGGCATTTACGGTACGTTAGTACTCAATGCCGACGGTAGCTTTACGTACTATCTAGATAAGAGCCGAGCAGTGACCGCCGGACTTAAAGGAGGTGAAATCGTCTTTGAAAACTTCACTTATACCGCCAGTGACCAAAATGGTGGTTTAGATACTGCCATCCTGAAAATCAAAATAACCGGTACCGATGACCTACCACTCATCAGTGAAGATACTGGAATGGTGATTGAAGACATCGAGTTATTTGCAGAAGGCACATTGACTGCGACAGATGTGGATAATCCAGATTTAGCCTTTGTTGCCAACAC
>NZ_JBWQOH010000026.1:0-1016 GCF_056591695.1 Parashewanella sp. 2304DJ23-3
ACATTTGTCCTGTTGAAGCGCTTGTTATGTGCTGATTTTTAACAGCTTTATATTTGTACTTCTTTAGCTTTGAAAATTTTTAGCTGACACTTAAAATTTGGGCAAACATATTTTGCAATAAAAATTGTTGCAGGTTCACGACTTTTTATTGCTACTGTAACTTTATAAGAGCCGTTTACATTTGTAATAGAAATAAGCTTACTATCTAGTTCCTTAGGGAAAGTTTTCCATAAAAAGCTGCCTGTATATACATTTGCACCTGATTTGAATGCAGATTTAATATCTAAGATGACCTTTTTGGTAACATCACCTTTGATAATTACCTTACTCTCAGTTAATCCTGAAAATAGTATCGTAACTAACAGCAATAAAATCTTGAAGTTATCCATAGGCACATAACGCTGCTATTAAGCGGCAAATAAATTGTTGGCTAAAATTAGCGAGGAACGAGCAAAAAGCCAACTGTTTTTTGTCCGACTTAAATGCCCTTGTTATATTGCGACTACGTATTAACCTTTAATATGTACTGCTCAAGCAAGGCATACAAGTCATGTGGATATTCGTAAAACTCATCATCTAGTTTTCCCAAATAGTCATCATACTTTTCACCAAAACTTAGAAGTACTTTAGTGCGAATAGTTGAATCACGGCTTGGACCTTCTTGACCGAATATTGAATTTGCTTTTTCAGCAATTTTTGCTGTTTTATGCGCCCCTATTATTCGCAAAGCTTCAGGGACAAAAAAAGCTAAATCTCCGGCTGGATTATAAAAAAACTGATCAAAGCCACCATTATTAACTTCAGCTTCTAAAGCAAAAACAGAAGCGACTACTTTATCGCATTCGCTTAAAGCATCCATTCCATTCAAACCTAAATTTTTCAATGCCTTATCGAAGGCTGATTCGACTAGTTCATTCATAGCAATATAACGCCCACAATAACAGGCAAATAGTGCTTGGCTATAATTTTGGAACGAAGTGACAAAAGCCAAGCAGTATTTGTCCTTGTTGATTTGC
>NZ_JBWQOH010000027.1:0-978 GCF_056591695.1 Parashewanella sp. 2304DJ23-3
TGTGTTTTTACCACTGAATTAAATTTCCAGATATGCTTTTAGATTCTTTTTCTATTTCAAAATGGTACATACCATAACCAAAGTCTTCCATTACTTCTATGACATAGGATTTCTTTACTTCAAAGCTTTTTGTGAAAGAAGATGGTTTGAATGCGAAATTCCATCCTCCATGATGCCCCACGCTAGGATATAAAAGAGTATCAACCTCATTGATATCGTAATGTATTTTGGAGTAAGAAGATGTTATGTTGTAATCGTATTCTCGTAAACATACTTTTCTAAACTCATCTGCAATAAAAGCATCTATTAATTCAGCTCTATACCAATAGCCATCTCCGACAGCTTCTTTATTGGCAATTATAAATTCCTTAACTTTTTCACTTAATATTTTTGGTGGAACTTTATGCCTTCTCCAATAGTCAATTACTCCAACACAAATAACTTTAAAGTTTATGTCAGGTTTATGTTCTGCCTCAATTACTTGAACTTTTTGCCCACGATGCACCTTTAATTCAGATAGGATGGTTGTGGCTGAATCTGATAGGTACAGTGAAGAAAATCCAGGCCTATTGCATCGACCGTAACTTGTAACTAAGTCATTGGGTTTAGCTAATAATTGCTTTAAATCATCAAAAGGCTGGTCATTATCAAGAATCCTAGCTCTAAATAATTTTCTATTGAATTTTTCCACATTAAATGGAATGTATGGAACTCCATCGATAAGTTTACATATAAAGTCCTCAGTTTCATGAGGAGTATATAATCGTGAGCCACCACCTTTGAACATATAGATTATGCTCAGAGCTTCATTGAACTTATTATTCAATTCAGAAGGATTAATTTTCGTACTTTTTTGGGTATTCATTAAACTCGATATCGATTAAAACACATAACGCCCAATTAACGGGCAAATTGTGTTTGGCTATAATTTTGGAACGCAGTGACAAAAGCCAAACAGAATTTGTCCCTGTTGAATTT
>NZ_JBWQOH010000028.1:0-934 GCF_056591695.1 Parashewanella sp. 2304DJ23-3
ATAGCAATCATCTTCAGCATCTGGGCGGTCATTTTGACCATTAACTGTCACGGTGATCGTTTGTTCGTCATAACCACCTTGGTCATCAGTCACTCGAACTAAGAATGTCAGCTCATGAGTATCACCCGTCTTCATCATTTGTACGATGTCAGATTCGTCATCCAGTGTAAATGTCCATTCCCCCGTAGCAGCGTCGAGCGTAAATGTACCGTAATCGCCGTATGGCGAGCTACTGACAAGACTCCAGTTATGCTCGCTTGAAGAGTGATCAACATCGCTTGCCGTCAATGTCCCTGTTGCCACAGCGATACCATTGGTATCAACGTTGTTATCGTCGACTCCTATTTCATATACACTTTCATTGAATACTTGGTTGGTGATGATTGGCGCATCGTTTGTACCATTGATGACTACTGTAATCTGTTGCGTATCAAAGCCACCATGTGGATCTTCAACCCGAATGGTAAAGGTGAGCGTTTTGATATCGCCACGCTTCATTGCTTGTACCGCATCCTTAGTATCATCTAACAAGAACGCCCATTGCTGTGTAATTGGGTCAATGCTAAACGTGCCGTAATCGACATGGTTGTCGGCGCTGCTGAATGACCACGTTAGGGTGTTGTAAGCATTATCAATGTCGCCAGCAATCAAGTCACCATGGGTACTTGCCATGCCTGGCTCTAAGGCATTATTTTCATCAATTCCCATTTCGAGGACACTTCCTTGGGTGTCGTCACTGCTAATAACAGGAGCATCATTGGTACCGGTAATCGTGATTGTCACAATGGTTTCATTGCCATCACTCAACAACACTGTGAAGACTTTAGTCAGCTTTTCATCTTTCGTTAAACTGTCCACCGTATTATTTTGGTTAAGCGTGTACGACCAGTTACCTTCGTTATCCACGGTAAAGGTGCCGTAAACGTCACTGACG
>NZ_JBWQOH010000029.1:0-898 GCF_056591695.1 Parashewanella sp. 2304DJ23-3
CCACCTTTAATCTTTCTTTGGCCTTTGTATTTACCACTATCTCGATTTATTGGTGCGACACCGACTAAATGACTTGCTTGTTTATTGCTGATAAAACCAAGCTCAGGTAAACCGCTAATGATGGCAGCAGAAGCCACCTTTCCTATGCCAGGCATACTCTGAAGGATTTCGCTTTTCGATTTGTACTCTTCATTATCTTCAATGAGCTTTTCAATGCTTTGCTCAACTGACTTTAGTTGATGCTTTAAGGTCGTCAGTATGGGTTTAATCGTCGAGCTAAGATGCTTAGGCATAATTTGGAGTCGGTTTTTCTCCATGGTTTGCATGGTGATAAGCTGATTTCGACGAGCGACAAGGTCGGCCATTTGTCTCATCATTTGAGGCTTCATTTTCGTTAGAGGTGGCTTAATCGCTTCAGCATAATGAGCAATGAGAGCTGCATCGAGCTTGTCGGTTTTAGCGGTTTGCCCGATAGCGCCAGCAAAGCGTTTGATTTTAATGGGATTGGCTATCACCAACGGTAGCTTAGCCTTGATACAAGCTTCAGCAAAAGCGAGTTCCAAGCGACCAGTGGCTTCAATCACGATGCGTTCGATGGAATATTGTTTCAAAGTTTTAATGGCTTGCTTAATGCCTTTAATATCATTAGAAACAGTGAAATAGATGTCGAGAGGGCGAATGTGAATATCGAGCTGTGTTTTACCAGTATCGACACCAACATTTAGGCTTTGATTGTTTGCAGTATTCATAATAAGCTAACTCTTGCTTGCGTAATGCGGGTTCGAGACCCAGAAGACTATTCGAGCTTTATGCTTGGAGTTCTTTGTCGTGTTCGCTCTTGTTATCGGTCTCTCAATAGAGGAGCCACAAATCAATCGAACTACGACAGAGAAAGGCT
>NZ_JBWQOH010000030.1:0-787 GCF_056591695.1 Parashewanella sp. 2304DJ23-3
TACATTGCCTTCCGCTACGCTATCTTCGACGACGCTATTGGTATCATTCACCAGTACCGATGCATCATCCACTGGCGTGACTTCAATGGTCAATGTCGCTGTGGCACCAGTACTCGTGGTGTAAGTGATGGTCGGTAAGGTGCCGCTCCAATCTTGCGCTGGAGTGAAACTGTAGCTGCCGTCGGCATTGATGACTAATGTGCCGCCTGCAACGGGTGTTGAGGTGCCTGCGGCGATCGTCTGTCCATTCACTTCATAACTGACAACGGTCAAGGTGTCGTTATCGACATCGCTGTCGTTGGTGAGGACATTGCCTTCTGCAACGCTATCTTCAGCTACGGTAATGGTGTCATTCACCAGTACCGAGGCATCATCCACTGGTGTGACGTTAATGGTCAATGTCGCTGTGGCATCAGTATCGGTGGTGTAAGTGATGGTCGGTAACGTGCCGTTCCAATCTTGCGCTGGAGTGAAACTGTAGCTGCCGTCGGCATTGATGACTAATGTGCCGCCTTCGACTTGTACATCTGTGCCTGCGGCGATCGTCTGTCCATTCACTTCATAGCTGACTACCGTAAGTGTGTCGTTATCGACATCACTGTCGTTGGTCAGTACATTGCCTTCCGCTACGCTATCTTCGACAACGCTATTGGTGTCATTCACCAGTACCGAGGCATCATCCACTGGCGTGACTTCAATGGTCAATGCCGCTGTGGCACCAGTATCGGTGGTGTAAGTGATGGTCGGTAAGGTGCCGTTCCAATCTTGAGCTGGGGTGAAGCTGTAG
>NZ_JBWQOH010000031.1:0-704 GCF_056591695.1 Parashewanella sp. 2304DJ23-3
AGTTCCCCCGTTTTAGTGGACACCTCCTTATCATCATGAGGAGGCTGTTATGCCAAGATATACTCGTCCTAAAAAGACATGGTTTTATCCAATCGATTTCAAAATAAAAGCCGTAGAGTTAAGCTTAAGAGACGATGTCATGTCTAAGGAAGTTGCCCAAGCGCTCGATATCCATCCACTGATGTTGTCTCGATGGCGTAAAGAGTATCGAGAAGGCAAGTTCGATGAAGTACAGCGTTACCAAGGCAATCAAGAGCTTATGAGTAATGTGCCGAATAAAAGAGAACTCAATAAAATCAAACAACTGCAGAAAGAAAACGAGCGCTTGAAGCAGGAGAACGACTTGCTAAAAAAGTGGCAACGGTATCTGGCGGAAGTCCATCAGAACGATTTGGATTCATCAAAGCTTTCAAAGAAAAGTTAGGTATAAAGTACCTCTGCGATTGGTTAAATGTATCTAGAAGTGGTTTTTATGCTTGGCTTAAACGCTCAGTTTCACAGCACGAGCTGAGTGACCAAGCGCTGCTGAATAAGATACGTGAAGTGTTCATTGCTAGCCAGCAAACGTACGGCAGTCCACGGGTATTTGAAGCATTAAAAAGAGCGGGCATTAAAACCAGCAAAAAGCGAGTTGCTCGATTAATGCAAGAACACGGTTTAAGGGCAAGAGCCTTAGCCACGTACAGTAAGCCAGCTAAAGTAAA
>NZ_JBWQOH010000032.1:0-602 GCF_056591695.1 Parashewanella sp. 2304DJ23-3
GCTTAACAGGCAAATGCTGGTTGGCTATAATCCGAAGCGCAGCGTAGGAGCCAACCAGTATTTGTCCTTGTTGAAGCGCTTGTTAAAAGTCTGTCGTTCGGCTCATGATTTTACCTAGCTTTTCATTAGCTAACTCTAGTTCAGCAGGCTGTTTTTCTAAATGTTGCAAAAATTTTTGAGATGCTTTAATTAGGCTAACATGGAGCTGACCAACACTTACATATACTTGCTCACTAGGATTTTTAGCGGTTACTTCTATTTGCCCACCGTAGTAAAAAACAGATCGAGCTCTACCTCTTTTGACATCCCTTGCTTCGGATGTGCCAGTATGCAGTAAAGCACACCTTGAGGCCCATAAGTCGTTGGCATTAAAATTAAAAGAGTGGCCATTTACAAACAAGTACTTGTTAAGCCAAGCCTTAAAATCACTGCCATCAGAAAACTCTTTATCTACTGCAAGCCACGATAGACGGTCAACCCATGAATAAAGCAAAATGAGAGCTGCTTCATGATGTTTTTCACGAAAGAGCACTTCCATAGCTTGGTTCGATTTTACGATATGCTCCGCTAGCAATTTTGCGTCCATGTTTAATCCTGACTTT
>NZ_JBWQOH010000033.1:0-568 GCF_056591695.1 Parashewanella sp. 2304DJ23-3
TCAATCAACTACGCGCCTTTCAGGCGCCGGACGCAGCAAAGCTGCGCCGGTTATTGAGACGTTAGGCGAAACCATGGATGGAGAAATCGATGAGTAAACTTTTTGAACCTTCTAATTCAATTACTCTTTATGGTACAAACCGCTACCCCACAAGCACTAATGAGGCGCACTCTATGGGGCTTCATGGTTCACGAAATAAAGAAATGAGAGCAATGACAATTGCTGCATTTCGAGTTGCTCAAAATAATAATCAACTCTCTGGAGCAATAATGAATCATGAAATTCTAATGTTTTTATTAGCAAATAGCACTTCAGCATTTAAACACTGGCTTAATAAAGGGCGCTTAAAAGAATTTCAAACAGGAGTATCCTTAACACCTGAAGGGTTAGCTGAATGCCAAAACACATTATTAGGAAACTCTGGGGCTTATAGTACTACAGAAGACAAGGTTGTCGAATGGGTGATAAGAATGCTTCATGGTGATAGCGTATCTTCAAATTCGAAAGAGTTCTCAGCCTCAAATTGGTGTTGACCAATCGCCTAACAAGCTGTTCAACATGACAATGT
>NZ_JBWQOH010000034.1:0-527 GCF_056591695.1 Parashewanella sp. 2304DJ23-3
ATAACAAGCGCTTCAACAGGACAAATACTGGTTGGCTCCTGCGCTGCGCTCCGGATTATAGCCAACCAGTATTTGCCCGTTAAGGCGGGCGTTATGTGCCAAATCTAATTGATGAGATCAATTTTATAAACAAGGAAATATAGGGAATATGTTGAACAAATTGTCCAAAGCAGTCTTTCTTGCCGTAATTGCCTTAAGTGTTACAGGGTGCGTTTATACTTCAAACGTAAACTACGGAAATCAATTTACATCAGATCAAGTTGCTCAAATAAAGAAAAACGTAACAACTAAAGCTGATCTTATTTCAATTTTTGGTGAACCAGCTGTCAAAAGTGTTCTTAGTGAAACCGACGAAAAGTGGGTTTACACATATACAGGCGGTAAGGCTTCTGCTCAAGCTTTTACAATGAAAACTCAATCCAATATCAAAACACATATGTTGGACATATTAATTAAAAATGGTGTTGTTGTTAATTTTGCCGAGACTAACTCAGCCCACAACATGAATATATCTACTCAGTAGGCAC
>NZ_JBWQOH010000035.1:0-477 GCF_056591695.1 Parashewanella sp. 2304DJ23-3
GGGCGTTAGGAGACTTAATTAGGTGAGTGTTGGATCGCAGATAGAAAAATTTTATCAAGAAGTAGCTGAAAACCAATATTTATGGTTTGGTGAATTCCCTAATGGTGCAACCCTTGAGCTTGATGTTTCAGACAATAAAGTGTCTTTTCCTGTATGGTCTTCTAAATCAAGAATGGTTAGATTGAAAAAATTGAATCCTGAATTATTAGGTGAAATTGAACCGAGAGGAATGTCTTGGATAAATTTTAAAGTGCACATGGTTCCTATCCTAAAAGAGAATGACCGACTAATTAATTTAAACTTAAGCGGCAAAAACTTAACAGGTTTTAATTTAGAGTTGAATTCTTTAATTAAAAACTTGGAGGCTCGCTTAAGCGTCTCCTAACAAGGCAATAAACAAGGACTAAAACTGGTTGGCTTTAGTCACTTCGTTCCTAAATTTAGCCAACCAATTTTAGCCTGTTATTGTAGGCGTTA
>NZ_JBWQOH010000036.1:0-392 GCF_056591695.1 Parashewanella sp. 2304DJ23-3
GCAAGGCTAAAAAAAGCCAAAGGTAAAATTTACATTTTATCTTTGGCCTCTCTATGTCTTCGTCCAGAAGACGAGGGTCATGTATGGTGGAGCTATGCGGGATCGAACCGCAGACCTCCTGCGTGCAAGGCAGGCGCTCTCCCAGCTGAGCTATAGCCCCATACATGATGTAAATACGTTTTGTCCAATTGCTTCTACTGCGAAAGATGTATTCGAGTTAAAGCAAGGCATGAAATGAAGAAGTTTATAAATAATAAACGACGATTTTCACAACAAAGCTATAACGAAGAATTGGTGGGTCTGAGTAGACTTGAACTACCGACCTCACGCTTATCAGGCGTGCGCTCTAACCAGCTGAGCTACAGACCCTACGTATTTAATTGCCTTTCATA
>NZ_JBWQOH010000037.1:0-366 GCF_056591695.1 Parashewanella sp. 2304DJ23-3
GCGAACCGTGTATACCAGGTCAATGCTGTCGCCGTCTTGCATGGCTTCAACAACCGCTGAGTCATTGAACAGGTTAAAGGTCCACTCGCCTGTTTCACTGTTGAGTATGAACTCACCGTAATTGGCAAATTGGTCGCTTTCTAGGCTCCAGCTTAAGTCGCCTTGTTCGTTGTCGACGTCGGTGGCATTGAGGTCGCCGCTGACACTTGGCGTGCCTGGGATGTCGTTGTTTTGTGCATCAACACCCGCTTCATCGACGGCGCCAACTTGTGGGCCGTTGGAGACTAGTGGTCGATCATTCGTGCCTGTGACCGTGATGGTCACTTCGGTGTCACTGAAGCCACCATTGCCATCGCTGACGCGAAC
>NZ_JBWQOH010000038.1:0-289 GCF_056591695.1 Parashewanella sp. 2304DJ23-3
AACAACATAAGCTCGATACTCCGCACCTCTATCTGTATGAAATAATATACGTTCATTACTGCGCCTGTGCTTTAATGCACTCTTTAACGCTTTAAGCGTTAGCTCTGTCGTCTTATTGTGACCAAAAGCCCAACCTATGACTCGTCTAGAGTACAAATCCAAGACGACAGCGAGATAGTGCCAACGCTGACCCACTTTCAAATAAGTGATATCACCACACCATTGTTGATTCACTCTCGTTGGCTTACCCATAGTCTTACGTTTGTTGCCAATGTCACCATAAAACAGT
>NZ_JBWQOH010000039.1:0-289 GCF_056591695.1 Parashewanella sp. 2304DJ23-3
CACAACATAAGCTCGATACTCCGCACCTCTATCTGTATGAAATAATATACGTTCATTGCTGCGCCTGTGCTTTAATGCACTCTTTAACGCTTTAAGCGTTAGCTCTGTCGTCTTATTGTGACCAAAAGCCCAACCTATGACTCGTCTAGAGTACAAATCCAAGACGACAGCCAAATAATGCCAACGCTGACCCACTTTCAAATAAGTGATATCACCACACCATTGTTGATTCACTCTCGTTGGCTTACCCATAGTCTTACGTTTGTTGCCAATGTCACCATAAAACAGC
>NZ_JBWQOH010000040.1:0-282 GCF_056591695.1 Parashewanella sp. 2304DJ23-3
AATGCCACCGACGTTGACAACGTGCAAGGTGACCTCAGCTGGAGCCTAGAAAGCGACCAATTTGCCGATTATGGTGAGTTCATACTCAACAGTGAAACAGGCGAGTGGACCTTCAACCTGTTCAATGACTCAGCGGTTGTTGAAGCCATGCAAGACGGCGACAGCATTGACCTGATATATAGCGTTCGTGTTAGCGATGGCAACGGTGGCTTCAGTGACACCAAAGTGACCATCACGGTCACAGGCACAAATGATAGACCGGTTGCTGAAGACGACTGTTAC
>NZ_JBWQOH010000041.1:0-266 GCF_056591695.1 Parashewanella sp. 2304DJ23-3
ATGCGATTTACTTACAAGCTAAGCACTCTTTGTTTTGGTTTGAACTGTACTCTGCAAACCAATAATGTGAGTCTTTGATTTCCAGATATTTAAGCTGAGAATAACTATAACCCTTTGCAAACCTGTTTCGTAGTATTACTAATTTCTCACATTTAGGTAACCAATTCGATTCTTCAATGATTTGATTTCCATTCGATAACTCTTGTTGCAGAATTTCATTTAGATATTCGGAAATAAACATTGAAACCTCATTAGCATATAACGCC
>NZ_JBWQOH010000042.1:0-255 GCF_056591695.1 Parashewanella sp. 2304DJ23-3
GCTATATATCAGGTCAATGCTGTCGCCTTCTTGCATCGCTTCAACAACCGGTGAGTCATTGAACAGGTTGAAGGTCCACTCGCCTGTTTCACTGTTGAGTATGAACTCACCGTAGTTGGCAAATTGATCGCTGACCAGTGTCCAGCTTAGGTCGCCTTGTGCGTTGTCGACGTCAGTGGCATTGAGGTCGCCACTGACACTTGGCGTGCCTGGGATGTCATTGTTTTGTGCATCAACGCCCGCTTCATCGACGGC
>NZ_JBWQOH010000043.1:0-253 GCF_056591695.1 Parashewanella sp. 2304DJ23-3
CATTTCGATTTTCGAAACACCCCGTTGGAACCTTGTTCTCAGCGGGCTAGGGCTGCGTATTCTACGCATTTCCCTGTGGTCGTCAACACTTTTTTCAAAGTTTTTTTCGACCGTTTAAAGTGTGTTCAATTTGAATCAAACTCGCTTTAAACCCGACTCGCCAACCTTGCTGCTTAATCGCTTAAGAAGCTGTTGTGCCGTGTCAGTGGATGCGCATTATAGGGAGATTCTGAAACCGTGCAAGGGCTTTTTT
>NZ_JBWQOH010000044.1:0-248 GCF_056591695.1 Parashewanella sp. 2304DJ23-3
ACCAGTACCGAGGCATCATCCACTGGTGTGACGTTAATGGTCAATGTCGCTGTGGCGCCAGTATCGGTGGTGTAAGTGATGGTCGGTAAGGTGCCGCTCCAATCTTGCGCTGGAGTGAAGCTGTAGCTGCCGTCTGCATTGATAATTAAAGTGCCGCCTGCAACGGGTGTTGAGGTGCCTGCGGCGATCGTCTGTCCATTCACTTCATAACTGACAACGGTCAAGGTGTCGTTATCGACATCGCTGTC
>NZ_JBWQOH010000045.1:0-210 GCF_056591695.1 Parashewanella sp. 2304DJ23-3
AGCCCTTTTTTTATACGTAACGTTCAATAAAAAAACATCCAATCACTTTTTTGTATTTTTCTTTCAAAAAGGGGTTGCACGGTTTCAGAATCTCCCTATAATGCGCATCCACTGACACGGCACAACAACTTCTTAAGCGATTAAGAAACGGTTGGCGAGTCAGGGTTTAAAGCAAGTTTGAGTCAAATTGAACACGTTTTAAACGGTCGA
>NZ_JBWQOH010000046.1:0-208 GCF_056591695.1 Parashewanella sp. 2304DJ23-3
TCGTTCGCATATCAGAAGTACGTTATTTATGGCTATGATGTCCGCTATGCAATGCAACCCTTTATTTAAAGCAACTTATCAAAGGCTTACACAAGCAGGCAAACCAAAGAAAGTCGCTATCATTGCCTGCTTGAGAAAGATGGTGGTGATTCTGAATTCAATGTTGAGAGACGGAATAAAATGGGATGAAAATAAAATTATTATTCAC
>NZ_JBWQOH010000047.1:0-205 GCF_056591695.1 Parashewanella sp. 2304DJ23-3
TCCGTCGATGAAGCGGGCGTTGACGCACAAAACAACGACATCCCAGGCACGCCAAGTGTCAGTGGCGACCTCAATGCCACTGACGTCGACAACGCACAAGGCGACCTAAGCTGGACACTGGTCAGCGATCAATTTGCCGATTACGGTGAGTTCATACTCAACAGTGAAACAGGCGAGTGGACCTTCAACCTGTTCAATGACTCAG